>JAGYMZ010000017.1 GCA_018400295.1 Bacteroidales bacterium | reverse complement strand
ATCCAGTGTCTGGTTAAAATATCCAATCCTCAGGTCCGGAAAAAGTTTCATCGAATGGGTCGCAACCGCAGCCCTTTTCAATTCGATCTGCTGCCGGTAATACCCGAGCAAGGGGGCAGATGCACGAGCCGGCATTGAAGGGGCGGGTAATTTAATGTATCCTCCTTCAAGCGGAATCCAATCCCCCTTTATTCCCATAAGCTTCTGCAATTCCCGGGCTTTGATCTTCACATCGATTTCACCCTGCAACAACTGGTTCCGGATACGGCCCACCTTAGATTCTGCCATGGTAACCGAAAGATAGCCAATATCCCCCTTTTCGTATTTCAGTGTCAGGATCTCCATAAAATCCCGGTACAAACTGTCCAGCTCACATAGTATCGATTCCCGGTCTATGGCTTTCAGCCAGTTGAGGTAGATCAGGGATGCCTCAACCATAAAACGGGTTTGTATGACCTTTAGGTTTTTTTCCGCCAGCAGTTCATTTTCCTTCTGCCATTTATATTGAGAAGCGTATACCAAGGGAAAATGGAAAGACTGCGTTATGAGCCACCTGTGGTCATCCAATGCAGAATTGATCTGTCCCCGCTCATAATCAACTTCGGGTGATGGAAGATCGATGGCTGTCTTTTTCATTTTGCCGGCCATTTCCAGTTCCATCCGGGCATTTTCGATTGTGAGATTATGCTCCAGCGCCAGGTGGACAGCACGGTTCAGATCAATCTCCCCGGCATCCTGGGCCATCAGAAAATTACCGGATCCCAGCATGATCAGTATGAACGCCATGGCACGAATGTTATTCCTGCCATTCCCTATCCTGTCAAATAATATATAAACCACGGGCAACACCACAAGGGTCAGAAATGTGGCAGTAATTAATCCACCGATCACAACTGTGGCCAGTGGCTTTTGGACTTCCGCACCCGGTGCGGTTGACAAAGCCATAGGGAGGAACCCCAGGGCGGCCACAGAAGCGGTCATCACCACAGGCCGGAGCCTTAACCGGGTCCCCCGCCGGACCCTTTCATAAATGTCATTCACGCCCTCTTTCTTGAGCTGATTATAATAGGATATCAATACAATACCATTCAGAACGGCTACGCCGAATAACGCAATGAACCCCACACCGGCTGATATGCTGAAAGGCATGCCCCTGAGGTACAAGGCCCATATTCCCCCAACAGCCGCCAGGGGTATTGCTGTGTAGATCATGAGTGCCTGCTTTAATGAATAAAATGCAAAATACAACAGCACAAGGATGACCAGAAGAGATACCGGCACAGCAAAGCTGGATGTTCGTCTGGCATTCTGAAGGTTTTCAAAATCACCCCCGTAACTAAGATAATATCCCGGAGGCAATTGCAGGTCTTGCTCCAGGTCACGGTTGACTTCATCAATGAAGGATTCGACATCCCGGTTCCGGACATTGATCCCAATGGTGATCCTCCTTTTGGTATCATCCCTGGATATTTGCATCGGTCCGCTGGTTATTTCAATATCCGCAACCTGCTGAAGCAGGATGAACTCACCCGAGGGACTGTTTACGCGAAGATTTTCAATGCTCTGCATTTCATTCCTGCACTCTTCGCACAACCTCAGCACCAGATCAAAACGGCGTTCACCTTCATATACAATACCCGCCACCTCTCCACCATAACCAATCCGGATAATACGGTTGATGTCTTTCACGTTCAATCCGAACTGTGCCAGCTGGTCACGCTTATACTTTATTCTTAACTGGGGCATTCCTGTGATCTGTTCCACCCTCACGTCCCCGGCACCTTTTACATCATTAATGATCCCGGCAGCTTCATGTGCTTTTTCAGACAATTTCCCCAGGTCCTCACCAAAAATTTTAACGGCTACATCGGCTTTAACACCGGTCATAAGTTCGTTGAAACGCAATTGGATGGGTTGGGTGAAATCAAAAGACACCCCGGGCAGGACCGATAATGCGCTCTTCATCTTGTCCATCATCTCTTCCCGTGTTTTGGCCGAAACCCACTCCTCCTTCGGCTTCATGATGATCATAATGTCTGCATCCTCAATAGCCATGGGATCGGTAGGTACTTCAGCGGTTCCGATCTTGGAAACCACTTCCTTAACCTCAGGGAAATTCGTTAACAGGATCTTTTCCGCCCTGGTTGTGGAAGCAATGCTTTCTGATAAGGATGATCCGGGGGACAGGGTCATCTGGGCCGCCAGATCCCCCTCTTCCAGCGTTGGTATAAATTCCCCGCCCATCCTGGAAAACTGGTAAAAACTAAGGGCCAGGACAATCAAAACCAACCCGATCAAAAGGATCTTGTTGCGCAAGGAAAATTCCAGGACGGGTTTATGTGCACGCTGCATATACGCAATGATCCGGTCCGCGATATTCCGCTTTTCTTTTGTTTTACGGCTTAAAACCAATGATGAGATCATGGGTACATAGGTTAGCGAAAGGATCAGTGCGCCCAGCAATGCAAAGATCACAGTCTGCGCCATAGGTCTGAACATCTTGCCTTCAATTCCCGAAAAGGCCAATATGGGAATATATACGATCAGAATGATCAGCACTCCGAATACAGCAGATTTGCTGACTTTTGATCCGGCGATATATATGTTCTCACGCAATTCTTCAGGTGTGAGCTTTCGTTTCAATGTATTCTTGTGGATCTGGTATACGATCCCTTCAACCACGATAACCGATCCGTCCACGATCAAGCCAAAATCGATGGCACCAAGGCTCATCAGACTTGCGGACACACCGAAAAGATTCATCATGGAAAAAGCAAAAAGCATGGACAAAGGGATCACAGAGGCAACAATCAGGCCTGCCCGGTAATTCCCCAGTAAAAGAATCAGAATAAAGATCACGATCAGACCCCCCTCGACCAGGTTGTTTCTGACGGTCCGGATCGTCTTTGAGATCAGTTCAGACCGGTCAAGATACGCATGAACGCTCACGCCTTCCGGAAGGGTCTTTTTTACCTTTTCCATTCGTTCTTTCACATCACCGATCACCTTCGCCGAATTGGCCCCTTTGAGCATGAGGGTAATACCCCCCACAGCCTCCCCTTTCCCGTCTTTGGTCATGGCCCCGTAACGCGGTGGTGCGCTAATGTTCACCTCCGCTATATCTTTGACCAATACGGCAACATCATCAATGTTTTTTACGATGATGTTCTCTATATCCTCTTTGTTCTCAATCAGGCCTTCTGCCCTTATGTAATATAATTCCGGTCCTTTTTCTATATAACTTCCACCGGAATTTTCATTGTTTTTTACCAGGGCCTCGAAAATCTCGGGTACGGTAATGTCCATGCCAACCAGCGTTCTGGGCTTAATGGTTACCTCATATTGTTTTAAGAACCCACCGAAACTGCTTATTTCAACGATCCCCGGAATTCCGGACAATTGCCGCTTGATGATCCAATCCTGAATCGTACGGAGTTCCATGGGTGTATATACGTCTTCATATCCTGGTTCCGCTTCGATCACATATTGATAAATTTCACCCAGGCCGGTGGTGACAGGCATCATTTCCGGCATACCATACCCTTCAGGGATATCCCCTTCCGCAATCTTTATCTGCTCACTCACCATCTGCCGCGCTAGGTAATGGTCGACATTATCCTTAAATACGATGGTGACCACAGAAAGACCAAAACGTGAAATTGAGCGGATCTCAACGACATCCTGGATATTGGCCATGGCTATCTCTACGGGAAATGTTATGAATTGCTCAACCTCCTGGGGGGCAAGGGAGGGTGCCACCGTGATGACCTGAACCTGGTTATTGGTGATGTCGGGGACTGCATCAATGGATAAAACAGTGAAATTATAACTACCCCAGGCTATGAGCGCAATGGTAAGAATACCAATAATTAACCTGTTCCTCAGGGAAAAGGAAATGATCTTGTTAATCATAATTAATTGACTGGTTTGATCACACGAAGATAAACAAAACATTCACTGATCCGTTCAAAAACGTCATACAGGCCTTTTCGAAGTCTTTCACCACAAGCACATTATTCCGCTGCTTGTGATGCGACGCAGATCAGATATTCCGGAAGGACGACAGTGGCAAGCAATGCAAAATTCATGTGGAATACACGTGCACGCTTGACCGGGCAGAAGGCAAATAATTTATTCCGAACCAGCAGATCAGCAATACCGCAAATGCCAGGGCAAGGACCCACAGGGCAGTACGAATGGCACTTTTTTTATTGATCCTGAAATGAATGTATAATAAATAAACCAACCAGGTAATAAATGCCCAGGTCTCTTTTGGGTCCCAGGACCAGTAATGACCCCAGGCTTCCTTAGCCCACAGGGCACCAAAGAGCAGTCCGAAAGTAAGAAAAGCAAAACCGATGTATACCACATTATCGGCAAGCCATAAGGTGTGATCAGGGGATTTGCCGCGGTATAACTGATACAGGCCCTTTATCCCGATCAGGGATGAAGCAGCCAGGAATGCATATCCAATGATGTAAACGATCACATGCGGGATAAACCATGGACTTTGCAATGCGGGCATAAGGGTTTTGTCGAACGTATCGGGATTCACATAATTGATGATCAAAAAAACAGCACCCATAACCATGGTGTAGATCAGCATCCAGACAAGCCGCCAACGGTAGTAAATAACCAGTCCGATCACAGTGATAAAAACCGTATACCACACCCTGGTTTCCGCCAGTGTTCTGAATGGAGGGCGCTCAAGACTGTCCCATAACAACAGGACAAATGCAAGCGGTAAAAGCGTACCGGAAATAAGCAGCACATCCCGAAGGATAACAGCACCCCCTCTTAAGCGGACAAGGGCCAACAACACTCCTGTAAACCACAGGAATATGGCAGAAAATGCAAAGTATGGAAATTCTAACCAGGTCATTGCTTCGCAGTTGGTTTGGCAGACCGGCCCATCCAGACGAGGTACAGTGAACCAATGAGTATCATAAAAATGCCAGTATATACGACCGGCAACCAGGGATCCCGCACCAGCTCAAATACGCTGAGCCGGGACCATTTCCCCTTCTTTTCGTTATACCCCGCCTGGTATATTTTCCAGCCCCTGTATTTCACTGGATCATTCACTTCTACCGTAAAATCTTCATATTCGTTCATCGATTCATAAATCCGTATTGACGAACTGTATTTCCGGGGTGCAGGGGAGATCATGGCCAGGGAAACCTCATGGTTCAGGGGCAAAAAAGACGGGGATACCTTATGGCTTCCGCTGGAAATCCATCCCAAAACAGTATCCCTTTGCGAACGCTCAACAGCCAGCACCAAAGCGGCCGGAGCAGCACCCTCCATAGATGTGGGTTCATATCTGTTCAGGTTCTTCCGGGCATTCTCATAATAGTGCACAACAACCATTTTCCATCCGTCCAACTGCGCTTCCGACCCTTCCACCACTTCAAACAACTTATCCCCTTTTTTAATCTTCAGGGACCCGTCTGCATTATTCATCAACCCCAGTCTCGGCGGATACTCATCAATCTTAAAATCCATGAGTTTGATGGCAAATGGAAGCCGGTACCCGTTATTTTGTGCATCATAAGCGGTAAAAGAAACCTGGCCCTCGTTGACGGACATACTCAGTCGCCACAGATCGGCCGAACCCAGGGAAGCAGCCACGATAACGATCCATAACCCCGCATGATTAAGAAAGAAAGCTGTATTCTTGATGCTGAAAGGGAGGGTTCTTCGCATTATGGTGAACCCCAGTACAATAAGCAGGAAAAGCGAGGTCAGCAGGTATGCCCAGCTACGGGTGATGTGATCCAGCCCGGTCATTTTCAGGAAATCATTTGCCTGGGGGTCCTTTTGAGGAATAAAACCCATTAATAAAACCAGCAATGTGAAAACGCTGATCGAGGCTATCGCGGCCCCGGAACTGGATAACCATCGAATAAGCGGATGTTTGACATACCTGTGCACCAGGATGAGATACAGGATGAACACCACCAGGATAATCCCATTTACAGGCCATCCGGGTAAGTGAACCCCCGATCCTTTTACAAGCTGCATCGCAAAACCGGCAACCATGACGGATAAGGTGATGATGAAACCCTCACGGTACCCCCATGGATACTTCCACATGGTTCCTTTTGATTTCTTTGCTGTCATATATCATCCAAGGGCGACACATGCGCTTCAATACGGGGCCGTTTTCATCATTCATTTGAGGCCGGACCCGTAAACAAAGTGATTCCACCCTTTCCTCAGAGGGCAAATGTAAGTATTTAAGATGTCACATGGGTGTGTGGAAAAAAAAACTTCGGGAATGGTATTTATTTTTTCAGCTTCGACCGCCGGTCGAGCAATTCATTGATTTGTTCTTCCGTAAGGCCCGGATCTTGCAACCTGGCATCTATATCACCAATGGTTTCACCCGTATCCCTTTTTGGCTCAGGATCCAGAGCCTCCGGAGCATCTTCAATATCCTCCAGATCTTCAACATCCTCACCCAACTCGTCTTTCAATTGTTCCACAAGTCCTGCGATCATATCCTTAACAGGCTCTCCAAATTTATCCAGCAGCTCTTTCGATATCTGGTCCTTCATCATTTCATAATTATTCAGCAGGTATTCAAAATTTTGATAAAAGGCTTTATCAATACCATGTATCTCGTCTATCGAAGATTTATGCTTTAACCTCCGGAACAACTTGATAAGCAAATCCAAATTTTCTCTAAATGATCTTTCGCTCATAGTATTTATCTTTCTGAAAAAGTGATGGCTTCAATTTTATCCACACATATAATGCCACAATTGTTCTATCTTTGTCCATAATAGAACAACCCTTTAACTATTTAACGATGAAAAGCTTGTTTTGTTTCCTGATCTTTGCCTGCACTGGCAGTATGACATTACTGGGACAAGGCAATAATGTTGCTGTTATGGATCCGGACCTGGACCGGGAAGTCCTGATAGAGTACATTGACCGCGAAGGGCTGTATTGGGGGGAATTCCTGGAACCCATGAAATCGGAATATGCATCATATGTCCCCGGCAGAGCGCTGACTGAAAAAATAGCAGAGAAACTGGACGGCACCGGTATTGTTATCGTACTCGGAACATGGTGCCATGACAGCAAAATACAGGTGCCGCGTTTTTTGCGCATCATTGATGAAAGCGGGTACGATCAATCAGCCATGAAGATGATCGGCGTGGACCGGTCCAAAAAAGCCGGAACGGTTGATCTTTCAGACCTTGATATTGAACGTGTGCCCACTTTTATTTTTTTCCGTGACGGCGAAGAGATCGGAAGGATCGTTGAATCGCCGGAAGGGACGCTGGAAGAAGACATATATGAAATCATTCAATAAAAAAGCCAGGGCATGTTTGTATCCGGAACAATAAAAGAGGCCCGGGCATATCTGCAAAAACAAAAGAAGGCCGGAAAATCAGTGGGTTTTGTCCCGACCATGGGTGCCCTTCATGAAGGGCATCTGTCCTTGCTTCGTTGCGCGCGCAGCGAGAACGATGTCACAGTGGTTTCCATTTTTGTCAACCCCATTCAATTCAATAACCCGGCCGACCTTGTAAAATACCCACGGGATCTTCACCGCGATCTTGATTCCCTTGAAAAAGAACATTGCGATCTTGTTTTCACTCCGTCCGCCTCAGAGATGTATCCGGAACCGGAAACCCGGGAATATGATTTCGGGGACCTTACCAGGGTCATGGAAGGGAAATGCCGCCCGGGGCATTTCAATGGCGTTGCGGTGGTTGTTCAGAAACTATTCGGCATCATACAACCCGGCCGTGCCTATTTTGGCGAAAAGGATTTTCAGCAACTGGCTGTGATACGCCGGCTGGTTGAGATGGAAAACATCCCGGTGGAAATCGTTGCATGTCCGACCAAACGGGAACCGGATGGCCTGGCCATGAGTTCCAGGAATCAAAGGCTCAGTCACGCCCAAAGAAAAACCGCACCCATTCTCTATCAGGTACTAAAACAAGCCCGCTCCGAGTACGGCGACATTCCGCTTCACAGCATAACAACAAAGGCCATAAAAACGCTCAACAATCAACCGGAAATGCAAGTGGAATATTTTACCTTTGTTGATGCCAGCACCTTACAACCGCTCACGGAACATCAAAAGGTTTCCGGCATCAGGATATGTGTCGCTGCAACCCTTGGATCCGTGCGACTTATTGATAATATTCCTGTGGGATAATGATTATTTTTATAATTTAGTACCATAGAATAAAAGACAAATACCGTTGAATTTTTTAATTTTGCGCCGCTATGCAAATAGAAGTTTTAAAATCTAAGATCCATCGGGCCAGGGTTACGCATGCTGATTTGAATTATATCGGCAGCCTGACCATCGACGAGGATTTGATGGATGCGGCTAACCTGATTGCAAATGAAAAGGTCCACATTTATAATATCAATAATGGTGAACGCCTGAATACGTATGTTATTAAAGGAGAAAGAGGTTCAGGAATTATTTCGATCAATGGTGCAGCAGCACGCAAAGCCGCGATCGGTGATCTGCTCATCATTGTAAGTTATGCAGTGATGGATTTTGAAGAAGCCAAAGTCTTCGAACCGGCAGTCTTGTTTCCCGGTGAAAATAATAAACTGACGTAATTTTTGAAGAAAAAGATACTTTCGGTTATTAATTACATCTTTTTCCTGCTGATAGGTCTGTTGTTTCTATGGCTGGCTTTCAGAAAGGTAAACATCCACCAGGTACTGAATGAGATACTGCAGGCCAATTATTTCTGGATAGGGATGGCCATTATTGCCGCCATCCTGTCGCATATCGTACGGGCCATGAGATGGAACCTTCTGATCAACTCCCTTGGCTATAAAACCCGCACCAGCACTACCTTTTACGCAGTCATGATCGGTTATATGGCCAATATGGCCGTACCACGCCTGGGAGAGGTCACCCGCTGCGGAGCACTCAGCAAAAAAGATAATATCCCTTTCAATTCCTTGTTCGGAACCGTCATCGCCGAACGGGTCTTTGATATGATCATACTGATCATCATTATCCTGGGGGTAATATTTTTTCAGGTGAACCTGGTGGGTGATTTTGTGAACCGCACCATCATAATCCCGTTGTTCTCAAACGTGGAGAGGAACTATATACCCATCCTGTTTTTTGTACTGATCCTGCTCGGATTTATCTTCCTCTCGGTGCTGATCATCCGAAAGTATATGGAAACCATACGGAAGCTGCCTTTTTTTGACAAGATCAGTAATTTTTTCAAAGGCTTGCTGGAGGGTGTTAAGACGATCAAAAAAATTCAACATAAATGGAGATTCCTGGGATATACGCTTTTAATATGGGTTTTTTATTCGTTTATGATCTATTTCCCATTCTATGCCATGCAGGGGATCTCGGGACTTAATTTTGGGGATGCGGTAACCATCATGGCCATAGGAAGCCTTGGCATTGTTGCACCCGTGCCCGGGGGTATCGGCACATACCATTTTATAACCAAATCCCTGCTTTATGAACTGTATCAAATTGATCCGGCAACAGCCACTTCGTTTGCAACATTGACCCATGCCGCCCAGGCGATCATGATGCTGGCTATCGGAGCTTTATCGTTTATTCTGATATTTATGCAAAACAGGAGGATGACAGATGGAAATGCAGAACTATATTAATTCTAAAATCCTGACAGATAAATTAGAGATTGGCCGCCAGGTGGCAGTATGGAATTTTCTGAACAAAAAAATCGTTTTTACCAATGGCTGCTTCGATATTTTACACGCGGGGCATATAGAGTACCTGGCCAAAGCCGCAGGCTTCGGTGATATACTTGCCATAGGGCTCAATACGGATAATTCCGTAAAAAACATCAAAGGGGAAAACCGGCCCGTGAATGATGAAAGTTCACGCGCCAAAGTTCTGGCTGCAATCGGTTTTGTGGATGCTGTCATGCTCTTTGATGAAGATACGCCCTATGCGCTGATCAAAATAATACAACCCGACGTACTTGTTAAAGGGTCCGATTATTCCCTGAATGAAATTGTAGGAAGGGATATTGTGGAAAATAAAAACGGGGTGGTAAAAACCATTGACCTGTTGGATGGCTACAGCACTTCCGGTATGATCATGAAGATCAAAAATACTTTTTAACCAGGAAAAGCCGTTCTCGATATATGCCAGTCACGGCAAGAACTTTTTTACCGGCAAATTATGGCGAAAGCAACATCCATGTATTTCTGTCAGAATTGCGGTGCCCAATCTCCCAAATGGATCGGCAAATGTCCCTCATGTGGTGAATGGAACACTTATGTTGAAGAGATCATACAGCAAAAAAAGGACAAAGGCCGCAATACACCTTCCTTCTCCTCCGGCAAATCCGTTCCAAAAACCCTTTCTGACATCATTCCCGGTAAAGAACCACGGACCGATACAAATAACCATGAACTAAACCGTGTCCTGGGCGGTGGGCTTGTGCCAGGATCGCTGGTATTGCTGGGTGGCGAACCGGGGATAGGAAAATCAACACTGATGCTCCAGATCGCTCTTTCCATGAATATTAAAAGCCTATACATCAGTGGGGAAGAAAGCGATCAGCAAATTCGCATGCGGGCGGAAAGAATGCAGATCCATAACGATCGATGCTTTATCCTGACCGAAACCTCCACCCAGGCCATTATGCAATCGATCGAAAAAGTCAGCCCTCAGCTCATCATTATCGATTCCATTCAAACCCTGCATTCCAACCTGATCGATTCGGCCGCAGGAAGCATTTCACAGGTACGTCAGTGTTCTGCGGAATTTCAGCGGTTGTCCAAGGAAACAGGCATACCGGTATTCCTGGTAGGCCATATCACCAAAGAAGGCATGCTGGCCGGACCCAAGATCGTAGAACACATGGTAGATACGGTATTGCAATTTGAAGGCGACCGGCATCATGGGTACCGCATCCTGCGCTCGGTGAAAAACCGGTTCGGCTCCACTTCGGAACTGGGCATATATGAAATGACCGCCAGGGGATTGAAAGAAGTCAGCAACCCATCCGATATTCTGATCTCACACAGGGATGAAAATCCCAGCGGGATCGCCATATCTGCCATGGTGGAAGGTCTCAGGCCGATGCTTATTGAAGTCCAGGCCCTGGTCAGCACTGCAGCCTACGGAACACCGCAGCGATCCACCACCGGGTTCGATACCAGGCGCTTGAATATGCTGCTTGCCGTGCTGGAAAAAAGGAGCGGCTTCCGTCTGGGGACCAAGGACGTCTTCCTGAATATAGCCGGGGGCATTAGCGTTGACGACCCTGGTATTGATATGGCTGTCGTCTCAGCCGTACTATCCTCCAATGAAGACATCCCGGTTGAAAAGAAAATCTGTTTCGCAGGAGAAGTAGGGCTCTCCGGGGAGATCCGTGCAGTCAACCGCATAGGGCAACGCATTGCTGAAGCCACCAAGCTTGGATTTGACCGCATCTATATTTCTTCTTACAATTCCAGGGGAACAGACCTGCAAAGCGATGCCATCCGGATCGTTCCTGTGAGAAAGGTGGAAGAGTTGTTTTCACATCTTTTTGGATGACACACGAAACGATCAGCAAATAACAATCACATATCGATCTCAAGCAAAACCGGACAGTGGTCAGAATGGTTGGCCTCGGGCAGGATAACGGACCGTTTCATCCGGTCCCTGAGAGATTCGCTTACCATGTGATAATCGATCCTCCATCCCAGGTTCCTGGCCCGCGCATTGGCGCGGTAGCTCCACCAGGTATAATTATGCGGCTCCGGATTGAAATACCGGAAGGAATCAATAAATCCGCTGTCAAGGAACTTACCCATCCATTGCCTTTCTTCAGGCAGGAAACCCGAATTTTTGGCATTGCCCACCGGGTCATGGATATCAATGGCCCGGTGACAAATATTATAATCCCCGGATATGACCAGGTTGGGCCGTTTTTTCTTAAGTTCGTGGATATACGTGTAAAAATCATCCAGCCACCGCATCTTAAAAACCTGCCGTTCATCACCGCTGGAACCGGAGGGATGATAAACGGAGATCACGCTTACATCCCCGTAATCGGCACGGATAAAGCGCCCTTCATCATCGTATATTGAAACATCCATACCGGAAACGATCGCACCGGGTTTTTCCTTTGTCAAAAGTGCAACACCACTATAACCCTTCCTCACCGCCGAAAACCAGTAATTGACATACCCCATTTCTTCAAAATCAAAAACGGGGATCTGTTCCGGTTGGGCCTTGGTTTCCTGTAAGCAAATAATATCAGGATCTATGATCTTCAGCCAGTCAATCAATCCTTTTCTAATGGCCGCCCGTATACCATTCACATTATAAGTTATGATCTTTTTCATGAAATTTGTTTACTTTGCACCTTGAAAAGTGATGCTAAAATAGTGAAAAGTGATCAGGTATATAACCATCGTTTACTTTTCCTTATATAAACATTTATGCCTGTGCTCAGATACCTAAACACAATTCTTGGACGCTTCCTGATCTGGAGAATTAAGCACATCAGCGATAAGAACTTTATCATGATGCTGAGCCTGGTCATTGGCGTGCTTGCCGGACTGGGAGCGGTAATCATCAAGAATGGGGTGCATCTGATCCAGGAACTGCTCACCAGCGGATTCAGTAATCATTATCACAACCTGCTGTATTTTATTTATCCGGCCGCAGGTATTTTTATTGCTGTGATCTTTATGAAATTTGTGATCAAACAACAAGTGGGGCACGGAATACCCAGCGTGTTGTATGCTATTTCCAAATCTCATGGTAAAATAAAACGGCACAATGTATTTTCTTCCATAATAACGTCTGTTTTTACAGTGGGGTTTGGAGGATCGGTCGGACTGGAAGGTCCTACAGTAGCTACCGGTGCAGCCATCGGTTCCAACCTGGGACAACTTATCCGGTTCAATTATAAACAGATCACCCTGTTGCTGGGATTGGCCAGTTCAGCTGCTATGGCGGCCATTTTTAAATCGCCCATCGCCGCCGTTGTCTTTGCCATTGAAGTGATCATGATAGATCTTACCCTGGCCTCTGTTATTCCCCTGCTGATCGCATCGGCTACCGGT
Source organism: Bacteroidales bacterium (assembly GCA_018400295.1). Taxonomy (GTDB): domain Bacteria; phylum Bacteroidota; class Bacteroidia; order Bacteroidales; family B18-G4; genus M55B132. The sequence goes on along the minus strand of JAGYMZ010000017.1, from coordinate 35,628 downwards.
GTGCTGACCTCCTATTTTTTTCTGGGGCAAGCTGTGCTGTATCCCTATGAAGTTTCTATGGGATTTGAATTTAAAGACCTCCCTTACTATATACTCCTTGGTGTTCTTGCCGGATTTGTTTCAGTATATTTTACCAGGATGTATATTTTCGTTGAAAGGCAATTTTCCCTGATCAAACGATGGTATAACCGCTGGCTTATTGGTGCTTTTCTGCTGGGGGTGCTCATTTTTCTCTTCCCTGCACTTTACGGAGAAGGGTATGAATCGGTCAATGCCTGCCTGAAAGGGGACTATTCGATTTTATTTGAAAACAGCATCTTCTCAGGACTGAAAGACCGGATGTTCTTTGTTTTTATTTTGCTGCTGCTCATCATACTTTTTAAGGTTATCGCCACTGCCATAACCTTCGGTGCCGGAGGTATCGGGGGCATTTTTGCACCCACCCTGTTCATGGGTGCTTTTACAGGGTTGTTCTTTGCCGACCTGGTCAATTACCTCGGATTTGGAGAGCTGATAACCAGCAATTTTGCCATGGTAGGAATGGCCGGACTTATCGCCGGTGTGCTGCACGCTCCCCTCACCGCGATATTCCTGATCGCTGAGATCACCAGCGGATACGAACTTTTTGTTCCCCTGATGATCACCGCTACCATCTCCTACGCTACCATAAAGATCTTTGTTGCGAATTCTGTATATACCCACCAGCTTGCAAAACGGGGTGAGCTGATCACTCACCATAAAGACAAGGCCATTCTTTCCCTGCTCCACGTTGACAAGCTCATTGAAAAAAACTTTAAAACAACCTCCCCCGACTCTACCCTCGGCGATCTGGTCAGGGTGATCGCCGAATCCAAAAGGAATATCTTTCCGGTCATTGATAAGGTTGAGAATTTCTATGGGATCGTCGTACTGGATGATGTAAGGAACATTATTTTTAATCCTGAGAAATATAATACGGTCAAGGTAAGCAGCCTGATGTTCATGCCCGATACTTTTGTGGAACCCGATGAATCCATGGAAGAAGTAGCTGCCAAATTTCATAAAACCGGCAATTATAACCTGCCGGTTATCAAGGACGGCAAATACATGGGTTTCGTGTCACGCGCTACGGTATTCTCCGAATACCGAAAAATGCTCAAGGATTTTTCTGAAGATTAATGACCGTTTTCCGCTTTTTGATATTTTTCCGGTATGCTTTATTTTTATCCTTTAATCTTGTGATCTTGAACCTGCTTTACCATATCATCGATTACTTTTTCCTCGTTTTCCACTCCGCCCTCATCCTGTTTAATGTTTTCGGGTGGATCTGGAAAAAGACACAGCGATGGAACCTCGCCACCCTCCTGCTAACGGGAGGCTCCTGGGTTATTCTGGGGGTGTTTTATGTGTTCGGCTATTGTCCGCTTACCGACTGGCATTTTAAAATCCTGAGGAAACTCGGAGAACACGACCTTCCGGGATCTTACATAAAATATCTGACCGACCGGATCTTTCGAACAGACAGCAATCCGGAAGTAGTCGACAATATTACACTTTACGCCTACCTTGCACTCCTGGTTGTCTCCGTTTATGCTAATTTCTTCAGGGGAAAACGGTTTAATGGAGCTGGCTTAGCGTAAAGAAATCAACATATTTTTCAGAATCCTTTCCATACAACTCCACATGTTCCCCCATCATCTTCAGGGTACTTTTTTCACCTGCGATCGTTGAAAAATAGATCTGGTAAGTTTCTCCGGTGTTATCCCGCATTAAGACCATGGCCAGGTCCTCATGCTTGCTGGAGGCCAGATCATGCTGACAAACCGGGCAATGGAAATCGAACTTCTCCCCTTCTTCAAAAATAAAGGACGGATGATGCTCAACATGGTAATTCCCTACTTGAGGATGCATCAGAATAATGGCCCCTTCCCATTTTTTCTTTTTGATCCTGAATACAACATAATCGCCTACCCGTAAATGTGATCTGCAATGTGGGCATAAAAAATCGCTATGCATGGCGTTTCCTCCTTTCAACATTACGAAGGTTAATTCGCAATCCTAAATGTATTATTTAAAGATCCCGTCAATACGAACAACCATAATATACGAAATAAAAGGAAAAAATGCAAGTTTGCAGGGGAAAAATCCTCAGAACACCAAACTGCGTATCCGGCCAGCCGCTGATGCTTAAGCGCCTCGAAAGGACCACCGCTATCCATGCGGCAAGCGTCCATGACGGTTGCGGCGATAAAACAAGGTAGTCCTCTGAGATCCCTCTTCCGGTTCCATGATCTTCCAGGATGTCAAAATCCCAGCCGGATTCCTTAAGGCCGGCGCCCGTTCACAGGATCAGGGAAGCAATAAAACCCTTGATGTATTTGACAAACCCCTCTGCGTAGCCAAACGGACGAAATACGTCCCGGCAGACAGTCCGTCAACAGGCAGGTGTATCATCCCGGCAGGGGACCTCAGCATATATGCTTTAACGGGTTTGCCCCGGAGCGTAAAAACCTGAACAGAGACCTTGCCATGGACAGGGATCTTAACATTGATCCTGAGCGCATCCGAAACCGGGTTCAAAACTTCAATATAACCGGCATGCATTGATTCGGCCACTCCAAGGTGGCTTTCCACAGCCAAATCCATACATACCGGAAGATGGTCCGACATATCATACAAAGCATGCAGTACATCTTGCGGTACTGTGGTGTTTTGCGGAGCCCCGGTCAGGGCGCTGTTGAAATGCCGGCCGTCTTGTCCCAGTGCATGGTATGATCCAGGAATATAAGCCATTCTATGATCATTGTTCATGATGGAAGCAGAAGCCAGGATAAAATCAAAGCGGTCGTCCATGCCCCCTGAAATAAAACAATTGGGAACCGTATGTGTCGACTGGGTATGTGTAATGGCATAGGATGGGTTGTTATGCCAGTCCCCGATCATATTAATGGGGTCATAGAAACGGGCATCTTCCACGGGATGGTTCACGAAGGTCTGGAATGCCTGTTCGCTACCGTTATACACATTCAGATCCCCGCATAACAGGAGGTTGCCCATACCATCCAGTTGTTCTATATACTGCATGGCCCGTGCCGCTTCATCCGCTCTCTCCTGCATATCATACCAGTCGTTCCCGGCCTTCAGATGGGCGATCATGCAAACCAGGAATATGGTATCCTGTGTAGCCGCCAGGTCCGGTGCGTTGTAATACAGCTTCACCACATTGATATCCCGGTAATTTGTAGGGACAACATCCTGGGAATGAAAACAGAGCTTATCTTTACGGTAATAGATCATATTGGAGAGGTCCGTAACGGAAGGACAGGTTTTGCCGACCCGCTCGAACATATCCGGCATATATTCATCCAGGCATCCGTTGAGGAGCTTATCGTAAAGCTGAACACTGCACTTGATCTCATTCACCGTTAGAATATGAGGTTCTGCATATTCCAGGATGGTCTTGAGATATTGGTTCTTATCGTTCACATTATTATTCACACTGGTACAGTGGTCGGTAATAACCCCGTAATTAAGAAGGTTATAATGCATTACGCGAAGGGTATCCTGCGCACAGGGCACCATCCGGAAAACAAATAAGCAAAGGCCGATGATCAGGATTCTTTTCATGCCTTATTCAATATAAGCCGGAAAGGCGATCATTGCCATTTCCTTTTCCCGGCATTATCAATCAGCTATTTATGGACTTTCCGGATAAATTCTTCCACTTCCGGCACACCTCCCTGATAAACCAGATATCCGTTATAGGGTTCCCTGGGTGTGATCTCATCATTCACGGAAGTGAGCATCATCTTTTTGACCTCCTCCGGGTCATCGGTCTGTCCCAGGATCCAGCTAAGCTTAACCCAGGCAACTTCGGGAAGCATGTTCCCGGCGGGAATGATCCCCTTGGCCATCATATCGCGACCTGTATCATAAACGAACATGTGTACGTACCCCCAGATGGTCTGCAGGGTCATGTACATATGCACCCCTTTGGCATGGGCTCGTTCGATGGCAGGATACAGCTCCTTATTTACATGCCCCAGTCCTGTCCCAACGAAAATAATGCCCTTGTACCCGGCATCCACCAAAGCGTCGATCGTATCCGGCTTCATCCCTGGATAATAATACAGCATGGTCACCGCATCACTGAAATAGGGCTTGATCTCCACTTTGTGGTCTTTCCGCCGGTGGTTGTATGTTTTCTTAATGTGTCTGAACCCTTTACGGGTAACGGTAGCCAACGGGGTATCGCCTATGGTGCGAAAGGTAGACCGGTAAGAAGAATGCATTTTCCGCACCCGCGTACCCTTATGCAGCAGTCCGTATTCATCCGATGTAGGGCCGAACATACATACCATAACTTCCGCTATGTCGGAATTTCCTGCGGTATACATGGCATGCATCAGGTTCAGGGCCGCATCGGAGCTGGGACGGTCGGATGATCGCTGGGAACCCACCAGAACAATGGGCACAGGAGGGTTCTGCACCATAAACGTAAGGGCTGCGCCTGTATGGTGCAAAGTGTCTGTTCCGTGACCGATCACGATGCCATCGATGCCATTCTCAATTTCCTTGCCTATGGCCCTGGCCAGTTTCATGTACTGCATGGGCCCCATATTTTCGCTGAACACGGCAAATACTTTTTCTGTTTCCAGGTTACAGATATCGGCCAGCTCTGGTACGGCACCATACAGCTCTCCGGGTGAAAAGGCAGGGATAACGGCACCAGTCCGGTAATCCAGCCGGGATGCAATGGTCCCGCCGGTCCCGAAAAGCTTCACGTTCGGCAATCCTTCGGTGATGGGGAACTCCTTCTCGGGTATCTTGTAATTGGCCTTTTTATAGCCTGTTTCCTGCATCGTTTCAATGGTCCGGATATCGATGCCCACATTATAGCCGGTAGGGATCTTCAACACAATATGCTTGTCGTCGTCATTTTCCGAACGCGGCAGGATGGTGCCTACAAAGCGCCCCCGTGTCGTTTCAATCTCAGACTGACCCCAGACACGTACATTGTATTTTTTAAGCACTTCCAGCGCATCGCCCTGGTATCCCTGAAAGAAATCATCACTCATATCTTAACGAATTTAGCAGTAGGGGGTTATTTTTCATTGATAATTATTTCCGACAGTTCCCGCAAGGGTATATTCCCAAGGGCCATGCTCCTCAACTCACCCATGATCCAGTTCTTTTCATCTTCCCGGTTCGCGGAACGGCCAATTTCACGGTATTTGTTTTTCAGGAAAGCAATGGTTTTCAATATGGTTTCCCTTTCGATCTTTTTATACTTGATCACCGTAAGGGCGGAAGCAAATTCCATCTTGGGATGCTTATAGATGACCGGAAGCATTTCTCCGGCAATATCCCATTCCAGTTTTTCCCGTTTGATGAATTTAAACATGGAAAGAATGATGAAATAATTGAACTCCGTGGCGGGGGTATAATGTCCTTCCACGAATTTTAGTGTATGCCCGAAAAAAGTACCCACAAAACAGGGATCCAGCTTAAGGTCCTTGATGATCCTTTCCATCAGGGGATAGAGGTTCTTCTTGAATATGTATGTATAGGTGTCTTCTGGAATTCCCCATTCCTTCATTTGTTTATAGCGTTCAATCACTTCACTGGGCAGTCTTTCCCGCAATTTTTCAATATAATCATCCGTAAGGGGTATGGGTGCGGAATCCGTGTCGGGGTACATGCGGTCAGCCCCGGGCAGCACGCGCTCAAAGACAGTGGTTCCATTCTCAAAAGACTTACGGGTTTCATTGGGAATCCCTTCAAAAGCTATGCGGCACCTTTCCTCAATGGTTTCCAGGGCAGTTTCCAGATCTTCCTCCGGGCCCCAGAAAACAATCTGCGCATCCCTTTCCCTGGATTTAAGCAGCTTCTGTATCTTATACCAGTCTTTCCGGGAAATAATCTGCTTAAATGCTTCGGTGTGGGTCATATTGGGTTTTTCGATGCATGCAATAACCTTGAGCCGGTCGCTGATCTCATCGGCAAATATTTTCCCGGGCTGGGTAAAATGCGAAAGCAGGGCGTGAAAGCCAGGCAGGTTCACGGCCACGACCTTAATATGATCCTTTTTGGCTTTGTTTAAAGGTTTATACCGAAAATTAAAATTATGTGGATTTAACTGTTTGTGGTCCATCTTCCATATCCCGGAATTGGGAACCCGGGCTTTAAGCTCTTCCCGGACATGCAGCAGGGCCCATTGTCTGAAGCTCTCGTTATGGGTAAGTTCAGGTATCCATTTTGTATGGGCCACCCCTTTGATCTCAACGCGTGTACCTCCCCGGCAGCTCACATTCACATCTTCGCGTCCGGAGCCCATGCCTGTCCGGACTTTACCGGTCGACCGGTTTAAAAACCGGATATAATCACAGGCCTCCTTTACTTCATCCGGATTTGCACAATCCGGATACGTCACCGTTTCGATCAGGGGCATCCCGAGCCGGTCGGTTTTGAAGATACGCACATGGCCCACGTCGGATATCTCACGGCAGGAATCCTCTTCCAGGCTGAGCTGTATTAACCGGATATTTTTATGCTTCAGTGGTATGGCCCCTTCCACACCGATGATGGCAGTGCGCTGAAAACCGGTGGGAATGCTGCCATCCAGGTATTGTTTCCGGGTTATGTGCACCTCTCCCACAATATTGAGCTTGGAAAGCAGGCTGATCTCAATGGCTATCTCCAGCGCTTCCCGGTTTACAGGGAATGGCGGGGTATCGTCCACTTCGTATGTGCATGCCGTTTCATTCTTCAGGCGGTAAACAATTTGCTTGCGGGTTTTGAATTCCATCAATGCAGTTCCATCATATTCGCCCAGTTCACTAAGGGTAGGACGCATGTGGCGGATCAGCTCCGCATCATAATCATCGCTGGAATTGTATACGCCGGAAGGGCAATGACAAAAAAGCTTTTCTTTTGTTTTAAGTTGCTGGTGAACTTCCAGTCCGGACATAAATCCTATCCGGTCATAGGTCTCCTGTGTCGCTTCTTTTCTGCTTACGTAACCGATCTTTTCTTTGCTGTGGCAGTAATTCTCCTTTGGATCGAACTTTTTCGTCATAACCGCGTCATAAATAGGGAACGAACAATTATTTAAAAGGCCAAAAGTAATAATAAAATGCCGAACCGGAGCGCCACTGCATAGGGGATTCGATTTATTTTCCCTATTTTTAGGCAAAAATCCGTTCGTATGCTGAGCCTTTCCTCATTTTACCTCATCGTTTATATCTGGATCGCCGTGGCTGTATTCACCTTTCTGCTTCTGCTAAGGATCTCCGCACCTTACGGCCGGCATTCCCGTCCCGGCTGGGGACCTCAGATCGGCAACCGCACCGGCTGGATACTTATGGAGCTGCCTGCCCTGGCAGTTCCAGCCATTTTCTTTTTCCTGGGACAGGGAGAAAAGAACACGGTGGTCTGGGTGTTGTTCCTACTGTTCATTGTTCATTATGTGAACCGTGTACTGGTCTTTCCTTTCCGGCTCCGTACCCATGGAAAGAAAATGCCGTTGGTCATTGTGTTCATGGCCGTGTTCTTCAATCTTGTCAACGGCTTCATCATTGGTTACTTCCTGGGAAATTACGGAGGGATATACCCCGCAGGCTGGTTAAGCGGTATTCCATTTATTGCGGGCCTGATTTTGTTTATCGCAGGAATGTCGTTAAACTGGTGGGCAGACAATAAGCTGATACAACTCCGCAAAAGTTCTGCGAACGGATACCGGATTCCCCGGGGAGGGGTGTTCCGCTGGGTATCCTGTCCGAACCACCTTGGAGAGATCGTGGAATGGGCCGGCTATGCTGTAATGATGTGGAACCCGGCCGGCCTGTCTTTTGCTGTCTGGACCGCAGCCAATCTCATCCCCCGAGCCAGAGATCACCATCAATGGTACAAAGAAACATTTGAGGATTATCCCCCCAGGCGCAGGGCAGTGATACCGCATGTACTTTAACGGTCCGCCACAGGCTTATTTTCTACCGGCTTCCCGTACATTTCCAGAAAGATCCTCTGGATTTCCTCCGGGTCGCCCTTGATCTTTGCACAGGCAAGTGCAAGGCCTTCCTGGAATTCCCTTTTCTGGCGGGGGGAATACCTTTTGCTGTATGTATCCCCGTACAACAGGTCATATGCGATATAGTTGTTCGGCCACAGCTTATATTGCCGGTGCATGCATGCATCAATATGCCGGGCAAGACTGGTGAGTTTTTCATTCAGGGACCCGCCTGCGATGTCCAACCCGCCAGGGTGCACCACATCGCCGAAGGAAAGATGTATCCGTCCTTTGTCCTGCATCAGCCCGGTAAGGATGCTTTCCAGGTCCTCCCCGGGTTTCTTGACATAAGGACTGTCCTGCGACATGTATATTTCCCGTGTTTTTAAGAATGCGCAGGGTTCGATCTCGTAGGAAATAGCCACAGGCACGATCCGGAGCTCTTCCAGGTTTTTCACAAAATCCTTTGCCCCGCTCATATATAGCATTTTGAGCAATCCGGCATCAGTGCGGTCATCCCCGTTTTTAGTCCTGCCGTTACGGTGGGCGATCCAGAAGGACTGGTCTCGCTTGGTCACCGAATCGCGGATGTATCTGGATAGATTCTGCGAAAACTGCAAGAGGTCACGCCGGGAGCCGTTCCTCTTGACGAGGATCATCTTATTCAATTTGCCTATATCCGTTACAAAATCGGAGATCATCAAGTTGTCGCCAATGGCAATTTCGGTGGTATCCATTCCCTGCTTCACCAAAACCAGCTGGAGTATGGAAGAATCCAGGATAATGTCCCGGTGATTGGCCAGGTAAAGGTAGGAACGGCCGGGCAATATCTTTCCCAGTCCATCGTATGAAAGCCCTGCTGAAGTCTTCTTTAAAATGCCATTCACGGCTTTTGCCATGAAATTCATCTGAAAATCACGTATGGTTTGAAAGGACTTCAGCTTCTCTATCAATGTATCCAGGGGAACCCCAGGAAAAACATAGTCCATCAACTTCGGAAATGTCTCATCACGGGTGATACGATCAAGAACAAGGGAAATATCCTCATCCGAATACGGTTTGACCCCGTTGTAATTTTCTGATTGTTTAGCCATAATTGGGCACTAAAAACGGCAAAGGTAGTAAATACCAAACAGAAAAAGTAAGAACCCGGGTCCATCAAAAAAAGACATCCCTGAAATAAGAAGAATAACAGGGATGCCGGCAGGAAATTGTTTTTATTTCGTCTTTTTATATATCAACTTTCCAAGCTCCTTGCCCATTTTGGCATACGCTTCGGATATCCTGAGCTCTGTATCAAAATCACCACCACCGAAAGACCTTCCGGGGGATTTTTTGACCGTAATGAAGGCTTTGACATCATCCGGGGCGGAAGTTTTCACGATGGAAACCTCCGCATCGATTTCTGCATTTTTTCGTGCTATGCCCACATTAAAGCCCGGTTCCGTAAAGACGGTATGGACGATCATCGTATATTCTGCTTCAGGATGATCCTTTTTTGCATCAATATCTGCCTTCTCAAGATATGCGTTGCACAGCTCCATAAATTTAGGCTCATAACTTTTTTCCCGGTCATTGACCCAGTGCTCCGCCCAGCGGTCGCCTTTACCCGGTTCGTCCTCGTTATAATCCTTCCGTTTCTTTTCAATGTAATCCTCCTCATTATCAAATTTACCCACACCCATTCCCGAATAATCAAAGGTAACGTTCAACACTTCAGTCCCCTTCAAAAAATCCAGGCTGCCTTTCTTTATTTTTATTTTTTGAGCCATAATATTGGCAGAACCTGCCAAAAAAACACATACCAAAAGAATAATTCCTGTTTTTTTCATTGTAAGATGGTTTATATGAATAATCCGTTGCCAATTCCCTGATAAAATTACAACATATTAAACCGGGATCGAATGCTATGCAAAGATTATTTACATCCGGCAAGAATTTCATTAACCAACCCCGGGCCGGGGATAACACATCATTCCTGCAAATTTTCTTCCCCGGCTTCTGAATATTTCAAAAGCAGGTGCATCCTGTCAAAAGTATTTTTTTGAAAGCCAGGTCCTGAGCACCTCTTTTCCGGTCCGGAACGCTAATGCGCATATGTTTTACGCCATTCCTTGTATTTCTTTTTCATAATATCCTTCAGGACATTATAATAAGACTTTGCCCAGTAATTACGCAATCCGAATCCACCGGCTTTTCCTTTCATCCTTTTGGTAAGGAGCACCTCACGGCTGTTCATATCAAAAAACGTAACCCACATGGTTCCTTCCTGTTCATTTTTATTAAAGGTTTCCATGATAAAGACCACGCCAAGGCCATCTTTACCTCCGGTATTGTACTCACTGATCATTTGTTGCACATCGTCTTCACCAAGGGTGTAATCCCCTTCCATGACCAGCTCACTGGCTTTGGGCATGGCATTACGTTCTTCCACCACATCCAGGTTGAAATCCACTTCATCCTTCATGAACGCTTCCCCGAGATCATATTTATCCGGTTCAGACACAAACAACTGGTTCCATGCTTCAAAGTACCGATCCTTGATCTCAAAGGGATCCGAAAAGCCTTCCGATCCGATAAGCTTGACCTTCGAAAAATCAAGTCCGAACCATGTACACTCATGTGTTTTGAAGATCATGGCGGCATCCTGGCTCTGAGCCACAGGAACAAAAAACAATACAAGAACTGCAGAAATAAAAAATTTTTTCATAACACGACATTTTAATATTTGCCAATTCAAACCTAAAATTAACAAATTTTATGCCTGCCAAAAAAATTTCCCCAAATTTTTTATCTGGCATTCCGGTGATCGATAAATCTAACAGCCTTGCGTTTGTCTTCAGGATGTGCGTGTTGCTCAATACGTTCCACTTCATCGAACACGATGGAAGGAGCGACCCGCAATTTGGCCCGGAAATGATCCTTGATACGTTTCTCAAGCCCTGCAGATGGATTCCGGCAACCCATACGAATGGTAATGTCGTCTGTTCCGATCTCATTCGTGCTCACTTCCACAATGTAGTTTTTGATTTCCGCGACATTATCAAGGATGTCGTACAAAGCCGGTGGATATAGCGTAGTACCTTTATATTTTATCATCTGGTTTTTCCGCCCGATCACAGGGCCCAGGCGCATGGTGGTTCTTCCACACAGGCAGGGTTCTGTGTAATGATGGCAAACATCCCCGGTTTTAAACCGCAACAGTGGCATCCCTTCCACACCCAGTCCTGTGATGGTCACTTCTCCCGCTTCACCTTCGCCAACCGGCTGATCATGTTCATCCAGGAACTCCACAATGATAAGTTCAGGATGATGGTGGCCACCCACTCCGTATTCGCATTCTGTAAAAGCCGTGGCCATTTCCGTGGAAGCATAGGTTGAAAAAAGTTGCAGGTCCCATTTTTCCCTGATCTTCCCGGCCAGTGTTGTCAAGGAAAAATCCGGGTTCCGGAGTGTCTCGCCGATGCAGACCGCTTTGGTAACCGAAGAGGAATGATACTCTATCCCTCTTGCTTCAGCCCATTCCATCAAGGTTATCAGGAAAGAAGGGACCGCGATCAGCGCATTGGGCCGTATCCGTTTTATGGTATCCCACTGCAGTTCGGGCATACCGTTGCCTACCCTCACAATCGAAGCGCCCATCCTGCGTATGCCCAGGAAATAGGCCATCCCGGCCATAAACCTCCGGTCAAGCGTGGTCATCAGCTGATATACATCTTTATTGCTCCCGCCGGCACACAGAAAAGACAAATATTCGTTATATGCCAGCCTGTTCAGATCCCTGTCGGTCAAGACAAATTTCACCGGGTCTCCCAGGGTCCCTGAGGTCGTCACGATATCAACGATCTTTTCGTCCGGCACACAAATAAACCGGTCGTTGTATTTATGGAGGTGTTCTTTTTTGGTCGGGGGTATGTGTGCCAGGTCTTCAATGGTCCGGATCTTGTCGATCTGAATTTTTTCTTTCCTGAACATCTCCCTGTAAAAGGGGGATCTTTCGTTCAGATATTCCAGCATGGGAGGAATGCTCCTGTTCTGAAATTTTTTGATCTCCGGATGGCGCAGTTTTTCAATATCGGGTATCATCATGCATAAATTTCAATTCCTATCCGTTACTTCAGCCAGTTTGTCCTGCACGGACCTACGTTCGTATTCGGTCGGAATGACCTTTGTCAGTGCTTCCCGGTAGTACTTTTCAGCCCTCTCCCATTGATCCTTTTGCTGATACCATTCCCCAAGCAATTTATAGCTCATGAAATATTCCGGGTTAAGCCGGATAAACTCACCGGCGTCAAAGGTAGTATCCCTGCCTTCTTTGAGGGCACGTGTAATTTCTGCGGCATGTTCTTTATACTCAACAAACCTGGCATACTTTTCAGATTTCAGAAAAGGATCGGCTTCCAGGGTTTCTTTTTGCTCAAACAAAAGTAATCCGGAGTCTGCCGCCGGGAAATGTGCAAATACCGAATCCAGGTTATAACACAAGTATTCTCCCAAAGGATAAGGGCCGGCAGAGATCCAGAACAATCGTTGTTCCGGCTTGAAAATAATGGAATGGTGTGCGATGAGCTGATTAATGGCTTTTTCATTGCCCATTCCAATATCCTTTCCGTTCATCCCTTTCCGGTCACGGAGGATGCCGGCGGCTTCGCGGGGCCCTATTTCATCCATTCCATCAAGCAGTTCTTTTACCCTGTCGTACCTGCAAACGGTAGCGGTGTTCTTCATGTTCTCACGGTTCAGTTCCTGACCGGCCAGTTCCGGAGCCAGAAAATGATTGGTCTGGATGATCCGCTTACCTTCCGGTTGATACAACACCGTTTCTTCGTCTGTTTTCTCTATAATTGCTGCCCTTCCATCTTTTGCCGAACCTATCAGGAAAGATTCGGCAACAAAGGTTTGGCTCTCATCCGCAATGGCATAGGCTTCTTTGATATCCGAGGCAAACTGCAGGATGTTCCGGGCCAAAATGGATACCGGTGTAGCGGATGAAAACGGGATGCCGGATTTGGCAGCATTCAGCGTAACGGTCAGGCCCTGTTCATTCATCCCGGAAACAGCGCCGATCATTCCTCCCCAGGTAACAATTACAAAACGGTGCCCCGCATCCGGTTCCACAAAAAGCAACATCTTGTTTTCATTAAACGCTTCCCCCACATGAAAATCAAAATTGCGCCCAATGACCAGAGAGCCATCGGCCGATTCTTCATCCCATACGGAAAACGCCGTACACCCCACCAAATTCATATTCTGCAGGGCATGCCCCATATCATGAGCCGCATGGTAATTCAGGATGCGCCTGTATTTATCCCCGATAAAATCATACGCATCTGAAGCGGACAGGGACACCCCGTATATTTCCAACTGGTACCGCATGGGTATGTGATCTTCCAGACTCCGGTTAAACCAGGCAATAAAGTATTTTAAAACATGCAAATACGCTTTGGAGGGAACCAGTGTATAGATCTGTTCCACAAAGGCATCTTCCTGAAAGCGTATCAGGTCATGCGTCAGCTTTCCATTAATAACTCCCAGTTCAAACGGATCTCCCTTTACAAACACTTCCCACAGGCCAAATGAATTATGCTGCAACCGGCCGGGACCACAAATCCGGAAATTATCCCCACAGTATGAAGTTTCCAGTTCTGCAACCACATTTTCTTCGATCACAGGCGGGTCAACCCGAATGGCGATCAAAAAATAGATCAGAGATCCGGCCAGAAGGATCAGCATGCCAAGAAAGAAGTATTTTAGTATTTTACCAAAAGTTTTAAACCGCATGTTGGAGCTTTTTTAGTACATATTCCTGACCCAATATCTCGGAACAGGTGGTGAGCGAACTCAGGGTCACTCCCAGCATCCCGTGTACATTGACATTCTGCCCTGTCAAAAAGAGGTTGGGGATTTTTGTCCGCGCCGAAAGTATGGACTCCATGAAATTCCGGCTATCCTGCAGGATACCATAAACCGAACCCCGGGGCGTATGGGTATAATCCCTTAGCGTCAAAGGGGTTGAGGAATAATGGCTTTCTACTGCGTTCCGTATCCCCGGATAAACCTTCTCCATTAATGCAAGCAATCGTTGCGCCCGGTCCTCTTTAAATGACCGGTAGTCGTCGCCCCTCTTTTCAATGGTAGTGTGTTCCCACTTCCGGACTTCTTCATATTTCATATAGGTAATGGCAATCAGGCTTCGGGCAAATTCCGGCTGATTGCTGGTTACCGGAGTATATAAAAGAAAGAAATCCGGCCACCGTTCCGGATCATACGAACGTGTACCCCAGACATCATCCCGGTCATAATAATTAACATTATAATTCAGGTAAGGGAAAGCATCTTCCCTGAGCACAAGGTACAAAATAAACGTACCAATCGTATTGTCGAGATTTTTGATGCGGTTTTTATAGGGCTTCCGGAGCCCTTCCCCTTTCACCAGATCCACAGTTAACGAAGGATGTACGTTGGAAATGAAGCGGTCTGCATATACTTTTTCACCTCCCTGAAGAACGGCATGATCCAGTTTTCCACTCCCCATATTCAGGGCAACAACTTCAGCATTCTTCCGTATCTCCCCTCCGTTTTCTGTGATCATATCCGAAAGCAACCTTGCCAGGCTGCTCCCCCCGTTAACAATGCGCCAGGCACTTTGAATGAAAAAAGCATTGATGAGTGCATGAATATATGCAGGTGTGACTCCGGGCACACCTGCATATAAACAATTTAATCCGGCCAGTATGTTCCTGAGCACGGGATCCTTTGTAGAATCATCGATGAAATCCGAAGCAGGGTATCTGAAATAGGGATTAGACATCAGTGTTTGCTGGGAAAAGATCTGCATGTGATCAAAATCAACGGACGCAGAGATCTTTTTGATATTGTTCACATACGTACGGATCTCCGTCCGGCTTTGTGGAAATTTTTGTGACAATTTGTCGATAAAATTATCGTATCCCTGTGCGTATGCATAGCTTTCCCCTTTATATATTATTTTATCGAAACAATCTTCATCCAGGCGTTTCAAAGGAAGCTTCTGTGCGAGTCCGAAATAACGGAACAGCATATTCAGGATCTCTCCTTTCCCCATACTCCCGATGTAATGGACCCCGGTATCGAATAAATGACCTTTCCTGGTGAAGGTTTGAAGGCATCCTCCGATTACCGCGTTCTTTTCCAGGACAAGCACCTGCATTCCTTCCTTGCTCAGCATGGCAGCACTCAGCAACCCACCGAGCCCGGACCCTATGATAACGGCATCATATTTCATTATGCTCCTTTGCGTAATAGTATCCACTTATTTGATGTAATCCGGCTTTCCCCGCGTATCTCGGTTTTCAATCCATACTTCCCTGCCAGCTTCAGGATGCGTTCGGTTGAAAGGAAGCACAATGCTTCGGATGCTTCCAATTTATTGAATCGCAGGATACGGGTCGATAAAAATTCTGTCATTTTGGTTCTGCGGTGTTTATCACGCATGCCGGTGTCACCTTCCCGGATAATGATCACTCCGCCCGGTGACAGGCTTTCCGCGCATCTTGCCAACAGATCCAATTGGGCTTCACCAGGCATGTAATGAAGCACATCACTCAGTAAAAAGGCATCAAATTCATTTTGGACTGCATTTCTTACATCGCCGGTCATGAAATGCAGTTTATCATTTTTAAAGAACGCATGGGCAGCTACCTGTATTTTATGCTCATCATAATCTATGCCCGTGACCTGCCTGTCAGGGGAGACCAGGTGCAAAAGATACGATATAAAACCGTACCCGCAGCCCAGGTCCAATACCCGTGCATGGGCTGGTACTGCTTCATTCACCAGCTTGTAATTCTTTTCCATCCGCAGCTTGGCCCTCAGATACCACTCCAGTACAGGTCCCCGGTATACATAGTTGCGCAATACCTGCCTGCGCTGATAGTCAGGTCCTCCGTATGCTTCTTTTAATCTTTCGTATTCCGATGTTATATATTTCCTGAATACCTTGGATCGCTCACGGTAACCTGTGCCAAAAGAGGCATCCGCAAAAGGTACCCGCTCAAGTATCTTCATGGTGATCCTACCGGTGCGCAAAAAGAGCTCTCCTTTTTTCAACACATCCCCAACACCATGAAAGATCACGGGTAAAATATCCATCTGCAATCTATCCGCAAGGTAGAAAGCGCCTTTATGGAATCGCTGGACGTGATCCGTGTCGGATCTTGTGCCTTCAGGGAAGATCAGTACAGAGTATCCCTGATCCACCTTTTTCGATATCTTTTCGAGGGCATCTTCCAAACCAGGGGTCACAGGAAAAAAATCAACCATACGCACAAGGATGCCATAAATCCTTCGCTGTACTTTTTGGTTCGTAAGCACAATGATCCTGGGATAAAGCATGAGCACAAGCAGGATGTCGATATGAGACTGATGATTCCCGATGATCACCGCAGGTTTGCGAAATTTTGATACATCAAAGCCCAGGATCTTCTTTCGTATATTGAATGGTGCATAGATCACCAAACGGAAAGATAGCATAACCAGGTAATGGAGCATATACTTCGCATGCTTCTTTCCGACAGGAAGGATGAATAATAATAAAGCCCCGATGAGGGTTAAAAATAATGTTCCGCCCACAAAAATCACCAGCGCCAGCATGGCAAAGAGGAAATCTTTCATGGTTACCGGGGCAAAGCGTTTCTTGCCCCGGTGCATGATAAGCCACTCAAATAAAATGGGTTGCAGGGTATAGGCGAGAAATACAACGGAAGATATGCCGATCACCGACACCGCAGCAATGGATTTGAGCGCAGGGTGTGAAGCCAGTATCAGCACGCCCACGCCAGAAATGGTCGTAAGGGCTGAAAGGAATATGGACGTTTTATAAGAAGGCAAATTATCCCTGCCGTATTTAAACCGCTGCAGCATCCCCCGTGTGATAAAAATGCTGTAATCAATGCCCAGTCCGAAGATAAAGGTGGATATGACCACGTTAAAGATGGTGAATTTCACACCGAATAGCCCCATAATGCCCAGGGTCCATATCCAGCTGATTGTCATGGGAATAAACGTTATCAACGCCAGCTCAATACGGCCGAAAGAGATCAGCAGAATGAGAAATACAACACTCAATGAAACAGTTACCAGCAAACCAAAATCACTGCGCAGCATATTCACATATCGCATTGCGAGGTATTGCCGGTCGATGATCACCTGGTCTTTCATATCCCCGAGCCGTTCGTGAACCAGGGCCTTATCATCCAGTTGCACCTTTACGGTTGTCACAATGGTGGCCACACTGTCGGCAGCACTGACATACGCATTCAGGAAAATTCCGGTTAACTTTTTATTCAGGGTATCCCTGGCTTTTCCAGGGTCTTTTTGGATCAGATCCTTAAATTCATCAAAGGAACTTTTTTTGAATTTGTATTTTCTGCCTGCATTATAGAGCCTGGCCAGGGTGCTGTCCCGTTTGCCGTCCCAAAATGTATTCCACCGCTCAATCTTTTCTCCGGCAACGGAATCCGACAGCAGCAGATCAGAGGGCAAAAGGTAATCTTGTATCTGCTTCCCGGATTTTAATGCATCCAGCTCCGGTTTCAGCCTGCTGTTGGCCCGGAGGGCTTCATCCATATCCCGGCCTGTAGATACAATGTATATGGTTCTTTGCGATATATTGCTTATCCGGTTGATATTTTCCTCACTCCGGCGCAGATGTTCCGACATATATGACATGCTTTCCAGATCCTCATCAAACCGGACATCCCTGAAATAAAAGAGCGAGATCATGGTAAACAGGATGACAATCCCTTTTAAATAAATGTTCCGGTGGAAAGGATATGAAGTAAACCGGTGTATGAACTGTTCCTTTGCCTTCCGTTTCCCGCCCCGGACCATGTGCGGCAGCACGAGCAATGCAAACAATGCGGCAAAGATCACGCTCAGGGCTGCAAAAACCCCCACATCCCTAAGAGCGTAAGAACTTACTAATTCAAGACAAAGAAAAGCGGAGGCAGTAGTTACGCAGCTTATCAATATGGGCAGGCTGATATCGCGCAATACTTTTTTAACCGACCCCGTGGCTTGATAATGTGTAAAAAAATGCAATGCATAATCGATGGCAATGCCGACCAAAACCGAGCCCACACCCAGAGCTATGGCCGACATGGTCCCTTTGGCCAGCGATATTATTCCCAGGGCAAGCAGGGCACCCAAAAGCACCGGTACAATGATCACCGGAATGATGCTTTTGCGCCTGAAATAAATCATCATGAAGGTCAGGATAAGGAGAAAGGCGATGCCGACCGTCAGCATGACATCCTTTTTGATCCGGCGGGCATTGGCAACGGCCACGGCAACCCCGCCAAAATATTCAGCCTGTACCCCAGGGCCATATTCCCTGTTCAGCGCCGATATGGTGCGGTCAATATGATCTATCAATTGCTGATTGCGGGAAGTCTCGCTTGAAGGAAAGGCTGGTGTAAGGATCAATAAAAGATTTTGATGGTCCCGTGTAAATATCCGGTTTCGGAAAATCTCAAAATTATCATCCGGCTGAAAAGCTTTGAGCTCATCCAGGCCCAGGGAGGTTATGCCAAGGGGATCACGGATCAAAAAAGATTTTATCCCAATGCCGGCCGGAGAGATCAGAAATTTATAATTTTCATGCATCGCCTTATCGATCGCTTCCGGTGTCAGAAGGGAGTCTATCCTCCTGTAATCCTCATCTTCCAAATAATACGGAAGGTAATGGTAAAACAATCCGAATACTTCTTCCATATCACGATCCGAAAAATTATAGCGGATATTCCGGATCAGGTGTGTGTAGTTCCCGTCTTGCAACCGGGAAAACAAATCATCGCCGTAGTTAATAAGAAGGGACGGTTCCATGGGATGTGCGGTATCCGCAGGATAAATGCGTATCACCATGTTATCCAGCATCTTTGTGTTTTTCAGGGCCATCTGGTAGCGATCTTTCGGCCCATCCGACGGAACAAGTCTGAGAACATCCTCTTCCAGGCGTAAACCGGAAGCAAAATATCCCCCCCCCAATGCAAGCAACAATATGATCAGCAGAAAGGTCCGGCGGCGCTTACTGAAATAACTATATGCCGATATAAAAGGATTTATCATAAACGTTTCAAAAATAATTCATTTAATCCCGGACTTTATCATCGCCGCGCTTTTTCCGAAAAATGGTCAGCAGGATATAGGTAATAAGGCCAGAAACCAATCCTGCGATCACGCCCAGAACCACAGCCCCGACAGCGTACTGCAGGAAGTCGTTCCTGATCGTTTCGAAGGAGATCCCGTCAGAATATGAAAGCGAAGCACTCCCCCCGGTCACCCAGGACCCGGTGACAAAGCTGAAATATATGATCAGCGGGATCATGGGCGGCAAACTTATGTTGGCGGCAACCAGCACAATGATCTTATTCAGCCGCAACAAAGCAGCCAGGAAGACGGCTGTCAGCATCTGCCATCCCCAAATCGGCAGTAAACCCATGAAAATACCAAAGGCTACCGATGCCGACAGTTTTATATTCGTATCCCTGCTCATGATTAAGTCGCGGCGGACAAACTCCCTGATCCGTTTCCAGGTCAGGGTACGTAAAAACATGATGGGACGGAACCACAAAAAGGCAAGAAGAACCAGGATGCTGTTCAGGATGCTGACCCGCGTAAAATCAATGAAGGGACGAAAATGGGACACCCGGTCCCCGGACTTTTGATAGATAACCCTCACAGGAACATAGGTTACAGGGATCCCTTTCCAGGCAGCCCTGACCAGAACCTCGGTCTCAAATTCATAGCGCCGTGTGACAAACTTCATATTCCCCAAAGGCTCCAGGGGATACAATCGATATCCCGACTGGGTATCCGGCAGGGATATCCCGGTTTCCACCTTGAACCAAAAATTAGAAAATTTATGCCCGAAGTTGCTTTTCCCCGGCACATCCGTCTGATCCATATTCCGTGCCCCCACGATCAAAGAACCTGGCTCTTCCTTTATTTTACTTATAAACCCGGGAATATCCTCCGGCAAATGTTGCCCGTCCGAGTCGATCGTAATGGCATACTTAAAACCATTTTGCCTGGCATGCATGAATCCCTTTCTCAGCGCATATCCTTTGCCCCGGTTGTGGCTGAATTCAATCACATCAACCTCTTTGAGGCCATCAAGCAGGATGGCGGTACGGTCTGTAGAACCATCGTTGATCACAATGATGTGATCCGTATATTCCCTTGTCTTGTCTATTACCCGTTCGAGATAACGGTCGTTGTTGTATGTTGGGATGATGACACAACACCGGAGATCAAGAAAGTCCTGCCTTATTTTTTGAAAATGATCCATGTTTTGCCGGAGGCCTGGAATTAGTGCGTATGATCAATTGAAAATTGTCCTTTGAATTTCAGGAAGGTATATTCCTGGTTGTATATCCTGGCTTCGGTCTTAATCAGTCCATCGTTCTGCTCTTTATGCTGAATCCTGATCATCAAAGATGGGTCCAGATCGGGGTTGATGAGGCGCAAAAACTTGATATTGTCTCCCTTTGACAAGATAAGCTTTAATCCTGTTATCTCAGCAGCCACTTCCTTTATGATCTGTATCATGCACACGCCGGGTACTACCGGAAATCCGGGGAAGTGGCCGTTAAATATTTCATGTCCCTTGTTTATTTCTATGCCTGCCAGCATTGACCCATCCTGGTTATGCGAAAGATGGGTTATTTCATAAAAATCGCCACGCAACATTCTATTTATATTTTAGCACGTTTATATCCATCTTCATTCTTATCAGCCCGGTTTCATTTATCCTGAGACTGTATGGCCTTCCCTGTTCATAATCTTCATAAAATATCCGGATCCTGTTCCAGCCGGCTTTTTGTGATTTTTCCCTCAGCAGGTTGTCCCCGTCCAAAACAAAAACATTCCGGGCCGCAGGATCTTTGATGATCATACGGCCGTTTTTTCTCCGGAAAACCATTTGATCAGGATCTCCATCACTGAACAAAAGTACCTGAAAAAATGATCCGATCTTCTGCATTAATGCCCGTTTGTTCAGTTCTTCAATGATATGGTTTATCTCATATGCATCGCGTGTCAGGGTAATATCAAAATAGGTCATGCCCAGTTGATTGGTGAAATTCAACCGGTAGGCATGACCGAATTTCTTCACGATCAGGTAACCACCGGATGAAAATCCCATGATCCGCATTTTTGCGGTGCTTATCATCGTCCGGGTATCCTCGCCGAAAAAACTGAATGAAACGGGGCTTACGCCATTGCTTATCTGCGCTTCCCTCAGGGATTCATAAGAACATCCCTGAATTATCAGCAGAAGACTAATCCACAGTAAAAACTTCCCGGGGTATGTGTTCATTGAATATCCTGTCATAAAAATCAATTCGTGTAAAATCCCCGGCAGGCTCCATGAAAATAAGCCTGCTTACCGAAAAGTCGTTTTTATCAAAGTACATTTCCACATGATCAAGCATCCTTTGCATGGCTTCCTTTCGGGGATGCAACACAGCCAGATAATGACCGGCATCTTCGTAATAAAGGATCCGGAAAAGCTCCCGGTCCCGGAGGATCTCTCCCTGAATGCTTCCGATCAATATACGGTTCATCTGCTCGAAAAATTTATTTGAGCCCGAATTATATGCTTTGACCTCATTATCGCTTTTTATATATATGTTCTCTCCATTGATCACAATCAGATAGGTAAGCGGTTTCATATATTCCCATCTTACTTTGTCCTCTCTGGCATAATAAAACTCCCCATACGATTCAATCTCCTCCTCTAAAACATCCAGGCATTTCAATTGCCGGAATTTGCTTTGAATGGTCTTCGTTTGTTGTATGGACGCTGTCAGTTCTTTCAAAACGACGGATGTGTCCGCAACAGGGACAAAAGATTCCGGCTGTGCCCAGGCATAACCGGGCATCCACAAGGAAAAGCAAAAAGTCAAAATCCAGATGATCTTACGGTTCATATAGGAAATTTTTTATGTTTCACCATCCATTCTGCGATTGGGCAGTTATGGAATTATGCTGTCTCGTCCACCCTTGCAAAGGAATACCCCTGTCTTTTCGCCTCCTGGATGATCTCTTTGAGCAGGGGGATGATGCGGCCATGATTATCATGCAACAGGACGATAGCTCCGGGCCGGACCTGCTTTTTGAATCTTGCCATCATTTTCCGGATATCTTTCAAGGTACTGTCCCACATCCCCACACTCCATCCCACGACCATATAATTATTTTCACGCACTATTTTCGCCAGCACCGGGGTAGTAACACCATATGGCGGTCTGAAATACAAAGGCTTGTCAAGCCCCGTATGCTTTTCAATGATCCTGTCGGTACGATCCAGCTCTGCTTTCATGGCAGCATATCCTTTCAGGTCGAACCAAAAACCGTGCGAAAACGAATGGTTTCCCGGAAGGTGCCCCTGCTTATGTATTTCCCGGATCAGTTCCGGATATTTCTCTGCTTTGGACCCGACGACAAAAAAGGCTGCTTTAATGTTATTTTCCCTCAGAAGGGACAACACTTTTTCAGTAACCCCAGGCGTTGGGCCGTCATCAAAGGTCAGGGCAATTTCATTCCTGTGGGTTCCTGTATTGCATAAAGCCCTCAGAAAAAGGCCCGAACATATCCTGGCAGAGCCCGTTACGGTTATACCCAACCAGAGGACCGGAAGGGTCAGCAACCACCACGGGTCCAGTCCGGTAAAATTAACCAGGACAAGAGCCGCAGCCAATACCGCAAAAAATACAATGTTGATCCAGGCAAATGGGGTCATGTTGATATAAGCATCAAAGAATGTTGTTCATTCCTGAAATTGTTATAAATCAAAATGTTGTTAATTTTTCCCGGTGAGGTTGTGGATTTCATCAACACTTCCGGGACATATTGCATTTGTAGTATCCGGGTACCGTACCATAATCCGGCCGCGGACGAAGTATGGTACTCGCCGCTCAGATGTTTAAAATACGCTTCGGGTTTCCCGGGGAAGATTTTCTCAGAAACTCCTTCGTACAGCGGATCAAATTTTACATCACCGCTGTAGCCCATCAGAAGCAGGTCTATATCTGATGCTTGCATGGCGTTCCCCTGCAGGAAAGTCAGGATCCGGCTGTGAAGTATTTCCTCGCTTTCAGGTCTGGCAAACATATCCAGATCCAACAGCTTGCCATAATCATTCACACCGGGGACTTTGCCCAGCACAAAGAAGGCCGCACCCTCTCCTGCAATAGAACCCGGGGTTTTTGACGATAGCAGTTCCAGGTTATGGGTCTTTTTTACTTTCCAGTAATTCAATCTGCCGGTAATGATATAATGGTGTTCCGAGGTTTCATCCAGTCCCCCAACCAAAACATCATCCGCTGCATTCTCCGCAAGCAAAAGCCGACCGTCTGCCAGGGCACTTTCAAAGGAAAATCCCCTGTGCACGTAGGTAAAATTATATGCATGGCATTTCAGATGGACGGCAATATGGGCACCCACCGTATTATGGGTGGAACGGATAAAGGCGGTGGGGGTAAGCATTTCCTCTTTATTTGCAGCAACGGAAGTCAGAAAATTTTCCGTATCTTCAACACAACCCATTCCCGTACCCGTAACAATGGCACCGGGTTTATCAATTCCGGCATCTTGCAGGCTTATCAGCGCGCTGGTAAGGCCCATGCGTATTAACCGGCTCATTCTTCTCAGGGCGATCGGTCTGATGTACTGCTTATAATCCGGGGCAAGGCAATACATATTATTCACGTGATGGCTTTTTACCGCTTCCAGAAAAAGGGAATTATCCCAGGTTGGCTGGGGAGACAAATATCCGATCCCTTTGATGTATGCGTGCATATTATCCTTTTAAGATGAGAGAAGAATTATTCCCTCCAAAACCAAACGAATTGGTTATCACGGTTCGTATTCCGGCTTCCTCTTTATATTCTGTTTCCGGAGCAAAATGAAGTTCCGGCATTTGATCCCGGTAATGCATATTAGGGATCAATACATTTCTGACAATAGAAACAACCGAAAAAACCGCTTCCACGGATCCGGCTGCGCCCAGGGTATGTCCTGTATATGCTTTTGTAGATGAGACACGGGGTATACGATCACCAAAAAGTTTCTCAATGGCCCTTCCTTCTGAAAGGTCGTTGTTTATGGTGCCGGTTCCATGGGCATTAATGTAATCAATAGCATCGGCTTGTATATGATTTGTCTCCAGCGCCTTTTCCATAGCCATAAAAGCACCGGTCCCTTCAGGAGAAGAGGCGGTCTGGTGAAAAGCATCATTGGCATTGGCCCATCCGGTCACTTCCGCGAGCACCATTGCATTGCGTTTCCTGACTTCGGTTTCAGATTCCAGCACCAGGTAGCCGGCACCTTCTCCCAATGTCAGCCCGTTCCGGTTTTTATCAAAGGGCTTGCATCCTTCCCTGTCCAGGATCATCAGGGAATTAAACCCGTTCAATGTAAACCTGGATAATGCATCGGTCCCACCCACCAAAGCCCTGTCAAGCTTACCGGCACGGATCAAACGGGCACCCAGGATGATCGAATTCAACGAAGAGGAACATGCCGTGCTGATCGTGCTCCTGAAACCATGTATGCCCAGCCGCCGGGCTATCTTTTCCGTACTATCGCCACAGTCATGTGTACCGATGTATATATTGCTTTCATCGTTCCTGAGAAAATCAAAATAATGGTTTTCACTCTTAACCATGCCCCCCACAGTAGTTGCCGAGATCAGGCCGGTCCGCGGGCCGCCAGGGTCAGCTCCAGCGTTCTGCATCGCTTCGCCGGCAGCGATCATGCCCAGCAATGCAGTCCGCGTATACCCTTCCCTGTATGGGATACCTGCCAGGTCAAACAGTGCTTTATCATCATGCTTTACCTCAGCTACCGGTATTTCTTTATGAACAGTGTTCAGGAATTTCACCTCCCCTATACCACTATGGCCAGTACGAAGGGAATGTTCATTCTCCGGGACATTTTTCCCGGCAGCCGTGATCAACCCTATTCCCGTAACAAATATTCTTTCCGGCATGTATCCCTATTTTTTCTGGTGGCTGGAAATATATTCGGCCATGGTGCGGAGTGAATAAAAGATCTTCTTCCCATCTTTGGGATCCTCGATCTTTATCCCATAGGATTTTTCCAAAAGGACGATCAGTTCCAGTGCATCAATAGAATCAAGTCCAAGACCGTCCCCGAACAGAGGATCATCGGCTTTAATATCTTCCGGTTCAATATCTTCCAGGTTAAGTGCTTCGATTATTTCCTTTTTAAGCTTTTCAATCAGTGCTTCCATGTGTCAATCTGGTTTATATAAATTCTCAAGAACATCCTTGGTAAAAGGGAGCTTATAAGCATTTTCCTTCTTTTTACCTCCTTTTTCCAGGATCAATAAAAGCGAATCATAATCCTTATCATCCACTTCAACCCAACCGGCCAGGCAGCAAGTTACTTTCTGTGTTTCAAACAGCAAATCTACATAATCTGTGAGGAATTCCATAGAAAATGTTGGCAGTATAAAAACCGTATTTTCCCCTTTCAACTTATGCCGTATAGCAATTTCACCCGCCATAATATTGGGCAGGGTGTATACAAAGAGCCCCGGGCTTGGATAATAATCCTCTTTATCCTCTATTGTTTTCTGGAATGATCTGTCGACATCTGCAGAAGCAGATGCGTTCATCAGCACAATACCCCTTGATTGTTCCGGATACAAGCCGGTCCTGGCATTATCTGTCAAAAGCAGCTCTGCACTGATAAAACCAAGCTTTGTTAAAGGGTCCATTTTATAAAACTTCGGATATCCGGGACCGACCTTTTTATACAGCGCTTTCATAAATACAGGGAAAGCCTCCTTTTCAGCGGAACTGAAATAGGGTTCGCCATTTAAAAAGGCGCTGTTTCCCGTAATGCGGCAACTGCCGGTTATGGTGATGTCATCCTTCGAAACCATAATTAACAGGTATCTGACAGAATCATCGCGGCATTACAACCTCCAAATCCGGAAGCCGTTTTAAGGACGCGATGTATTTCCGTATGCTTATTTTCCCTGATCACATTCAGGGATTTGCTCACACCATGCTTTTCATAACCCAGGGTCTTAAAAAGCATCCCTTGCCGTATGGATTCCATGGAATACACGGATTCAATAATGCCCGATGCGCCCAGGGTATGTCCTATATACCCTTTAAAGCTATTCGCAGGGACCCTTTCCAGTCTGCATTCCGAAAATGCTTTGGACTCCATCTCATCGTTATATGCTGTCGCTGTTCCGTGTGCCGACAAAAAATCAACTTCCGAAGCGGTAATATCGCCTTCGTTCATTGTCCGGGTAATTGCGTGGACCAAGCCTTCGCCCGTTCTGGATGGGCCTGATATATGATTGGCATCATTGCTGGATGCTCCGCCGGGCAATGCTATGCGCTTCTTATTCCCCTTTAATTCCGGATCCGAAGTAAGCACGACCGTAGAAGCTCCTTCACCCAGGGTAAGGCCATCACGGCTTTCATCAAAGGGTTTACAGGGGCCGGGACTTAAGGTTTGAAAAGAATGAAAACCGGCGATCACAAACCCGGATAATATATCGGCACCGGTAACCACAGCATGCCTGTATTTTCCATGTTGAATTAAAAGACGTGCAACATTCAAGGCAAGAACACCGGAAATGCATGCATTGGAAACAACGACCGGCATGTGGTAAAAACCAAAAAAATCTTTTGCCCTGGCGGAAGAATCCCTTATATATTGCCTTTCCCGGGAATATTTTCCCATATTTTTCCTTTCCAGCAGGTCAATATTGCCTTTGGTAGTCGCCAGGATATGTATGGTATCCTTTCCTTTCCAGTTAAAATGCACACTTCCCAAGGCCCGGCTTGCAGAAAGAAAAAAGAGTTTTTCGAAGCGGGTAAATCCCTTCGGTTCAGCCAGGGCACTGAAAGCATTATCCAGGTTATCTGAATTAACAAGTGAAAGGGGAACCGGGGAAATGGTCAGGGAAGGGTCATTGTTCAGGCGGATGCCACATTCCCCTGATCGAAGTGCTGCGATGTTCGCCTCGGTTGAAAATCCCAGTGATGTAATAACATTATCGGCAACAGCAAATACTCTCCTCATGGTTGGTGTAAAGATACGCTGGTTTATTTTAGTACAGGCAGTTTGTACACGTTTTTTAAGCTTATCGCGGGAACATCATTTAGTCCACCGCCTTTCTAAGCTCACGGTAAATATTCTCTTCTTTATCCGCAATTTCAAATAAAATATCTGCAGCCACAGGATAGGTTTCTGTTTCATTGGACCTGTTTTTAACGATCCGGGCCGCGGTTATGGCAAATTCGCGCCAAAGATCACCCACCGCCGTCATATTTTCCGACAATGCCAGGAGCTTATCATTTTTAAGAACATCCCGGGCTTCCTGAAGAAAAGCGGCATATATAAATCTGAACCCGGCACCGCCAGTACCTATTTCCTCCTGGGCCCTCACAATCTGCCCAAGGTATAAACTGGCTTTTTCAGGGCCCAGCTTTTCCGGGTATTTTTTCACTTTACGGGCCATATACCGGATCCCTTTCACGCCAAACATGGGAACGGGGATTGCAAGCATGTCGTGGCATGATTTTTTAATCCCGTTGGTTATGGCTGTCCTTAGATCAATATCCCCCGGTTTTTCCAGGGTATAATACATATGGCCGTTGGGGGCAAACAGGCCTTTTGCAAAACGCACCCTTTTCAGGTCATCGTAAGAAAGTTCCTCCGGTGTTTCCATGATGGGGTCACTCACAATGTAATTCCCGTTCTCCCGGCCAAAAATAACAATATTGTGCGCATTGAAATGAAAACGATACGGCCCCGGGAAATACGTCAGATGATAAACACCCACGAGCAATCCGGCAGGTATACCTTTATCCACAACTTCATTCAGCGCTTTCATTGCCTTATCCGGATCGCGAAATTTTTTCCTGCGTATGGTAATGCCCATTTGCCGGGTGACACGCCTGAAGATCACACCGGGGAAAGGCCTGAAAGAAGTTACGGGGATTGAATTTACTTTTACAAAAGGCATATGAGCAAAGAAAAGACCCGAGCCAATCCCGTAAACCATAGGTTCACTCAGCTTTAAGCCATAGTAATTTAAAAGATTGGAAGTCACTCCGTTCTCACAATGTGCGGATTGATTATGCTCGAAATCTATCTTCATTCTTCAACCATTGGTCATTCGTTATTCATCTGTACATTTCAACTCATCTACCGAAATATTTAATGCCCTGGCATAGGAGGCAAGCATTTCCGGGCTCAGATCATCAAATCCGGAGGGTTTTAAATGCTTTTTGACTTTCTTTTTTTTCAAGCCAACATAACTGCCCAGCAATTTGGGATCCATTTGTTGTTTTTCCATATGGTAAGCAAGCGGACTTAACTTCCCTTCATCCACCTTACGCTTGACTTCCTTCACCCTTTTCCGTATGTGGTCCCAGGCCTGCTGCATGACAACATTCTTAGCCTCCCAGCCCACACTGGGAACGGTAATATATTTACCATCTTCATCCACTGCGTAACAGGGCTCCCGGAATTTACCTTCCAACATGTCGGCATTATCCTGTGGTACCTCATTCTTTTTCATCCCGGGTAAAGGTTTTCATTATCCTCTTTCATAAATATTTTCATTTCACACTCTGCAAGTTTTTCATCAGCCTGGAAAACGGCACCCCGGATCATTGCTGCACCCAGTATTTCCCCTTCCAGAACAATCCTGGTCCTGATCGTTGTATGCATCCGTGGAAGCCTGTAACAACGGAAATTCTTTACCGCACCGATCATGCCCACCTGTGCTTTTTTGTCCCCGCTTTTTCTGGCAAGGCCACCACGTACAGCCATGGTCTGAGCCATATTTTCGATCAGTCCGGGTTCCCTGAAAAAGCCGTCCTCAACAAAAATGGTGTCGCTGCGGATGTAAAACTCCGTTTCCGTATGCATCTCATCCGAACAAATTGCCTTTCCAACCATTACAAAAGGTGGCTTTTGCGGGATCAGGCGAACAATTCCGGCTTCATCGTTATCAATGTTCATGACGCTTCATTGGGAGGATCATTCAACCGTAAGTTTTTCGGATTTCCTTCCAAACTGATTGCATTTCGCAATGACTTTAATTTTATCCCCTTTTTCAAGGTCTTTCAAAACAAAGATAGCCTGAAACTCCTTTTTGGCCTCCTGTTCTTCATATTCTTCCAGGATCACCTCCGTTCCGTTAACTTCAACCACGATCTCATCAATATAATGTCGCTCTACATTTTTACTGGGGTGAACAACCGTCACGGTAAGCGCTCCGGTCTCACGATCCAGTTTCAGTTCCACTTTTTTTGGAGAAGTCGCCATGAGGGTTCCGGCAAACAAAAAAAACAGTGCAATAATAAAAAATCGTTGCGTTTTCATAATATTTTGATTTTAAGCATTTAACAATATGCGTGTTGCTCCGGGATCCGGGATGTTCACTCAAAGTAAGACAAATATAATACCAATCCTGCATGCAATGAAGCACTTATAAAAGTCAGGATCCCAAACAACCTGTGAATTTTAAACCTGACTTTAAAAATCCTCAGCCCCATAAACATTGTTATGGTCAGAAGAATATATGTCAGAATACCCAAAGGAATAACAAATTGATACATGTCAATGTTTTTAAACAACAGTCAATAACGCATATGTATATGAAAAACGGGCACTTTCCGGTACCATCAGAAACAATTTATCCCCTTTTTTCAATGCACCCGAATGAAACAATTCTTCCAGCATCAGATACACCGAAGCTGAGCCCACATTTCCAAGGCGTGTAAGATTGGTGAACCATTTTTCCTGGGGTATTTCTATTCCGTATTTTCGTGTTTCTTCAATGATCCGCTCCCTGAAATATTCCGAAGATATGTGGGGCAGGAAATAATCAATATTCCCTACATCAAAATTACGTTCCTCCAAAACTTCAGCCAAATATTCAGTTCCCTTCTGAATAATATTCGCACCCAGCAATTTGACATCCTGTTTTATGGAAAACAAGGATTTCCCAAGCCAGTCCTGCGTATCGTGATCAAGCCATCCTTTCAATTCGCCATCATCCATTTTTTCCCCTCCCGCATACATACAGGTATTCAATTCATTGGCATAGGACCGTAAGTGGATCCATTCGATCCTGAGCGACAAACCACTTTCATTGGGCTTGTTTTCAAGCAGGGCAGCACCGGATCCATCCGAGAGCATCCATCGTAAAAAATCTTTTTCAAATGCGATGATGGGATTTCTTGCCAGCTCTTTCAGGTGTTTCGATTCGCACTCAAAACGATCGGACAGCATGAAAACAGACAAACGTTCCGACCCGGAACAAACCGCATTGTTTGTGTTGCCGCTTTTTATGGAGAGATAACTGTATTTCATGGCCTGCATGCCGGCATTGCAGGAACCCGATGGGGACATGATCTCCACCGGAGGACATTGCAATGCTCCATGGACCATGGAAGTATGTGACGGCAACAATTGATCCGGCGAAGTGGTACCACAGGAGAGCAATTGAATATCGCCAGCCCCGAAGTTCTTTCCCAACAGCTTCTTAATGGCTTCTACCGTAATTCCGGTATTTGTATGTGTGACGGCACCTTGTTTGTCAAGCGCATAATACCGGGTTTTTATCCCATTATTCCGGAGTACCAGTCCTTTTCCTTTGGATGCCTGATTGTCGATCAGTCCCAGGTATTCTTCCATCTCCTCATTATGCACCGGTTGGTTCGGTAGAAATTTAGCCAATCTTGTAATGTAAACAGAATTCATCATGTAGGTCCTGATTTTGATCCGGCAAAGATATCAATTACAAATTTAACATATTTCCTATTCGCTGAGATCCCTGTAATATCTGATATTTTTACGTATCCGGCGAAAGGCAAAGACCCATGTAAGATAGAACAGCATAGAGACGATGGGTGAAACAAGGTATATTACCGTAAACAAGTATATCCTAAACAAGTTGGTCCGGGTTTTCCTTGAAGGGTCTCCGGGTGCTCCCTTTTTCCGGACAAACTTTGCCCAGGCCCTGAACATATGGATCGCCTTTTTTTCTGTGCTCATCAGGTCGGGGACAATTTTCACCGCACCCCGGGCGACCAGTTTGTCCTGCAGATCGTCAAGATCATCTTCCAGGATCGCCTTCCGGATCGGATGGCCGAATTTAACAGACTCCATGATGTCTTCCCCGGAAACCCCCGCCGGGGGAAACACGCCAAAGGAACCTTTATCACCTGTATACAACCAATGCACGATCGTGATGACACTTATCAGGTTCTGATGCCGGTCCTGCAATACAATATTTCCTTCCAGCTTACCGCCATAATCACGGATTATATTCCGCACCCTTTCCTGGGCCATGATCCACATATTGCGAACACCCAACAGCGTTATCACGGGTTTTCCGGAAATAACCTTCCTTGCATGGTCAGACAACATAAATGACCAGAAAGGAATGGAAGGGGACAGGAACCATGCCTGGTATGCCAGTATGATCAGATCGTAATCCTTATCGGGGTCAAATTCCATGGGCTTAAGCCTGCACGGGATCCCCAGTGCCGATTCGGGAAAAGCATCAAAGAACGAATCATTTGACCAGGGAAATGGAAACGGATCAACCGGCCGGAGTTCCTCAAAGGTCAATTCAAACGCTTCATCCTGCAAAGGCTTGGTCAGTTGGTCCAGGATTTCCTTTATTTGCCCGGACTGCGTATAGTAAACGATCAGTATCTTTTTCATGGCACAATGTACTTTCTTTCGTTGGTGCTTTTTGCGGATCAGTCTTTCAGGCACTGGCCGGTCACCCCTGTATCAGATATTCCCAAAGCGGTCCCTTAACATTCTTCATCCGCATTCTTTTCATGCCCCGGCTAAGATCTTCATCCGGGAAGACCCACCTTTTACCTGTTTTGGATGCCCGGGCCTTCAGGTCTTCAATATCAATACCCGGAGCAATATAGTAAGCCGGTTCCAGAAGATCATCCTGCTTTTGCGTCATTCCTTCCTTCAATGCAATTTGATGCAACCGTGTACCAGGATATATACGCATACCTACGTAAGGGAAAAAAACAGACCGTTCAATTTTCCTGCTGTTTTCAAATGTTTCATTCAGGGTATCGTTATCTTCGCCAAAGCCTCCCAGGATAAGAAAATGTGCATAATGAACATCCACCTCCCGGCAAAGCGCGGAAACCTTTATCACATCATCAACCGTAAAACTTTTCCCGTAATTTTTCAGGGTTTTATCGCTGAGCGACTCCGTTCCGAATTCAATATGCGTCAATCCGGCCCTTTTCAGCAACACAAGATGTTCTTTGTCCAGATCCCGGATCGTAAAATACCCGCCCCATTTCACATCCAGTTTTGCATCGATCATTTTTTCCGCCAGTTCCGTATTAAATCCTTTTTGGATATTAAATACCGAGTCTGTAAAAAAAACATAATCGATACCCTTTTTGCTTTTCATTTCCGACAAGGTTTTTACGATCTCATCCGCATCCAGTGTCCTGACCTTATGCCCTTCAATAATTGGATAGGTACAATAGATGCAATGGAAGGGACATCCCCTTTTGGTTTGGATGTTCAGCATTCCGCTCCTGCTCCAGTAATAATTCACCAGGCTTTCATCAAATGCCAGGGCCAGTTTGCCGGAGTATTCCTTACGCATGTTCACATTGATGCGGTCATTGTTTTGAAATACAAGTCCCTCAATATCCAGAAAACCCCTGCCTGAGCTGTGCCTGCGAATAAATTCACACAGGCTTTTCTCCCCCTCCCCGATAAACCCGTAATCCGGCAAAAGTTTTTTAAAAAACAATTCCGGGAAAATAGAATATGCCGATCCCCCAAGCAATACGGGGGCCTGGCTATGTTCGCGGCATACCTTGATGATCGCCTGATACTCCCGGAAAAAGCTTTCCTGTTTGATGGAATCAACATTGTCCACATTTCTCAGAGATACGCCGATATAGGAAGGTTTGAACTGATGGATGACCCCGGAAAGATCTTCAGGATCATGCAAATTCATGTCAAAAACCTTCATTTCAGCTTCCGGAAAATGCTTCCTTAAATAGGTGCAGAGATATGAAATGCCGAGCGGGTAGACCGGATATGGCTCCTTGAATCGATTGGCAGAAATAAATAGTATTTTGTGCTTCATTTACTTATCAACTCCCCAGAAATCGTAAAAGTTAAACCAGTGCAGAGGATACGTTCTCACCTTGTTCTCCAGTTCAAAAATATAATCTTTTACCAGTTCCTGCAGTGTTTCCTCCCGGTTATTTGTTGGCCCAGGAATATATTTCCTGGGCGGGGTGGCAAATAAATGATAATGCCGCCGGGTTTCTTTAAGGGCAAAAACAAAAGTGACAGGAACACCAAATTTGACGGAAATATGAAAGGGACCTGCCGGAAAATCAGCATCCTCAACCAAAAACCGGGCACGGATGGTCTTGCTGCCTTCCACGTAGCGGTCGCCATGCATAACGATCAATTCTTTATTTTTCAATGCATGGTTGATCCGGTAAATGTGGCTCATATCCTTTTTAATGGGGATCATGGAAAAGGTCTTCCCTTTCATCACATTTTCAAGCATCTTCTTGATCCGGCGATGTTCTTCATCAAACATAACAATATGGACGGGGGTATCGATCCTTTTCAGCAATTCACCGGCAATTTCCCAGTTACCTACATGTGCACCGATCAACATGCCTCCATCTTTCAAAGAATGCAGGTGGTGTTCCCCTTCGAAATTGTAGGTAAATTTCGTATAAGACCCACTGAGAGCGGCCACCTTATCGATCAGGACCCGGCCAAAG
Organism: Bacteroidales bacterium; assembly: GCA_018400295.1. GTDB lineage: Bacteria > Bacteroidota > Bacteroidia > Bacteroidales > B18-G4 > M55B132. Next base: position 1,785 of record JAGYMZ010000017.1, on the reverse strand, counting down.
TTATGATACATCCGGTAAGCAAGAAAGAAAGCCCTGGTTTTTGAATATCCCAGACGGTTATGCAGATAATACACCGGATATTTTTTGTTTGTGAAAAGCCAGTAATACCCCGAAACCACATACAATAAACCATATGCGGGGATCAATCCGACATTCCGTAAAATAAAAATAAAGATCCGATAACCCAGCAATCCTCCCCGGGTTTTTCCTTTCCAAGAAGACATAGTTGAATATTTCAATCAGTGGTGGTATCGCATCAGGAAGCTTTTTTGTTCATTCTTCCTTCCAGGAAATCATAAAAATCGTTCAGGGTTCTGACATCAGCCATATCTTCACCCTTCAGCTTAATGTCAAATGTATTATCAACGATGACAACAATGTCCACAAAATCCAACGAATCCACACCGATATCACTCCAGGTTGCATCCGGGTTTATAAGATCCTGTTCGATCTCGAATTCTTCCACCAGAAAGGCATTTACCTTATCTATAATTTCTTCCTTTTTCATTGAACAACCGTGCTTTTTATCGATATGTTATAAGCTTATCAGACTGTGCAAAATTATTAAATAAAAAGGAAATGTACAAGCATTAGATTTTTTTCACAATAATGGAAGAATTGGTTCCTCCGAAGCCAAAGGAATTAGAAAGGAAAATATCGATATTCTTATCCACACGCTTATTGGTAATGTTCAGCAGTCCGGAATGTTCATCAGGATTTTCAAAATTAATATTCGGGGCAACAAAGGATCCCTGCATCATCAAAAGCGAATAAATGATCTCGCTGGCACCTCCCATCCACATTTCGTGACCAGTCATTGATTTGGTGGAGCTTATCAGCGGTTTTACATTGCCAAAAACATTATTCAGGGCTTTTGCTTCGTTCATATCGCCAACCGGTGTCGAGGTAGCGTGGGCATTAATATAATCTATCGCATCCAGTTCAACTGCCGCATCTTTGATGGCCATTTCCATAGCTCTTCTGGGGCCGTTAATGGTGGGTTGGGAAATATGTACACCATCTGAGGAAAACCCATAGCCCAACACTTCCGCAAGTATTGGGGCACCTCTTTTTACGGCGTGGTCATAGCTTTCCAGCACAAGTGTGGCCCCGCCACCACTGGGCACCAATCCATCCCTGTCCCGGTCAAAAGGCCGGGAAGCTTTTGTGGGTTCTTCTTCCTGTATGGAGAAAGCATTCAAAGCATCGAAGCTACCCATCGAATACTTATTGACCTCCTGGCCGCCCCCGGCAACCACACAATCCTGCAGCCCATTCCGTATCATAATGGTCGCCAGTCCGACGGCATGGGATCCGCTGGCACATGCAGCGCTCACCGTGATGTTTATTCCCTTGATCTTGAAAATTACAGCAAAGTTCATGGTAATGGTGGAATTCATGGAGCGAAAAATGGCTCCCGAACCCATCATTTGTGTATTGCCCTTTTCACGGAGAATATCAATGGATTCAATGACCGGTGTAGAAGAACTGTCGTTACCGTAAAACAAACCGACTTCATTTTTTTCCAAAAATTCCTGATCAATCCGGGCATTTTCAAATGCTTCCCGTGTAGCCATGTATGAATATTCGCCTTGTTCCGCCATACAAACCCTTGTACGGCGATCGAGCAACCCTTTTAAAACGGGCCGCTCAATGTTGCCTGTCAAACCGGACCGGTACCCGAATTTTTTTCTTTCCGGATCAAGCACAATGCCTGATCGACCGTGGTATAATGAATCCTTTACTTCATCCAGGTTTTTCCCGATTGTTGAGTATATTCCAATT
>JAGYMZ010000016.1 GCA_018400295.1 Bacteroidales bacterium | reverse complement strand
CTTTATCTCGCTTCGCTACCGGAGTTGCGCCCCTGACGGGGCGCCCATAATCTGCCGACTTACCGTGATGCCACTCAGACCAGGGGAGAGAGGACAGTTCCACTTTTATCTTTATCCTTTTGTCTTTTATCTTCTCAGCGTTAGCTCGTGGCTCGTAGTACAGCAACAGGTTATTGAATTCTAGACGCGGACCCGAAACCCGGAACAATGAACAATAAACAATGAACACTGCCTTCAGTAATTGTTGCATTTCATCCCGAAGGTGAAATATGTTTTTTATTTTTGCCCAGACTAAAAACCTCAACATGATCCTCAACGCATCCGATTGGGCCATCATCCTTGCGTTCTTTGCTGTTTCCGTGGCGATCGGTGTGCTGGTCTCCCGTAAGGCGGGCAAAAGCTATTCCGAATACTTCCTCTCGGGACGCAACATGCCGTGGTGGCTGCTGGGCATCTCCATGGTAGCCACGACCTTTTCCTGCGACACACCAAATTTGGTGACCGACATCGTACGGCAGAACGGGGTGGCCGGCAACTGGGCCTGGTGGGCTTTTCTGCTGACCGGCATGCTGACCGTCTTCATCTACGCCAAGTTGTGGCGACGCTCGGGCATCCTGACCGACCTGGAATTCTATGAGATCCGTTACAGCGGCAAGATGGCCGCCTTCGTCCGGGGGTTCCGTGCCATATACCTGGGCTTTTTCTTCAACGTGATGGTCATGGCCACCGTTTCCCTGGCCATGATCAAGATCGGCGCCGTGATGCTGAACTGGACCCCGGCCCAGACCCTCATCGTGGCCCTGACCGTGACGGTGATCTACTCCACCCTGGGCGGGTTGAGGGGCATTTTGCTGACCGACTTTTTCCAGTTCATCATATCCATGATCGGGGCTATCGGGGCGGCCATCTTCGTGACCAACCTGCCGGAAGTGGGGGGTCTCGGCGAACTGATCACCCACCGGGAAGTCATGCCCAAATTGGATCTCCTGCCCGATGTAAGCAACACGGAGGTGTTCATCACCCTGCTCATCCTGCCCATTGCCGTGCAGTGGTGGAGCGTCTGGTACCCGGGGGCCGAGCCCGGCGGAGGGGGATACATCGCCCAGCGCATGCTCTCGGCCCGCAACGAAAAGGGGGCTGTAAAGGCTACCCTGCTCTTCAACCTGGCCCACTATGCCCTGCGCCCATGGCCATGGATCATCGTGGCCCTGGCCTCCATCATCGTGTTCCCCGACATCGCTTCTATGCAAGAAGCCTTCCCGGATGCGGACATGCAGTTCGTGCGCGATGACTTCGCCTACCCGGCCATGCTCAGCCGGCTGCCCAACGGTTTCCGCGGACTGGTGGTCGCCTCCCTGATCGCCGCCTTCATGTCGACCATCAGCACCCACCTGAACTGGGGCTCATCATACCTTGTGAACGATTTTTACAAGCGCTTCCTCAACCCGGAAGCCAACGAAAAGACACAGGTGCGTGCCGGCAGGATATCCACCGTTTTGCTGATGGCCACCGCCATGGCACTGGCCCTGCTGCTGAGCAACGCCCTGCAGGCCTTCCAGATACTGTTGCAGATCGGGGCGGGGACCGGACTGATCTTTATCCTGCGCTGGTTCTGGTACCGCATCAACGCGTATAGCGAGATCACCGCCATGATCGTTTCCTTCCTGGTAGCCATTTATTTCCAGATCCTTCACCCGCTGACAGGACTTCCGGGAATTACGCCCGCGATACAGCTTTTGTCCGGCGTAGCCGTCACTACCATTTGCTGGGTCGGGGTCACCCTGCTCACCCGGCCGGCCGACACGCAGACCCTGAGGAAATTCTACCGCCTGGTACACCCTGGCGGACCGGGATGGCGAAAGGTGCTGGAAGAGGCCCGTCAGGAAGGCGTGAAGCTGGACCCGGAAAAGGGCCGGAAATGGGACGTACCTGTGGGCATCATCGGCATGCTGGTGGGCTGCCTGCTGATCTACAGCCTGCTTTTTTCAACCGGCTACTGGATTTACGGACGGTACGGATGGGCAGCGGTGATGACTTTGATCGCCATGGGAAGCGCCGTATATTTGTACCGGCTATGGGGCCGCATGCGTATCCTGGAATAAAAATCATGCTATGAAACCTGCATTGCTCATCATGGCTGCCGGAATGGGCAGCCGGTACGGAGGACTGAAACAAACGGACGGGGTCGGCCTTTCCGGAGAGACCCTCATGGAATACTCCATCTACGATGCCCTGAGGGCAGGCTTTGGTGAGGTGGTCTTTATCATACGCCGCGACATGTATCCGGGGTTCAAAAAGTCGGTCATGAACAGGATATCCATACACATACCGGTCCGGGCGGTTTTTCAGGACATAAACGACCTTCCGGAAAGCACCGGGGGCAACTGCCGGCGAACAAAACCCTGGGGTACGGCCCACGCGGTCTGGACCGCACGAAAGGCAGTTACGGGTCCTTTCCTTGTCGTCAATGCAGACGATTTCTACGGGCGGGAATCATTTCAGAAGGCAGGTGAGTTCCTGTACAGTAACAGGGAACAGGATATGGCCTGCCTGGTGGGATATGAGGTAAAAAACACCCTGTCGGCCCATGGAGCAGTTACCAGGGCCATTTGTGAGGCCGATGAGGGCCATCTGCTCCGAAACATCATAGAATTGCACAGGATCCGGAAGGAGAACGGGACCATCCTGTATTGTACCGGGAAGAAAGACCGGCAACTGGAACCGGATACGACCGTGTCCATGAACATGTGGGGCTTCATGCCCAGGATCTTTTCCCGGCTGGGAGAAAAGTTCAGGGACTTCCTGGAAAATCACGATCCCGGAAAACAGGAAGAATTCCTCATCCCCTCCGCCATCAACGAACTGATCCATGCGGGGGAGCTGCAGGTCCGGGTGCTTGATACACCGGCTTCATGGATTGGCATGACCCATAAAGAGGACCGGGAAGCAGTGCGCCGGAAACTGGCCGCAATGGTTGCCCGGGGTGAATACCCGAAAAACCTGTGGGCTTGAGAAATGGGGGATCCGTGACATATAGCGGGATCCTTCCGCATCGCCGGAAAAGTGGCCCACAACAACCCACACGGGAGGGAACACAACCACGACACCTTCCCGGGGGAGATGACCCCACGGACCGGTACATTTCAACGTATCAACCGGCAGGCATGCCCTGTGCCCGATCGACCCGGATACGGTGCCGACAGGTACAATACCCATGTATTTTGGGGATGCGTTACGGATCCTTGCCAATAACGCCGCAGAGGATGAAACCGCTCCGGATAAAATAACGTATAACCTGGCGTATTTCAAGGCATCTACAAGAAATTTCCTTGAAAAGGCCCGGAGCTGCCTGCACACGAAATAAATAAAAAAAAGCAAACAGACCCATGCAACGGTTTGTACCGGAGCTGACCGGTTCATAAAAATCAAAACGTGATCAAATGGCCAGAAAAATCTTTGCCTACGCAATCCTTGTACTGTTACTTCTTATTCCTGTAATATTATGGCTAAGCTGGGAATTCCGGACAAAAAAGCCCATGGACATCCTGATCGTCGATAAGACGGTCCCCAACAAGAAATACCAGGAGCACCGCGGGATTCACTGGATCCTGACCCATTTAAAGTATGTGAAGCCCGGGGGAGACCTGTACAATGAAAAAGAAGACTATTACGGTTTTCATCCGGGGGATGGCCTGGACTATGAAATCCGGGATTTCGAAGGGTTAAGCCGGAGGGGACTGGACAGCGTTGCCGGCAGCTATGATATGGCCTACATTGCGGATGTATACGGCGTTTATTACAACGATTGGTATCTGAAGGACAACTTAAACGAATTCAGCCGGCTGATCCATGGCGGACTGGACCAGGAAGAGATAGGGATTCTGGAACACATGCAGGCAGATAAAAAGCTGCTGGTGGCCGAATTCAATTTTCTGGGCCACCCGACATCCGGAAAGGTAAGAAAGCGGGCCCAGGAACTTTTCGGCTTTCATTGGACCGGCTGGACAGCCCGGTATTTCAGTTCACTGGATACCACCGGCAACGAGGACCTTCCCAAATGGGTAGTACGGCTCTATACCCGTAACTACGGGCAGCCCTGGGATTTTACCAAATCCGGGGTGGTTTTTGTGCATGAAAACCAACGCATTTGCATCCTTGAAAATGAAACCCACCTGAAAAAAGAGATCCCACTTATCCGCACACCTGAAGTATACACAAAGGAGTTCGGCATACCGGCAGAGATCTGTTACGCCTACTGGTTTGATATCATTGTCCCAAACGACAGCATCAACGAAACCCTGTCGGGCATACATGTATTCCCCAATGCAGAAGGATCAAAGCTGCTCAGAGACCACGGCCTCTCCACCGTTTACCCGGCCGCCGTCCGTAACCGGCACGACCACCTGACCTGGTATTTCTCCGGGGATTTCTGCGATAACGAAATTTCTTTTCATTTTGTAAGGTTTTCCGGCATATCCGGAGTCCATAAGCTTCTGTCAAAAGATGAAAGCAACCACGACCGGGAGTATTTTTTCTGGTCGTATTATTATCCGGTAATGAAGAAGGTATTGGAGAAATACCACAACAGATTGAATCAAGCCCTGTAATAAATCATTGACCGGACCGGCATCCCCACCCGGGAAAAGTCCTGCACGTTGCATGTCACCCCTTCCCCTTCTTACGCTTCCTAAGGGTTTTGGAGTTAAACTCCCCGAAACCATCCCGCCGCATGTTGCCCCAACCTTTTTTCCCTGCGATGAAATAATCAAAATTACCCTTAATTGCCCAGAAAAGGATGAAGGGATGAAAAAGGATGGGCTCTATCCACGAATAAAGAAACAGCCGGAAAACATCCCATTTCTTTTCATATTTATGGAAGGTGAGTTCTTCATAAAGAATGGCATAGGTAGAAAATGTGATGGAAAAGAAGTACACAAATCCCAGGATTATGAAGAAAAAGATCCAGTTCGCGGCGCCAAACAGTGCGATCAGGATAAAATAACAGAGTCCGACCATTTCCACAACAGGTGCAAGCCATTCAAAAAAGAACCAATAGGGATATGAGAACAATCCCATCCTTCCGTACCGGGGATTAAAAAACAGTTTCCTGTGTATCCGCAGTGTATCGATCGTGCCCCGTGTCCACCGGCTCCGTTGTCTGCCCAATACCCTGAAGGTCGAAGGCACTTCTGTCCAGCACAGGGGATCGGGAACATAAGCCACGCGGTATGGCTTGTTATTATCCGCCATATACCTGCGCATCCTGACCACAAGTTCCATGTCCTCGCCCACGGTTTTCGGATAATACCCGCCACATTTGGAAGCCACCTCCTTATCGAACAATCCCAGTGCACCCGAGATCAACAAAAGGCCGTTTAGTTTGCTCCAGGCCATACGGCCCATCAAAAAGGCACGGGTATATTCCAATACCTGGAATTTTGCCAGGAAAGACCCGGGGAGGCGTATGCTCACCAGCTCCCCCCCTTCGATCACGCATGAGTTTGCTATACGTATCACACCTCCGGTAGCTATGATCCGCCTTTCCTTTGCTTCCATGAAAGGCTTGGCCAGCTTCAGCAGGGCATCCGAAGATATGATGGAATCCACATCAATGGAAACGAAATAATCCTTACCCGAAACATTGATGCCGGCATTCAATGCATCGGCTTTCCCTCCGTTCTGTTTATCAACCACAATGAGGTTGCTGAAAGAGCGGTTCCTGGATTTGTATATGCCACGTATTTCCCGTGTTTCTATCCGGTAATTCACGGCAAAATCCACCTTTTCCAGATCGTATGCATCTTTTACCCACTGCAGGGAATGATCGTTACTCCCGTCATTCACTATGACCACTTCAAAATCATGATAGAAAAGTGAAAGCAATGCCCGGACATTTTCAACGATCGTATTTTCCTCATTATACGCAGGGGCGATCACCGATATGGACGGCGCAAAAGGTGAAGACAACATCACTTCATAGTCAACAAAACGGTTACGCCGCAGATAGGCCCTCAGCACAAAAACAGAGACAATGGCAAGGAATATATAGAAAAGGGCTATGCAGATGGCATAGGTTATGATGAACTTCTCAAAAATGATCCGTATGGTTTCAATGGTTGACATCCTATATTCTCTTGTCGGTTACATGTTTTACCTTTCGGCTGAAGGCTTCATCATTATATCGTTTTTCCAGCTCTTCAAGGACATATTGTCCCTCCCATCCGATCTTGTTCAGAACCTTCATGGCTTCCAGCTGCAGATCAAAATCCTCTTCGCGTGTCCTTTCCACCAGGAATTCAATTTCACTCACTTCCGGTATTTTATATAGCGCCTTCAGGATCTCCAGTTGGTTGTTATATGGTTCTGTGGGATAAATAAGTATGAGTCGTGAAATACCCTCCCGCAATTGCATATTACCGATGGCGATAATGGCTTCCTTCCGGACCTTTTCCGAAGGATGGGATGTTAGGTCCAGAATATCGCTGTAATGATCCGTCTGCTGATATATCACCGCCATCCGGAGGGCAAAGATGACCACCGAATCGTTGTCGCGATCAAACCAGCGGTTGAATGAGGGTATCGAAATATCGTACAAACGGGCTATGGCATGCACGTTTAATTGTTCCCACCGGGTAAATTCATCGTTGATCTTATCCAGGAAAGAAAAAGGATCATCTTTATGCATCCGTACCATTGCAATATGTGCTTCAATGCGGAGCGTGTCGTTTTTGCTGTTGATGTACTTCTCGATCAGGGGAGCAGCGCGTGTCACGTTCATCCGGGCCAACTCCCGTATGGCCCGTGTTTTTGCAGTCCACCTGTACCGGTGGATCTTTCGCACCGAGTCCTCATCCAGTTTAAGCCTGAAATACAATTCCCGCATCTTAACATCGGCTTCTCCGGAAACATTGGAATACATGTGCAAGATCTCATCGGTCAGCACCTGGCGTTTAAAACTCCCCCTGATCATCTCCAGCTTACGGAAGCTGCCATTTTCCTCCCCGTTGAAAAGATAATTGGTCAGGTATTCCTGGTACTTGTTGCGCAGCGTCCGGACGCGCTCATTGATGTACTCCCGGTGAATTTTATTCAGGATAATAAACAAAAAGACAATCACCAGGTTGATCAGCAGGAAACAGACCACAAAAGAAAAAACTATGATCAGTATGCTCTTGTAGCTATGATCAATGATAATGCTCCCCCATTCCGCGATCTTGCCACCGATCCTGGTATCCAAAAAATCCCGGATGCCTTCCCTGAACGGGTCTTCTTCGTCCTTTTCAGCAAGCCGGGGTCCCCCGGCCCTTTCTTCAACAGGTACGTCCATCGTATCTTCCCTGATGACGGTATCCCCGGCCATAACAACAGCCGTATCGCCGCTGATCCCTTCATGCGTTTCCACCGTATCCGCGGGTTCCTCAACTTCGGACATTTCCGGGCGGGACGGCAGGCGATTTATATACGCTTCATTATCAATGAGATACGAAACAGAATCCTGTTCACGGATCCGGTGACCATTCAAGTACGGAACGATAAAAGCCCCGTCAATACCGTAATCTCTCCTAAAATCCCTTAAAAATGCACGGGCTTCTTCATAAGAAGCGAACCCTCCGGTGGTATACCGGTAATAGGGTGGGTAATATTCCTCGGCAACGGGAATATAGGGCCCGATCCCGTATTTTCGTTTTAAAGACCTGACATAAAGGGGTTTTTTATAGGAAGCAGCGATTTGTATTTTATAATACAGCCGGTCAATGGGTATGCGCTCCCCAAAAATATATTTAACCACGAACGGGGAATGTATGAGAAATTCATCGGATATGTATCTGCTCATGCGCAGCGCAGAATCAAAGGAAGGGGCATATCCTACGGTATATTTGAACCATCCGAGGTGCTGGCCTTCATAAACCGTATAATCCCGGCACAGGTTCTCCGGTATGACATCCCGGTTCAACGGCTGGCCATACCGGGCAGCAACCTGAACACGGTAAAGCAGGGAATCCTGATCCGGCTTGGCCATGGAATCCAACGGGTACAGCAACGGGACCAGCAGCAAAAAGGTCAGCACGTTGGTGGTTTTTCGGATTCTATGGTTCAATGTCCGGATCATACAGCAAACTAAAAATAATATCCCGCTTTAATACCGGGCCGGATCACATTCCGGTATGTCCCGTTACGGTATTCCTCATATTTATAAGTTGTTTCAAAATTCAGCAAAAACCTGGAAGCAAAAAGCAATTGCACCCCGGCCCTTGCATGGTACTTGTCAAGCCTGTACTCCTCTATGCCTCCGGTATAATAAGAAGGCTCATCCGGGGAATTGCCGATGCCCAGTTCCAGGAACACATAATCATCGGATGCTTTCAGGAAACGGCGTGCATGCAGAAAATAGGAATGGGATACCCGGTTATCCTGGGGGGAAATATAAGGCCTGAACGTAAACATATATTTTCTCCAGTATTTGGTAGCGGTCCCGGTAATAACATACACATCATCGCTTTCATCCGCTTCAGAAACAAAACGCATATAGCGTCCCCCCAGTGATATTTCCCACGAACGGGGCAGCTTCTGGTATATTTCCAGTCCGGCACGGTGCCGGGGGAACAGCGTCCCGTCCGAAAAGCTGTAATACACCAGCAGGTAATGCCATTTGGATAATACGGGATATCCTTCTGCTTCATACTGAAATTGCAGATCCTCCCGAAACAGAGGCTGCTCCCCATTGGAAACCATATCCCCCATGTAAACCCTGAAAATAAAATTTCCGGCGCGGGTTTTGCGCATATAATTGAAGGCAAAGAGATGCCAGCGCTTGGTCCAGGGGTCCTCGAAAAATTCAAAATCGTATTCCAGTTGAAAGCGGTTCAGGATGGTGACTTTTTCAATTTTTTTCAGGAGTTCCCGCGATGCTTCATTGCCTGGTTCCTCATCCAGGGCTTCCAGGATCACCCGCTCCGCTTCCTTGCCCTGGCGGCTTTCCAAAAGTATTTCCGCCTTTTTGTTTAAAAAACGCACCTCCTTGGGATGATGCGCCAGGGCATGGTTGGCAAAATACAGGGCCGTATCCAGGTTCCCGGCCCATAACTCAACATCGATCAAGCCATCCACGGCATCATAATAGCCTTTTTCATGGTCCAGAACATCCTGGAAAAAGATCCGTGCGGTATCGTATTTATGTTCCCAGGCATAGGTCCGACCAATCAATACGCTGACGTCATAATACGCGCTGTCTTTATCCAGAATATCCATCCCTATGGAACGGGCCTCAGTGAATTTATGATCATAAGCCAGCTTGCGCGCTTTTTTGTATAGGGAGTCGTTGGTGACCTCCTGGGCCATGACTCCGGTAAAGATGAAATTCATCAATAAAACCGGCAACAATAGCTTCCTGATTGGCAACATGGCAGATTATTTATTTTTATGTAACAACCGGCTGGCGCGGACAGACAATTCGCTGGGGCTGAATGGTTTCACCATATAATCGTCGGCCCCCATATTGAACGCTTTTAACACCGTTTCTTCCAGACCGATTTTTGAAAGCACAATGACCGGGGTTTTCTTGCCCAGTTTTTCACGCAAAATATTGACCAGCTCCAGTCCGGTCATGTATGGCATAAGAAGGTCGGTTATGATCAGGTCGAAATCCTGCGTTTTGATCTTCTCCGCCGCTTCTTTTCCGTTCCGCGCCAGAATAACCTCATAGCCTTCGCGGGACATCTTGTACTCCACCATTTTCATGATCATTTCATCATCTTCGCAAACCAGGACTTTCATATATTTCATAATTTTTGTATGTACTGCTTCAATTTTTCAATGACCAGGCCGGTTTTTCCCTCCAGGTCATCGATCATATCCTGCAAAGCATCCTGCCGGCGGCCTTTTAATGCTTCCTCATGAATGGAATCAACAAGGGAAGCCATACGCTGTATGCCCAGAACACCAAAATGCGGGGAAAACCGGTGAGCTTCCGCGGCCAGTTCATCCCATCGTTTTTCCCTGCAATATGCCTGCATCGATCCCAGCGTTTTTGGCGCATTTTTATTAAACGTCGTGACGATGCTACGCAAAAAATCCGTATCGCCATCGGCATAAAACTCCAGTTGATGGATATCGGGGTGAAGGGAGGAAGAAGCATCGGAAACATCAAAATACTCCGCAAACCCCTCTTCACCGGAAATACATTGATCAATGATGTTTTTTAGCGCAATGGGGGCAAAAGGCTTGGTCAGATAAAAATTAAACCCGGACTTTTTGATCCGCTCAATCAGTTCCAGCTCGGTATGCCCTGTCAGTGCAATGGCCGGTATGTTTTTTTTTGGCTCCGGGAAATTATGACGTATCTGGTGCATCAGGTTCCATCCATCCATGACCGGCATATTGATGTCCAGGATCACCAGATCGTAATTGCCCACCGTAAACGCATCCATAAAATCCAGGCCGTTGCCAACTACCTTTACCTGATAGCCAAAGCCCTGAACAGCATTTTTTATGATTATTTGTATGAACTCATCATCATCGACAGCCAAAACCCTTATGATTTCTCCCATTGATACCACATCTTCAAATTTGATCAAATATAGTAACTTTGATGCTGCAGAAACAAGCCGTTTATTATAATTAATAAACAAATGATTGTTAATTACATGAATATAACTGCATGAATATTCTTATTGCTGAAGATGATGAATTCAACCGCAGGATCCTGGAAACCCAAATGAAAATCCATGGGTTTTCCACCGCTTCGGTTACCAATGGGAAAGAAGCAATCGAAGTCCTGGACAAAAAAAAGTTCGACCTGATACTTATGGACATCCGCATGCCGGTCATGGATGGCATCGAAGCCACCCGGCATATCCGGGAAAAGATGCCGGAAGACATCCGGAACATTCCGATCATCGCCGTTACAGCGTATGCCATGGCAGAACATGAAAGGGAACTGATTTCGGAAGGCATGAACGGCTTTCTCGCCAAGCCCTTCACTTCGGAAAGCCTGATCAGGAAGATCAACGAGGTTATGGACAAAAAAATGCGGGAAGACCATACAAACCAAAAGCCTCCTGCAAACCAACACCCCATCCACGACATCTCTTCTGTCCTGCAAATGGCACACGGAAATTATGCTTTCATTGAAGCGGCTATCCAAACCTTCATACGGCAATCCGGGGAAAGCCTGGCCGCCATTCTGAAGGCGTATGACGAGGACCGCCCGGAAGCACTCCGCCTCATCCATAAAATAAAACCCGCATTCTTATATGTCGGTTTACAAAATATATACGACAGCCTGATTGACATTGAAAAAGAAGTTTCGGAAAACAAAAACATTGTTCAAAACCGTAAGCGTATTGCCGATATTTATGACCTGATGCCGCAAATCCATCGTCAATTGGAAAAGGATCTGCATCGCCTGAGGAAAGAGATGAAATAAAAACCGGTAGAAATAAAAAATCCTGTTGGCCCTGACGGTATTTTCGCTTATTTTTACGTTTTGGATCCCCGGCAGGGAACTTATGGAACGTCTGGTCCGGGGAAACACACAAACATCCTTTTAAACCCCGGAAAACATGAAAAACATACCGGCAGCACTTGTGATTTTCGCCCTGGTCCTTTCCTTTTCCTGTAAGTCAACCCAGGAAACCACGCAGGAAGAAACCCGCCGCACGACCACCCCGCCAAAGAAAAACCATGAAAAGCCACCGGAAAATAACCGGAGTGGCCTGAATGTAGCAGAGGTTAAAAGAATACAGGAATATGCAAAAAAGAAGGCCGAATTGGTCTGTAAAATAAACAAGCTCCAGGAACAACCCGTGGAATCGGAACAGGATGCCATGATCATGAAAGAGAACATCATTCAACTGGAAGATCAATTGAACAAACTTAATCCGGAAATTGAGAACTTCCTCAACCGTGACGAACTGATCGAGTATTTCAACAAAGCTTATCAGCAGGAACTTTACCGTTGCACCCAGCGAAGCTAAAATATACATCCATGGGGCTTATGCTGAATATTTCCGGAAACCTCATGCATTGCCATAATGCATGCTCAGGTCAATAAACATAAATGGTTTCCCGGCTGTTTACCCGGTAATAATAATCCATAATGAAATCTGCAGGCATCATAGGTTCAGGAATAAGCGGGTTGGCAACGGCCATCAGGCTTGCATCCGCCGGTTTCCAGGTCAGGGTCCTGGAAAAGAACGGTACGCCCGGTGGTAAAATTTCCGAGCTGCATTCGTCCGGGTTCCGCTTCGATACGGGCCCGTCCCTCTTCACCATGCCGGAATTTGTGGAAGAACTTTTTTTGCTGGCAGGCAAAGACCCCAGCAATTATTTAACATATTCAAAACTCAGCACCGTTTGCCGCTACTTTTATGAAAACGGAAGCAGGATCAATGCCTTTCAGGACCTTCATAAATTTGCAGAGGAAATTGAACATAAAACCCTTGACACCAGGGAACGCCTCATTGCCTACCTTCAAAAAGCATCAGATATTTATGCCATCTCAGCAGATGTATTTATCCATAAGCCGTTCCATAAATGGTCCAACCTTTGTAACCCTCAGTATCTGTCGGCCCTTTTTAAGTTCCCGGAGATCGATGCCTTCAGGACCATGCATGCACGTAACAGCCAGTGGTTCAAGGATCCGAGACTGGTCCAGATTTTCGACAGGTACGCTACCTATGTGGGCTCGGACCCATTTAAAGCGCCGGCGACCCTTAACATGATCGCGCATCTTGAGCATATCAGAGGGGCATACCTGCCTGACAAAGGCATGTACCGGATCATTACGGCGCTCTTTGAACTTGCACGGGAAATGGGGGTGATGTTCGACTTTCATACCGAAGTTAAACAATTGCTCCTGAAAGATCATCAGGTCACCGGGCTGATCACCACCAAAGGCAGGTATACGTTTGACGTGGTTGTTTCAGATATTGATGTGCATTCACTGAAAGAAAAGCTGTACGGAAGAACCCCACCCCGCCTGAGAAGCAGAAGTAAATTCGCATCCTCAGCCCTGGTCTTTTACTGGGGGATACATGCTTCCTTTCCATTCCTCGACATGCATAACATCCTTTTTTCGGCAGATTATCAGCAAGAATTCCGTCACATCTTTGATCTGCACAGCGTTTATGAGGATCCGACCGTATATATTTTCATCAGTTCAAAATACGTGCCCGGCGATGCACCCGAAGGCAATGAAAACTGGTTTGCCATGATCAATGTGCCGCCATACTGGGGACAGGACGCCGGAACCATCCGGCGGGCACGTAAAAATATCATCCATAAGATAAACCGAATGCTCAATATCAACATCGAAAAACACATTGCAACCGAGCATGTTCTGACTCCTTCGGTAATTGATGAACGGACCGCCTCTGCCGGCGGAGCTTTGTACGGCATCAACGCCAATGGTAAATTTGCAGCTTTCAACCGTCATCCCAATCATTTGCGGAAATTCAAAAATTTATTTTTTACCGGGGGCAGTGTGCACCCAGGCGGAGGAATACCGCTCTGCCTTTCTTCGGCTAAAATAATATCTCATGAGATCCTTAAAAAATACAGCGCGTAAGGCATCCTGGAAAATTGCCGCCATCCTGCTCGGTGTTTTTTACCTGACAGGCCTGGCCATCATGAAATATGATCCAAACAAACCCCTGATCATTGATCTCATCCCTTTTGCACTGCTGCTAAATTTTTTGGTGCTGATGCTCTTCCATAAAGGCTGGAGCGTACGTTTCTTCATCGCTTCCACCTTTATTGTTTTTTCAGGTTTTTTCATCGAAACACTCGGCGTCCATACCGGCTGGGTATTCGGCGAATACAGTTATGGAAACAAGCTCGGCCCGATGTTATTTGAAACCCCGCTGATCATCGGCATTAACTGGCTTGTTGTGGTTTATTCAGCGTATTTCCTGACCCATGGACTGAAATGGGCAGTACCCCTGAAGATACTTTTTGGCTCTGCGATCCTTACCGGATACGATTTCTTTCTCGAACCGTTTGCCATTCAATACAATATGTGGTCGTGGAAAGGAAATGAAGTACCCATGAGCAATTACCTGGCCTGGTTTGTCGTGTCGGCCATTTTTCTGTCCCTGATGCATTTCCTTTCTTTGAAGATCAAAAACAGGATATCCGTTCCCCTGTTCCTGATACAATTGTTTTTTTTCATAGCTTTATATTTTTCAGGATATTAGTTTTTATCCGGACCTATGATCAAAGCCAGGCACCACAAAGGATACAATGCATTTTTCAGGGTTTACGTGAAAACAATGCTCCGTTTCCACTTCCGGGACATTCACATCCATGGGGATTTCCATGATGAAGGAAGGCCGGTTTTGTTGCTTGGGAACCATTTTAGCTGGTGGGACGGATTTTTTGTTTTTTACCTGAACGATAAGGTGTTTAAAAAGACACCGTATGTCATGATGCTGGAGGAACAACTGGCCCGGCGCAAGTTCCTGAGCCGCATCGGAGCCTTCTCCATAAAAAGGGGATCCCGGACCTCCCTGGAATCCCTGCAATATGCCGCAAATCTTCTGAACGATAAATCCAGCCTGTTGCTGATATTTCCCCAGGGAAAGATCAGCTCTTTGTACCGGTATCCGCTGGCCTTTGAGAAAGGCTGGTCCAGGATCACAGGAATGATCGAAAAAAGGCCGCAAATTGTTTTTATGGCAAACCTGATCGGCTATTTCTCTCATCCCAGGCCCTGTCTGAATATGTATATTCAAACTTTTCAGGGTGGTGGCCGCGACTTGCACACGGACTTTCTGGAAGGGCAGTACAATCGTTTTCTCAAAGCAAGCATGCAACAACAACATCCGTGATATGACCTGGATAGCTTCCTTCGTGGTTGGATTTTTGATCGTCCGGGCCGTTGTGGTGGCCATCAATTTTTTTTCCAGGCCCTGGCTAAAAGAGATGCCCGGCCCCCCGGGGCCTGAAGTGTCTGTCCTGATCCCGGCCCGCAATGAAGAAAAGAACTTGCCGGGACTGCTGGCAGACCTCCTCCGGCAGGATCTCCCGGATGGGGGTATCCGGGAGATCCTCGTGTACGATGACCAATCCACCGATCAAACCGGCCGGGTCGTCCGCGACTTTGCCCGTCAGGATCCGCGCATCAGCCTGATCAACGGCAATGGCGTAAAAGATGGCTGGCTGGGTAAAAATCATGCCTGCCATGCCCTGGCCATGCAAGCCGGCGGGGATTTCCTGCTGTTCCTCGATGCAGATGTCTCGTTGTCGCCCGGGCTCATCCGGAACGCAACCGGATATGCAGACAGGCACTCCCTGGACCTGTTGTCCATTTTTCCTGATCAGATAATGGATTCTGCCGGCGAAAAAGCCACGGTCCCCATCATGAACTGGATATTACTTACGCTGCTGCCCCTGCCACTGATCAAAAAATCACGGATGCCCGCCTTTGCAGCGGCCAACGGACAGTTTATGCTTTTCAAAACAACGGTTTACCATCAACACCGCTTCCATTCCCTGGTCCGCAATAATCCCGTTGAAGATATCCACATCATGAAGAAGATGAAAAAATTGCGCTGCCGCACAGCAACACTTCTGGGTGGAGGGATGATCCGATGCAGGATGTACCAAGGCTTCCAGGAAGCAGTGCATGGATTCTCAAAAAATGTTCTGGATTTTTTCGGACGGAATTATGCGGCCCTCACCCTGTATACGCTAACCACAACGTTCGGCATCTTTATCGTCGGACTTCAATGGAACTGGCATTTCGCCGGAGCATATCTCTTGCTGATCATGCTCATGAAAATACTGGTTTCCCTGGCCAGCAGACAAAGCATCCGGATGAACCTGCTTTATGCACTGCCACAACATCTATCATTCCTGGCCATCCTCTGCAGGGCCTTTTATAACCGACTAATGAACAGCTATGAATGGAAAGGGAGAAAGATCCGGGTCCGGTGAACATCCGGGCCCCGGAAGGCCATATCATCATGTGAATCATTTCAAACAGTCCCGGAAACAGCTTATCCCCATATGCAACCGGGCCGGCAGCCGGGTTTCTCCGCCCTTTTGAAGGTCGTTCACACCAATACCCTGGCTGATCCCCGGCGCCCCACAATGACATTGTATGGGGCATGCCGGCCTGGTAACCCCGAGCAGAAAAGAGGTCTTCATACAGGTTTCTTATGGTTTGCATGAAGCAGTCTTCGCATTATGAAAATATGAAAACGCATCCAATAAATCGCTGATTATTCGCAATAAAAAACGTTAAGTATGGATTTTTTCCATAAATTTGAAATGATTTTTTGACAAACCGCCATTTTCTGAAAACGACCGAAAATTCCCAATACGTTTGCATGCAAAGCAAATACTCCTTGTATATAATGGTTTTGTTCGTTTGTCATGGCCTTTATTCCTTTTCCCAGGGTGCCGGCAACGATGGCACATTAAAAGGCAATGCAACGGTTTCAGGAAAAGTCATTCACCATACCACCAACGCACCGGTAGAATATGCCAATATCATCCTTTTCAGCATGCCCGGAAACACCATGATCACCGGAACGGTCACAGGCAGCAACGGCAAATTTACACTGGAAAACATACCGGTGGGGAACTATTTCCTGACAGCCGATTTTATCGGTTTTCAAAAATCCATGACAGATACGGTACGGATCACTGCCAGCCGTCAAAAAACCGACCTGGGCCTGATCCGCCTGAAACCGGCCAGCATTGAGCTGGATGGGGTTGACGTTGTGGCCGACAGGGACCCGGTCGAATATAAAATAGATAAAAAAGTGGTCAATGTAAGCCAGGATATCCTTGCTGCCGGAGGAACGGCAGCCGATGTCCTGGACAACACACCTTCCGTACAGGTGGATATTGAGGGCAATGTGACCCTCAGAGGCAGCTCCGGTTTCACGGTACTCGTCAACGGCCGCCCCACAATTCTGGAAAACAACGAAGCCCTGCAGCAAATTCCTGCAAGCTCCATAGAAAACATTGAAATCATCACAAACCCATCGGCCAAATACGATCCGGAAGGCACAGCAGGGATCATCAATATCATCCTGAAAAAGAAAAAACATCCGGGATTTACCGGTTTGTTCAACTTGACAGCAGGCACAGGCGATAAATACGACGGGGATTTTCTGTTAAGCTATAAAACGGAAAATGTGAACCTGCACGGGGGACTGGATTTCCGGGAGCAGAATTACGAGGGGAAAAGGCTGACTGAGAGAGAGGTGTTTCATGCCGATACTACCTTTTACCTGTTCCAGGATGGTACCCGCTACAGGTACCGTGGCGGCATGGGGGGCAGGGCGGGCATCGACTGGCACGCATCCGGAAATACCATCATCGGACTTTCCGGGCGGTTTGGCGTATATACTTCGGCCTGGGACGGAAAGACCGAAAATAAGGAATTCAGGATACCCGGGACGGAGAAACCGGAATATTATATCAGCGAAGACGACTCCCCACGCAGAACCGGATATGTGGGCATGGTGCTTACTTTCGACCATAAAATGGACACACTCGGGCAGAAAATCAATTCCTATATTTTTTATGCCAACCGCAACGGGGATGATGATGCCAGCACCACAGAATGGATGACATCTGAGGAATACATTATTACGGACGGGCCGTTTTCAAAGATCAAAACAGATGAGAAAGAACGATACCGGGAATTGCGTTTTAAACTGGAATACACAAAACCATTTTTCAACAATTCCAGATTTGAAGCCGGGGTGGAATTAAGTGCGCTCACAGATTTCGAGGAATATTCCTACCTGGAATACAGGGGTGCTGCCGGCTGGATCAACAACGAAGACTTCAGCAGTGAAATGGATTTCAACCGCAGTGTCATAGGATCCTATGCCACCTATTCACATCATTTGTTTGGGATACGTTACCAGGCCGGACTGCGGATGGAATATACGAAACGATCCATTAGAGATGAAAGAACAGGGAATGTATACAAAATCGACCGCCCCGATTTTTTCCCCACCCTGCACCTGTCGAAAAAATTAAAGAACAACCACCAGCTTTACGGCAGTTACACCAAAAGGATCAACCGCCCCAGGGAAAAATCCATGGAACCCTTCCGGTATTATGTGGACGCAAACAATATTTGGGAAGGGAACCCGGAATTGGAACCGGAATACATCCACTCCATGGAAGCCGGATGGTTGAAAAAATGGCCCGGCTCCTTTTTAAGCCTGGAAGGATATTACCGGATCACCAATAATCTGGTCAACCGCATCATCCTGTCCGCTGAAGACGATGTCGTGATCCATACATACAGGAATTTCAACCAGGATCATGCGCTGGGATCAGAAGCCATGCTCAATACCGACCCGGCATCATGGCTATCCTTCAACCTGACCGGGAATGTTTACCATTACCGTTTGAATGGGGAACTGGAAGGGGAAGAGATCAATAAAAAAAACACCAACTGGAACTTGCGTTTAAACACTACCCTGAAATTCAGGTCAAACACACGCATTGAGATCCGGACGGCTTACCGTGGACCATCCATCACATACCAGGGCACTACGGAAGGATATTATTATGCCGATGCTGCCATCCGACAGAATTTCCTTGAAAGGGCCCTCTCGGCCACCATACAGGTCAGGGATATTTTCGGCACCATGAAGCGGGAATTCACTTCCACCGGCCAACACTTTTATGAACATTCCACTTTCACGCGCGAATCCCGGATCGTCATGCTGACGGTGAGCTACCGCCTGAACCAGATCAGAAGGAAAAGCGACAAATCCCTGATGGATGATAACACGGAAAACCTGGATACAGGTTATTGATACCCCGGCCATTCCGGTACTCACAAAAATCGCAATCCCATTGCTATGCTTCCATAGGATTGATGACACACGCAGAATCAATGAACCCCCACCCTTACAGGTCATCACCGGGTATATTTCTCCGGGTCCGGACAAATATTCATATCTTTGGTCCCGGAAACCACATGATTTTTATAAAGCGCCTGCAGGCAAACCCAACCTTTTGAAAATATGCTTACATTATCTGTTGTCGTTTGTGTTTATAACGAAGAAGGCAACATCGCACCGCTTGTCCGTCAGATCAGGGATGCCCTCAGAGGCTATTCGTACGAAATAATTTATGTTGATGATGGCTCCACAGACAATACCATTCAGGAGATAAAACAGGTACAGGAGCCGGACCTGAAACTCATTGAGCTGCAGAAAAACTATGGCCAGAGCTCCGCCCTGGCCGCCGGTATCGATTATGCCGGGGGAACATACATCGTTACCATCGACGGCGACCTGCAGAACGATCCCTTAGACATCCCGGTGATGCTGAAACATGCAGAAGAAGGAGACTGGGACCTCGTTGCCGGCATACGGAAAAACCGGCAGGACGGCATGTTTTTACGCAAGTTACCCAGCAAAATAGCCAATTGGATCATCCGTTCCACAACCGGCGTTAAAATAAAGGACTATGGGTGCACGCTAAAGGTATTTCGAAACAATATCGCCAAAGACATAGGCTTGTACGGTGAACTTCACCGTTTTATCCCGGTGCTTGCCTCCCTGGAAGGGGCCCGGATAACCCAGCTGGACGTTATGCATCACGCACGCAACACCGGAAAATCCAAATATGGGATCAACAGGACCTTCAAAGTGGTCAGCGACCTGCTGCTGGTATTATTTTTCAAAAAATACATGCAAAAGCCCATGCATCTGTTTGGGAATTTCGGGCTTATTTTATTTCTGGGCGGACTTCTCATTAACTTTTACTTGTTGGTGCTAAAGATCCTGGGCCATGATATCTGGGGCAAACCCCTGCTCATTCTTGGCCTGATCCTGCTGATCGCCGGGATACAACTGGTCACCATAGGCATCGTCATTGAAATGCTCATGCGGACCTACTATGAGTCGCAGCGAAAGAAACCTTACAAGGTAAGGAGGGTCTCCTGACACAGGGATGCAAAACAAAAGATAATAGCTTAAGATAAAGACCAGGGGGATAAGCGGTCAGGTAAAGGTCTTCACAACGGCACACATGTTTTAATAACTTATCTTTCCGGTAACCAGCAAATCAATGGCAACAACGGCCGCTATGATAAAAATGGCCGCCAGGAACCTTTCATAGCCTTTGAAAATTTGCTTCCCTTCTTTCAAATCTTTTTTATGTGCATTATAATAAAATGGGATGCCGAGGGAATAAAAAATAGCCGACAGCAGTATATAATTAAACCCCGCAGCATAGATCAGCCAGGCACAGTAAAAGGTGGCAACAACACCAACCGCCAGGGCATTGATACGCTTTCTCCGCTTTTCCTTCAATATTTGAGAACTTTCGGATGCTTTCCATAAATAACCGGCACTAAGGATATAGGGAGGCAGGATCATAATGCCGGCTATATTGATGGCTGCCATGTAAACATTCTTGGCCAGCACGACCAACACAACAAAGATGGTCATAATAATGCTGGAAATATACAATGCCGCCATGGGTGCTTCTTTGGTGTTTACCCGCCTGAATATTTTCGGCAGAACCCCTTCGCGGGCAGCTTCATAAGGCACTTCGGCAACCAGTATGGTCCAGGCAATCCAGGCACCTCCGACAGAAATGATCACGGATATGTTCACAAAATCAATGCCCCATTCCCCGACAAGATGGTACAATAAATACGCAGAAGAAGGATCTTTCAACTGAGCCAGTTCCGGCTGGTGCATCAACCCGAAAGACAAAACGCTCAGCAAGATATATAAGACCAGGGCCAGCAACAATCCGATAACTGTTGCTCTACCGACATCAGATGACCGCCTCGCCCTGCCGGCAATAACCACAGCACCTTCAATACCTATAAAACACCACAGGGTAACCATCATGGGCGCCCGTATTTGTTCTCCGATACTTCCCAGATCATACCCCGCTCCCCAAATGGCAAAACTGAAATTATCCATTTTAAAAAAGAGGATCATGATCACGATGATCACGAGAAGAGCGACCAGCTTCGCAATCGTAGACAAAGTATTCAGGGTTGAGGCACCACGGATCCCGTTCAGGACGATAAAATTCATGATCCAGATCAGGGCGCCTCCAAATACAACGGTTTGCCACCCATGCTCCAGCAGCACTGGCCAGAAATGCCCCGCCGCATCATTTAACATCACAGCGAAAGCCACATTGCCAACAGCAGCAGAGATCCAGTACCCCCAGGCCGCATTAAATCCTACATACCTTCCAAATCCTTCCTGTGCATAAGCGTATATACCGGATTTAATATCCGGCCGCGCATTTGAAAGGATCTTGAACGTGTATGCCAGAAAGAGCATGCCGGTGCCCGTTATGAACCAGGCGATGAAAACAGGGCCCAGGGATGATTGAGCAGCCATGTTTTGCGGTATGTTGAAGATCCCACCACCGATCATGGACCCGAATACAATAGCAACCAGTCCTGTCAAACCAACTTTCCTGACCTTATCCTGCATAATGATCTTATGATTTTCGGTTCATGATACGCTTGTACGAAAGAAAAAGCCGAAGGTTGTATGGCATAATGCAACCCATAAGAAAAAAGGCTGCAAAAAATCCCCCTAAGACAAAAGGATTTTAAAACAGCCCTGACAATCAGCAAAATATAAAGAACCCACCCTATTCTCTTATCCGGTCCAGTTCATCCTGTAATTTATCCATATTTTCACGAACCTGCTTTTTTGTCTTTTCCCAGGTTTCTTCACCGGCTGCTTCCATGGCATCTAATTGTTTCTGGATTGTATCGCGCTGTTCACGCATGGATTCCAGTTGCTCCTGCATATTTTGATCGATCTTTTCACCCTGGGCATCAAATTTTGCGTTCAACGACTCGATTTTCTTCTGAAGGTAATCCATTCTTCGCTGGGATTCCCTGATAAAAGCTTCTTTCGTTTCTTCCCCGAGTTCACCGGTTTCTTCCATTACGTCTTCGGCTTGTTCCTTAACCTTGCTTCCCTGTTCGTCATCCTGTTTGTTTCCGGCATTCTGACAGGAAAACAAGAAGATCAGCATAATTAATGATCCGGTCATAAATAATTTTGCAACGTTCATGTTCTTATAATTTAAATGGTTCATAATGTGTTAAATATGTTATCTTTTGTCCTTTATATGGTGTCTGACATGTTGCCCTTCACGGGCCTGCTTATCGATGGCAATTTCATTGTCCACCCTGTGAAAACGATTATGGGCAGTCCTCTGCGCAAAAGAATTGATCTCCTCAATAGCCTGATGGTCGGAAGAATTATACCTGGTATGCCCTATCGCATCCTCGATCACGGCATCCGGTTCTTTTCTTGACCATTGAACATCCGGGGAGGATATTTCTTTCATATATTCCAGGATTGTTGATCTCCAGTCGGTCATCATAGCATACATTTTTATGGCCATCCCGGCCAATGGCCAAAAGATCATGCCACAATGCAAACCATCCCAAATCAACCAACCATCATCCTTTACCGGAATTAAATGCTTTAACACCTTCCATGTCCTGTGGAATATCTTCCCCATACTCCGGGGCATATGATCATGAATTCTCCATGACAGATACGCATGGATGCGTAGTTTCCGGGCAAGCAGCAGTGAAAAGGATGTGATCGACACTGGGGCTTATTGCACAAACCCGGGCAGATCATTGTAAAATGGCATGGTTTTGTTTGATCGTGCCTGTGTATTCATTCGTGTAACATCATAAAAACAGGAGGATAAAAATGGTTAAAGTTATTGAAGTTATTGGATCATCAGAAAAAGGGTTTACAGAAGCAACCAGAAATGCAGTTCAGGAGGCATCCCGGACGGTCAAGAATATCAAATCCATATATATCAAGCATATGAACGCCAATGTTGAGAACGACAACATCGTATCGTATGCGGTAAATGCAAAGATCTCATTTGAGATAGAGAAATAACATGCATTGGTAAAAAATGGAAATGCAAGACCAGGCCGGACGGCCTGGTCTTTTTTATGAATCGATACCCAGCACTTTTATTTTATTATAGAGGGTTTTCCGGTCAATGTTCAATATCCGGGCAGCCCGGGTCTTATTGAAATTCGCTTCCTGCAGCGCTTTCATGATCACCCGTCTTTCCGCGTTATGTGCTGCATCTTTCAGCTGGCTCCCGAGGTCATCCGCTTCTGTTTCATCCATGTGCGGAACCCGGGCAGGTTCCATTTTCAATTCTTCGGGCAAACAATCCAGGCTAACGTTGCCTTCTCCCGCGATCAGTACACTTCTTTTTACTACGTTCCGGATCTCCCGGAGATTACCATACCAGTGATACTTCAGAAATGCATTGATCACATCATGATCGAATCCCCTGACATCTCTGTTAAGCTCTCGATTGGCTTCATCCAGGAAGTGTTCTGCAAATATGATGATGTCGTTTTCGCGCTCCCGGAGGGGAGGAACGGTTAATTTGAATTCATTGATGCGGTGGTAGAGATCTTCGCGAAAATGCCCATCCTCCACCGCTTGCATCAGATCTGTATTCGATGCAGACAGGATGCGCACGTCAACGGGAATGTCTTTAATCCCCCCAACTTTGGATATTACCTTTAATTGTATGGCACGCAAGAGTTTTACCTGGGTTTCGTATGACAAATTACCTATTTCATCCAGGAAGATCGTGCCTCCGTTGGCCTCCTCAAAATAACCCGATTTATTGCTTATTGCTCCTGTGAATGCGCCTTTGACATGCCCGAAAAGCTCACTTGCAGCCAGCTCCTTGGGTATTGCCCCGCAATCAATGGCAACGAATTTTTTATCTTTCCTCAGGCTCTTTCTGTGGATCAGACGGGCAATATATTCCTTCCCGGATCCGGTCTCCCCCTGGATAAGCACCGACATGTCCGTAGGGGCTACCAGCCCGGACTGCTCAATGACTTTCCGCATAACCTGACTCTCCCCGGCAATGAACTTTTGGCGGTCGTTATCCCGCGGCTCCTTTTTGGGCCTGACCTTGAGATGGCTTTTGATGAGTTGAAGTATCTCTTCAGGATAAATGGGTTTCGTAACATATTCAACGGCTCCGAGCTTAATGGTTTCCACTGCCGTTCGGATCTCAGCATAGGCTGTGATCATGATCATTTTAGTATCCGGTGATATTTTCCGGGAGCTTTTCAGTACTTCCACACCATTGATGTCCGGCAAACGGATATCACACAAAGCCAGGTCTATATTCTCATCTTTGAGGATTTCAAGACCCATCCGCCCCTTCGTCGCAGAAAAAGTATGGTACCCTTCTTTTTGTAACAACTTCTCCAGTAAATTGTTAATGTACAAGTCGTCATCAATTACGAGTATGTTTTTCCCCATGATCATCTGATTTGACACACAAATATATCCATTTATTTAGACTTCAAATATTTTATCTTCAGAGGCTTTCAGTTCTTCGATCGCATCCCGGAGTTCTTTCAGTACCAGTTTTACCAGCAAAGGGACCTCTTTGTATTTTTTCTCTTTCAGGGTAAGATATTCGATGCGTTTTAAAAGGGTTGCAGCATCCTTCTTGCGAAATTGCTCCAGTGAAGGAATAAGCTTATGGGATACCTCCCCCAATGACCTGTAATCTTTATTCTCCAGATCTTTTTCCATCTTTCCTGTCAGGATCGTCATGTTTTGGATCATGGTGCCGACAATATTCAAAACAAATTGCCTGTTTCCCTTGCCAACCCGGATAATTTCGGACAACTTGAAATTTCCGGCATCCTCATAGTTGGAATGACCGCCGCTTGATTTTTTATATTCCACATCCGATATATTGTTCCCATAAAGATTCTTGATGATGGTACGGAACATTTTTTCCTCCGTAAATGGCTTCAGGATGTAATCATCCATGCCCCCCCGCAGAAAGGCCCGAATTTTCTTCTTCAGTACATTGGCTGTCAGGGCAATGATCTTAACATTGTAACCCGTATCCTTCTCCTGCCTGCGGATATGATCCGTCACCTGCAAGCCATCCATCCCGGGCATGTGAATATCAAGCAGGATGAGGTCAAAAAGGCCGGGACGGTATTTTTTCAATGCATCATAGCCGTCGGTCGCAAGTACCGGTGTAATTCCAAAGTCTTTCAGAACAATTTCACCCAACATTCGATTGACGGCATCATCATCCACAAGCAATACCTTGCGCTTTTTCAACTCATCTTTGATATAGGCCTCATCCATCAAAAATTTTTCCTGTTCGGGCAATTCTTTCTCAGAAACCTGATAGGGTATTTCAACGGTAAAATGGGTTCCCTTACCTACGGTGCTTTTCACCGAGATCCGACCATCCTGCAGTTCTACAAGTTTTTTGGTGATCGTAAGTCCAAGCCCGCTTCCCATAAATTTTCTCCGGGAAGAAAGATCCGCCTGCCGGAAAGGTTCATATATATCGTCAATTTTATGCTCAGGTATCCCTATGCCGCTGTCAATAACATCAAACTTCACAAGAAAACCATTTTCCCCGAATTCCCGGGAGGAACACCTAAGCTCCACAAAGCCCGCCTTGGTGTATTTAATGGCGTTGCTCAACAAATTGATAAGGATCTGTCGCAGTTTTCCCGAATCTCCGAACAATACCTGTTCGGAGATTTTTTCGGTGCTGACCCGGTATTCAATATTCTTTTTTGTCATCCGCAACTGTAAAACTTTGTTGACCGAATCGATCACTTCACGGATACGAAAGAGGTCTTTGTCGAGTTGAAGCTCACCAACCTCAAATTTCGACAGGACCATGATGTCATCGATGATGGATAAGAGATGCTGAGAGGATTTGTCGATAATGTCCGTGAATTTTTGCTGCTTTTTGGTAAGCCGGCTTTTTCCCAGTTGTTTGGAAAAACCCATGATGGCGTTCAGGGGGGTTCGGATTTCATGCGACATATTTGCTATGAACAGGTTTTTCGCCTCATTTGCCTGTTCAACTTCCTTTTTTGACAGGCGGAGCTGATCCTCGATCAACTTTTTTCGGGTAATATCCCGGATCAGGATCAAACACGAATCAACCTCCTCATCAAGGGCAACAGAGATGATCTGCAATGCAAACTGTATACCCCTGATGCTGAATTCGCGTGATATTTCTATTCCTTTCAATGCCATGTCAAGCAAAGGTGCAAGCATTTCTCCGATCTCATCCGTAAGTATTTCGTTCAGCTTACCGGTGGATTTTCCGGTTTTGGTCCACGGATCATTTTCGTCATCAAAGCCCGACATGACCAGAACATTCAACTGCTTATCTACCAATATCATACGTAAATCCGGAATATTGCCGGTCATTATTTTATAATATTCCAGCAAGCGATTATTTTTCCGGTTCGGGGAGCATGCTCCATCTTTTTCAGCGGCCATAATTGAACATGGATTTGCGGTCTGTAATGTTTGTAAAGATCTTTCCTGATTTCATCTCCCTCAATATAACACTTTTTTTTGACACCTCCCCTTGAAACATACAATTCCTTATAATTCCCCACAAGTATGTTGAGCAATTTCAACAGAACGGGTCAATGCCCCCGAAATTTCCCTGGATGCATGCTCCATTTCTTCTTGAAATACAAAGACATTTAAATGTTTTTTAAAAATGGTACAAAATTGGGATATACTGCATAAAACCAAGAATATTATGAAAACAATACTGGTACCAGTAAACTTTACCGAACTGTCCGACCATGCGATTGAAAACGCCATTATGATTGGCAAACAACTCCTGGAGAGCAAGATCATCATGCTTAACGTCATCCAGCCTGCCCACCCGGCATCCTTTACAGCATCCGGCGATGTCACAAAAATGCAGGGCGTCACGGCGGAAAAATACAACGTTGAACTCATGAAAAAAAACCAGGAGCTGATCGAAAATAAAGCCGCAGAATACAAATCGGAATTCCCCGAAATATACCCCTATGTAAGATTCAACGATAAAAAAGAACGCCTGAACGAATATGTGGGTGAATTCCACGTGGATTATGTTGTAACAGGCAACCATGAACATGATTCCTCATTTGCAGAAATCCTGTTTTACAACCCCACGGAAAAGATCATACGAAAAACGGATTGCCCGGTCATCACCATAAAAAACGAACCCAATACGACCCGCATCCGGGATATTGCTTTTGCAGTAGATATCGCAGATGAATATTATTCAGGCATCGAAGATGTTGTAAGGTTCGCAAAAACAATGAACAGTCAACTGCACCTGTTATACATCATTGACGGCAAAAAAGTACCCACGGATTCGGCCCTCGGTAAATTAAACTCCCTGGCCAGGGAGTACAACATAGAAAATTATACCATCAATACCCACAACAATGCCGATGTTGAAGAAGGCATCCTGAGTTTTGCAGGGAATAAAAATTGCGACATGATCGCATTGCTCAGCGAAGGCAAAGGCAAACTCAGGAAAATGATTTTTGGCAGTACGACAGACAAGGTTTTAAGGGAAAGCAGGCTACCCATTCTCATTGCCAAACCGGGGAAATAGATCACAGACATCCCCCACCAACGGCATCACAGGTTATCAGTCTGAGGCCACAAAAACAACCCTTGTGGGCTCCCCGCATGTGGAGTGTTTTCAGATCTCCTTCTCCATTGTAGACACCTTTCTGCCATGCTTCATCATATTTTTCCAGGGATCTTTGCCCTCACGTATCCGGGCAAGTGCTGTTTTCATGGAAAAGTGGTCCGGCTTCATCGTGCCGTCCCGGATCTCATCCCATTCCACGGGCATAGCCACCGGCGCCCCTTTTAAGGGCCGGATGGAATACGGAAGAATGGTGGTCTGGGCATAGCCGTTCCGAAGGTAATCCAGAAAAAGCCTTCCTCTTCTTTTGTTCTTTCGGGGTTCCACGGTCAACATATCGTCATGTTCGCCGGCGATCTGCTCTGCAACCGACCGGGCCAGTTTACGGGTGAGATCGAAATCCGCATCCCGGCGCAACGGAACAACAACATGAATACCCCTGGAGCCGGTGAGTTTAAAAAAGACCTCCGTATCCATGCGGTCCCTGAAAAAATCCCGGATAATGCCAGCCCCCTTCACAACCTTTTTGAAATCCCCGGATTTCGGGGGATCCAGGTCAAAAACCATTTTATCGGGTACATCCGGCTCATCCTGCCGGCTGAGCCAGCCATGAAAGGCAATGGTACCCTGGTTGGCCAGGTATACCAGCACAGACACTTTATCGATAGTGACCATGTCAACCGTACCCCCTTCCTTTTTCAGGATAACGCTGTGGATCCACTCCGGGAAATAATCCGGCCTGTCTTTATGATAGAAGCCCTGCTTTTTGATTCCGTCGGGGAAACGGTGGAGCATTATGGGCCTGCCACTTGCATATGAAAGAAACCTGTCACCGGCTTCCCGGTAATAATCAATTAGTTCGCCCTTGCTTATCTTCTCACCGGGAAAAAATATCTTGTCCCGGTTCTTTATGTCTATGTCCTGATTTCCTGTGTTCATTCTTTGATGACTTTTTCGGGTTCCTTATCGTAGCGCATCCCAATAAACCGGGGATGCCTGAGCTTACCATCATCGGTCCACTCCGTAAAACCGACCTCACATACTTTTTCCGGCTTCACCCAGTAAACATTATCTTCATCCACCGCTTCACCATATGGCGATTCGCTGGTTTCAATCTTTTTCAACTCAGATGACATCTCTTTCAATTGCTTATCGCTGTAGCCCGTCCCGACCTTGCCGGCATACCTGAGCTTTCCGCCCTTATAATACCCGATCAGCAGGGCCCCGAAACCGATCCGCTGGCCTTTGGGACCGGTAAAGCCACCGATCACGAATTCCTGACGGTTCACACATTTGAATTTAAGCCAGTCGGATGTCCGGGAATGGTGATATGATGAGTCCGCCTTTTTTGCTATGAGGCCTTCCCATTTTTTCCTGCAGGCCTCCCGGAGGAACTTGATCCCTTCCTCATTACGGTGGGAAGTATAACGCAGGGGGTCCCCGTAATCCAGAACCTCCTTCAGGATACTTTTCCGTATGCGCAATGGAAGATCCTCCAGATCATATCCATCACAGGCCGGAAGATCGAAAACATAATAATACACCTTGATGTCCGTTTCCAGTGCTTGCTGCCTGTCCCGGATCTGCATCCTTCCCTGCAGGCGGGAAAAACTCGATACATCCCCCGAAAACGCAACGATCTCCCCGTCCAGGATAAAAGACTTGTCCTGCTTTTCCATAACCGCTTCAATTTCCGGATAGGTGTCGTTTAACTTCTTTTGATTCCTGGATAGTAGTTGAACCTTTTTTCCTGTATTCAGGACAACGCATCGGATCCCATCCCATTTGCGCTCATATATCCAATCCGCATCCGAAAAATGATCATGGGTAAGTTTCGCCAGCATGGGGTGGAATTTCCCCGGCATGCTGTGCTTCTTGATCTTATCTGTATGCGCTTTGGGTATGATGTTTTTCCAGGGTGACATCTCGTTTTTTTTATTTTATCTGTCCGGTAAGTGGAAATTGCGATTCATCCCTCTTCCCTGATCTCATCCAGTGTCCTTCCGGTCTTTACTGAAGCAGGCTCTGAACGTACCGGGTTGCGGCGGGCATCGGATTCCCTGTCGTCCATCTTGATCAGAAGCCAGTCCTTTCCGGTTTTGATCAAAGAATATCCTCCTTTGACCTTCTTCCCATTCAGCCAAACCTTGATCTTACCGTCCTTATAGGATTCGTCCATATCCATGCCGTCTTCTTCGTCCTCGGCCCGCAAATTCCTGTATGTTCCTGTATCCCAGATCATCACCGGCCCTGCACCGTATTCCTCCTCGGGAATGACGCCCTCAAAATCTGCATACTCCAACGGATGATCTTCCGTGGGAGCCGCCAGCCGTTTATCGCCCGTTCCGGTAGAAGGCCCTTTGGGAACAGCCCAGGATTTCAACACATCACCGATCTCCAGCCGAAGATCGTAGTGCAGGTTTTGTGCATCGTGCTTTTGTATGACAAACAGGGGCCTGGGATTCTTTTTTCGCCTTTCACCCGATGGCTCCCCGGTTTTGGAAAAATCCCGTTTGCTTTTGTATTTTTCCAGTTTCTTATTGGACATGGATGGGGGTTTTTGTATAAGGGTCTCAAGAATCTTGCCAGGAGGCAATGGTGAACAGGCAGCACAGGAATGAAGATTATCTGGCTTTTCTTACCTTTGCCCGGTAAATGAATCCTGCACTTAACCATTGATCCATGAAAACAGCCGTGACAGGAGCATCGGGACACGCAGGGAACAATCTTTGCCGCTTGTTGCTGGCGCAAGGACACAAGGTCAGGGTACTAAGACATAAGGATACGAAAAGTCTGCAAAACCTGGATGTCGATAAGATCGATGGGGATGTCCTGAATCCCTCCGCCCTGGAAGATTTCACACGGGGGACGGATGTTGTGTTCCACCTGGCCGCCAGGATTTCCCTGAAGGGCAGCCGTAAAGAAATGCTCAGGATCAATGTGGAAGGGACCCGGAACATCCTGAATGCCTGCAAAAAGAACAAGGTAGGCAAGCTGGTCTATTTTAGCACCATACACGCTTTGCAACACGGTCATCCCAAACAGCGGCTGGATGAAAACCGGCCACTCATTGAATCCAGCAATATTAAATACGAGCGCTCCAAAGCCATGGGCGAAAAAATTATCCGTGAGCATTCCGGTGCTTCACTGGAAACAGTTATTCTGAACCCCACAGCCATTATAGGACCGCACGATTACAAGCCCTCCCTCTCCGGAACACTGCTCCTGCAATTGAAAAACAGGACAATCCCCGCCCTCATCCCCGGGGGATATAACTGGGTGGATGTCAGGGATGTGGCCCATGCAGCCTCCTGCGCCATCGAAAAGGGCAGGCACGGACACCGCTATATTTTATCGGGCCACTGGCACAGCGTAAAGGAAATATCCGAAATGGTTGAAAAACATGCCGGGAAACGAACCGCAATACGCGTATTGCCCTTTTTTATGGCCTGGATGGGCTTGCCTTTTATACAAATGTATGCCAGGATCAAAAACGAACAGCCGCTGTACAACAGCGATACCCTGAAGATCGTCGCCCGAAGCTCAAAAAGCATCATCAACAGGAAAGCAAGGGAAGAATTGGATTTTGACCCCAGGCCTATAGAAGAAACCGTGAGTGATACGCTTCAGTGGTTCGAAGACCATCCGTTGTAATTACCCAAAACCCTCACCGGATCCGGACAGATCCAAAATAGAGGATTATTTTATATTTTTATGATCGTCTGTCAAGCATTCCTCCCGTCAGGATGTTTGGTATAAAATTGGATTCCGCATCAACACACCTGGAAAAAATGCAATATGGAAAAAACCGACACGATCTCTTCAATTGCCGGGGATACCCTTGCCGGACTTACTTCCCATCCCAAATACCTCTTATCCAAATATTTTTACGACGACAACGGAAGCAAAATTTTCCGTGACATCATGCGCATGCCTGAATATTACCTGACGGATTGCGAGCTGGAGATCCTGGACACACAAAAAGAACTTATTTCCAGTGAATTCCATGACGGCAGCCATGCATTTGACTTGCTGGAGTTGGGCGCGGGCGACGGACTGAAAACAAAGATCCTTTTGGACGATATGATCAAACGGAAAACCAGGTTCAAATACATCCCCATCGATATCTCCCAAATGGCACTGGATATTTTACTCCTGGACCTGAACAGGGCCTTTCCGGGGCTGCGGGTGGTAGGCAAGTGCGGGGATTATTTCGAGGTTATGCAGGAACTCCGTGAATACGACAACACACCCAGGGTGATACTGTTCCTGGGATCCAACATCGGCAATTTCAGTCACCGCGAGAGCCTGCAGTTCCTTACCCAGGTGGCCGGGGTGCTGAACCCGGGCGACAAGCTGTTCCTGGGCTTTGACCTGAAGAAAGACCCGGAAATCATCCTGAAAGCATACAACGACCCGGCCGGACATACCCGGAAATTCAACCTTAACCTCCTGGACCGCCTGAACCGGGAGCTGGGAGCCAACTTTAACAGGGACACATTCCGGCACCATCCCGTGTACGACCCACACAGCGGCGCTGCCAAAAGCTACCTGATGAGTATTCAGGACCAGACCGTGCGACTGGAAGCACTGGGAAGAGATATACATTTCTATAAATGGGAAACCATCTTCACAGAGATCTCACAAAAATTCGACACAACGATGATAGAAAACCTGGCAACTGAAACCGGATTCATGGTCCGGAAAAACTTCTTCGACAAACGGAAATATTTCGTTAATTCCCTGTGGGAACTGGTATGGTAAAATTCCGGAAGGATAAGTGAAGTGAAAGGTCTGCGGTGGTTGTATAGACAAATAGAAAAGGCCCTGCCCCTGTTACAGAACAAATAAAATAAATGCCTGTCCTGAATTGAATTCGGGAGCAGGCATTTTTGATAACAACTTTTGGATATGCTATTTTATTGCGCTCGGAATGGGCCTGAGCCCCCCAAACCCATAAAATATCCCAGGTGTTACACATGGAAAAATAATCAAACAGCCTTCGAGGGTATTCTTACGGCAAACGATGGGTGAAAGTTACGGAAACTACGCAAAAGCCTGCGAAATAGTACGGATATCATAAGGTTCACGAAATAAGTATCGGCCGCTTCGTGTGCCCTGCATCTACCGGTGCCATTGTGGTCACATTATGTATGCCGAATACCCTGCATTGTCTCAGAACCCTTTTGCTCAAAACCCCATTTTGGTATTACTTTTGAACAATATACCCCAAACCTCAAAAAAACAAGCACCATGGCATTGAAACTATACATAGATGCATTCCCTTACGGAGCAGAAATACCCGAAACATACACCTGTGATGGAAAGGACCTTTCACCGGAACTGAGATGGGAAGGCGGGCCGGAAAATGCAAAATCCTATGCCCTCATCATGGACGACCCCGACGCCCCCGGTGGGATTTTTACACATTGGATTGTGTATAATATTCCACCCACAGAGAGGTTCCTGAAAAAATTCATGCCCGTCAGTAAGGAACTGGGCAACGGAGCCAAACAGGAAAAAAACGATTTCGGCAACACTGGCTACGGCGGACCCTGTCCGCCTCCGGGCGAAAAGCACCGCTACTATTTCCGTCTGTATGCCCTGGATACCGAACTGTCGCAGAGGGAACTGTTGACCCGGAATTCCCTGAACGATGAACTGGAAAAGCATACGATCGACCAGGCCGAGTATATGGGACGGTACCAACGGAAGTGATGGGTAACGGTTCCATAGATGGCGAATCCGGTACACCATAGCTGTCACCCAAGCCCACGAAACATTCTGAACATACAGAAAAATCCCAATACATAAAAAACAAAAACATATACACATGAACATATTCATTACAGGAACCAGTTCCGGTTTGGGATACGCCCTCGCAAAACGTTTCCTGGACGACCACCATATGGTATATGGGGTCAGCCGGAAGTCGAACGAAACGCTGGACACATACGACAATTTCAAATTTCTATCCCAGGACCTTGCCGATCTTAGCTATGCAGGGATACACCTGGCCAATTTTTTCGAACGGGAAAAGGTTGAGGGCCTTGACCTGGTTGTGCTCAATGCCGGCATCATCAACGACATCAAGGACATGAAAGATACCTCCATCGAGGAGCTCAAACGGATCATGGACATCAACGTCTGGTCCAACAAGGTCATCCTGGACACCCTCTTTCAGACGGTACGGAATGTCAGACAGGTGGCGGCCATCTCCTCCGGTGCAGCCAGATCAGGTGCCCGCGGCTGGAACGGCTACGCCATTTCCAAGGCGGCCCTGAACATTTTGATCCGCCTGTACAGCAATGAGCAACCGGACACGCATTTTTCCTCCATCGCACCCGGACTCATCGACACACAGCTGCAGGATTACATTTCCAGTCTGCCAAAAAAGGATAAATACCCCGTTGTCGCCCGCCTGCAGGACGCCAGAGGCACAAAGGACATGCCCGTCCCGGAAGAGGCCGCCCCCATCCTGATCAAAGCGTTTATGAAAGCACTGGATCAGGAAAGCGGGAATGAGATGGATGTGAGAAAAATATAAGGCGGGAACAAAATTTAAGGTACAAGCTTCAGGATATAAATCAAAGGACGCTTCCCTCATGTATCTCTGTGTACAAAAGGCCCACCATTAAGTTAAAAAAACGAATGCAGCCAAACCAATACCACTGTAAATCAATAAGCGAAATACTCGACGCCTTCGGTACCGTTCCGGAACAGGGGATGACGGAAGCAGAAGCAAAAGAGGCGCGGAAAAAACACGGCCCCAACAAGCTCAAGGAAAAGAAATCCAGAAGTCTCTGGCAGTTGCTCCTGGACCAGTTCAAGAGTGCCGTCATCTATCTGCTCGTAGCTGCAGTGATCGTATCTTTCGCCTTCGGCGACATCCCCGAGGCCATCGCCATCATTGTTGTGATCACCCTGAACACCACCATTGGCTTTTATATGGAGTTCCAGGCCAGAAAATCCATGAAAGCCCTCCAGAAAATCGATCAAATGACGACCCGCGTGTTGCGCGAAGGCAAAGAAAAGGAGATAGACGCCCGGAAGATCGTTCCCGGAGATGTCATCCTGATCAGCTCCGGAAACCTGATACCAGCCGACGGCCGTATCCTGGAAGCCTCGGAACTTCAGGTCAACGAATCTGCCCTGACGGGCGAATCGGTTCCGGTCCATAAAAAAACCGAACCGGTTGAAAAGGACACTCCGCTTGCCGGCCGAATCAATATGGCCTATAAAGGCACTTCTGTTACCATGGGGAAGGCCAGGGTACTGGTGACCGGCACGGGCATGGATACGGAGATCGGAAGCATCTCCGAGATGGTGAGCCGGGAGGACAAAGAAAGCGTGCCACTGAACATAAAACTTAACAAACTCTCTAAAAGGCTGGTCCGGCTCGTACTGGCCATGGCCGGTACCTATGGCGTGCTGGGGTATTTCACGGGTAAGGACCTGCACATCATTGCCCAGACTTCCATTGCATGGGCCATTGCAGCCATACCGGAAGGACTGGCCATCGTGGCTACCATCGCCCTGGCCCAGGGCATGCTCCGGCTGGCCCGCGAGCATGTGATCGTAAAAAAGCTTGCGGCGGTAGAGACCCTGGGCGAAACCACAGTGATCCTGACCGACAAGACCGGGACCCTGACCATGAACAGGCTGAGCGTAAGCCGGTTTTATGTAAATAATGAACGGCAGAAAAAAAATGAACCGGAAGAAGTGCCCGGGCAAGGCAGTCTTATGGAAAAGTTCCTGCGTGTGGGACTGTTGTGCAACAATGCGGAGCTGGAAAAGGACGGAAACGGCAGCGGCGACATGCTGGAGCTGGCCATACTGCAATATGCACGTGAGCTCAAGGCAGGCCTGGCAGAGGAATACCGGGAAAACTACCCACGCATCGACGAGGACCCCTTTGATTCTGACAGCATGATGATGTCCACCCTGCATGAACACAAGGGCAGATATTTTTCCGCGGTCAAGGGTGCGGCCAACCCCGTCTTGGAGCGCTGCACATCCGTGCTGACCCGGGACGGCGAAAAAGAGCTCAGCAAAGACGTGAAGGATCAATGGTTGGAAGAAAATGATGCTATGTCGGCCGGCGGACTGCGTACCATTGCCCTGGCATGCAAAGAAACGGACACCAGGGAGGATTTTGACAAAGACCTCACCCTGCTGGGCCTGATGGGGTTCATGGACCCGCCCCGGGAAGATGCGAAAGAGGCCATCGACACCTTCCTGAAGGCCGGTATCCGGGTCGTCATGGTCACGGGCGACCACCCGGAAACGGCACGCAACATCGCCAGACAGGTCAACATAACAGATGAGGATGAACCTTCCGCCTACACCGGCAAGGACGTGGAAGGATATGAAGACCGTAACGGCGAAGCCAGGAAACGCTTTGCCGCCTCACGTATTTTCGCACGGGTTGACCCCGGACAGAAACTGGATATTTTGAAGATGTTCCAGGATTCCGGTGAGATCGTGGGCATGACCGGTGACGGTGTAAATGATGCTCCGGCACTCAAAAAGGCCGACATCGGCATTGCCATGGGCCGGCGCGGGACGCAGGTAGCCAGGGAAGTGGCCGACATGGTGCTGAAGAACGATGATTTCCCGTCCATCGTCACAGCCGTCCGCCAGGGCCGCATCATCTTCAACAATATCCGGAAGTTTATCGTGTACCAGCTTTCCTACCACCTGTCCGAGATCATCGTCATCGCGGCAGTCAGTTTTTCCATCTTCTACCTCCCCCTGCTGCCCCTGCAATTGCTGTTCTTAAACCTGCTGGCAGATGTCTTCCCTGCCCTCGCCCTGGGTATCGGCAAAGGCCGCGGTAAGGTCATGCAGGAAAAACCCAAGGATCCCGGAGAACCCATCCTCCCCCGGCGCAGTTGGAAGACCATTTTCGTGTACGGCCTGATCATCGGTGTCTTCGTCACAGGGGCCTATTTCTTCGGCCTTTACCACCTTGGGGTCACCAAGGAGATCGCCAACAACATCGCCTTTTTTGCACTGGCGTTCACGCAATTGCTTCATGTTTTCGATATGCGTGACCGGGATGAGCATGTTTTTGTGAACCAGGTAACGAAAAATAAATACGTCTGGATGGCCATCATCTTCTGCGCGGTTGTCCTAATTGCCGCATATTTCATTCCGGGCCTGAATACCTTATTGTCCTTCCAGTCCATGAGCCTCTTCCCCTGGCTGGTAGTGGCAGGGACGGTCGTTTTGAGTGTTGGGGTGATACAGGTGTTGAAGGAGATGAAATGGATTGAGTGAGGAACCTTACGCAGGCTAAAGGTGGATGCGTTACCCTGCTGGATGGGACTTCCTCACCACCCGGGCAGATTTTCCAACCATTTCTGAATCCGGCACGTTCCTTGAAAGCATAAAAACAGCAAATTGAAAAACAGTCTTGTTCACAAAAAAATCGCACCCCATGAAAATAGAAAATGTACAAATTGAGGTCACAACCGGAAATATTGTCAATCAACCGGATATTGCAGCCATCGTTAATGCAGCCAATGCGCAATTGCGCACCGGTGGCGGTGTGGCAGGCGCCATAAATCGTGCAGCCGGACCGGGACTTGAAAAGGAATGTGTACAATATGCTCCTGTAAAACCCGGTGAAGCCGTGATCACAAAAGCACATGACTTACCCAATCAATATGTGATCCATTGCCTGGGCCCGGTCTATGGTGTGGATCATCCTGAATCCTTGCTACTGGCAAACTGTTACCGCAATGCGATCCGTCTGGCGGAAGAAAATAAAATTGACTCCATTGCTTTTCCGGCGATCTCAACGGGAGCTTTCGGTTACCCGGTTGAGGAAGCAACAGATGTGGTTGTTTCAGTGATCCATGAGGTATGCCCCGGCTTACATTATCTGAGAAAACTGCGTTTCGTACTCTTTAGCAAATCAGATTTCGCGGTTTACCAACGAAAATTAACCGCTTCTGCCGCTTCATAACGCTACCCGACGGTTCATTCCCCCGGAAACATATGGACCCCCATTGCGCCATTGTGTATAACAATCCACAAACAACCAGGAAGCGGCAACAGGGATTTTATCCACACCCCTCTTAATTTCAACGGCTTACCATTCTGTCGGCTTATGGCATCGCTTTTGACCTTCCTCCCGAAACAATACAACAACAAATACATACAATTATGAAGAAAGTAGCAATTAACGGACTGGGAAGAATAGGAAGGGCCGTATTTAAAATGATACACGAAACCGATGCACTGGAACTTGTGGCCATCAACGACCTGGTGGATCCGGAAAACCTGGCGTACCTGATCAATTATGATACGGTGTATGGCCGGTATGAGAGAAAAGTGGAGGTTGAAAACGATAAGATCATACTGAACGGCATGGAATACAGGGTTTATTCGGAAAAAGACCCCGCAAAATTGCCCTGGAAAGATCTGAAGGTGGATATCGTATTCGAGTGTACCGGCATGTTCAATACCCGCAAAGACCTGGGCAAGCATATTGAAGCAGGGGCACGACAGGTGATCTTGTCGGCACCGGCCAAAGACGACAGCGTGGAAATGGTGGTTTTCGGAGTAAACAAACCTTCGGGCGACAACAACATTGTTTCCTGTGCCAGCTGCACGACCAACTGCATCGCACCTGTGGTGGAGATCCTGGACAGATACCTCGGGATCCAAAAAGCCACCCTGACCACCGTCCATGCCTATACCTCTACCCAGGGCATCGTTGATTCACCCAACAAGAAGATCCGGAGAGGACGCGCAGCAGCAGCAAACTTTGTCCCGACCACCACAGGCGCTACAAAAGCCACGACCAAAGTGCTTACCCAACTCGACGGCAAATTTGAAGGGTCGGCCATACGCGGACCGGTGCCGGTGGGATCCATATCTGACATGAACTTCGTAACCGGAAAAGCATCCACCAAAAAGGAAATTAACGACATTTTCAAGAAAGAAGCACGTTCGGAGCGATATAAGGATATCCTGTCGGTGAATACCGAACCACTCGTATCTTCAGATATTATCAAAGACCCCAGCGCTTCCATCGTCGATCTGGACATGACCATGGCCATCGACGGGGACCTGATCAAGGTGATGAGCTGGTACGATAACGAATGGGGCTATGCGATGCAAATGATACGCACCGCAGAGTATATGGACCTTTGATCATATAATTATCATCGTACAAAGAAAATGTCCATTCCACCAATATGATCTTTATACGAAACAAAAAATAACCGACCTATGTATACGGCATTTTTATTGATCCTGGTCGTAATATCCGCATGGCTGCTGGTCAGCGGGATACGGAAAAAAAAGTCATCCCGCCGCAATGGAGGCATCGCCGTGGGCCTGTTTACATTCATTTTTTTCTGGCTGATGGGTTTCTGGGGCGAAATGCTCTGGTTTCAATCTGCCGGCTTTCAGGAACGTTTCTGGACTTTTAAGCTCAACCGCTACGGCTTCATACTGGGAGGGTTCCTGGTTGGTTTTTTCCTGGTCTATCTGACCGGCTTTTCTCTGAAGGGAATACGCAAACCATTGCGAACGGGGGCCGCCATTATCAGCGGAATATCCGCTGCGCTCTGGGGCAACGTTCATTGGGATACCTGGCTGAAATTTTTGAACCGCACAGAAGCCGGGACCACGGATCCGATCTTTGATATGGATGCGGGATTCTACCTGTTCACGCTGCCATTCCTGGATAGCCTGTTACTACTGTTCTCCATGCTGTTCCTCATTGCACTGACGGCATCCGTCCTTGGTAGCTATACCTGGCAGAGATCCGGAAACGCTGTGAAAATAAAAGACCACCCCGCCGAAAAGCCGGGTACAGACCCATCCAAGTACCATTCGCTCTACCTTACCGCAGGATTATTCCTGCTGGCAATGGCCTTCATGAAATACCTGGACCGCTATCACCTGCTATATTCGGATTATGGCGTGGTCAGCGGGCCGGGCTGGACCGACATACATGTGCGGCTGCCCGCACTGACGGTGGTCATCATCATCACACTGGCCGCTGCCGCCATGATCTTTATCAAACCGGTACGTCACTGGTCGGACGGACTGTCATCAAAGATCTTCAGGCAAATAAAAAACAAACGCATTGCACGACTGATGACCATCTACGGGAGTACGCTTATCATATGGTTCGTTTTCCTGACCATCATTCCCGCTGTGTTCCAATGGCTGAAAGTGGAACCCAACGAATTGCGCCTGGAGGAACCATATATCAAACATAACATCCGCATGACCCGGGATGCCTTCGCGCTCAGCCAGGTGGAAGAAAGAGAATTTCCCGCCAGTG
Organism: Bacteroidales bacterium; assembly: GCA_018400295.1. Lineage (GTDB taxonomy): Bacteria > Bacteroidota > Bacteroidia > Bacteroidales > B18-G4 > M55B132. The sequence continues at coordinate 10,043 of JAGYMZ010000016.1, read as the reverse complement.
AAGTCTTTACGGAGGAAATATTTGATAAGAACAAAAATATTTTTAACAATGTGCGGTTATGGGATTACCGTGCTCTGGATGCAGTATACAAACAATTCCAGGAAATCCGTCTCTATTATGAGTTTTCAGATGTGGATATCGACCGCTATTATGTCAACGGCACCTACCGCCAGATGATGGTTTCGGCCCGGGAAATGGAACAGCGAAACCTCCCGCGGCAAAGCAAAACATTCGTGAACAAACGCTTTAAATATACCCACGGGTTCGGCATCACCATGACCAATGTGAGCGAGTTTACCGAAAACGGACTGCCCGACTTGCTGATAAAGGATATACCGCCAAAAAGCAGGTATGCAAGCCTGGAAGTAAAACAGCCGCGCATTTACTACGGAGAGCTGACCCGTTCACACGTGATCGCCAATTCACAAGAACAAGAGTTTGACCATCCCAAAGGGGATCAAAATGAATACAACCGCTATTCCGGTGAAGGCGGTGTTGAGATCAGTAATTTCTGGCGCAAGTTGCTCTTCGGATGGAAATTCGACGGCACCCGCCTGCTCTTCTCAGGGTATGCAGATGCGGAAAGCCGGATCCTTTTCCACCGGGAGATCAATGACCGTGTAAAAACCATTGCGCCTTTCCTGGATCTGGACGATGACCCCTATGTGGCCCTGATCGACGGACATCTGTACTGGATCGCAGATGCCTATACAACCTCAAATTACTATCCCTATAGCGAACATTTCAACGCAAGGGAAGACATCGAATATACACAGGGTGAAAGCAAACAGATACTGCAAACAGGTTCCGGGAGGCAGCTTCATGGGAAAAATTACATGCGGAATTCTGTCAAGGCTTTTATAAATGCCTATACAGGAGAGGTAAACCTCTATATTTTTGACGAAGAGGACCCCATCATAAGGGTTTGGAATGCGATCCTCCCCGGCGTATTCAAAAGCAAAGATGAACTGCCCGGAAATTTCATGCAACATGTGCGCTACCCATCGGATTTTCTGCTGGCCCAGGGACTGGTTTATGCGAAATACCATATGACCGACCCGGCAGTCTTTTATAACCAGGAAGACCTGTGGATAAGGGCTACGGAAAAATATTACGGCAGCGTGCAGGCCGTGGAACCGTATTATGTTATGTGGGAACGTCCTGGTACAGACCGGCAGGAATTCATCCTGATGCTTCCTTTCACACCCAAAAACAGGCAGGTAGTCATAGGCTGGATCGCCGGTATGTGCGACATGGAAAATTATGGCCGCTTCCTGGCATATAAATTCCCGAAAGACAAACGCATACTCGGCCCCCAGCAGGTGGAAACCAAGATTGACCAGGACAGGTTCCTCAGCGGACAGCTCACCCTGTGGGACCAGCGCGGATCAAATGTGATCCGGGGTAATGTACTGGCCATCCCGGTGGATAATACCATTATATATGTAGAGCCCATTTACCTCCAATCGGAAACCGCAGCGTATCCGGAGCTGCGACTGGTGGCTGTGATGCATAACGATAAGCTCAGCTATGCGGAAGGCTTTGAAGAAGCAATACGCGGCCTGTTCTCAGAAGAAAAGCCTGAGATCATGGAGGAAGGTAAAAAAACAGGGGAAACCCTGAAGCAATTGATCGACAGGGCCGGCACGGCCTTTAACGATTACATCCGCTTTACAGGAAATAAAGACTATAAGCAGGCTTCCCGTTCCCTGCAGGATCTCGAGGAAGCACTGAATAACCTCGCCAATGAATACGGAAAGAACTAAAGATCCTGCCCTACAATTTGAAAGACCATGGAATTAATAAAAAAATATTCGACACTTAACAAGACCCATACAGGGGAGGTCGGAGGTAAAAATGCATCTCTGGGAGAAATGATCTCCGAACTCGGGCCCAGAGGAATTAAGGTTCCGGACGGCTTTGCCACCACCGCAGATGCATATTGGCATTTCCTGAAAGAAAACAAGTTGAAAAACCCCCTGAAAAAACTCATGGACGAACTGGATACGGATAAATTCAGCAACCTGAAAGATACCGGCCGCCGGGCCCGGAAAAGGATCATGGAAGCAGAAATGCCGGAAGATATGGCCAGGTCCATCATACATGCCTTCCGGGCACTGAAAGAAAAGGAAAAGGATATGCAAAGCGTTGCCGTAAGGAGCTCTGCCACAGCAGAAGACCTTCCCTCGGCAAGTTTTGCAGGACAGCACGAGACCTACCTCAATGTCAAAGGTGAAAAAGAAGTGGTACAGGCCGTAAAAAAGTGTATCGCTTCCCTTTTTACCGACCGGGCGATCAAATACCGTGCGGACAAAGGCTTTGATCATATGAAGGTGGCATTGTCGGCCGGTGTGCAGCGCATGGTGCGCTCCGATAAGGCTGCCGCCGGCGTCATGTTCACCATTGCACCGGAAAGCGGTTTCGACAAGGTAGTATATATTACAGGGAACTGGGGACTGGGAGAAAACGTTGTGCAGGGGAATGTAAAAGCAGATCAGTTCATCGTGTTCAAGCCCTCCCTGAAAACAAACCGTACCGCCATCCTGTCGAAAAAAATGGGCAGCAAATCCAAAACCATGGTCTACTCGGATTCCAGAACCGGCACCACCAAAAATACACGGACACCCAAAAAGAAACGGGAACAATTCGTGCTGGGTGATGAAGAAACCGAAAAGCTGGCCCGCTGGGGCATGATGATCGAAGAACTGTACGACCAGGCCATGGACATCGAATGGGCCAAAGACGGCAACTCAGGAGAAATGTTCATCGTACAGGCACGACCCGAAACCGTCCACTCAGGGAAAAAAGACCGAACCAAACTGAAAAACTATACCCTCAAAGAGGAAGGCGAAAAATTACTGGAAGGCACCGCCATCGGAGACAAGATCGCCAGCGGAAAGGTGCGCATACTCGATTCTCCGGAAGAATCGGGCAAACTAAAGGAAGGGGACGTGCTTGTAACAGAGATCACCAATCCCGATTGGGACCCCATCATGGAAAAGGCATCCGCGATCATAACCAACAGTGGGGGCCGCACCAGCCACGCCGCCATCGTAGCCCGCGAACTGGGAGCGGTAGCCATTGTTGGCGCTGAAGATGCAACGGATACACTGAAGAACGGACAGGAAGTTACCGTCAGCTGTGCCGGAGGAACGGAAGGCATTGTATACAAAGGCTTGCTGGAATGGAAAGAAGAAGAGATGGATTTTAAGAAGTTGAAAAAACCCAACACAGAAGTCATGCTTATCCTCGGGGATCCCGGACTGGCTTTTCAATATGCAAATTACCCGGTGAAAGGGGTTGGCCTGATGCGGTTGGAATTTGTGATCAATAACACGATCAAAATCCACCCCCTGGCCCTGCTGAACCATAAGAATTTAAAAGATAAAACAGCAAAAAAAGAGATCCGGGCGCTTACAAGGCAATATAAAGACAAAACCCGGTACTTTACGGACCGGCTTTCCCAGGCCGTGGGTACCATCGCAGCAGCTTTCTGGCCCAACGATGTGATCGTTCGGATGAGCGACTTTAAATCCAATGAATACGCCGGATTGCTGGGCGGGGCTGAATTTGAACCGCAGGAGGAAAACCCCATGCTGGGGTTCCGCGGCGCTTCACGGTATCATCATAAAAAATACCGCGATGGCTTCAGGCTGGAGTGCGAGGCCATGCGCATCGTGCGCGATGAGATGGGCCTGACGAACGTAAAGCTGATGATCCCCTTCTGCAGGACCCCGGAAGAAGCCGAAAAAGTGATCCGGGTTATGGAACGCTATAAACTGAAACAGGGATGGAACAACCTGGAGATATATATGATGGTGGAGGTCCCCGCCAATGTGATGCGCATCGGTGAATTTGCGAAGCTGTTCGATGGGTTTTCCATCGGATCCAACGACCTGACGCAACTTACGCTGGGACTGGACCGGGATTCCGCAATGGTGAACGACCTGTTCGATGAAAAAGATCCTGCATCCAAAAAAATGCTCTCCATGGCAATACAGGGTGCCCGCAAAGCCAATACCAAGATCGGCCTCTGCGGACAGGCACCCAGTGACTTTCCTGAGATTGCACAATTTCTGGTGGAAGAAGGCATTGACAGCATATCCTTTAACCCGGATGCGGTGGCACAGGGAATTAAAAACATTCTGAAAGCAGAAAAATAAAATGGACAGAAAAGTACTCCTTATGATCCTGGACGGCTGGGGCATCGCCCCCAACACGGAAGTGTCCGCACCCGACCAGGCCAATACACCCTTTATCGATGAATGCTACGAAAAACATCACCATTGCCGCATCAAAGCAAGCGGTGTTTCGGTGGGATTGCCTGAAAACCAAATGGGCAACAGTGAAGTAGGCCACACCCACATCGGGGCAGGAAGGGTAATATACCAGGACCTGGTCAAGATCAACATGTCCATCAGGGACAAAACGCTGCACAAACACAAAGAACTGCTGGAAGCCCTTGAAAGAGCAATGGAAAAAGACAAACAGGTGCATTTCGCGGGACTGCTCTCCGATGGTGGCATACACGCACACATCAGCCATCTGAAAGCCCTGTGCGATATTGCTGCAGACAAAGGCGTGAAAAAACTGTTTGTCCATGCCTTCACAGATGGCCGGGATACGGATCCCAAAAGCGGAAAGGGATTTATCAAAGAACTTCAGGAACATCTTGACAAAACCACAGGGAAGATCGCCACAGTCACCGGAAGATACTATGCCATGGACCGCGACAAAGAATGGGGCCGCATAAAACGGGCCTGGGATGCACTGGTCCACGGCAAAGGAACCAAAACCAACGACATCATAACCACCATGCAGGAAAAATACGATCAGGATGAGACCGATGAGTTCATCAAACCCATCATACAAACCCGGAATGATTCGGATGAACCCCTGGCCACGCTGCAGGATGGAGATGTGATGCTGTTTTTTAATTTCCGTTCCGATCGCGGACGGCAGCTCACCCGTGTACTCACACAGGAAGACATGAAAGACCGGGGAATGTATACCCTGGATCTGGACTATCTGACCATGACCCGCTACGATGAAAGCTTCAAGGGCATTAAGGTGATCTTTGCAAAGGAGGACCTGAAAAATACGCTGGGTGAAGTCATATCCCGCGCCGGGAAGAAACAGGGCCGGATCGCAGAAACACAAAAATACCCGCACGTTACCTATTTTTTGTCAGGAGGACAGGAAAGCAAATTCAAAGGGGAAGAACGGATCATGGTAAAATCCCCGGGTATATCCACCTATGACAAAAAACCGGAGATGTCGGCATACGAAGTAAAAGAAAAAGCGATCAGGAAACTCCGCGAAAAGACTGGTGATTTCATATGCCTGAATTTCGCCAACCTCGACATGGTTGGTCATACAGGGGTTTTCGAAGCGGCCGTAAAAGCCAGCGAAATCGTGGACAAATGCGCCGAAGAAACAACCGTAACAGCCATTGAAAATGATTATGCGGTGATCATCACCGCCGACCACGGCAATGCGGAATACATGAAAAACCCCGATGGGACACCCAATACGGCACATACATCCAACCCGGTACCGCTGTTCCTGCTCAACGGACCGGAAAACATTGAACTGAGAGATGGTACCCTGACAGACATCGCCCCGACCATCCTGAAGCTGATGGGACTGGAACAGCCTGGGGAAATGACCGGGAAAAGCTTGTTCTGAATTGTGTCAACCGGCATCATTCACACAACAGGCATGACCATGAACCATAGCAGTTCACATCAATGCCTGCCTCATGAAAAAAAGCAAACTGAAAAGGACCAACAATCATGAGTGATCATAACAAACAGAACCACGATAAGAAAAATAAACGGGACCCAAAAAAGCCTGAATACGAAAAACTCAGTATTGCTAAAACCCTGAAAAAGCTTTCCGCAAATGAGGATCAGGGCCTCAGTGAAAAAGAAATCGGTGAACGTCAGCGAAAATACGGGAAAAATACCCTGGAGGAAGAAAAGCATAATCCTTTCATCGAATTTCTGTCACACTTTTGGGGCCCCATCCCCTGGATGATCGAGGTGGCCGTGATCTTATCTGCCGTGGCACAGCGCTGGGAAGACTTCGCGGTTATCCTGGTCATGTTGCTTATAAACGGCGGTGTGGGCTACTGGCATGAACATAAAGCCAGTAATGCCATCCGTGCCTTAAAAGAAAAGCTTGCCCCGGAAGCCCGTGTGATCCGCAACGGGAAAAGTCAAAAAATACCTTCCGGAGAACTGGTCCCCGGAGACATCATCATCATCCGGATGGGAGATGTCATCCCGGCGGATGCTAAGCTCCTGGAAGACCAGCAGGTTTCGGCGGACGAATCCTCGCTCACCGGGGAATCACTTCCGGTAAACAAGAACAGCGGAGATATGCTGTATTCCGGAACAACCGTAAAACGGGGAGAAGGACGTGCAGTAGTAACAGGAACAGGAAAGAATACACGCTTTGCGGAAACCGTAAAGATGGTGAAAAGGGCAGAAGAAAAATCACACTTCCAGAAAGCGGTCCTGAAGATCGGGTACCACCTCATCGGTATTACCACCGTTCTGGTGCTTGTGATCATTGGCGCCGGACTTTTACGCGAGGACCCGCTTTGGGAAATCTTGATCTTCGCCATGGTGCTTACCATCGCGGGAATTCCCCAGGCACTGCCCGCCGTGCTGTCGGTTACCATGACCGTCGGAGCCAAAAGACTGGCCAGGAAAAAAGCGATCGTTTCCAGACTGTCATCTATGGAAGAAATGGCAGGACTGGAAGTGCTGTGCTGCGACAAAACAGGCACCCTTACCAAGAATCAGCTGGAGGTCCAGGACCCCGTATTGATCGAAGCGGATGATAAAGACAGGCTGATACGCACGGCCGCCCTTACTGCAAGCCCGGACAGGAGCGGAGAAGATCCTATAGACAGAGCCATACTGGATAAAATTAACAGATCCACCCTGAAACATTATAACGTCACGAACTTCAACCCCTTCGACCCAACCCGGAAAAGGGCGGAAGCAGAAGTGGAATATGGAAAAGAAAAATTCACGGCGGCCAAAGGGGCACCCCAGGTCATCCTGGATCTGGTGAACCCGGCAGATGACATCCGGAAAAAAGTTCTGAAAAAAGTAGAAAAACTCGGCCAGGATGGATACCGGTCGCTCGGAGTGGCCAAAAAGAAAAAGGGAGGTAAATGGAAATACCTGGGCATCCTGCCGCTGCTGGACCCCCCCAGGGAAGACTCGGCTGAAGTGATCCGCAATGCCATGGACCGCGGCATTGATGTACGCATGGTCACCGGTGATCATGCCGCCATAGGCAAACAGGTCGCCGGCCAGATCAACCTGAAAAAAGATATCGTGCCCGCAAACGATCTCTTTGTTGAAGAAGACGAGAATGCAGGGAAAAAAGAAAAACAGAAACGCAAAGAAAAACGAAGAGAACGCTTCGGATCTGTTGCCGGTTTTGCCGAGGTCACACCGGAACATAAATTCAATATCATCAAAGAATTCCAGTCGAACGACCGCATCGTGGGCATGACAGGCGACGGGGTCAACGATGCCCCGGCACTCAAGCAAGCCGATATCGGCATTGCGGTTTCCGGTTCCACCGATGCCGCCCGCTCGGCATCCGACCTGGTGCTGACGGAGAGCGGACTGGGTGTGATCATTGATGCGGTCGTTGAAGCCCGCCGGATCTTCGAGCGCATGATAAGCTACGCAACCTTCCGGATTACGGAAACCATGCGCGTTTTGCTTTTCATGACACTGTCAATACTGGCTTTCAATTTCTATCCGGTTACCCCGATCATGATCGTGCTGCTGGCAATCCTTAACGATATACCCATCATGACCATCGCATCGGACAATGTCAGGACACCATCCAAACCGGTGCGATGGAATATGAAAAGAGTACTTACCATCGCCACGGTACTGTCGGTCACAGGGGTGATTTCCTCCTTTCTCCTCTACTGGTACCTCAGGGAATATGCACATTATCCGGCCAACACCATCAAATCCATGATCTTTTTGAAGTTGTTGGTCGCCGGACACATGACCATTTTCCTGACAAGGAACACGGGTGCCATATGGCAAAAGCCCTATCCCAGTCTGGCCCTCTTCCTGAGCCTGGAAGGAACCCAGGTGACCGGCACCCTCTTTGCCGTATACGGCATCCTCATACCACCGGTCGGATGGGCCAATGCCGGGATTGTATGGGGATACGCACTGATATGGATCCTGCTGCTAAGCGGATTGAAGATCCTGACCTATAAGGTCATGGATAGAATGAAGTTTTATGACCGGTAGCCAGGTTTCACTGGTATGCACAACGAAAGGAATGAAACGCTGAGAATAATACATGGCCCTGAGGTGGGTATTATCAAACAAACCATGGGGAAAAAAATCAACAACCGCAGGGCCCGGAGAAATGGACCAGCCCCGGGATCATGTTCATGTGTCCAGCCCACATTGCGTTATGGGCTTTTTCGGGCAGGGCCATTTGTGGAATGGTTTATGAGCACAAGACAAACAGTTGCGAACTTTAAAAAATGAACGAATTATGAAAGACTGGAAGAAAATACTGCCCGCTTTAACAGCTATACTTTTCGGGTTTCTATCCCTGGTTTCCGAAGGACAGGATTCGACACTGAAATTTTCAGACTGGGACAGGAACAACGACCAGCTCATTTCAAGATCAGAGTTTATGGAACTTTTTACAAAAGAATATCTGAAGGATTGGGATGAAAAAAACCTTACCCGGGAAGATTTCCATACAGTTACGTTCAACATCTGGGATCTCGATAAGGATGAATGGCTAACTCCGGACGAATGGATGTTCGGTTTTAATAACTATTACGGGGTATATGTTGAAAAGGACTTCGGATTGATCGATATAGATAAGGACGGATATCTTGAATTCGCGGAATATAAAGAAGCCATGAAAAATTCCGGCTTCTTTCCGGCGTGGGATGTAGACAAGGACACAACCTTAAGTCAAAATGAAATGGCCCGCTTTGTTTTCAATGCATGGGATGTTGACGGCAGCAACTTTATTGATACGGATGAATACAGGGCATACCGTTCATACTTCCTGGAATTTTGAGACCGCCGTAATCTGGATCACAAACCATAAAAAAACAGAAAACCATGATCAGCACAAGGATGATTGCTAAGTTTTTAACCGCGATGATCGCAATAACATCGATTTCTTGCGACCGGAGTACCAATCTTTCGTTTGAAGACTGGGACCTGGATAATAATGGAACGATAGAACAAAGGGAATTTGTGGATGTTTTTTCGGAACATTATTACGATGACTGGAACACAGTTAATAACGAATACCTGGATGATGAAGATTTTTATCATACCGTTTATAATGTATGGGATATTGATGATGATGAAGCAATGATACGGGAAGAATGGATCGCCGGATACGATTATTTTTATGGCGATTATGTCGTTGTGAATTATGAGGACATCGATGTCAACAACGATGAGGTCCTTCTGTACGATGAGTTCTATAATGTCTTAAGGGATACGGACTTCTACCACGACTGGGACCTGAACAAAGACGCTTATCTCAGTGATGAAGAACTTGGCCTGGGCTTATTCCATATATGGGATGTTGATAATAGCGGAAAGATAGAATACGATGAATATGTGGATTTTGACCTTTATTATACGGACTTCTGAATAATGTTGAAATACCGGAGCTTTTTTCATGATGCATATTTGTAATGAAGTCCGCTGGGACGGCCCGTTGTACCGGGCTGTCCCCTTTTTTTATCGATTCTCAGGTCTGTATTGCCGGTGTCCGGTTTGAGGGGTCGATGTCCGCTGTATCCCGGATTGAACATAAAGAAAGCAAAATTGTCAATAGGGTAAGGATTAAAAGTACCCTGAATAAATATCTGAACAGCATGCCTCCACTAATCAAAAATATGGGCCTGTATGCCGACCTTTACGAGTTGACCATGTTACAGGGATATTACCTCTCCGGAAGAAAAGATATCCCGGCCTCCTTTGATTATTTTTTCCGTGCGAACC
>JAGYMZ010000015.1 GCA_018400295.1 Bacteroidales bacterium | reverse complement strand
ATCGGAAAAATGGGTCCAGGGTTCTACCCTGGGGTTAAATACCGTTTATTGCATATGCGTGTCCAGGAATTTTTCCATGGCGCGGTAGAAATCAAAACGGTTTTCTTCATTCCGGAAGCCGTGGCCTTCGTTATCCTTTACCATATATTCGACAGAAACACCGCGTTCTTTAAGGGCTTCCACCACCTGGTCGGATTCATCCTTGTTTACCCTGGGATCGTTGGCTCCCTGTGCAATGAAAAGCGGGGTCATTATCTTATCCGCATTCAGCGCCGGAGAAGTTGCCGCCATTTGTGCACTGTCCTTTTCCGGATCCCCAACCATCTCATACATCATATCCAACATTGGTTTCCAGTATGGAGGGATGGTTTTCATAAAAGTGAATAAATTGGACACCCCTACGTAATCGACTGCGGCGGAATACAGTTCTGGTGTAACGACAAGTCCCTGAAGCGTGGCATACCCGCCATAACTGCCTCCGTAGATAGCTATGCGTTCGGGATCGGCAATGCCCTCGTCAATAAGCCAGTTTACGCCGTCGCTTATGTCATCCTGCATGGCAAGTCCCCATTGCTTGAAGGATGATTTCCAGAATTCCTTCCCATAGCCGGTGGATCCGCGGAAATTCATTTGCAAGGCAGCATATCCCCTGTTGGCCAGAAATTGGATCTCAGGATTAAAACCCCAGTAATCCCTTGCCCAGGGACCACCGTGAGGATTGACGATCACGGGCAGGTTTTCCGCATTTTCCATTGTATACCCTTTTGGAAGGGTAAGATATCCATGTATGGTCAGGCCGTCACGGGATTCGTATCGAATGGGGTAAACCGAGGCCATATCGTTTTCATCGATCCATGGACCAACATCTGTGATCCTGGTGATCTTGTCTGCTGTCTTGTCGAAAAGGTAATACGCACCAAGGGAACGATCACTGTAAGTTCTTATGATGTATTTGTCCTCTTCTTCCGTTACATCCGATATACCGATCTCATATTCCCCGAGTTCCCTGTGTAACCGGTCTATTAAATTTTTTGTTTGCTCATCAAAGAAATGCCGTTCCTTTTTGGCGGAATAATAACTGGCAGAGGTAAGCACTTTTCTTTTTCTGGAATAGTGCAGGCTGGAAACATCATAATCGGGATTTTCATACAGCACTTCAATTTCTTTGCCATTGGCAATATCGAAAACAACAACCGCTTCTTTATCACGGTTCAGGTTGGAAACTGCATACACGTTTTTATTGTCGAATGTGAAGAAAGAAGGGCTCATGGTTTCCTTGAAGCTGGTGGTCAGTACGGGTTTAAAATCGTCCGCTTCGGTTTTCCGGTAAAGGATCTGGGTATTCACGCCACCTTCAATAGCGGTAGCGACACGCAATTTCCCATTGTGGTCGAAAATCCAACCCATGATATTTCCGGGGTTTTCGTATAACATTTCCATTTCACCGGTCCTGATGTTCAGCCGGTAAGGGTCAAAAACCTGTGGGTTTCTTTTATTCATGCCAATGATAAGGGCATCCGGTATTTCATAGAGTTCATCGATGATTTGCGTACGGACATTTTCAAAGTCGGTAAAGCAAACCAGGTTGCTGCCGTCAATATTTACACTGTATAGTTTGAAGTTTTCATTTCCGCCTTCGTCTTTGAGGAACAGGATCTGATGATCGTTGGGCCAGAAATATCCGGAAATGTCCCGGTCTGTTTCACTGGTAAGCCGGATAGCGGTATCTTTATCGATGGCACGGATAAATATGTTCATCCGGTCCTCGTAAGGGGCCATGTATGAATAATATGTGCCGTTTGGAGAGATCTGGTAAGCGGTTTTTTCAGGATTTCTGAAAAAGTCTTCAAGCGGGTAACGTTTGGCTGTCATAATTTTTTTTTCGTTGGTACATCCTGTATAGATAAATAATGTGCTGGCTATCAAGGCCAGCATAACGAAGGTGGTTTTTTTCATGATGCAAAAATGTACGAAGGGTTAATGAATATGTTGTGCGCTGACAAAAGTAATTCCAAAGTTCCCCAAATGCTAATTTCCCATAAAATTATTTTTCTGTGCTGGTTTTTCATGATAAATTGTATATTGGTGTTGAAAAACAGGAAGAAGTCAAAAATCAAATGAATGGCCGGAAGATGCAGGCCGGAAAAACATTCATTTTTATGCAGGCTTTTAAATATTATCAATAACTGAACGTTCTGACCCCACAATAATGAACATCTATACAAGGAAAAAACGCTGGAAATTAATTCTTTTGTTCATTGCCGTGATCATTGTTGCGCTTTCTTTATGGTATACCAATGTCCTGGTCCGCAGGATCTCCGAAAATGAACGAAAAAATATTGAAACATGGGCAAATACCATTCAACATAAGGCCGAACTGGTAAACTACACAGAAAAATTTTTTCAACAGATACAGGAAGAAGAACGGAAAAGGGCTGAAATCCTGGCTGATGCTTATTCCAACCTGAATATGGTAGATGAGAATACCCGCTCGAATGTGCTGGACCTCTATCTGAAAATAATCTCTTATAATACCAACATTCCGGTGATCCTGACCGACAAATTTGATACCATAACCCAGGCAAGAAATGTGGATAATATAAATTTTGACGGGGTTTATAAGCTCCAGGGGGAGTTGAAAAAAGAGTTTTCTGAGTATGACCCGATCAGGATACGTATACTTGAAGATGAATATGTGACCTTATATTTCAAGGAATCGATCATATATTCCGAATTGCGGGAGGTGCTGGATGATCTGATCAAGTCTTTTTTTACGGAAGTTGCCAGGAATTCGGCTTCTGTGCCGGTGATCATTACCGACAGCAGCCGGAGGAATGTTATCGAATACGGCAATATCGATACGCTGAAGATCCGGGATACAGCATATGTTCAGCAAATAGTGCATGAAATGGAGCAGGAGAACCCTCCCATCGAAATTGAACTGGGAGAACGTGGCGTAAAATACATCTTCTACAAGAACTCACCCTTGCTTTTACGCCTGATGTATTATCCGTACATACAGTTTGGCGTGATCGGTTTGTTTCTGATCCTGGCTTATATTATGTTTGATACCGCACGCCGGTCTGAACAAAACCAGGTCTGGGTGGGTATGTCCAAAGAAACCGCCCATCAACTGGGCACACCCCTCTCCTCAATGATGGCATGGATTGAGTTGATGGATATGAAAGGAATAAAAGATGAGGGGCTGGATGAAATAAAAAAGGATGTTGCGCGGCTGCAAAACATTACCGAACGGTTTTCAAAGATAGGATCCCCTGCCAGGCTGGAACCAGTGAATGTCGTGAAGGCAATATACGACGGCATCGATTATATACGCTCGCGAACCTCCAGCAAGGTCCGGTTCAGGATCAATAAGCCCCGGGAGGAGGAGATAATTGTGCCCATCAACATTCATTTGTTTGGATGGGTTATCGAGAATTTGTCCAAGAATGCCATTGATGCGATGGGTGGACAGGGGGTGGTAAAAATAGATATAAGCGAAGAGGAACGGTACGTGAATATCGACTTTTCGGATACAGGAAAGGGGATCCCCAAGTCCCGTTTCACAACCATTTTCAATCCCGGATATACCAGTAAGAAGCGGGGGTGGGGATTGGGCCTGTCCTTATCAAAACGGATCATCAAGGACTATCACAAAGGAAAAATTTTTGTCAGGCATTCTGCCCTGGACAAAGGTTCAACATTTCGCATTTCCTTACGAAAAAAGATCTAGAAGGGGAAGTCCTCTGTGTCTCCCGCATCAAGTTGTTCAGCTTTTGGTTTTTCAGCTGGGACGTGCTCAGGATTGCCATTGACAAAAATGGATTTGGGATCTGTGGGGCAGGCATATTCACAGGCGCCGCAGCCAATGCATATTTCCGGTCTGACATACGGTATCATAAGCGTGCCGCGGAAGGGCTCCATATCGACGGCCTTGGTCGGACAATGTTCTGAACAGGCACCGCAATCGGTATCATCCAAATAAACGATGCAATTTTGTTTAATGAATTCTGCTTTTCCCAATTGGGTGCGTTTTTTTGTCTCAACATCCAGTGGTTTGATCGCTCCTGTGGGGCAAATTTCCCCACACCGGGTACAATCGAAATTACAAAAACTCAGGTTAAAATCCATATGGGGTTGCAAAACGCCTTTCCATCCGAAAGCAAACAATGCCGGTTGTATCACATTTGTGGGGCAGGCACTCACGCATAAGTAACAGGCGGTGCATTGGCTGTTGTAATTGTCCAGGCTTTCTGCTCCGGGTGGAATGACCGGATGATCACGGCTAACGGGGATGGGCTCTTTTCTTCTTCCCCTCCTGCGCTGTTCCCTTTGCCCATACTGGGAAAATGCACTGTGATGCAGTGAAAGCGCCGAAGCGATCAGTAATCCGGCTTCTGCAAGGAATTTTCTTTTGTTGAGATCCGGCCGGGATCGATGGGTATCCAATGGCTGGGATGGCCTTTTCAGACCATAGGTAATTCCATTTTCAGGACAGGTGTCCAGGCAATTATAACAGGCTATGCACCTTGAAAGGTCCACTTTCCTGTTCCGGCTGTCGATGCAACCTGCTTTGCATTCCAGTGCGCATTTGCCGCAGCTGTTGCAGTATTGCCTGTTGATGTGTATCCTGAATACTGAAAACCTGGAAAAAATGCCCAGAAAAGTTCCCAGGGGGCAGATGTGGGTACAATACATGCGTCCAAACCGCAGGGACATCCAGAGTATCAATGAAAGGAACGCGGCCGTTACCAGTAACGGGAACATACCGGAGATTTTGATGTCGACAGGAATGAGGGTATAATTGTCGAAAGAAACAAGTATCCTCGAGATAAGGTTATTGACGAATGCGACGGCCGGCTTGAACAGCATAACATTGACCCTGCCGAATATGCTGTATGGATCAAGTATGATGATCAGAAAAGCGCTTCCAGCCATCCATAGCAAAACCGTTACGAAGAGTATGCCATAGCGGACCGCATGATAGGGTTTGAGGTAAGCGTAGCGTGTTTTTTTTTTGAATTTTCTTTTTAAGAACAGGAAGACATCCTGAAAAATACCCAGGGGGCATAGAAAGGAACAATATAGCCTTCCCAGCAGAACGGTGAACAGGATGATGAAAAGAAACCCTGCTGACGCTAACGCCAGGGATTCAATGAATTCGAACATGGAGGGAATGAATTGGATATATGTAGCATATCCTATGAATGCAGCCTGAAGGGAACTTGTAATGTCCAGGAAGATCAAAAAATACAGGATCAAAAAGATCAGGGCTGCAACAACCCTGACCGTTTTGAGTATTCTGCCTCTCATGTATCTATAGTTTAATACGCTTAATATTCAGTTCATCCAGATCAATATTTCCGGAACCCATTTCATGGGCAATCCGGATGTGGCCGACATCCATGGGATCGAGTCCGAAAACCTTTGCAGCGGCAGCATCAATGGCTACGATGTCTGAAGAAATAAGCTGGGTATTTAGCTGAACAACATCTTCTACGGATACACCCCTGGGACCGTTCCTTTTCATGACCCTGTATGCATCAACAATATTAAGCAACGGTTTTTTATAGGTTATAAAATCAGCAATGCACTGGTGTAAGTCATTTCTATGCCAGTACCTCCGGTCCCATACAATGCCCATGAGGTTTTTCATGGCTATGGTTAGTTTTGCCGAACCATGGTTTTTCAGAACCGGCACATTGATAAACACATCGGAGTCCAGGATCTGTTCATGGACCTTGGCTTCTTTGAGTTTTTTCCCGTTGGGTATGCGGACACTTCTGTAATAACTTTCGGTATTTCCGGGAATGATCTTGGCGCCGGCATCAGAAGCTGCTTTTTTGATGCCGCTGTTGTCGTAACATTTGGTCCATTCATCGCAGGTGTTGTCAAATACATACACCTGTTTGGCTCCCGCTTCAAAACAATGCTCAACAATTCTTTTGATCAGCTGCGGATTTGTATTTGCTGCGCGTTCCGGCGAGGTGTCCCAGCCAATGTTTGGTTTGACGACAACGGTCTGGCCAGGACTGACATAAGTGCTTATTCCGCCCATGGCTTTGATTCCCTCATCAAACATTGCTGCGGGGTCATCGCCCTTGATCGCAACCATGTCGAATTCCGGGCCCGGGGGTGCCGGATTTAATGAAAAGGCATGTTTAACATTGCCCAGCATCAGAGAGGCGCCGGCTGCAACGGTCGCCCCAAGTCCCTGCCTGAAAAAATCTCTTCTTTTCATATTTTAACAGTTATGTATGATTCATATTTTAAATCTAAGATATAACATCCTTTTGTAAATTTACGGTATTACCGGGAAAATATTGCAAAGGATCTGTGAATTTCATTAATTTAGAAGAAATTTAAACCCCGGTAT
This sequence comes from Bacteroidales bacterium, assembly GCA_018400295.1. Lineage (GTDB taxonomy): Bacteria > Bacteroidota > Bacteroidia > Bacteroidales > B18-G4 > M55B132. The sequence continues at coordinate 43,814 of JAGYMZ010000015.1, read as the reverse complement.
CCGGTATGATCCGTACATAAATAAATGGCAGGAATATATATACATATACCTTTTTGTAAACGGAAATGCCACTATTGTAATTTTTTTTCAGTAGCCTCAGAAAGGCTTCGTTCCGGATTTATGGAAGCCTTAAAAGCGGAGGCAGTGGCACAAAAGGGATATTTGGAGAAAGAAACCATTCGTACGGTATACATTGGGGGAGGTACACCTTCCTTGCTGAAAGCCAATGAGCTGGAAGGCATATTGTCCGTGATTTTTTCACAGTATCCGGTAGACCCGGAGGCGGAGATCACGGTGGAGATGAACCCGGATGATGCCAGCAGGCAGCTCCTGAGGGAATATCGCCATTTGCCGTTGAACCGGATTAGCCTGGGTGTGCAATCCTTTAACGATAACGATCTCAAAACACTGGATCGCCTGCACGATGGGCGCAAAGCAAAGGATGCACTGGAAAATATACTGGGAAGCGGTTATAAAAATGTAAGCATTGACCTGATTTATGGAATTCCCGGCTCCTCTGTACATTCCTGGGCCAAAAACCTGGAAACATTTATGGATTACCGTTTGCCTCATCTTTCTGCCTATGCACTGACCGTGGAGGAGAATACGGCCATGCGCTGGTTGATAAGAAAAGGGCGCATGCCTTTGCCGGATGAAGAACGCATGGCCGATCAATACAGTGTTCTGGCAGAAACAATGGAACAGCATGGATACGTGCATTATGAAATATCTAACTATGCAAAGAAAGGCTGGTATTCAAAGCATAACAGTTTGTACTGGCTGGGCGGTCATTACCTGGGCCTTGGCCCTTCAGCCCATTCTTACAATGGCCATTCCAGGCAGTGGAATCCCTGTAGCATTCATCAGTATCGGCAGGTAGCGGATTACCGGGAAATGGCCCGTGAAAAAGAGGTGCTGAGCGAGGAAGAAAAATTCAATGAATACGTGATGACCTCACTGCGTACGGCATGGGGATGCGATACCGGGCATATCCGCAATGTTTTCGGCGATGCTTTTGTAAAACACTTTACAAACAGGGTTGGGAAATACCTCTCGCAGGGGCTGGTCGTTTCCAAAGAAAGCAATTATTATCTGACCGGCCGGGGTAAGCTGCTGGCTGATGGCATTATATCAGATATTTTTTTAGGATGAGCTTGTTTTCCAGGCGCGTGTCGAATATTATGTAAAGCATGGAAAATCCTGCAATGCCGGTGATCAGAAGATCATGTGCAACATTGCCCCAATATGATTGCCGGTGAGAAAACAGGCTTTGAACAGTAATTGGTACAGAGGAGGTTGTTAAGTTCCTCAAAAATATGTTAATTTTACTGCCTTTATAAATAACAAGAAAGCATATGGCCATTCTGGGAACGATCATAAAAAATGCGTATGCATTGCGGAATATACCCCTTGAAAAGAGAAGGAAATTTGACGGGTGGCGGGCACAGAAAAAGATCTTGCGAAAATTCCTGAAAAAAGCTCAAAATACAGCCTTTGGTGAGCATTACCGTTTTCAGGAGATCTTAAGGTCACCCGACATCGTTGCCAGTTTTCAGGAACGGGTGCCTACCCATGATTACCAGTCTATGTTTCAACAATGGTGGTACCGCTCACTCAACGGAGAGGCCTTTGTTACATGGCCGGGGAGGGTTAAATATTTTGCGCTGACTTCAGGGACATCCGAAGCATCAAGCAAGCATATCCCCGTGACGGGTGACATGATCAGGGCAATCAGGCGAACAAGCATCCGTCAGTTGGTATCCACCGTTAAATATGATTTTCCCATTGAGTTTTATGAAAAGGGCATTCTGATGATCGGAGGGAGTACACATCTTCAGTTCAACGGGTCCTATTATGAAGGTGATCTTTCAGGGATATCTGCCGGCAACCTGCCTTTCTGGTTTCAGCATTTTTACAAGCCGGGCAAGCGCATATCCAGGGAAAGGGATTGGGAAACCAAACTTCAGGAGATCGTAAAGAAATCCGTCAACTGGGACATCGGTGTAATTGTTGGTGTGCCTGCCTGGATACAGATCATTATGGAGAGGATCATTGAACATTATAATGTTGAGACCATTCACGATATATGGCCGAACCTGTCGGTGTATGTGCATAGCGGGGTTGCTTTTGACCCCTACATAAAAAGTTTTGAAAGGCTGTTCGGGAAACGGGTCATTTTTAATGAATCCTATCTGGCTTCCGAAGGATATATTGCGTACCAGAACCGTCTGGATGTGAGAGCCATGAAAATGGTTATGGATAATGGCCTGTTTTATGAATTTGTTCCGTTTAACGATGAAAACTTCGATACAGAAGGGAATATGAAGGAAGGTCCACAAACCTGCACGCTTAATGAAATTGAGGAAAACAAGGAATATGCATTATTGCTGACGACCTGTTCCGGTGCATGGAGATACCTGATCGGCGATACCATTAAATTTACCTCAAAAGCGCATAATGAGATCGTTATTACCGGGCGGACCAAGCATTTTCTCAGTATTTGCGGCGAACACCTATCGCAGGATAATATGAACCGCGCCATTAAAATGCTGCAGGATGAGTTCAACATTGAAGTGAGGGAATGGACGGTTTCCGGAATCCGCTACGACAGTATGTTTGCTCATAAGTGGTTTATTGGGACGGACAGCCAAATTGACCCGGAAACGGCCCGGGGAAAAATTGATGAGTATTTAAAAACGCTTAATGATGATTACAGGGTAGAGCGTATTGCTGCCATAAAAGAAATTTTTGTTGAAGTATTGCCCACCAGTGTATTTGCAAAATGGATGAAAATACATGGCAAAGAAGGTGGGGCAAATAAATTTCCACGTGTGCTTAAGAATAAGCAATTACAGGAGTGGGAGAAATTTATTCAGGAATTTAACAAATAGAATCGTGTTATGGCCCCAATATGGGAAGGCGTATTACTTGGTATTACACTGGCAACTTTATTTGGTTTCGGCCCTGCCTTGTTTGCGTTGATCCAGACCAGCATACACCGCGGACTGTGGTCGGGTTTCACATTGGCCTTTGGAATATTCCTGAGTGATCTGGCCCTGGTTGGTTTATGTTTTCTGGGCGCCATCAAAATAATGAACAAACCCGAAAATCATTTTTTGTTTGGTGTGATCAGCGGGCTGATCCTGATCGCTTTTGGCATTGTCACATATACCAGGAAGGTAAAATTGCAGGATGATGAAGAAGATGAAAATAATAATGCACCGGGGCCATTGACGCAAATAGCCAAAGGGTTCTTTCTTAATATCGCAAACCCCTTCGTTTGGATTTTCTGGATGGGGGTGGTTGTGGGCATTACGGCAAATTATCAGGGCGATGGGAATAAGGTCATACTTTTCTTTTCCGGTACGCTGTTGACCGTTCTCGGTGTGGATATGCTGAAATGTTTTGGTGCATATAAAATAAAGCGTTATCTTACAGCTAATTTTATACGGTGGATCAACCGGATCGCCGGGATCGGTTTGAGTTTGTTTGGAATATTTTTAATCATTAAAACCTTTATAGGAGCATAGTCATGATGAAACAATTTACAAAAAACTGGTGGTTACTGACCATCAATGGAGTTATTGCCGTTATTTTTGGTTTTTTTGCCGTTTTCCTTCCACAGGGAACCATCATAACGATTGCAAAATATTTCGGACTGGTCATTTTGATTGGTGGTATAATACTGCTTGTCGGTGCCGTGAACAATATGAACAAAAAGCTGCCATATGGCATCCTTCTTTTCGAGTCTATCGTAAGTTTGATAATGGGGATCATTATCCTGGTCTATACCAGGGAAACCCTCAGCCTTTTCGTGATCCTCGTGGGAATTTGGGCCGTTATCCTGGGCATTTTACAATTGACCATGCTTACGAGCTCAAAGAATATGGGTACAAATAAAACCATTATTCTGATCAACGGGCTGCTGACATTGCTGTTTGGAATATTATTATTCTTTAACCCTTTTACCGCTGCTGCCGCATTTACTTTTATTGTGGGCATCATTGCACTGATCTTTGGCATCCTTCTGATCTACCTGTCTTTCATGCTTAGAAATTACGAAGAAGCATAATTACTCCACCATGCTGATACCTCCGTATAAATATTGGTGGTTGATGACCATCAAGGGAATATTTGCCGTGTTTTTCGGACTTGTTGCACTTTTTGCTCCGGGGGCCGGCCTGGCTGCCTTAATGGAGTATTTTGGAATTCTGGTAATGGTGGCGGGATTGCTTATGGTCGTTGGCGGATTTTCACAAATGCGGTATAACAAACGATGGGCAAACTGGTTTTTTGAAGGAATGATCGACCTGGTAACCGGGGCAGTGATCCTTATGTACCCGGAACTCAGCATTGATGTTTTTGTTATCATTGTTGGCATATGGGCAGTTGCTGTGGGATGCATTCAATTGTACGTCGCCCTTTCAGCACATAAGGGGGGGCGGACCCGTTGGCTGTTGCTGGTCAATGCCCTGATCGTGATAATATTTGCGGCCGTCCTTTTTGTAAATCTTCTTGAGGATGAGGAAAGTTTGAAAAAATTGATCGGAATGTTCGCTTTGATTTATGGTGGCTTTATTGCTGCCTATTCCATAAATCTGAAGAATTGTCTTTAACCTCGTTAAAAGAAATATCCCGGATGTTTAACTGCAAATTCCTGCGTCCGTTCCACTCATTTTCCTCAATATGGTAACAGATATTGAAGGGTTCTCCTGTACTTATGCGTTCAAAATGATGACCTTGCTGGAATGCAATGGCTGAAAAGGGGCCTCCGGAAATATCCGGGTGGTATAACTCCAGCTTTAAATGATTCTTGCCCACAATGCGGGCTTTACCTGAATCAGTTAATCCGTTGGTTTGGAAGACCGGCGAGGGATTGCCCGGTCCGAAAGGGGAAAACTGTTTTAATATCCGGAAAAATCTGGAGTTGATATTTTTCAGAATGAGGAGATCGTCGATTTCAACTTCCGGTATCATCATTTCCGCATTAATGTTATTGATTACATATTCTTCAAAACGATGTCTGAATTCCTCAAGATTTTCAGGTTTAAGGGATAGTCCTGCTGCATATTTATGTCCTCCGAAATGTTCCAGCAGGTCGGAGCAGGCATCGATCGCATCGTAAATGTCAAAATTCTTGATCGATCTGGCCGAACCAGTTACCAGATTGTTGGAAAGCGTGAGGACAATGGTGGGTTTGTAGTGCGACTCGGTTAATCTGGAAGCTACGATGCCGATCACCCCTTTATGCCAATCAGGATTGAAAACGACGGTACTTTTCGCTTGTTGCAATAACGGATCCTGTTGGATCATATCCAGTGCTTCCTGCGTAGTTTTCAAATCCAGGGTTTTCCGTTCTGTATTCAGGGTGTTGACCTGTGCGGCCATCTTTTTCGCGTATGCTGCGTCACCGGTGATCAGCAATTTAACAGAGTCCTTGGCATCCTTGATCCGGCCTGTGGCGTTGATCCGGGGACCTACCAAAAAAACAAGGTCACTGATGCCAATTTCCCTGTCAAAATTAAATTTACCGTTTTCTTTTGGTATCTTTTTAATGCCGGCGCATTTTAATATTGCTTCAATGCCCGGACGGGGTGTTGAATTCAGCGTCTGGAGTCCGTAATAGGCCAGCGTCCGGTTTTCACCGGTAATCGGGACAATGTCTGCAGCAATGCTGACAACGACCAGGTCTAAAAAGGGAAAAACCGATGAAGAAGGGAGCTTGTTTTTTTGTGCATATGCCTGTATAAGCTTGAAACCAACTCCGCATCCGGATAATTCCTTAAAAGGATAATTGCAATCCGGCCTTTTGGGGTCCAGTACTGCTTCAGCATCCGGTATTTCCTTGCCGGGGCGGTGATGGTCACAAATTATGAAATCCAGATCTTTGCCTTTGGCATAATTGATTTTTTCAATTGCTTTGATGCCGCAATCCAATACGATGATCAGGGATACACCCTGATCACTGGCATGATCAATTCCCTTACAGGAGATGCCATAGCCTTCTGCATACCGGTCGGGAATATAAAAATCCAGCGCATCGTAAAATTGCTTCAGGAAGGTGTAGACCAGGGCAACGGCGGTTGTTCCGTCAACATCGTAATCCCCGTAGATGAGGATCTTTTCATTTTGTGCTATTGCCCGTTCAATCCTGTCAACAGCTTTGTCCATATCCTTCATAAGAAAAGGATCGTGAAGTTGTTTCAAGTCAGGCCTGAAGAATTCCCTGGCTTCCTCATATGTTCTTACGTTCCTTTGCACAAGCAAGGCTGCCAGGTGTTCATCAATGTTTAACGCCCGGGCCAGGTTCCTGACCACTTCCGGTTTATCCTGCTGCCTTATGACCCAACGTTTTTTCATGAAATGATTTTGATTTGTAAAGATAATCAATATTTGTAAGCGCAAAAAGGCGGTTTTTTTACCGTGGGCCCTTGCCAATTGAGATCCTCCGGTGATTTTGATCGGAGGCATCTTGCTTTTTTGGAATACTTTCAGCAATGGGCCGGACATACCTCCGTTCCCTGTCAACGAAAACAAGGAAAGGGTACTGGGTCTATAGCAGTTGTGCCCGGTGGGCATCCAGACGGATAAAAATAAAAAGAAGAATTGTAAACGCCCAAAGCGAAGAACCGCCATAGCTAAAGAAAGGGAGAGGGATGCCTATAACAGGGGTCAATCCAATGGTCATGCCGATGTTCACCATAAAATGAAAGAGCAATACAGATAATACGCCATAGCCGTATATTCTCGCAAAAGAGGATTTTTGACGTTCCGCCAGTTTGATGATCCGTAAGAATAATCCGGTAAAAAGGCCGATGACCAATAAGCTGCCAATGAAACCAAACTCTTCTCCCATTGTGCAGAATATGAAATCTGTGTCCTGCTCGGGGACAAAATCATATTTTGTCTGGGTCCCTTCCAGAAATCCTTTACCCCAGAAACCACCGGAACCGATTGCGATCTTGGACTGATGAACATTATATCCTGCACCCCGGATATCCGGATCCACCCCGATCAATACACTGATCCTCTTTTGCTGGTGCGGACCAAGGAAATTGTTAAATGCATAATCTACGCTCAAAACGATGGCCGAGGCAAGAACAAGGATCCCCAGCACCCTGGCGATGTTTTTGAATGACCTGCGGATGAAGAAAAGCGCCATGATGGCAAACCCGGAAAGAAAGATAACAACATACATTTGATCAAAGAGCAGGGACAATACAAAAAGGATTGCGACAGATAAGCCGGTGATCAGGAAAGTTCCGGATAAGCCTTCCCTGTATAGAACAAGAATAAATGATAAAAAAACAAGTGCCGACCCGGTATCATTCTGCAGCAGTATTAGACCAGCAGGTATGAGGATAATAAAAACTGAAATGATGATTGCCCTGCGCTTGCTGAGGCTGATGTTGAATGTACTGAGGTATTTTGCCAGGGCTAAGGCCGTGGCGAACTTGGCAAATTCAGCAGGTTGTATGCCGAGATTACCGATCTGGAACCAGGATCTGGATCCCGCAACTTCCTTTCCGAATAAAAGTACGGATATCAGTATAAGGACCATGACTGCATAGAAAAAGTAGGCAAAGGTTGAGAAGACTTTTGTATCCGTAAAAAAGATCAAAAGGATGATGAGGACCGAGGCCGCGATCCATACCAGTTGTTTTCCGTAACGCTGGGTAATGTCAAAGATGCTGTGATGCTCTTCGTTGTAAACAGCGGCATAGATGTTGACCCATCCTGTTAATACCATTGCAAAATAAAGGATCACAATCACCCAGTCAATGTTAGAGAATATGTTCCCACGTGTTCTCATTGATCATGCATTAAGTTGCTTTCCAGGATCCTTTGTTCCATCCAGGTCCTGTTGATATCTCCTGTAATGTATTTTTCTATCATCAGGCTGGCTATTGGTGCGGCCCAGGTTGAGCCATAGCCGGCATTCTCAACAATGACACAAAGGGCAATGGCAGGATCTTCCTTTGGCGCGAAAGCGATGAACATCGAGTGGTCTTTTCCGTGAGGGTTTTCAACCGTTCCGGTTTTTCCGCAAAAGGTTAACCCGGGAATTCGGACCCAGTGTGCGGTCCCATGTTCGGACCCTATGACATCCTGCATGGCTTCAATGATGACATCAAAATTTTCCGGGATCACGGAAGAATATTGTTTCCCATATTGAGCTTCCACTTTATTCCCGTCAAGCGTGTATTCTTTTAAGAAATGGGGTGGATAATAATATCCCCGGTTTGCCAGGATTGCTGAAAAATTTGCCATTTGAAGGGGGGTTACCAGGATCTCACCCTGGCCAATGGCCAGGGAACGGATGGTAAGGGCTGTCCAGCGCTCCTTCCCATAGATGCGGTCATAAACAGATGCAAGGGGGATATTGCCTTTCATCTCAAAAGGAATATCCGTTTCAAACTTTTTGCCAAAGCCAAAACTTGTAACATGGTCTCGCCATACCGTATATGCATTGCTTATATTGTCCTGGAAACCAGGCTGATTGAAAATGGAGCGGAATACGTTCCAGAAATAGGGATTGCACGAGTGCATAATGGCCCCTTTTAATTGCAGGGGGGTTTGATGATAGTGCGTACATCGTATCGGGCGGCTTTCAGGTCCGGAGCAATGATATTGGGTTTCCGGATAGAGTACGGATTCCTGGAGGCCGATCAGGGCATTCAGGATCTTAAATGTGGAGCCGGGAGAATAGGTCCCCATCGTAGCCCTGTTCATCAAGGGTCTGAGTGAATCCTTCAGGAGCTTTTCGTAGTTGTGGCTCCGAACCCTTCCTACCAGGAGATTTGGGTCATAAGAAGGGCTGGTTACAAGGGTGAGAATGTCTCCGCTTGAAGGCTCAATGGCAACAATGCTGCCCTTCTTATTTTCCATGAGCATTTCACCATATGCCTGAAGGGACGCATCCATGGTTATGGTTACATTTGATCCCGGCAAGGGGATGGTATCAAAATGACCATCTTCGAAGCTGCCTTGCTCCCGGTTGAAAACGTCCACGATCTTTATTGTGCTTCCCTTCCTGCCCCTTAAGATATGTTCGTAGGATTTTTCAATCCCGCTTTTGCCGATGTAATCGCCCTGATCGTAATAGGGTTCTTTGGATATGTTGTTATGATCAACTTCACCGATGAAGCCAAGTGTATGGGCAGCAAGTTCCAGCGGATATTCACGCAATGTCCTTGATTGAAAATAAAACCCCGGGAATTTAAACAGATTTTCTTCAAGGTAGGCAAAATCCTCTTTGGAGATCTGCTCCAGGAAAATGGAAGGCCGGTATCTGGAGTGGCGTAACGCCTTTTGAAAGCGGCGGTTGAATGCTTCCTGAGAGATCCTGAGCAGCGAGCAGAAGTATGATGTATCAAACTTCGATACCTGGGCAGGGATGACAAGCAGATCATAGGCGGCTTCATTGTATACCAGCAATGTATTGTTCCTGTCATAAATAAGTCCGCGGGATGGATACAGTGTGATATGGCGCAAAACATTGTTTTGAGCTGAAAGTTTATAGGAATTGTTTGGAACCTGAAGGATGAACAGCCGGACAAGATACGTGAATGCAATGAGGATAATAAACCCTGTAATGACATATTTTCTGGTATGGTAACTTTTCTTGCTTGCCATAATTTGTAGTGTGCAAAACCTGTAAGGTGAACGGTGGAATTACAAAAATATGTCGTTGGCGGATGAAAAAGCAAAGAAAATGCTAATTACTTCCCGAATGACCAAAACCTCCGGCACCCCTGCTGGTATCGGAAAGGCTTTCTACTTCCGACCAATGTATCCTTTCATGGGAAGAAATGACCATTTGAGCGATCCTGTCACCATCCCGGATCGTAAATGGAGCATCCGAAAGGTTTATCATGATGATTTTAATCTCACCCCGGTAATCAGCATCAATGGTGCCGGGTGAATTTACAAGGCTTATGCCGTGTTTGATCGCAAGACCGCTTCTGGGCCGCACCTGGGCTTCGAATCCGGCAGGCAATTCAATGAACAAACCTGTTGGCACCAGGTACCGCTGTAAGGGATTGAGGGTGACCGGTGCTTCCAGGCAGGCCCTGAGATCCATACCTGCGGATAATTCGGTTTCATACCGCGGCAACGGATGATTTGAATGATTGACGATGTGTACTTTCATAGTTCGTGTTATAAATACTTGGCAATAAAGTTTTTTCTTTCTGATGCGAAAACTATTCCTGCAAATGCAAAGAAAAGGATCGTATTGAAAATATATTTCAAATGGATTTCCGGGTAATGGATGCTTATGGATATGAAGAATAAAGAATACGCCAGGCCGATGTAAAGAAAAATATGTTTCAGGTCGTAAGGAATGGGATAGAATTTCCTGCATAATACATAGCTGATGGCAACCATTGTAAGGTTGCAGAAAAAATGTGCCCATGCGGCACCGGAATAACCGAAAACAGGTACCAGGAGCAGATTTAAGCCGATTGTAACGATGCTCCCGGAAAGGGCGATGAGCGCCCCAAACCGCGTCCTGTCGGTCAATTTATACCATATTGAAAGGTTGAACAAAATGCCCAGCAGTAAATTGGCCGAAAGGACAACCGGCACGATATGAAGGCCCGTCCGGTATTCCCGGCCTATAAAATACTTAAAAAGGTCAATGTACAGATTTACCAAAAGGAATATTAACAGGCAAAATATGATGAAGTATTTCATGACCGATGCATAAAGCTCTTTTGCGTCTTTTTGTTTTGCCTGGGAGAAGAAGAAAGGCTCTGCTGCATAGCGGAACATTTGGATGAAAATGGTCATCAATACGGCCAGCTTGAAATTTGCGCTGTAAATGCCCAACTGCGCGAGGCTATATGCTTCGGGATTTTGAATATGCGCGGGTACATGAAGCAAAAACCTGAACATTATTTTATCGGAAACCTCATTGATCATGCCTGCCAATCCTACGATCATCAAGGGAAGGGAATATACAAGCATGCGGCGTAATAATGATGGGTCGAATGAAAAGCGTATTTTAAATATATCGGGAAGAAGAAGGATCAGTGTGATCAGCGATGCAAGGAAATTTGAAATAAAAGCGTAACCTACGCCAATGTCCGGGTTGTATAGTATTGAAATAAAAGAATCCGGATTGTTGTCGAGGTAAGCGGGGCAAAATACAAGAAAGAAGAAGTTGAACAGTATATTGGCGACCACACTGATGATCCTGATCGCAGCAAAGCGAAGGGACTTGTTTCGGAACCGGAGATTGGCAAATGGAATGGAAAGAAATGCATCAATACCTATGATCGATGCCATCAGGATGATGTATTCCGGATGTTCTGGATATTTGATCAAATGAGATACCGGATCTGCAAAAATGGATATGAGGATGATAAAGCCTGAAGATGTAAGAAACAACGCGGAAAGAGATGTTGAAAATATCCTGGAAGGATGTTTTTCGTTTTCCGCAAAGCGGAAATACGTGGTTTCCATTCCGTAGGTCAGCAGGACAAATAAAAAAGCCGCGTAGGCATACAATTCCGAGATCACCCCGTATTGGTCCTCAATAAAAATACGGGTATAAAACGGCGTGAGCAGAAGGTAGTTCAGGAGCCGGGGAATGATGGTCCCCAGACCATAAATGAGTGTTTGGCCGGCAAGGTTCTTTAATGCTCTCAAGGGCTCTTTTTGAAAAGCAAAGGTACATAAAAAGAACCGCCCCGCCGGGGTTAGGTTGCTTTTGGAAGGCGGATGTAAAAGGTGGTTCCTTTTCCGGGAACGGAGGTAAAGGTGATTTCGCCCCTGAATGCCTGGACCATGCTTTTGGCTATGGAGAGGCCCAGGCCCATCCCGCTGCTTTTTGTGGTAAAACTTGGCGAAAATATTTTACCGGCGACATCACCGGGTATTCCGGGACCGTTATCGGAAATATGTATTTCGATCCAGTGTTCCGCCTGCTGCACATCAATGGTTATTCTACCCTGAGCAGCGCTTCCGATCGCCTGTACGGAATTGCTGACGATATTATTGAATATCCTGGTCAGTTGCCTGTCGTCAGCGTTCACGGAATATGACCGCTCACTGTCATAGCTTAGGGTGATATCAATGTTTTTTATATCTGAAAACAGGTTGATCGATCTTTTGAGGGCGGGGATAAGATCAATTTTCCGGATCACGGGTGCCGGCATTTTGGCAAAATAAGAAAATTCCGATGCGATGGATGACAGGGTTTCAATTTGGTCGATGATGGTTTTGGTAAAGCGGTTCAACCGGTCTTCCCATCCGGGGTCCTTTTCATCCCATGATTTTTTAAGATGTTGTACGCTGAGCTTCATTGGGGTTAACGGATTTTTTACCTCATGGGCGACCTGTTTGGCCATTTCGCGCCAGGCGCTTTCCCGTTCCGACCTTGCAAGTTTTTCTGCGCTTGAAGCAAGTTCCCCGACCATACGGTTGTATTCGTTGACCAGGTTGCCGATCTCATCTTTGCCTTTCCAGTAGATTTTTTCATTTGTCCTTTCCAGGGTGACTTTTGCCATGCGATCCATTAACAATTTGAGTGGCCGTGTGGTGTAGCGTGATATGAACAAGCCAAGGAAGAGTGTGAGGGCCATAAACAGGATATAGATATTCAGGAAGGTGGTCAGGAAAGATGATATTTCGCTTTTTAGTTCCGTTTGACGGGCAAAATATGGAAGGTTCAGATATGCAACAATGGTGTTTTGGCTGTTCCTGAAAGGAATGTAAGCAGACAAATACGGGTAGTTGCCAATTTTTTCCCGGTGGATAAAAAGAAGCTTTTTATCCGTTGAGAGCTTGTTGAAGGCAGCGGGATCCATTAAGCTTGATTTGAGGCCGGCCTGAAATACTTTGGGCCTTGAGGTTGCGAGAAGGTTTCCGGAAAGATCATAAAGATTGATGTCTGAGAAAAATACAAGCGAAAATTTGTTGAGCAATTCCGATAGATACGCTTCCATGGTATTGTCAAGATAGGGTTCACTGGCCAGCTTATGCTCCAATTCAATGAGTACGGAATGGGTTTTTTCTTTCAGGATGTCAAGGTTTTTTTCTTCATTGAGATGAACGATATAGGAAATGGATAAAAAGCCAAGCAGGAAGAAGAGAAAAAGAATGACAGAAATTATGACTATCTGGAATTTGCTGCGAAGATTGATCGAATAAGACGTAATTTTAAATGGAACAACGAATATGAGCAGGAAAACAAGAAGGATCACAGAATTGAAAAGAAAGAGGTAGGAAAAAGGGGAAATGGACGCAAAAAAACCTTTTTTTGGCTTACTGATGATGATTTCATCACCGTTCTCACAATGATAATAAAAGTGTTCGTAGTTGTTTCGATCGAAAAAATCACCCGATTCAAGGGGGAAATAGCGTTCAAGAAGAATGCTGTAATAATAAGGCCCGGATTTATACACAAGCTCACCGTTTTTATACCTTGCATAGGCGTATTGGGATATATCAGGAAACTGGCTGATCCCCTTATCTACAAGCAATTGGGGATAACCAAGGCCTTCCTCCGGGGAATTGTTATAGTAGAGTTCCACGTAGATGTTGACATGCTGTGTGTCGCCCCGGTGGCTGAGGGTGAATGGTATTTTAAGGAGGTAGGAAAATGTTTCGAAGTAGTTGTTCCTGTATAAATTACGGACACCCGATGTATCGGTGTACTGGGAAATCATTTGGGTAAAATATTCGTTGCAGTCGATAAGGTATTCTTCGGGTTGGATTTCAAGTATTTTATCCTCTGTGCAGACGGTGATGAAAGGTGAGTAACCCTGGAATATACCGGACAGGTAATTGTTTTCAAGGTATGCTGATAAGGAATCTTCATAACTTGCATCATCAAAGGACGCCTGTAACAAATGCACGATATTTACATCCGTTTGAATATCTTCTTTTGAGAGTGAATATTTATATTCGGTGAGGGGATCGAATGTTTGGCTGAGTTGGATGGCGATCAGGCGTCTTTCCTGGTGCTCGAGACGGGTGTTGTGCTTTTGGAATACATAAGCGGTGATCGCTGAAAAATAAAACAGAAAAAAGACGATGTTGTAAAAGCTGGTCAGGCGTTTGTTGTGGTGCATGAGCAATGTCATGGAAATTATGAGAAGCAGCGGTGCAACAGTGGTGATAATTTCGTAACCTGCCCATTCGGCGTAAAGCAGGAATATTCCGGCGGACAAAGCAGCGGAAATGAAGTAGAGGTAACGGCTGTGCTGAAGGTAATGGAAAGCATTTTCGAACAGTTTGACCGAAACAAAGATGTATGACATTATGAGCAGGGATAATGCAAAAAGCGACAGGTAGCTGGCGGGTTGCAGTATGAGGACATCTGTGAGGTCAAGGGGAAATCCTGAGTTGTATATGAGGCTTTGAATAAGTGCGTGAAGCAGTTTAAAAAAGATAAAGAAGTGAAAAAAGATCGTAAAAAGTTTAAAGTAATTAAGAAGGTTGTTTTTCCGGATCCTGGGTTTGATTTTGATCTTTGAGAAAAAGGTATAGGTGATCGCAAATATGACCATTGAAGTGAGCAGCAGGTCTGCAAGTGATGGAATAAGCCAGGAATGTGCGTAGGTTGATGGGTTGTACAGTGAATAGTTTTGGAAGATCGATGGAATGGAAAAGATCATCAAAAGCGCACGTAAGATAATCAGGTCAAGCGCAAAGAGGATCAGTTTTACCAAATTGGAACAGGATAGGATCGCCGTATCAAAATACAGGTGATGGATCAGGAGAATGGATAGAACAGCGATGATCAGGAACAGGACAAATAATATATTATATTGATATAAAGGAAGATACACGTTATCGGGGAAATTCAGGGAGAATAATATATTTCCGTGTGCATCGAAAATATTGAATTGCCCGCTTGAAGGTGAAATGGAAACGGAAGGTGGCACCTCATAATTGGATGCAAAGGATCGGGGTAAGAATTTGTTTTGGTAAGCATAATTGTATTTGACCGGTGAAAGCAGCATAAAGGTGTAGGGACCTTTTGTACTGTGCAAGCATTGAAAAACGCCATTTTTTAAAAAGGCGATGTGGTAACCGGAGTCCTGCCTGAAAATCTTCTTATCCGGGATCAGTGTGTTTTGCGTCCAAAAAATCAATGAATCGCCGTAGAAAAGAAAATAGTGAAGATCTTTGCAGCATTCGGGCAATGTTGCTTTGTCGTGGATATGGATTGGTTTGTCGGTGGGATCTATCCGATCGTAAAAAAGCCCAAAATTTTTCTCCAGTTGTTTTTGTCCGGCTTGAAAATCCTCGCGAAATTTTTCTGCAATTACCGGTTTTTGGTTATGTTTTTTGAACTCCAGCGAAAGGATGATCATCAAAGCGGTTAGCACCAGTAATGGCACCAGTATGTAGTGAATTCTGTTTGAAAGGATCCGTTTCATAGATAAAGCCATATGTACCCGCCAACGGAAGGCCGATCAAAAATCAAGCCGATCGTTGAATGGGCAAGATAAAGATATGCATAAATATCGTTTCAGGGGGATCGGTTCCATGTATGGACCGGGAATCGCTGAAAATTGCAGGGAAAAACGGCACATATCTGCCGGTTTCATGAGACAGGGAATTGAACGGCCGTGGCAACACGATCCTGTGATGCATTTAGGTTTTTGAGTAAATATATAAATTGGACGAAAAATTTTTGTTCCCGGTTGACGCTTTCATATTCGAGATCAGTCCGGTCATAAATGCCCTGGGAAGGTTGGCATGACCGTATTTGTATTTTTCACTTAACAAAGAGATATAGAACGCGTCGAGCCGCAGGGGCTTGATTTTTTGCCTGGCAAAACCGTGCTGCGTCAGCAGATGATGGATTGCTTCGTGATTGAAGTGATAAAGGTGGCGGGGTACATCAAGGGCCGCCCAAAAAGGGCCATAATAAGCAGAATCCCAGGAGGATATATTTGGTACTGCGATAAATAGCACGCCCTTATGGACCAATATCTCATGCATGTGGGCCAGTAGTTCATGGACGTCATGAACGTGTTCAAGTACGTGCCAAAGCATGATCGCGTCAAAGGATCCCTTTTTCAATGTATAAAATTGTTCCGGGGGATATACGGTGAGGTGGTTGCGGGACGTTGCTATCTGTCGGGCATTTTTATCCAATTCAAAGCCAAGGGTTTTCCAGTTTTTTTTGGCAAAGGATTTCAGAAGGGTGCCGGTTCCGCATCCGTAATCGATGATGTTTTTACCTGGCGTATGTTTTTTAACCGTATGTTTTTTAACCGTATGATATTTTTGCCGGATGGTGAAATTTCTGAAAAGGAGATACATTTTGTTTATCATGCCTTTGTTTGTTCCGGTATGTGAAATGTATTTTGAAGAGTGGTAGTACCTGGATATCTCATCTTTGCCAGGAGAAGGCATTGTAAATGAAACGTGGCAGACCGGGCAGCGGTAAATATGAAATTTTTCGCCGGACAAAAAATGATCATGCGTTGAAAAGACATGCCTTGGTTGTTGGGATGCGCATATGGGACAAGAGATTTTAGCATGCATATGTAAGTGGTTTCACGTGGAACATTAGCGACCCAAATATACGATAAGAACAGAAATATCTGAAGGGGACACCCCACTTATCCTGGATGCCTGCCCAAGTGTTACAGGTTGAATTCGCGAGAGTTTTTCACGGGCCTCAAACGATATGGATCTGAGTTTGCTGTAATCGATCGAAGAAGGTATGGCTATGTCTTCAAGGCGGGACAGCTTGAGGGCCATTTCCTGCTCTTTTTTAATATACGTCTCGTATTTGATTTGAATTTCAGCTTCTTCAATGACCTCCGGATCAAGTCCGGTATGGTGGTCCAGATAATTTTTAAGCGTGGTGCTGTTCCTGGATAGATCATGGATGCCTATACCGGGCCGGACCAATAAGGAAGCAAGTCGAACCTTCTGTGATAAAAGAGCCCTGCCTGTATTATGTAAGTAATTATTTATTTCATCTGGATGGATGCTGGTTTTTTGAAAAAATGAATGAAGTTCTTTGATGGATTGCTTTTTGAATGTTACTTTATTGAATCGATCGGGGGAGGCCAGGCCGATGGAGTGACCCAGTGGTGTCAGACGGAGATCTGCGTTGTCCTGCCTGAGAAGGATCCTGTGTTCTGCCCTGGAGGTGAACATCCTGTATGGTTCGTCAACACCTTTGGTTATCAGATCATCTATCAATACACCGATGTAGGCTTGAGACCTGGATAGGATGACTTGAGGCAGGGCGTGTATTTTCCGGTGGGCATTTATACCAGCCATCAAGCCCTGGGCGGCTGCCTCTTCATAACCTGTCGTACCGTTGATCTGTCCGGCAAAGTACAGATTGCCGGCAATCTTTGTTTCAAGGGTGTATGTCAGTTGTTCCGGAGGAAAATAATCGTATTCGATGGCATAGCCCGGGCGAAAGATCTTTGCGTTTTCAAAACCCGGAATATTCCGGAGAGCCTTTACCTGGATATGATCCGGTAGGGATGAAGAAAACCCGTTAAGATAATATTCGATGGTATCCCAGCCTTCCGGTTCAACAAACAGCTGGTGGCTGTCTTTATGCGAAAACCGGTCTATTTTGTCTTCAATGGAGGGACAATACCTGGGCCCAATTCCGGATATACGCCCGGCGAACATAGGGGAATCTGAAAAACCCAGTCTAAGGGTTTCGTGTACTTTCGGGTTTGTAAATGCAAGGTAGCAACTGCGTTGTTTTTTCAACGGGGGGGTGCCCTGGAAGGAAAATTTTCCAGGATTTTTATCGCCTTTTTGTTCTTCGAGTTTTGAAAAGTCAATCGTCCTTCCATCGATCCTGACTGGTGTGCCTGTTTTCATGCGGGATGATTTAAACCCAAGCGCGTTCAATTGTTCGGTCAAACCAACCGATGGCTCCTCCCCTATTCTTCCTCCGGAGATCGTCTTTTTGCCGATATGGATCATACCGTTCAGGAAGGTCCCGTTCGTTAATATGACGGATTTGGATTCGATCCTGTGTCCCATCCCGGTTTTTATGCCCCGAAGTGTATTGTTTTCCATCCAGAGCTGAGTTGCGGTATCCTGAAAGAAATCAAGATCCGGGATGTTCTCCAACTGTTTTCTCCATTCATGGGAAAACAACATCCGGTCGTTTTGTGACCTGGGGCTCCACATGGCCGGGCCTTTTGATTTGTTTAGCATTCTAAACTGGATCATGGATTTATCCGTCACAATACCGGATACGCCGCCCATGGCATCAATCTCCCTGATGATCTGGCCTTTTGCAATTCCTCCCATTGCCGGATTACACGACATCTGGGCCATGTTGGTCATGTTCATGGTTACCAGGAGCACGGAAGAACCAAGATTTGCTGCGGCTGCAGCCGCTTCACAACCGGCATGGCCGGCGCCAACAACAATGATGTCGTATGCAGGAAGCATTTTTCTCAGGTTTCACGTGGAACAATTACTCAAGCAAATTGGCCAGCAAAGATAGATAATAATCTTCTTTATCTCTAATGGCCTTTTTGCTTGCCGGTGTGTTGTCCCTGTAACCGGATAAATGAAGGAAGCCATGGATGATCAGGCGGTGGATCTCATTTTCCGTCGGGACGCCGTAATGTATCGCATTTTCTTTTGCACTTTCCGGACTGATGTAGATATCGCCGGATAGTTCATTCTTTTCAGTGGAAAAGTCAAAGGCAATGATGTCGGTCAGGGTATCGCGAGAAAGATATTTCCTGTTCAGAGCATAAAGGAAATCATCGCTGCAAAAAATGATGTTCACATGGCCCGGGAAAACATTTTCATTTTCTGAGGCAATAGCCAGCCATTTGCGTACCGTCATTTTTTTTCGAAGGACATAATTTGTGTCCTCGTTGAAGAAACGTACGCTTCTGAATGAATTACGCATAAAATAAGATCAGACCTTTTCCTTGTTCTTCTTGTAGTATTGATGCATGAGGTTTTTGCGGTGCGACATTGTTTTTTGCCCGATGCCTTCAACATCAAATGTGATCTCGATGCAACTGCCGTTTTCTTTGAATTTGATGTCATCGGATAAGGACCGCATTACATAAATACCCCTGCCTTTTTGTGCGTTTTCATCCGTTTCCGCCGTGACAGGATCCGGGATCGAGTCAATATCAAATCCTTTTCCTTCGTCGGAAATTGTGAATGAAAGGCCTCGCTGCACCGGATCAAAGGCAATGGTCACCTTTTTCTCAGGATCATTGGCATTTCCATGGATTACAGCATTCTTGAAGGCTTCTGTTAATACAAGGAGGATGTTGCCAAAATGCGTGTGTTGCAATTCGTAGGCATCGCTGATCTCTTCTACAAATTTTTCTACGATCGTAATGTTTTTCAGATCTGAATTCAGTGTTAATTTTTCCATGTGTTTAAAGAACTCCTATTCCATAAACTGATAAAAATATTGGGTTACTTTTTCTTTATAAAAAGGCCTTAATTTTGGCGGAACTGTCCTCAATAACTCTGCCTCTTTAGACCGTATGCTGTTATACTCAATCCAATCCTCAGGGTTACTTATTTTCTGGCTTTTTGCTTCCCTGGATTCTCTTCTTTCTTCTTTCTCTCTTTCCCGTTGAGCTTTTTCATGCTCCAACAATCGCGTAACGATATCCTCTTGCCTTTTTAAGGTTTCTTTGGTAATTTGCTTGCTGACGATATCCATTTCCGTTTTCTCCATTTCTTCCATCAGTTTGTTGACGCTGGCATCTCCGGAAGCACCTTCTTTCTTTAATTGTTCTAGATATTCCTGAAGTTGCCTTCGGATGGCTTCCTGCTGTGCAGCCATTCTGGCAAGCTGCTCACTCATGGATTGAGCGCCCTTTTTGCCCTGCATCTTTTCCTGTCCGGTGCCATCCTTCATTTGTTGAAGTTGCTTGTTAAGCTGCTTTTGCAGTTCACTCATGGATGGTTTGCCCTGCCCCTGGTTCTGCATGTTGCTGTTTGGACAACTTGAAGAGCTTTGCATGTTCATATTTTGCTGCATCTGCTGCAATACTTCCGATAACAATAATGCCAGATTGTTTATGGAAGTCATTATATATTGTTGCTTGCTCGCAGCCTGGGGCCTTTTTCGTTCGTTCAGCAAATCCAGACTTTGTCCAACATGGGTGTTGATATGATCGATCTCCTTTGCAACAAACGGTTGTATGGTCATCTGACGTTTGCTGAGTGCAACAAGGGAGTCTTCAACGATCTGAAGATCATCACCGATCTTTTTCTGCCGCTGCATAAGCTTTGGGAAGTTCGGATCATTTACATGGGTCTGCGTTACCTTTTCCATCAAAGCTTCCTGATCAAAAGAAAGCTGAACCAGGTTCTCAAGGATACCGCGTAAAGTATGGGCGTCTTCTGCTGCCGACTGCTGATTCATCATCTGTTGCATGTCGAAAAGCATCTCCGATAATTCCTCCATTTTCTTTGATGCATCTTTTTGGGATCCGGAGGCCTTGCGTTTCTTATTTTGCATGAGGAGATCCAGGCTCTGTTGCATATCATCCTGTATGCTATTTTCGGTTGAGTCGGAATTTAACAGGGAGTTTGGTTGTTCCAGTTCCTGGTTCATTTTTTCAAGTGTATCATAATCTTCACGGAATTTGGCGAATGCTTCGTTTAACTTCTCCTGCTCTTCGCTGAGTTGCCCGGCATCACTGGATTTTTCTTCACTTTCTTCAGAAAGGGCATCCTGGTCCTTCGCCATTTCCTTAAGTTGATCAATGGTTTCCGTCAGTTTCTTGTCGAATTCCAATTGCTTGAACCATTCAAGGCTTTTGTCCAGTTCCTCCGACATTTGCTCCGTATTCCGGTCCATTTTGCGGAGCATTTCACTTACCTTATCCTTATCAACTTCATCAAGAAGTTTTTGCATCTCTTCAAACAATTCTTTGATCTCGTCCGACATGATCTCGTCAAACAACGCTTCAAGTTTTTGCTGCTTTTCCAGTATTTCTTCGTTGACATCCTTGAATTGTTCTTCCTTCTTTGATTTCTCAAGATTCTCTTTCCGGATCCTGTCAATTTTGTTGCCAAGATCCTTTTGCTGATCCAACAGGTTTTGCACTTGCTGGCGGTCGTCCCATGACAAATTTTCTTTGTCGACCAGCTTTTGCTGCATCTTCTCGATTTGTTCCTTCAGTATCCCGGCTTCTGAAATGCTTTGCTCCAGGTCTTCCTTGATCTTCCTGCCGGACCTTTCGCTGCTTTCTGTGATCTCCTCACGGGTAGGTACCTTGTAATACATTTTCTCCGAACGGGTCATTTTACTTCCATGTATGCCATCATTATCCCATACTTCGAAGTAATATTCCAATTCCTCACCGGGCCGTATTTCAATGTCCGTTAGATCGAAATGATGAAAGAATTGTTGCTGCATTGCATCCCGGCTGATGGGAATGGCATTGGAAATCTGCTCCGGCAGCTCTCCATCGGGTCGGCGGTTTAGCAATGAATAACAAAAGTTTAACCGGTCAAAGCCATAGTCATCCTTGATCAATCCCCTAAAATACAATGCGTTAACAATCGAGGAGTCGCGGAATTCCTCCACAATTATTGAAGGGTAGATATCTGGTATCGTATTGATGTTGTATTGCAGGCTGTCGGAATTCGTTAGAAAAGCATTGGCCACGGAAATGCTATAGCGCTGAGGATCAAAAAGCTGCCTTTCGTGTGTGAGCGTGTTGCCGGATCCCTTGTGAAGTTGTTCAACCGTATCGTTGAAACGCATGAACACCTTTGTTGCGTCACGGGTGTAAAACTTCCAGCTTACATGACTGCCTTCCGGAATAACCAGGTCGCCGTTGTTCTGGATGATTTCATCTTTTTTGCCTGTGTATTCAGGGTAATCCAGTATGCATTCAAAATGAAGTATGATGGGTTTTGGAAGAACACGCAAAGTATGCTTTTTTGAAAGATGATCTTTGGTTTCCAGCCAAAAATCTATGTCCTGTTGCACATTCATGAAAGAATATGTGAATATATTGGGGTTTTCACGGCTCATACGGAATTTCCCGCCGTTAAATTCAATGTGAATGCCGGACGGTAATTGCGTCCCTTCTGCTTTTACCTTCAGCTTGTAATTATCCTGTTGAATTGCTGTCAGGTCATTGTTCAGGATGTGAAGTTCATAGGGTAATTCGCGCTCAAAATGGTCTTTGTAATGCACCATACGGTATGATGGCTCTGTTATTAAATGCGGAGATGTGAGCAAAATCAAAACCAGTATAAGCAGCAGAGGCAGGGCGTATTTAAGATATTTCGCGTTTGATCTGAGATCAATGGCATCCGAAAATGGAACAGGTCTTAATTCCCGGGTTTTTTGTTCGATGCTTGCCTCAACCAGTGATCGCTCCTTTGTGTTTTCGGCAATTTTCCGGAGCTGGATGGTGTTCAATAATTTATCCTGTACTTCGGGAAAATGCCTGCCTATGAGCAATGCGGCTTGCTCCTCGGTGATTGTACGGGTGATCCGGAACATTCTGAACAGGGGAATGATAATGTAGTAAATGAAAATAAGAAGATTCAGTGCTGTATAGGCATAAAACAAAATTGTCCTGGTCAGCGAATTAAAATATGCGGCGTATTCCAGCAAATTCATGAACAAATAAAATGCCAGAAAGACTGAAATAAAATACAGTACGCCCCTGAGCAGCTTGTTTGCATAATATTTTCGAATAAATTTTCGTAATTTTCTGATCAATATGTCGTATTGGGTGCTCATGTAGTATAAGTAATGGTATGTTAGAAGGTGTTTAATATGTTAACGCGAAAAACCATGTCTTAGTTTGCCTTCATTATAACAAAAATAAGCATAAAGAAATACATCCAATGAGGGAAGGAATTCATCTTATCCTTGCTTTCCTGGCCCCATTTTTAACGGTGCAGGCTCAACGGACTTCCCGGGGGAACCTGTCTCTTGCAGGTCCGGGGAGAGAAATCATGGATAACCGGAAGCGGTTTTGTTCAAAAAAAACTCCTTAGTCCAGCAACATCAGCTTTGTCCTTTTGACATCTCCCTGCTGCTGCACCTGAAGGAAGTATAGACCGGCCGGAAAAGATTCCAGGTCAAAGGTATAGACTTCTTTTGCTGTTTGTGAACTGTGGATGATCTTTCCGTCTGTATCGTAGATGTTGACCACGCAGGGACGGTTGCTTGGGCCGAGGCTAATGCTGAAATCCCCGTACGATGGATTGGGGTAAGCAAAGAGCTCTTCGCCGGAAACGTTCTCGCTGATTGAACTGAAATATGCCGCATCGTAAACGCTGTTGTAGGAATCGATTTTTCCTGCACCCCAGGTATTTGATCCGGTAGCCGGTATGGTTCCTGTGAAATTGTCGGAGCGGGCTGTGCTGTATAGGATCGTACGGATATTATATGGGCTGAGGTTGTTCTTGGCTTCGAGCATCAAAGCGATTGTTCCTGCAACAAAAGGACTGGACATGGAAGTACCCTGCATGGCAGCGAAGTACCAGTAATACGTACCATTGGTCAGGTAATAGGCAACATGGTCGCTATTGGGGCCATAGTTTTGATCGAAGGAATTGACCGAGGAAATGATAACATTTCCCGGCCCGGAAACATCCGGTTTGGTTCGCCCATCAAGGGTGGGACCATGGCTGGAGAAAGGTGCTATTTGTCCGTTCAGCGCATAAAATGGGATGGTTTGATTGATCCCCTGCAAGTTAACGTATTCGGTTTTTGTGGTATAGGCCCCTACGGTGATGACGCTGGATCCGGTCCCCCCGATTTCTCCGACCGTGTAGTCTGTATCTCCATTCAACCATCCGTCGATCACTCCAAAACCTGGGAATTGATTGGATAAGGGAGC
Source organism: Bacteroidales bacterium (assembly GCA_018400295.1). Lineage (GTDB taxonomy): Bacteria > Bacteroidota > Bacteroidia > Bacteroidales > B18-G4 > M55B132. Next base: position 19,995 of record JAGYMZ010000015.1, on the reverse strand, counting down.
ACCGTTAGAACCATGGCCGCAATTCCAGATGTGTATGGTATTGGGTGTTCCATAATCGTCCTGAAGATCCAGGGTTATAAAAAGTGATGGGTCGGTGTTTTTAACATAAACACTGAAATGAGGGCGTTGGTTATATGCATTGGCGGCTTCCCCCGTTATCTCAACTTCAACGCCCGAGAGATTCTGGCTGATGTTGGGATTGTTCCCCGATTGGAGATAATCGGTGTAGTCCACGTAGTTTCCATAAGAATCCAGTACATTCACAGCCAGGGTAATGGATGTGTTCGGCAAGCCATAGACCTCCAGGAGCCCTTCGCCCGTGTTGGCCTGGGAGTCTTCGAACAATATCAGGGTTTCCGGGTTATATTGTCCTGAATGGGGAAATGTACATGTAGTGTGCAGGGGTGTTCCTCCTTCATTGCCGGCGGATCCCACCAATATTTTACCCGGTCCCGCTAGACTACCGAACATTTGATCAATCAGGGAAGTGCCGTCATGAGGACCCAATTGCTTCCCCAGGCTCATATTGATGACCACGGGTTTGCCCACGGATTGCCCATAAGAAAAGATATAATTCACGGCATCTACGATCCCGGATTCCCCGGAAGCCCCTCCGATATCAACAAAAACCAGTTCAGCCCCCGGTGCTACACCTACATACTTGCCTTCTGTGGAGTATCCGGAACCACCAGCGATACCGGCAACATGGGTCCCGTGGGAGCCTCCATTATCGGAACAACCTGCATTAATAAGGTCGGATTGTCCTATGATCTCTGTTCCGTATGAAAAGCCTGCCGGGGGATTTCCGGAATTATCATTTGTATTCCATACCCTGCTGATTCTAAGGGAACTGCCTTGTACATCATAAAAAGTCGGATGTGTGTAATCAAAAGCGAAATCCGTTACTCCGATGATCACACCATTTCCGAAATACGGTTGGGTCAAGCCGCTACCGGAGTGTACCAATCCCACCGATGCATCATTACGGGCATTATCCAGGTTTTTTTTTACCCGTGTGTCGGTTTGGATGTAGACAATGCCTTTGATCTTCGCCAATTCTTCCAGTTTTTTGACCGGAATTCGAACGGCCCAAAGCTTGCTGGCTTTTGTATTGACCTGGACGCCCAATTCTTCGAGCTCCGATTCCTTTATCTCATCATTTACTTTGATGATACCACCAATGTATACAATCCCGTCCACAATGCCCAGTGGATAAAATTTCTTTAACTTTTCGATTTGTGTCTGGGCTTTATCGTCCAGTCTTTCGTATTTCCGGATATCCTTCATGAATTTTTTGGTTTGGCTGGAAAGTGTGGCTTCTTGTGAAAAGGAGGATAATGCGAGGAGGTTGATCAAAACAACAATAAACCAGATATTCCTGAAGCGTGGTACGGAACCATACGGTATGAGTTTGCGGAAAACCCATGTTTTCAAACGGTTAAAACATTTCATGATGTGTGAATTAGGTTAATAAATATTTGAAAATGGACCTGGCCTTAATGCATCAAATTGGCCTATACGGGAAAGAAGGGTAGTCAAAATAGCGGATAAAAATAATAAATGATTATATGAAAAACAATAAAATATTTATGGAAATTTTCAAAAAAACAATTGCAAGTCGGAAGCTGCTGTACCGGATAATTCTTTGCCGGTCATTCCCAGCGCAGATAAGCTTGTTCAGAGATATTGTCCATAACCATGGTGTATACCTTGTCCGACCGGTTGAACTTTTGCTTCACTGCATTGAGCTCCATTTTGCGGATACCGTCAAAACCGTGTAAAATGAAACGGAAATACCTGAAGTGGGAAGTCCGGTTCCCGCTGGGCTTTTCCAGTTTGATGAGGGATTCGGAGGGTTCATAACGGATCTCCCGGAGGTGGTAATTCCCTTTCAAATACCGGTATGACTTGCCATCGTCTTCATAATACACATATTTATTGGGTTCTGTGCCTTTAAAAATATGGATGTCCAGGGTATCCGACGGCTTTTGGGCGGTGTGCTGCACAATGGATTGCATGGGAATAATAGCGCCGGCTTTGACAAATACCGGCAGGTTATCCAGGGGGGCAGCAACGGCCTTTTCCATGTTTCCTTCCAGGTATTCATCGCTGCTTAAGCGGTACCATGCTCCTTTCGGAAAGTAGACGTTAATGAATTTCTCATCGCTTCGTGCCGGGGCCACCATGATCTGGTCCCCAAACAGGTACTGGTTCTCAAATTCATGTCGATATACGGTATCGTCGAAGGGATATTCCAGGGCCAGGCTGCGTTGCAGAGGAATACCACTTTGTGTTGACTGGAAAAAGGCAGAATATATGTAAGGAAGTAAGCGGTAACGTAATTCAATGTATTTTCTTGCGATCCCTTCGGTCTCTTCGCCAAAGGTCCAGGGTTCCTGCGATTTATTCCCATAAGCCGTATGCGACCGGAAAAGCGGGCAAAACGCCCCAATGGAGATCCAGCGGGCATACAATTCTTTTGAGGCTTCTCCCGCAAAACCACCGACATCGTACCCGGCAAACGGTACCCCGGAAAGCCCCAGGCTGTTGACCAGGCGAACGCCCAACAGCATATGTTCATCACTGGCTACGTTATCTCCTGTCCAGACAGCAGAATAACGCTGGATACCCGAATAAGCTGCCCGGGTCAACAAAAAGGGCCGTTCCCCCTTCAGGGCATTTTTGCTGCCTTCATAAGCGGATCCGGACATTAACAGTCCGTAAACGTTCCGGGCCTTTTTCAGGGAAGCCCCTTCCCCTTCGTAATTAAATTCAATGATGTTCGGAATGCTTTGCCCCCAGGCTGCCGGTTCATTCATGTCGTTCCAGAATCCGCTTACCCCCTGGTCAACGAGAAGGGCATACTGGCTGCCCCACCATGTTCTGACCTCCGGATTGGTGAAATCAGGGAAATGACAGCGGCCGGGCCAAACTTCCCCAACATAATATACCCCATTGGGATATTTTAGAAAATAATTATTTCTGTGCCCTTCTTCATAAAGGGGATACCCCGTTTCGATCTTCACACCGGGATCAATGATGGTAACGGTGCGGAAGCCCAGGTCCTTCAATTGGCTGGTTAAGCCGGATGGATAGGGGAAGCGCTCCGCATCCCAGGTAAAAACCTTGTAATCGTCCATATAGTGGATGTCCAGGTAAATTACATCGGCCGGGATCTTTTTGTCCCGGAATGTATCGGCCACCCTCAGGACTTCTTTTTCGGGGTAATAGCTGAAGCGGCATTGTTGGTATCCCAGGCTCCATAGCGGGGGCAATTGTGGTCGGCCGGTCAGGTATGTGTATTTTTCAATGATCTCTGAAATGGAATTTCCCCGGATGAAATAATAATCGAGGATGCCGTCATCCGCGGTGAAGCTGTAAAATGCATTGTCCGTGGAAGCCCCGAAATTAAAGGAGGTTTTACCCGTGTTATCCAGAAAGATCCCATATATTTTGCCGTCACTTACGGAAATAAAAAAGGGAATGGTTTTGTACAGGGGATCTGCATCGGTTCCGTACCCTGGGTTATCTGTGTTCCAATGGACATAGCTGCTTCCGCGCCGGTTCAAATGGCCGGTTTTTTCTCCCAGCCCGATGAATTTCTCGCCAGGGGCCATTTCCATATGGGCAGTACCTTCAGTTCCCAACCAGGAGAAGGACAGATCAGGATAGGTCTGTGAGATGAGTTCGTCGTTTGCATCATAAACCCTGATGTTCAAGGGGTATTTGTCAACAATGATCTTCATGGAATCCGTGTTCAGCAAGAAAAGTTTCCCGTTAAATTTGAATTGGAAATGTCCCTCCGGTTCGCGGGTCACTGCATAGGAAACTTCTCCGGTGAAACGGTTCCTGGCGGCTTTGATCCGGACTATGTCAGGGGAATAGTGGATCAGGGAAAGAAACCCGTTTTCCCCTTCGATTTCCAGTTTATCCCTGCTGAAAGAGAATTCCTTGAAATGCCCCAGGGGGGTATAGCGCTCATGCTGTGCTTTTGATATCGTAGTGGTCATAATCAATATCCCGGTTATTAAGCGTCTGATCATTTTTCTGGCCTTAGGTTTTTGGGACCGCTAAGATAATACATTGTCACGGAACAGTACGTAGAGATGTTCATCCAATTCCTGCCCGTTTTTGTATGCCACTTTTTTTTGGATCGCCTTCAGATGATGGCCGGCCTTTTTCAGAATTTGTTATGATTTTTCGATGAAAGGCATTAACTTTATTGGGCGAAATAAAAAAATATCTGATCATGAAGTTAAAATCATTCCTGGTCCTGTTTTTATGGGTTTTTGTATATGGCGGGACCAATTTTGCCCAAAATACGGAAAATGAGTATTATGAGATTTCCAGGCTGATCTATGAACGGGACCTGGAAGGCGTAAAGGAAATGATCGAGTCGGGTACCGATGTCAATATCCGTAAAAGCAAACCGGGTGCAACCCCTTTGATCGTAGCCTGTGGGAGGGAAAACAACGATGAAATCATTTCCTATCTTATTTCATCAGGAGCCGACATCAACGCACGGGACAGGTGGGGGAAAACCCCGTTGCTTTATGCCGCCGAAAATTCCGTTGATGCCCTCATCATGTTGTTGAATGCCGGAGCAAAGGTTAAGGTCAGGGGTGATGTAGAGGGAATGACCCCAATGATCGCCGCTACGTTTGGCTATCTTATGGATGATGTTGGCTTAGCGGCCTTAGAGATCCTGGCCGATAATGGGGCCGATGTAAATGCCGCCCTTACCAAGGGTGATGCTAAAGGCTTCAACCCGTTGCTTTACGCTGCTGTGAACGGGAAACATGAATTGCTTCGTTTTTTGCTCAGTAATGGGGCAAAGCCCGACCACCAGAATGCCGTTGGAAAGACGGCCCTCATGCTTGCATCCCGGGAAGGGCATATGGCTTCCGCCCAACTTCTGCTTGACAATGAAGCCCGTGTGGATATAGAAGCGGCAGACGGATCCACCGCCTTATCCCTGGCGGAAGAAAGGGGCCATGATGCTATGGTGGCCCTGCTAAAGGAACATGGTGCAGAGTGATCATGGGGAATTTTGCGCATTGATCCCCATGCGCCTGGCCCGTTCTTTCCATTTTTCACGGGCGGCTTTTCTCAGGTCTTCTATGTTGTCCATTTCATCCACGATCTCCATGCCCAGTATGGTTTCGATGACGTCTTCAAGGGTGACAATTCCTGCTGTACCGCCGTATTCATCAACAACCAGGGCAATATGATCTCTTTTTTCCATCAGTACCTGGTATAGTCCCGGTATGGGCAGGCTGACGTAAACAACCGGCAATTTCCGTTTCAGGGATTTTAGCCTGGCTTTGCCGCCTTTTTCAATAATATCGATCAGCAGCTCATCTTTCAGGACATATCCGGTAATTCTGTCCAGGGATTCCTTGTATAATAATATCCTGGAAAAACGTATGTTCGGATGCGTTTCGTAAAAGTTTAAAATATTCGCGGATTCATCGGCTGCATAAAGAACGGTTCGGGGGGTCATGATATCCCTGGCCTGTATCCGGTCAAACCTGGCAATATTTTGTATGATCCTGGATTCCCCGATATGAAAAATGCCTGCTTTTGCCCCTGCTTCTGCCATGGCCGAAAATTCTGATCTGCTGAGCACGCTTTTTCTTTCCCCCGTGTTGAGAAATCGTGTGATCAATTGGCTCACCACAACAAAAGGGTACAATATGAAAACAAGTGCCTGTAAAAGATATACCGTGGCAGGCACGAGTTTTTTCCAGTAATTTGCCCCTATGGTTTTGGGAATGATCTCGGAAAAGAACAGAATGATGATCGTAAGAAGTGCAGAGCTTATAGAGAGATATTCATTGCCCCAGATTAGCTGGGCCTGTGCTCCGACACCTGCAGCACCAATGGTATGTGCGAAAGTGTTTAAGGTCAGTATGGCAGCGAGCGGCCTGTCTATATAGTCTTTAAAATGGTTTAGCTTTTTTGCAAACGTTTTGTTTTCCTGGAGGCTGATGGTGATAAAGGATGGTGGAACACTGAGGATGACTGCTTCCAGGACAGAGCAAACGAATGAGAAAAATAAGGCAATGAAAAGATAGACAAACAATATTTCCATGGGCAGTGATTCTGTCTGGTACACCACAATACTACGGAAAAAATGGTAAATTGTGAAAGGAATACCGTTTTACTTTCTGTCGCCAACCGTGTGCAATTTTATATGGCTTATCCCTTAAGGCATCCGGCGGTCTGGTATTTCTGATGCCAGGGTTTTGGACGCTTCAAACCGGGAGGCCAGGGATTCTTTTTACAATATCCGGCAAGATGGAACAGCCGGGAAATTAATGCAGGAACTTATGGAAGGGCAAGCTTGCCGCCATCCAGCGGTATGGAAGTCCCATTAATGTAATTCGAAGCCTGACCGGCCAGGAAAAGTGCCAGATTTGCGACATCATCAGTGGTGCCGAATCTCCCGGCCGGGATCTTTTTTACAAGTTGGTCATACATCTCTTTATCCTGATCCGTTCTCCAGATTTTTCTGGCCATTTCGGTAAGGATGATGGTTGGACAAATAGCGTTGGCTTGTATGTTTTTCGGACCCCATTCCGATGCCATGGTACGTGTGATCTGATTGATACCGGATTTGGATACGGCATATGCGCCCAACCCCGGTGTTCCGAAAAAAGAACCCAGGGAGGAAATGTTGATTATTTTGCCTCCGCCGTTCCTGATCATGGCGGGGACTATTTTTTGCGACAACAGGAAGGTGGCCTTAAGATTGACATGCTGGACGGAATCCCAGTCCTCTTCCTGCATTTCCAACAAAGGCGCCTGTTTGGCGATCCCGGCATTGTTGACCAGGATATGCCAGTTCAGGCTGTAGCGCATGGCAATTTGCGCTGCTTCATCTATTCCTCTGGAATGGGCAAGGTCGGCTTTAACGACAATGCATTCACGGCCCATGGACGCAACAAGGTCGCGCGTCTGGGTAAGTCCTTCGAGATCCCTGCCGATGATGCCCACATTGGCGCCTGCTTCTGCGAACCTTACGGCAATGGCTTTGCCTATACCTTTGGAACCACCGCTTATCAGGGCATTTCGCCCGTTAAGGCCAAAAAGATTTTGCAAGTTTTTCGTTGTATCTGAAACCATAGTATGCACATATTATTTGATTAAAAACCACCCGTTACCTGCCCATGCTACGTTCTTTGCTTCTCCTGCAGTTTATTTTCCCTGTGTTTTTTCAGGATGTCCTCCTGAACGGAGGGGGGTATGGGCATGTATCGGTGAAAATCCATAGAATAATTTGCCCGGCCGCTGGACAGGTTCCTGAGCTGGGTGGCATAGCCGAACATTTCCATCAGGGGAACAAAACCGACCAGTTTTTGCGACCCTTTCCGGAACCTTCTCATGGATTCGATCTTACCTCTTCGTTTGTTGAGGTTGCTGACAATATCCCCGATATGATCATCCGGTGTGTTTACTTCCACCCTCATCACAGGTTCCAGGAGTATGGGTTTGGCTTTGGCGAAACCCTTTTTAAAACAGATGGATGCGCAGGTCTGAAAAGCCATGTCGGAAGAATCTACCGGATGATGTTTGCCGTCAAGCAATACGACCCGGATATCCACGATGGGATATTCGGCGAGGATCCCTTCGTCCAGGGTTTTACGGATCCCCTTATTGACCGAGGGTATGAATTCAGAAGGAATGTTCCCGCCCTTGATGCGGTCAATGAACTCATAGCCCTGTCCCTCATTGGGTTCCAAACGGAGGAGGGTTTGGGCAAACTGACCTTTACCGCCGCTCTGTTTTACATGCCTGTACTCATTTTCGGTTTCGGTGGTGATGGTTTCCCTGAGGGCTACAGCCGGTTCACCAACTTCCACTTCACAGTTGAATTCATGCTTTAACCGGTCGACAATGATCTCCAGGTGTAATTCACCCATACCGGAGATGATGGTTTCTTCGGTTTCATCATCGAACCTGATGTTGAGGGAAGGATCTTCGCTCGTGAGCTTATTGAGCGCCTCACCCATTTTGGCCTGTTCTTTCCGTGATTTTGGGAGGATCTTCAATTCCACCACCGTGGGAGGGATCAATATGTTTTCCAGTAAAACGGGATGTTCCGGATCGCTTAGGGAATCACCGGTTTTTGTGACCTTCATGCCGATCAGGGCTACGATATCACCGGGACCGGCCTCCTGGATCTCTTCCCGGTCCTTGGCCCTGATCTTCATAATGCGCCCGGTCCTTTCCATTTTATCCTTGGTGACATTCAGTATCTGCATGCCGCTTTTCAGAAAGCCGGAATAGATGCGGATAAATGTTTGCTGGCCCACATACGGATCGTGGATCAGCTTGAAAGCCAGGGCGGAAAAAGGTGCTTTCGCCGAGGGAGCACGGATGTGGGATTTTTCATCATCCTCCGCATCGATCCCAACCACAGAACCGATATCCAGGGGGGAGGGCATATAATCCACCACTGCATCCAGTAAGAGTTGTATGCCTTTATTCTTGTATGCTGCTCCGCAAAAAACCGGGGTGATCATCAACCGGAGGATTGCTTTCCTGGCTGCTTTCTTTAACAGGTCTTCCGGAACTTCCTGATCTTCCAGGTAAAGTTCCATGATGGAATCGTCAAATTCTGCCACCTGTTCGATTAAAAAATTCCTTGCCTCCAAAGCCCGTTGTTTGTATTCTTCTGGTATTTCGGTCTCAAGACGCTCGTATTCCTGAAATATATAGGCCTTTTGTTTTACGATGTCGATCAAACCGGTAAAATCATCCTCTGATCCGATGGGTACCTGAAAGGGGACCGCATGGGCATCCAGGTATTCATTCATCATGGTGATGGCATCATTAAAATCCGCTCCGTTGCGATCCATTTTATTAATAAAAGCAATGCGTGGTACCTTGTAACGGTCTGCCTGGTTCCAGACAGTCTCGCTTTGCGGCTCCACTCCACCAACGGCACAAAAGACCGCGATCATACCGTCGATTACCCTCAATGACCGTTCGACCTCAAGGGTGAAATCCACGTGACCGGGCGTATCAATGATGTTTATCTGGGCTTCGTTCCATTTACACGATATTGCTGCGGAGGCAATGGTAATTCCCCTTTCCTGCTCCTGTTTCATGAAATCCATTGTGGCTTGTCCGTCGTGGACTTCTCCGACTTTCCTTTTCATGCCTGTGTAATACAGCATCCTTTCTGTCACCGTGGTCTTGCCCGCATCAATATGCGCTGCAATTCCAATGTTTCTCAAATTTGTTAATGGCATCATATATATTTTCAATCATTCTGTTAAGGGCGGCAAAGATCACTGTTTATTCTTTACCGGAAGTGAAATAAATGATAAAATTTTGTTAATGAATGAGTGAATGCTTCGCAGCCATGAAAATTTTTCACTTGAATTGCAGCAAAAACCATACTAATTATTGAAAGGTCCGGGGGGAATGGATGCCATCAGGAAATTTTTTGCACGGACCGGTAGGATCTTCTCTTCAAAAAGCCCCATACGGCAGTGGACGGTATAATAAGCACAAAGGTGACAAGCGTTGATTCGAGGGGTTTGGGAGTGCCTTTCATGCTGTGGACAGCAAATGTCAAAAGAACAGCGATGATCGAAGGGATCATGACGGCAGACAACAAGGCCAGATACTGTTTTTTGATCCGTGTGGCAAGAAGTTCACAACCCCGCATAAAAAATCCCCCCATAACCAGGGTCAATGTACCCTGCTTTAAGGCTGCTGTTGATGATCCTGCCCATTGAGCAGTTTCCGAGAGGTTGATGCCAAAAACGATTAATCCCATAAAAAGAGCACCCAGCAAGCTTATCCGGAGGTCTATAATATTTTTTAAGGAAGTCAGGATTTTCCCCATATGATGATCGCTTTTTGAGGGTTGGGTATCAGATAAACAGGAACGGGTACCGGGGTGTGGATAAAATCGTAACCGGTATCTTTCATTGCCGAAATTATAATAATTTTACCAGAAATTCGGCATTATGTGTACTTTTTTGGATTGGTTGCTTCTGTTTTTCTAAGGATTGTTGCAGCAATGCCCGCATTGCAAATATGATGGAGCGTATTTTATTTATTAAAACCGGACCATGAAAAACGTAATTGTATTTTTTTTGACAGGTATGTTGGTGCTTTTAATTGGCCATTCGGCCTATGCACAGTTTGAGGTTTCTGCTGAAATTCGCCCCCGTGGCGAATTCAGAAGGGGGTATAAAATGTTGCTGGCTGATTCGCTTAAGGATAGACCGGTGTACATTGTTACTCAGCGCACCCGTTTGAATTTTCAGTATACCAAAACAAAAATCCAGGCAAGAATAAGTATTCAGGATGTGAGGATTTGGGGGGATGAAGAACTGTATTCGTCCACCGGAATATTCGGCGACGATGCAAGTCTTGATGTTCATGAGGCATGGTTGAAAATCAAGATGTTTAACAATGCGCATGTGACAATAGGAAGGCAGGAATGGACGTATGATGATCAACGCTTGCTGGCCGGACGGAACTGGAATCAACATGCCCTGGCTTATGATGCTGTGCTCATGAATATAACGCCCGGTCTTTGGCAGATTGATGTGGGGTTAAGCTGGAATAACGAGCGTGCGTCGCTATTCAATGAAAGGTACAACCCCATGAAGATCAGGACTTTGAATTTTCTTTATTTGCGCAAAGAATTTTCACCCGTCTGGTCTGCTTCGGTGATTGCCCTGGCCAATGGGTATCAAAAGGAGAATTCTCCTGATGTGATCTATCTAAGAGGGACATACGGGGGGAATGTATGGATGGAAATGAAGAAATTTTCGATACACGGCTCCGGCTATTACCAGAATGGTAAAAACAAGACCGGTAAACGTGTAAGTGCTTATGCATTATTTGCAAGCGCATCGTACAAAGCGGATTTCATAACGTTGGGAATGGGGGCAGATTACATTTCCGGCAATGACCAGACAGGCAATGGCGATGAAAGCAAGGACCATGTTTTTGATATCCTTTACGGAGCCAGGCATAAGTTTTACGGTTTTATGGACTATTTTTCAAATATTCCGGCAAGTACTGACGGGGCAGGCTTGTTCAATGGATATCTGAGCCTGGAGAAGGCCGTGGCAAGACAGCATAAAATCGGGATATTCTATCGTTATTTTGCTTTGCAAAACGATATAAGCGTTTTGGATGTAGACGGGGATCATGTGGTCCCGGACAGGTATTTGGCCACGGAGCTGGACCTCATTTATACCTATGCCTTGAATGAGGAATTATCGGTCAATGCAGGATATTCCTTTCTGGTGCCGGGCAGGACTATGGAAATCATACACGATCTTTCCCAGGGTGACGGAATTACCGGTCACTGGTCATGGATCATGATCACATTTAAACCCTTATTGTTTGGCAATTAATATGTGTGGGGTATGGATCCCTTTAAAATGTTGAGTATTTTGAGAAGGCTTCAAGTACCATTGAGGAATACTTGGATGAAACAGGAAGCGAAAGGGACGTTTGAATATCAAGGTCGATATGCAGTCCGTCCTTTTCTTTCCGGATAACCTTGACTTTATCCAGGTTAACCATGTATGATCTGTGGCAACGCACTATATTATATTTCCTGAGATCATCCTGAAAGTTTTTAAGGGAGTTCCGGATCATGAATTTCTCCGGTTTGTCCCCGTGTATATACCGGATAATAACGTAATTGTCCGCTGCTTCCAGAAAGAGGACATCGTCGTTGGTGATGGAGATGCGCATGGTCCCTTTTTCGTCGTGAAAGGGTACAAGCCTCCGGTGATGCTCCTTTGAATAGTCTTGTTCGCTGAGCTTTTCCAACTTTTCGGATTTATCCTTCCAGGAAAAATACAGCCACAGGATGGCATAGGGTAGGAGGAGGACCAGGGATGTGTTTTTGACGGAAGCCCTGAAAACATCGGGGAATTCTCTGGGGTCATCCAAAATGAATTTTACGAAAACCGAGTATACTGCTGCCATGCTCAGTATCTCGGCCAGGATCCAGATAAGGTATTGCCAGTGGTTCAGGTTCTTGATCCGGCTGTAAAGGAACATAATGATGCGGCTGATCACGATAACCAAAATGCCGGTAAGGATCACAAGGCTGGAATATAACAGCAATTGCCACTGGGTGACATTTAACCAGGCGTTCACCCCAAAGGGGGCATAAATGTTGATAAATGCCAAAGCGAAAGCGGCGGTGAAAACGACGATCCTGACAATGTTTGTCCTGGTGACCAGATAATCCGGTATTTTCTTTTCGAGCATACCTTTGTGCGTAAATGTGTGACATGCTTCATGCCTGCACACAAATATAACCATTAACATTAAATTATCCGGGCGAACCAGTTATTTTGCCTTATCCCGCATTCCGGATTTTTACCCCTTTATTGCCATATTCAGCCCAAAGCGATCATATAAACAACGTTTTATTGACTTATCCTGTGAAATGGAGTTTCTTTGTGATGAACTTATCAAATCTCTTCCCCCGTAAAAAGAATTTCATAGCACAGAATTGTTCGACCCTTTTCTTTCCGGATTCCCTCCGGAAAGAGGGGACGGGGGATGAGTGTTCCATGTTTCCGGCAGCATTGATATGCCTGACAACCCGCAGGCTAAGACAGATGAGTTATCACCGAACAATAAAAAACCGTATATTTGAAAAGGAGAAAAGTACAATTTAGCATTTGGCTAAGAATTGTCCGGATTTATTTGAACCGAAACACATAGGACATAATGAAAACATTACAATTACTGCTTGTATTTTTATTTCTTATTCCTTTGAACAAAGGATTTGCTGAATCGGGCGGCCCTTTGAAACCTTTGCAGGCTGCGTATGATGTGAATTATTACAATCTTGACCTTACCATTGATCATCTGTCACAAACCATTGATGGATCACTCCTTTGCCGGGTAGAGATCATGGAATCCATTGATACCCTTTTACTGGATCTTGATGATCCCTTTACCGTTGATTCGGTTCTGTTCAGAAAAAACGGAGGGAATTTTTCAACAACCACATTTACCCATGCCGACGCAAAAATATATATTGATATTCCTGAAGAGGTTGCCACCGGAGATCTGATTTCTGCACAGATTTTTTACAATGGACCTCCGCGAGTAGCCAGTAATCCGCCCTGGGGTGTTGGTTTTGTATGGGAGGAAACCTCAACAGGCGATCCATGGATAGGTGTGGCCTGCGAAGATGAAGGAGCTGATATCTGGTGGCCGTGTAAGGACCATCCCACGGATGAACCGGACTCCATGCATATGAGTTTTACGGTGCAGGATCCGCTTATTTGTGTTTCAAACGGTCAATATCTGGGCAGCGTGACAAATCTGAACGGCACCTCCACATATAACTGGTTTGTTTCAACACCGATCAACAATTACAATGTATCCATTTATGCTGCCGAATTCATGTTGATAGAAGACAATTACATGAGTACAATAGGAGACAGTATCCCGTTTCGGTTTTGGGTGCTGCCGGAGGCATACAACACCGCAGTTGAACATATGGATGTCTTCCAGGCAGAATTTGATTTCCTGGAATCTATTTGCGGTCCTTTTCCCTTTGGGACCGATAAACACGGATGGGCACATGCACCTTACTGGGGAATGGAACATCAGACAATTATCGCTTACGGACACGATTTTACAACAAACTACTATGGTTATGATTACATCCATTATCATGAGCTGGCCCATGAATGGTGGGGCAATATGATTACCGCCAAAGACTGGGCCGATGTGTGGATACATGAAGGCATGGCCACCTATACCGAAGCATTGTATGTTGAGCACTTATTGGGCATGGAAATGTACCATCAGTTCATGGATGGCAAACGGCCGTCAAATACCCACCAGCAGCCATTGGCGCCATATGGTAACCTGACGACCTCAGAGGGATTCGCCTTAAATCCATACAATAGGGGGGCTTCAGTATTGCACACTTTGCGATATCATCTGGGTGATGAATGGTTTTTTGAGCTTTTTGAACGCTGGGCCTATCCTGATTCAACGGACTTTGACAATACCAATGGCAGGCTTTGCAGGATATTATCTACTGAAGACATGAAAGACCAGGCAGAAGAAGTGACGGGAATTGAGCTGGATCCATTCTGGGATGTTTTCTTCAGGGAGGCTTCCTTCCCTGAATTGCTTGTTGTGAGAGGCAACGACGAAACCACCTTTACATGGGAAACCGAAAACAATGTTTTGCTGGATGTGGATATCCCGGTGCGCGTGAACGGTGTCGATCAGATTGTTGAAATGACAGCCGGTCAGGGCAGCGCGCTATTTACCCCCGGTGATGATCTGGAAATCGATCCCAAACAATGGATATTAATGGCTCCTCCCACAATCATAACATCAACGGCAGGCGCAATTTCTGAAGTTGCTGCTTATCGGCTGGAACAAAATTATCCGAATCCCTTCAAGCATTCTACTACCATGCGGTTCGCAATTCCGGAAACCGAATTTGTGACTTTACAGGTATTTGATATTTACGGAAATGTGGTTGCTGAGCTGATCAACGAAAAAAGAAATTCAGGCAGCCATGAAGTTCTATTTGATGGCAGTGCGCTCCCGGGCGGAACCTATTTTTATCGTCTGCATGCAGGGGACTTTATGCGAACGAGAAGAATTGTACTGATCGAATAGCCGTCGATGGCTGAAGCAACCACCAAACACAGATGTACGAATTTTCTGGTGGGTCCTTTTGAAGCCGAAGGAATGTTTGTCAAATTGTCCGCAAATAAAAACCACTTACAACGCTAAGGTCATAAGTGGCTGATTTACATTGTTGCCCGACCAGGGTTCGAACCTGGACTCTTCTGATCCAGAGTCAGACGTGTTGCCAATTACACCATCGGGCATGATTGGATGGGGCAAATATACAAAAAAGATTACTTTTTCTTGTGGGTGGAATTACTGATTTTGGCCCAGGAATCCCTCAGGGGTACCGTTCTGTTGAATACGATCCTTTCTGATGTTGTATATTTGCTGTCCACACAAAAATAGCCGGTGCGTTCAAACTGGACCTTATCCCCCGGCCGGGCTTCCAGAAGTGCCGGTTCTGCTTTTCCGGTCGTAATTTTCAGGGAATCGGGGTTCAGGCTGTATTTGAAATCTTTACCTTCTTCCACGTCGTTCGGGTCTTCCTGCATAAAAAGACGGTCATACAACCGCACTTCAATATCCCGGGCGTGTTTTGCCGAAACCCAGTGCAGTGTCCCCTTTACTTTCTTGTCGCTGCGTGTCATCCCACTTTTGGTTTCGGGGTCATAGGTGCATTTCAGTTCCACAACCTGTCCGGTTGCAGGATCTTTGATAACTTCCTCGCATTTGATGATATAGGCATACTTTAGTCTGACTTCCCTTCCGGGCCCAAGCCGGAAAAACTTCCGTGGAGGGTCTTCCATAAAATCATTTCGCTCTATATAGATCTCCCGGCTAAAAGGGATCTGTCGTTTTCCTTTGCTATCATCTTCGGGATTATTGATGGCATCGAGCTTTTCTTCACGGTCTTCGGGATAATTCGTCAGTGTGACCTTCAACGGGTCAAGGACGGCCAACCTGCGGTCGGACTTTTTATTCAGGTCTTCACGGACGCTGTATTCAAGCAAGGCCACATCAATAACATTGTCACGTTTGGCTACACCAACCCTGTCGGCAAAACTCCGGATGGACTCAGGGGTATATCCCCTGCGGCGAAGCCCTGAGATGGTTGGCATCCTCGGGTCGTTCCACCCGTCCACAATGCCTTCTTTTACCAGCTCCAGCAGTTTGCGTTTGCTCATGACCGTGTAACTCAGGTTGAGGCGGGCAAATTCGATCTGGCGGGGGCGGTATTCCCCTTCTTTAACAAGCTGGTCCAGGAACCAGTCATACAGCGGACGGTGGATCTCAAATTCCAGGGTGCAGATGGAGTGGGTGATGCCTTCCAGATAATCAGATTGTCCGTGTGCCCAGTCGTACATGGGATAAATGCACCATGTATCTCCCGTGCGGTGGTGGCTTGCATGCAGGATTCGGTACATCACGGGATCGCGCATATGCATGTTGGGGGAGGACATATCTATTTTTGCACGGAGAACGCGTGTTCCATCCGGGAATTCCCCATTTTTCATGCGTTGAAAAAGATCCAGGTTTTCATCCACACTGCGGGAGCGGTAAGGGCTTTCCAATCCTGGCCTGGTGGGTGTACCCCGCTGCCGGCGGATGTCTTCAACCGTTTGGTCGTCTACATATGCTTTGTCATTTCTGATCAGTTTCAGGGCCCATTCGTAAAGGTGGTTAAAATAATCAGAAGCATAATATAACCGGTCTTCCCAGTCAAAACCCAACCACCGGATATCGTTCATGATGGATTTAACGTATTCTTCCTCCTCCTTGGTAGGATTGGTGTCATCAAAACGCAAGTTGGTCAGTCCGTTATATTTTTTACCCAGTCCGAAATTCAGACAGATCGATTTGGCATGGCCGATATGAAGATAACCGTTGGGTTCCGGTGGGAATCGGGTATGTACACGGGATTCGTTTTTATTATTTCTGATGTCCTCTTCAATGATCTGCTCAATGAAATTCAGAGAACGTTCGCTGCTTTGATTCATTTCATTTTTTTTCATGGGATAGCCTTATGGTATTTCGGCAGCATATTTTCCTTTTACAACACCAGGGTCGGGTAAAACGTCTGTTGCACCCGTCATCCTGCCTTTGACGGGATCAAGCGTCACGTTACATGATGTCGCTTTTTGATGAACTGGTAAAAATAAAACTAAATAGAACGCAACACCAAATTTTTCCGGCATTAAAAACGGGAAAGGATTGATTTTACCGATCCGGCATACCCCGGGCCAAATAGATTTACATGGACCATAAGGGGATAAAGGTTGCAAATATCCAGGCGTTCCTCCCAGCCCGGGGACAGAGGGTATTGTTCATTATAGGATCTGTAAAAGCGGTCGTGGAATCCCCCGAAGAGCCTTGTCATACCCAGGTCCATCTCACGATGACCATAGTAAACCGCCGGATCGATGATCACCGGTTCGCCTTGTGGCCCACACATGTAATTACCCCCCCAAAGATCGCCATGGACCAGGGAGGGTGGTTCTTCCGGAAAAATATTTTCCAGCTGTGTGAACAAAGCCTCAAATTGGTTCACGGTAAATGTATCTATAAAACCATTTTTCTGGGCCATATTGATTTGCGGACGCAGCCTTTCTTCGGAGTAGAAGCCGGCCCATGACTGCTGAGGTGTATTCGACTGTGGAAGGGAGCCAATATAGTTGTCGTGGTCCAGTCCAAAGCCATTCCATGAGTGTTTGTGCAAACGTGCCAGCCCGTTTCCGAACGCATCCCAGAAACCATGCATTTGTGTGGATTGGTGTATAAAATTCAGCATGAGGTAAGCAGTGTCATCCAGTGCCCCGTGAAGAATGACTTCCGGGACGGTTAATTCACCTGCTTTGCCAAGAAGTTCCAATCCCCTGGCTTCCGTTTCGAACATTGCCGGATACCGGGAGGCGCTGTTGACCTTTATAAAAAATGTTCCGTTGTTGCTTTCCAAACGGTAAGCCTGGTTGATATCTCCACCCGATACAGGCCTGAATGACCGGATGGTGGTCGCTGTGGTGAGTTTTCCGGAAAGTTCGGCGGATAAATGGTTCAGTAATTTTTCTGTGAGCATGTTGCTTTTTTTCTTCGAAGATACAAAAGCGTTTTAAAAATTTCAGGCCCCAGACCGTAGAAAGATTTTGTGGAGTATCCGGTCCAGTGTATAAATCAGTCCAACGGAGACCATAACAATCATGGAGAGGGAAGATAAATGAATATTGCTGAAGAATCCGGTCAGTCTGCTTTGTGCTTTTGCAAGAAGGTTAAGGATATTGATCTCCCTGAGCGCATGGGTTTTCAACAGATCGCTGATGAAAGAAAGGTCGAGCATGATGACGGAAAAGATCACCAATGCGGCAACACCTGCGATCAGGATCCAGGTCCAGCGGTCGAAAAGGAAAAACACTTGCATACCGGCTTCCTGCTCCTGACGGTATATTTTACCGGTCAGCTTATCCGTAAACCAGGGGGAGGGCGGTTCCAGTTTATTTTTGCAAATAAGGTTCCTGAGCAGGCCGTCATCCAATTCGTGTAAATCATTCATAGCGTATTTCCTTTTTAATAAGAATGGTTAACTGCAGCTTTGTTCCTCATCAGTTCATGGATCTCCCTGTATAGTTTCTTTCGTATCCGGTGCAGCCTGACTTTTACGTTGGAGGCACTGAGTCCGGTGATGCTGCTGATCTCTTGAACGGATGCCTCTTTGTAATAAAACAGTGTGATCATAATAAAATCGCATTCGTTCAGTTTATCCAGGGCCAGTTTAATAAGGGTGGTTTTATTCTGGTCGTTGGTTTCTTCCATCCCTGCATGAACTTCATCCACCATAGCATGGTCAAAATCTTCCATTGCCCGTATCGCCTTTTCGGGTTTTTTCTTTCTTGCTTTGCTGATGGCTGTATTGAACGCTATCCTGTAAAGCCAGGTTGAGAATTGTGCTTCTTCCCGAAATGCATCCATTTTTTTATACGCTTTCAAAAATGCATCCTGGGCGATCTCTTCGGCATCTTCCCTGTTTTTTATGATGCGCAAGGCAATATTGTATACCATGTCCTTATGCTTTTCCACCAGAAACCTGAAAGCAGCGGTATCACCCCTGATCACCCTGCGGATATGATCTAAATCATTTTGACCGTCCATGTTGTTGGTTAGACGATTGTATGGTTTGATGGTTACAAAAGTATGAAGAAATGACGGCGGGATAAAAGCAATTTTTTCGGGCTACCTGGGATCGTATGCCCATTTTACGTAAACAGCCCCCCATGTAAATCCTCCCCCGAAGGCAGATAATATAAGGTTGTCTCCTTTTTTTAGCTGATCTTCCCATTCCCAGATGCATAAGGGGATGGTTCCGGAGGTAGTGTTCCCGTATTTTTCTATATTGATCATCACCTGATCCTTGCGGATCCCCATCCGGCGGGCGGTGGCTTCTATGATCCTGAGATTGGCCTGGTGCGGAACGAGCCAGTTGACATCCTCGGATGATAGTCCATTTCGTTTCATGACATCCACGGATACCCTGGCCATGTTCGTAACGGCAAATTTGAATACCTGCTGTCCTTCCTGATAGATAAAATGCTCCTTGGCCGCAACGGTTTCAAAGGAAGCCGGTTTTACCGATCCCCCTCCTTTCTGGAAAAGATGGATCCGGCCTGAACCGTCGGTTTTCAATATGGAGTCCATGATGCCATAGTTTTCCTGTGTCGGTTCCAGCAGGACACCGCCCCCTCCGTCCCCGAAAATAACGCAGGTAGCCCTGTCGGTATAATCGACCATCATGGACATTTTCTCAGCACCGACGACAATGACCTTTTTATAATCGCCGGTTTCGATGAAACGGGAGGCTGTTTCCAGGGAATATAAAAAGCCCGAGCATGCGGCATTGATATCATAAGACCATGCATTAACCAGTCCCGCTTTATCTGAAATGATGTTGGCCGTTGCAGGAAAAGCATAATCGGGTGTTACGGTAGCACAGATAAGCAATTCGATCTCTTCGGGTTTGGTATTGGATTTTTCCAGCAATCCTTTTACTACCTCGGCTCCTATATCTGAAGTTCCTTTCCCCGGTTCTCTTAGTATTCTTCTTTCCTTGATGCCGGTACGGGTCATGATCCATTCATCTGTGGTATCGACCATCTTCTCAAGCTCCTTGTTTGTCAGAACGTATTCCGGCACCCATCCGTGTATAGCGGTTATTGCCGCTCTAGTTTGGCTCATATTTTAACTTTCCGGGTTATTCACCTTTGGCTAAAACCAGTTTTCCCTTGTAATAGAGGTCTCCGTCAACATAATATGCCCTGTGATACAAATGGACGGTGCCTGTGGCAGGGCAGGTTGCCAGCGTTGGAGATGTGGCTTTATAATGGGTCCTTCTCTTAT
>JAGYMZ010000014.1 GCA_018400295.1 Bacteroidales bacterium | reverse complement strand
GTCAATGGATCTTAAGCTTCCACGATCAGGGGACGGGCTCCCTGTTCCATTACTTCCCCGATCACGGAAGATTCCGGATATCTGCCGTTTTTCAGTTCTTCCAGCACAAGGTCCGCATATTTCCCCGGGCATGCCATCAAAATCCCTCCGGAAGTCTGGGCATCCACCAAAAACATTTTGGAATTATACCCGAGGTCCGGAGCACAGGCACATTCCTTTTCAACAAAATCCAGGTTACGGAAGGCAGCGCCCGGAATACAGCCCAGTTCGATCAGATCGTGTACCTCCGGAAGCGCAGGCACATCGCTTGCATGTATCCTAAGGGTCATACGGCTGGCGGAGGCAATATTAAAGGCATGCCCAAGCAGGCTGAAGCCGGTAATATCGGTAGCGCAGCGGATGCGATGATCGTTCATGACCCGGGCGGCTTCGTTGTTCAGCAATTTCATGCTTTCAACAGCGATCTGGTATGTTTCTTCCCTGCAAAGCCCGTTTTTCTTCGCCGCAATGATCACCCCGGTGCCAATGGGTTTGGTCAGGATGAGGACATCCCCCTCTTTTGCCTGATCATTGGTCACCAGATTTTCCGGATCCACCCATCCTGTCACAGCTAGGCCATATTTGGGAATATCGTCCGCAATGGTATGACCGCCGGCGATAACTCCTCCGGCCTCCGCGACTTTCTCCTGCCCCCCCCGAAGGATATCCTTTAATATTTCAAGGGGCAATTTGGGGGGAAACATGACCAGGTTTAAAGCGGTAAGGACTTGTCCGCCCATAGCATACACATCACTCATTGCATTGGCGGCAGAGACCTGTCCGAAATCATACCCATCCGAACAGACCGGCGGAAAAAAATCGGTCGTCTGGATCAGCGCATAGTCCTCGCGTATCTTATACACCCCGGCATCATCATGGGTGCTGATATTGACAAGCAGGTGATCATCCTTCATAACCGGCAGGTCACGCAAAACCCTGTTCAGCTCTGCCGCTGAAAGTTTTGCAGAGCATCCTCCCTGATCCACCATGGACAAAAGATCATATTTCATATACTGCATTTACAAGTTCAATACTTTACCGGCTCCGGTCAGCGCAGACAGGATATCGTATGCATTGGATATCTCCCCAAGGGCCATTTCTTTCACTTGACCATAATGTTCCATACACGTACCGCAGGCCATGAGTTTTACACCTTTATCCTCCAGGTTTTTCAAGGCTGCCAGATAAGGCGACCCCTTCAGTATGAGAAAAATCCCGGAATTGATGAAAATGATCTTTTCCGGGAGCCGGTCCAGGGCCATGAATGTTTCCAGGAAGCCCCCGACCAGCATTTTACCGAGCTCCTCAGCCCCGTCCCCGATCCGGTCCCTGGCAAAAACGACCACATAATCCTTTGCTGCTCCATTTTCAGGACGGCAATATTCCTCCAGGGGCTTCTCTTCAGATAAGGCCGTTGCCTCCGCCGGATTCAGCAAGAGCTCATAAGTATTGCCCCGGATGCTGACCCCGGCATGCACCCCGTTGTCCTCAAGGAATTTCAATACGTTGTTTTTGGACACTTCATTATCGATCAATATTTTAATGGCCTCATCCGGTTTGGATCCCATCAGCGCCTTTTTTGTTTCAACCAGGGGCATCGGGCATCGCTTCCCGGTCACATCAACAATTTTCATAGAATGGCTTTATTTGTTATACTTCGAATATCGCGCAATCGTTCAATCCTCAATCGCTCAATCTCCTGCCTGCTCCCTTCCCTTTTCCGTAACATACACATAAAACGTTTCCTTCCGCACGATCCCTTCTTCCAGGAACAGGTTCAAAAGCAACTGCACGGATCGTTTCGTCCCCCCGACCAGCTCCCGGAATTCCTTTTCATTGATCCCCCTGGGCCTGCCAAGCAGCGCTTTCAGCAAACGCTTCCGGCTTTCTTCTATAACGGGGGCATGCAGTATTTCCTTTCCCCTGAAATGGATCTTCCCTTCCCGGGCAAGGTATACCAGCATCATTTTCAAGGCTTCCCCATGGATGTTCCGTTCCCGGGCAATGATCTCCAGATCTTTCAGGGCCGACATTTCCAATCCGCAGGAGCGGATCTCCTGCTCCAGCCATTGCAAATCATCCTGCGTCTTTTGGTCGATCACCGGCCGATGTTCCTTCAGGGCCCAGGTATTCCCTTCTTTACGGACCCGGCCTTCGGAATGGAGTTGTTCCAGCAAGGCTTCCGTATACTGCCTGCCGCTGGTTCCGCCAGCAAATCCCATTTTCCCGGCCAGTTCGCCGGTATCCATGCCTTGCGGAAAAACCGGATATTTTTTATGCCAGGCCTCCAGTGCATGGACAATGATTTTCCTGTACCGTCCATCCGGGGATTTGTGGATCAGCAGTTTTCCCTCCCTGCCGGCATATATCCTGACCTCTTCCGGCAACCCTTTTTGGCTTTCCTCCGCAATATCCTTTGCCGGCCTGGTCATGAATTCTGCCAATTCATTTTCTGTGACCGGCCGGTTGATCTTTTTAAGTTCAACGGCCATCAGCCCGGATAATCCCCCTTTTTCCAACACGGATCTTTCCAACAACCTGAGTTCCTCCAGGAGCCCCGCGGTCCTTTTTCTGTGGTGCAGGGGCCGGTTGTCCAGGACCGTTCCCCCGCCGACGGTCAGGTCATTGGCTGAATTCCTGAGTATGAATTTATCCCGCCTGAGGAGGATTGCGGGGGATTGCAGGTGGAGCTGCACAAGGGCGGATCCTTCCGGCCCCACCCTATCCTTGTCGAGAAGGTGCATGCGGGCAAGGCATTCAAAGGTGCCGGAATAAAACAATACCTCCGTCCAGGTGCCGGCTGTCCACTTTTCAAATACCCGGATGGAGGCATCGACCATTTGTGTTTCCCGGAGCGGTTCACCGGAAAGGAGCATGCCGCGGGTAAATTCCCCGGCTTTCAACCCTGACAGGTTCAGGGCAGCCCGGTCCCCGGCATGAATGCGATCCACCTCTGCCCCGTGTCGTTGCAATCCCTTCACCTTGATTTTCTTCCGGCTGCCTGGCAGCAAAAAAACTTCCTGTCCGGCCTGAAGTTTCCCGGACAGGGCGGTGCCGGTCACCACATATCCGATCCCCCTGACATTGAAAAGCCGGTCAATATACAGGCGGAAATTGCCGCTGTCATCCCGGGGGCGGATTGCCTCCAATTCATCGGCCAGTGCCTCACGCAGGCCCTCAAGTCCTGCACCTGTGATCACAGAAACGCCGGTCACAGGGGCATTTTCAAATACCGTACCTTCCAGGAACTCCAATACCTCGAGCCGGGCCAGTTCCAGGGTTTCTTCATCCACAAGGTCAGTTTTGGTCAGGGCCACCACAGCCTTTCGTATGCCCAGCATTTCAATGATGCGCATATGTTCCCTGGTCTGGGGCATGATCCCGCTGTCGGCCGAGATCACCAGCATTACCAGGTCTATTCCATACGCTCCGGCGACCATGGTTTTAATAAAATCTTTATGCCCCGGGACATCTACGATGCCTGCCGTTTCCCCGCCGGGCAGTTCCAGCTGGCTGAAGCCCAGGTTAATGGTTATCCCCCGGCTTTTCTCCTCCTTGTGGGTATCGCAGTCAATGCCTGTAAGGGCTTTCACCAGGGCCGTCTTTCCGTGGTCCACATGTCCGGCGGTTCCGATGATCAGGTGCTTCATGGGTGTTGTATTTCCTGGTATGTTTCACAGATGACAGTGGCCAGGGAACTGAGCTCATCATCAAAAACAGTCAGCAAATGTATGTAGAGGGAGCCTTTTTTCAAGATGCCCACCACCGGTCGTTCATGCTTCATCAGGGCATGGTACATGGTTTCTGAAAATTCACCGGCTTTGCGTGGATACGTCTCACCCGCCAGCAGGCGCAGCGCATAGGCCGGTATTTCTTCCCCCGGCAGGGCACCGCCGCCAATATGGCCCGGCATTTCCTCCATAACGGAGCGTATGCCAGCTTCTTGCAGCTTTTCCTGTAAGGCCTCCGCACTTTTTTTTATTTGTTCCCGGTCTTTTGTGAGCGTGGAAAATATGATGTTTTGACGTTTCAGCCTGTCTTCATCGAGGTAGGCCAGCAGGGAGGATTCCAACAGGGCCAGCGTGGTCTTGTCCACCCGCAATGCGCGAAGCATGGGCTCGCGGCGCAGCCGTCCGATCAGTTCCTTTTTGCCGGCAATGATCCCGGCCTGGGCGGCACCCAGTAACTTGTCCCCACTAAAGGTCACCAGGTCAACACCCGTCTTCAGGGTTTGTTTTACGTCGGGTTCCTTTTCCAGCACGGGTATGGTAGATTTCCGCAACAATCCCGAGCCCATGTCATAGACCACGGGCAGCCGGTGTTTTTTTCCCAGGCTGACCAGTTCCTCCAGGGCAGCTTCCCGGGTAAATCCCCGGATCACGTAATTGGAACGGTGCGCTTTGAACAAAAGGGCCGCGGAGGGTGTGATGGCTTTCTCATAGTCTTCGATGCGGGTTTTGTTGGTGGTCCCCACCTCCAACATGTGGCAATCGGAGGCGGCCATGATCTCCGGCAAACGGAAGGAACCGCCGATCTCTATCAGTTCGCCCCGGGAAACGATGACATCCCCGCCTTTGGCAAAGGATCTAAGGATCATCATCACAGCGGCCGCGTTGTTGTTCACCACCAGTACATCTCCGGCGCCGGTCAGATACTTGAAACGTTCGGTAATATGAAAATAACGGGTTTTCCTCTTTCCGCTTTCCAGGTCGAACTCCAGGTTGTTGTATCCCTTCAGGATCCCGGTGGCTTCAGCGGCAACGGCATCACTGAACGGGGCCCGGCCCATATTTGTATGGATCAGGATCCCGGTGGCGTTCACCACGCGGCGCAAACTCGGGGAGATCAGCCCCTGCACTTTCGCGCCGACCATCGCCAGGATCTCTTCCATCCCGGGGATCTCCTTACCCCGGAAAGCTTCCTGCCTGATCCGGCCAACCACCCCGCGTATGCAATACTTTACCAGATCCGCCGAATGTCCGGCGGTCAGTTCCCGGATGGCTGGATGGGCCAAAAGGGTATCCACCCCGGGAATTTTTGTCAATGCGCTTTCCTTTTTGTCCATGGGTAAACGAAAAGCCGGGGAAAACGAATGCCGTTGCTTTTCCCCGGAAATGCCGTGCAGAGAGGGCAGGAATCGAACCTGCCACAGCCGGTTTTATCCGTCTGCTACTGGTTTTGAAGACCAGACGGGACACCAGTCCCTTCCTCTCTATAATTGCCTGCAAGATAAGAAGAAAAAGCATAAAATTCACAGGGAAAGGAGGCATGGAACGCCATAAAAAAAGAGGCTGCATCGAACAGAACTGATACAGCCTCATTTTACCGGTGGTACCACCTGGAATCGAACCAGGGACACACGGATTTTCAGTCCGTTGCTCTACCTACTGAGCTATGGCACCGGGTTTTTATAATGGATGGCAAAGATAAGATAGAATTTTGAATTTCAGAAATTTTTTGGGAAAATATTGATGACCGCAGTTCCCGGGCCAGGGGAACGGATCATAAAAAGGGCGCCGGAAGCTGAGGCATTCCTGGTTTTTCTCCCGGTACTTGTATGTTTTGTCGTGATCTTCCGGTATCTTTGTGTTATGAAAAGACCACTATGCCTCCTTCCCTTATTTCTCCTGCTTCTTTCCTGCGAAAGAAATACGATATTTGAACAACATGTCAACATGGATAACCATTCCTGGAGCAAATTCTCAGCGGTGGATTTTCATTTTGACATTGACGATACCAGCGCTTCTTATGATGTTTTCATCGCCATACGTCATTCCGCTCAGTACCCCGGTCACAACCTTCTGATATCAACAGTTCTGATCACCCCTTCGGGAGAAAAACGCTTCACCGAATATGACCTTCGCATCCGGGATGATGAAGACAAATTCCCGGGCGACGGCCCGGAAAACCTTCGTGACATACAAATTCCGTTACGAAAGGATTTTACGTTTAAAGAAGCCGGAACATGTGACCTGGAAATAGAAAACCGGATGCCGAAATTACAGACACCGGGCATCCATAAGATAGGCCTGGTCGTCCAAAAAAAATAAGGTTCATCCGAGCAGCCGGACCACCTTTTTTCTGTCTCTGACCAGTTGCTTGCGGAGGGTTTTCAGATCGCGGAACTTAATTTCATCCCTGATCCTTTCCAGGAAGTAAATGGTAAGATATTCACCATAGATCTCCCTGTCAAAATTAAAAATGTTCACTTCTATGGTAAAGTTACCATCATCCACGGTAGGGCGGTATCCAATATTTCCCATACCGTTGTACATGTCCCCTTTGTAATTTATCCGGCAGGCATACACCCCGACGGCAGTGATCAGCTTATATTCATCTTCCATCTCTATGTTGGCCGTCGGGAAACCAATTTCATGGCCTATGCGTTTACCGCGCATTACCTTTCCGGTTATGGAGTACTCGTAGCCCAGCAATTCATTGGCAAGCGCAACCTCCCCCAGTCTCAGGGCATTACGTATCTGTGTTGAGCTAACGGCAATATTGTGTATATATTTGGCCGGCACTTCCTGGATGCTGAAATTGTATTTACCGGCCAGGGTTTTCAGGCTTTTATAGCCGCCCTCCCGGTTCTTTCCAAAGTGATGATCATAGCCCACAACCAGGTGCCTGAGCCCGATCTTATCCACCAGGACCTGTTTTACGAATTCTTCCGAGGATAAACGGGAGAATTCCGGGGTAAAATTAATGATGATCAGGGAGTCTATCCAGGCTGCCGCTATGCGGTCGTATTTTTTTTCACGGGTATTGATAAATTTCAGGTCCCGGTTATCGGAATGAACGACCAAACGGGGATGCGGATGAAAAGTGACAACAACCGTTGGTCCTGAAACAGCCTCTGCAATCTCCTTCATACGGTGAAAGATCATTTGGTGACCCATATGGACGCCATCGAAGGTACCCACGGTAACCACCGCATTTTCCTGGAATTCATAATCGTCAAGACACTGGTATATTTTCATCACATCATTTTGTTGATCACATAGTGTTCGGCAATCTGCACGGCATTGGTTGCCGCTCCTTTTCTCAGGTTATCCGAAACAATCCACATATTCAGCGAATTTGCGTTTGAAAAATCCCTCCGTATGCGCCCCACAAACACTTCATCCCGGTCCCGTGCATTCACCGGCATCGGATAACGCATTGCATGAAAATCATCTTCCACCAGGATCCCTTTTGACTGTGCAAGGATGTCACGCACATCAGTGAGGTTGAAATCGTTTTCAAATGCTATATTCACCGATTCCGAGTGCCCGCCCAATACCGGTACCCGCACAGCAGTGGCGGTTATCCGTATTGTGTTGTCGTTCAGTATTTTTTGGGTCTCCTGTAAGAGTTTGATCTCTTCCGATGTATATCCGTTGTCATCAAAATCTCCGGCATGGGGCAACAGGTTAAGGTCGATGGGATGCGGATACACCCTATCCCCCCGTTCGCCTTTTCGCTCATTCTCCAGCTGCCGCACGGCTTTATAGCCAGTGCCTGTCACCGACTGATAGGTGGAAACCACCACGCGCCGTATTGTATATTTCCTGTGCAGGGGTGCCAGTGCCATGACCATCTGGATGGTGGAGCAATTGGGATTGGCCACAAGCCGGTGCTTCCGTGTTATGGCATGACCGTTGACTTCCGGTACCACCAGGGGTACGCCGGGATCCATTCTCCAGGCAGAAGAATTATCGATCACAACGATGTTTTCACCGGCAAAACGCGGGGCCCATTCCTGTGATATGGATGACCCCGCCGAAAAGATCGCAAAATGAGGATTCGCTTCAAGGGCATCCCCCATGCTAACCACATGATACACATCCCCGCCGAATGCTATTTCCCTGCCTGTGGATGCCGGGGAAGCCACCGGGATCAGCTCAATGTGCGAAAAAACATTGCTTTCCTGCAACACTTTCAGCACCGTCCTGCCCACCAATCCGGTAACACCAATAACCGCTATTTTCATAGGACAAATTTTTTTATGGCTTTCTTTCCCGTGTATTGACAAGGTGCAGCGTTCATCCGCAATAATTTTACATCGCCTGTGTACAAATCGTGTTTTTGGGTATAAATAGTATAGAGAGCATCCGGTCTGTACCCTTTTAAAAGCACAAATTTATGAAAATGCGCGTAAAAATTGTATTTCTGCTCATCATACCGGCAAGTTTATTTGCCCAGGTCATGGACGACTTTTCTGACGGGGATTTCACCCACGATCCAACATGGTTTGGAACAGCCGGCACGTTCTCTGTAAATGAGGACTTTGTATTGCAGCTTCAGGACGAAGATGCAGATATTTCCTGGTTGGTAACGGATTCCTGGGATGGATCCCCCACCGAATGGCGTTTCAAAGTACAATTAAAATTCAGTCCCTCCGGCAACAATTTTTGCAGGGTATACCTTTCTTCCGACCACCCCGACCTGAGTCAGCCGCTGAAGGGTTACTTCCTTCAGCTGGGTGAGCCGGGGGCGGATGATGCACCGGAACTTTTCCGCCAGGTAAATGATACCCTTATCCCGCTTTGCCGGGGAACAGAAGGCATGATCGCCTCCTCCTTCACCGCCGGTTTTAAAATAACCTACCGGGAAGGCCTCTGGACTTTATATGCCGATCCGCAGGGGGGCGACTACTATCTTAAGGAAGCGGAGGCTTATGAGCCCGGGTATTCACCGCAAAACTACCTCGGACTGTATTGCCAATATACCATGAGCAACAGCAAGAAATTTTACTTCGATGATTTTTACATGGGCCCATGTATCGTGGACAGCATACCTCCGGAGATCATCCGCATCTCACCCTTGTCCGGCAATTCCCTGGCCATTGCTTTCTCCGAATACCTGGACGGACCGTCCGCCTGCGATCCTTCCGCCTATCAGCTTGACCATGGCCATGGCAACCCGTCCACGGCATGCCTTTCTTCCGGAGATCCCGGATCCGTTATAACGGCCTGGAACGAACCCTTTGAAAATGAAACTTCATACCATTTGCAGGTATCGGGTGTAAAGGATCTGGCCGGAAATTGCATGGATCCGGTGACGCTGCCTTTCACCCATTACCGCCCCGGACCTTACGACATCATCATCAGCGAGATCATGGCCGACCCCGTACCTTCACAGGGCCTGCCGGAATATGAATATCTGGAACTGCACAATACCACCAACCATGATATCCTGATGAAAGGATGGAGCCTTGTACTCGGTGACGATACCCGGGAAATACCTGAGATCACAGTACCTTCTTCGGGATATTGCATCCTCTGCAAAGAAGGCCATGAGGAATATTTCACATCATACGGGAATTGCGCAGGCATATACGGTTTTTCCCTGCGTAACGCGGGAGCATTGATCCGTTTGGGGGATGACAAGGGAAATACCATCCATTGTCTGGAATACAGCCTTGCATGGTATGGAGATGAAACAAAACAGGAAGGGGGATATTCCCTTGAGATCATGGACCCATCCAATCCCTGTGCTTTTCAGGAAAACTGGGGGGCATCCCGTTCCATAACAGGCGGTACACCCGGAGAAGCCAATTCCCTGAACACGTTGGCAGACATTCCGGTCCGCACCACAAAAACCTGCGCATTCAGCGATAGCTCCTGCGTGGTCTTTTTTAACCAATCCCTGCACGAAACCGCCAGAGATACGGCTTCATTCATCCTTTTATCCACGCAAACCCAACCCCGGCGGGTACAATTTCATGATGCATTTCACACCGCCCTGAGGCTGGATTTTGCAACGGCATTTGAGCGCGGCAATGCATACGAACTGCTTGTGCGGGCCGGCATTTCAAATTGCAACGGATCCGCTGTCACGGAGGAACTAATCGTGCCGGTGGGCACGCCCGAAGACGCATTCGACCAGGACGTAATCATCAATGAGATCCTGTTTGAGCCCGCCGGGGGTTGCGATGAATACGTGGAATTGTATAACAATTCCGTTCATATTGTAGACCTGCAGGGATATACCTTGTCAACCATCCGGATATCCTGGCCGGATCCTGCCGATACGGTCACTGCCCTTCTCTCCGGCGGATGCTATTTGCTTTTCCCGGGTGATCATGTAGCCTTCACCAGGGACCCCTCCACCGTGATCCGTCATTTTGATCCGCCCGACAGGGATAAGCTGCGCCGGTGTGTGGATATGCCACAGTTACCCAACACATCCGGCACCATTCTGATCCGGGATGCAAATGGTTTTCCCATGGACAACGTGGAGTATAACCAAAGCATGCACTTCCCCCTTCTTAATCTCACCCGTGGTGTCGCCCTGGAACGGATTGATCCGGCAGGACGTTCTGCAGATCCGACCAACTGGCATTCCGCTTCCCAGACCAGCGGTTTCGGCACACCTGCAGAAAGGAATTCGCAGTATAATCCGGGCACAGGTTCAGAGGACCCCGTGCGGGTCGAGCCTGCTGTTTTTTATCCCGGGTCTTACGGGGAACAAAGTACTGTCAGGATCAGCTTCAGATTTGACAAGCCGGGCTACACAGCAAGCATTTTTATATTTGATGATCGTGGTTATCTGACGCGGAAACTGGCGGAGAACATGCTCATGGGCACAGAAGAAAGGATCTTCTGGGATGGCATAAGTGCTTCTGGTACGCTGGTATCTTCCGGAATATATATCATACATGCGGAGGTATTCAATCAGGAAGGAAAGGTAAAAAGGTTCAGGCAGGCAATCGTTGCCCAGGCACGCTGAAAACCTATTTTGCACTGCTTCCGTTTATCCTGAAGCCCAAAAAGGTTTGCAGGTATATATTGCGTATGACGTTATCAATGTATTTATAATTCTTATGGTATATGGATCCCAGTCCGCATGTCAGACTTATTCCCAGGTTCAGTCTTTTTTTCCCTTCAAGCTGTGTTCCGAGGATCAGGCCATAGTCCCAGGTATTCAATTCATTACTCTGATCGAAAGGTTCACCGTATACCTTTGTATAGGGGCTTTTCGGATCACCGACGATGATATCCGCACTACCTTTGTTTTTACCCTTGACCAGATATGATACCTGTGCCCCGCCGAAAATGATGAAGCTCCGGCTCAGGCGGTAGGATATATAGACCGGTATGTCAAAATACCAGTTGGCATATTCACCGTCCACGTACCCTTCGTAGGTAGTTTGGGCATAATAGGTTGTATCCGTGCCTGGGTGGGTTGGATGTTTTTGTGTCCATTCGTAAAGGGTATCGCCGGAAACAGGTGTATCAAAAGAAGACCCTTTAAAACTGTATGAAAAATCCCCATGCACAGCCCACTTATCGCTCAGGTTGTACTTGAAGAACATGCCGATCAGGGGGCCTATGCCCGGACTTCCGGTTGCCCCCTCTTCCGCCACGCCATAGGGTGTGCCAATATTGAGTCCGCCTTTAATGCCGTAATCCATGTATTGGGCATGCAAGCCGGCAGACAGGAATAACATCACGACAAGGATATATACAGATCGATGCATGAATTTTTTTTAAAAGATGATCATTTTGAGAATTCCAGGCCCACATTATCGATGTATAATGTACTGCCTTCATTTCCGATAAAATCAGAACCCCTTGAGCTGGATGCAAAGATCAGTTCCAGGGAATCGGGTGTTGCACCATGATAATAGACAAACGGCGCATCAAAGAACGTATATTCCTTAATGGAATCCGATGTTCTGTGAATGGCTTCCCCGATGGTATCCCGTTTCCCAAGCATGGCATCCCAGCGGAAGAGCGTGGCCCTGATCTCACATGAATCTTCTTTCTGCAGATCATACCCCGGATAATATTTAAAATATCCGTTAAAGCGCTCCGGCTTTGTCCGGTAGGGCACCCCGCTCACCAGGCTTTTCAAAGGATTGCTGTGATCCACCGTAAACACGCCGGTTGCCACCGATCCGGTGATCAGGGGCAATCCCTGCGCAATGGCCGTAAACATCCTGGCCGCATAATCTCCCTCCTGGGCATCGGTGGTTTTCTCCGTTGTAGCCGGATACAGGCCAGGATTAAGATCTTTCACTTTGTTGGCTGTAGCCCAGACACCCACAGGCGCCGGGTTCTCATAATTTGAATGGGTCACCCACCGTTCAAAATTCATATTCCGGACGGTATCCATCCCTGCGGTCCGGATCTCCTTAACGCCGGAGAAAACGCTCTCTTCCCCGTCGCCATAAGATTTCACATGAAAGTAATAGGATGTGTTCGGTTGCAGGCCGGAAATCTCCAGAATGCTTGCGGCACCCACATCCTTATTCCCGTATCCGGGAACTATATTCGAAAACCCCGCATCGGTGGCAAGTTCCACTATATAGCCGTTAATTCCCGCCTGACTGCTCCATGATACATAAAAATAGGTGGAATATACATGAATGGGATCGAATACGGCCGGGGCCTGCGGCTGGTTATCGTCATCATCATCCTTTTTACAGGATGTCCATGCCAGAGATATGCCGAGAATGGTGATGAGTGACAGGACAAGGTATTTGTGTTTCATTTTCAGAGGTTTTTTGGTTTATCTGACAATGAATGAGCCGCTGCTCATACGCAAATTATGCCGCAATATATGGAAATAATATGTACCCTGCGACAAATTGCGGGTAGAAATTGAGATTTTTTGCCCTGAAAAACCCCGGTTCATCACCTCCGATCCACTGGTATTGAATACGATCAGCCGGGCGCTATTCAGGGATTCTTCAAGCTCTATCCACAACATATCCTTTGCGGGGTTCGGGTATACCCGGGCGTATATCCTGGGAACAATATCCAGGTCGGTCCCGGCAAATCCCTCAAACATCAACGCATCTGCAAACAATTGCGACCCTGTTTGGGGATCATCTGTAACGGAGGAAGACAACAGGATCACATTTACGGAATCCGGCAGCGTATCATTGGTCCAGTTCACTTCAACCGAAAAATCCGTCCAGTCTGAAACCGTATCGCTTGTACTGAAAGAAGCCAACCCAATATTCTGCCGTTTTCCTTTCGTTGGAACAAACCTGAAGAATACCGCAATGATGCTGCAGGAGTCACCATTTTCAGGCAGGTATTTATACGTGCCCCTGAAATACGCCGGCCTTTGTTTATAGGGCACCCCGCCGGTAATTTCCGCCGATGCGGAGATCAGGTCAATATCAATATTCCCCAGGGTTAATACACCCGGCGACTTAATCCCGAACTGTACGATCCTGGTGGTCATCCGTGCAGCATACTTGCCCTGAAAGGGGTCCAGGCTGTCTTTTTCGACCGTCACCACGCCAAAGGCAGCCGTTTCTTCATTGGGGCTATCCCAGTATTCCGGATTGTCATAATCCTGCAGGGTATCCTGAACCCATACCTCAAACCCGCTGTTGGGAAGGGTATCATTTTGCGCAATACCGGTAAGCGCAAAGAACAAACCAATAATGCAAGGTGTATATTTTTTCATAGGAGCCGGGGTTTTGTCAGAAAAATGGATGCATGAATGTTCCGGGAAAGAACGTGCAAACCATTAAAAAAACAATCCATGTATTTTTTATGACACATTTTAAGGGTGAAACGTATGCAGGATAAAGATACGAATTTATCTTTATCCGTCACATGTCGGCATAGGCAAGGGTGGCCACGGAAATCTTCAGTTCCCCTGCCACATTCAGGGTTTGTATGCATGCTTCCAGGGTTGCCCCGGTGGTCAGGACATCATCTATCAGCAAAATATGCCGGCCGTATATGGCCCCCTGATTTTTGAGGGAAAATATGTTCCGCACATTTATCCAGCGGTTGTATCTCGACTTACGGGTTTGGGTATCCGAATGCAGCCTTCTCATGAGTATGTCCGTTCTGACCGGGATGTTCATTGTTTTCCCCATACCCCTGCCAATGATCTCGCTTTGATTATACCCTCTTTTTCTAAGCTTTTTGGGATGCAACGGCACCGGTATGATCAGCTTGCAGGCAGAAAAAGGCTCCGTATGTGCGATCTCCCTGCCAAAGAGCTCCCCCAGGAAAAACCCCGCTTTCTTTTGGTTCCGGTACTTTATTGCGTGCATCAGTTGCTGCACTTTACCGCCTTTTGAAAAAAACAAAAATGAAGTAGCCCCTTCCAGCAGCACCCTACCCCAGAACGTTTGTTCCACAGGGTTCTCACGGAAGCGATGAAAATTTGTCCGTGGCAGGCCATGCAGGCAATAGGTACACAGTACCTTTTCGTTGCGGAAAAGGGGACGGCTGCAACCGGGGCATACAGGGGGATAGATCAATCCCGCAAAATCCATCAACCATTCCTTCATACCCGTTAATACCAATTTCTTATCAATGTTCCCCCGGTGAATGTATAAAAAGCCGTACCTTTGGATAAACTGCCAATACATGACCGTCCGTCCAATCCTGGAAGTCCGGGACCTTTCCGTTTCTTTCCGCTCAGACAACGAAAGGGTCAGCGCCGTAAAGGATGTATCCTTTTCTCTTGCAAGCCGGCATACGCTTGGTATTGTGGGCGAATCCGGTTCGGGCAAATCGGTCACCGCATTATCCCTGATGAGGCTGATCCCTTCACCTCCCGGGAGCATAGATTCGGGAAAGATCCTGTTCAGTGATGGGGATGGGAAAAACACCGATCTGCTGGGTCTCGACGAAACGTCCCTTTCAGGGTACCGCGGAAACCACATTTCCATGATATTCCAGGAGCCTATGACATCGCTCAACCCCGTTTACACTTGCGGGAACCAGGTTGTGGAGGCCATCCGGAAGCATCGCCCCCTCAGCAAGCGGGAAGCCCGGGATTATGCCCTGCATTTATTCGAAGAAGTCCGGCTTCCCCGACCACCGGATATACTCGGGGCTTATCCACATCAATTGTCCGGCGGACAGAAGCAGCGGGTCATGATCGCCATGGCCATCTCCTGCAACCCTGCCATCCTCATCGCCGATGAGCCCACCACAGCACTGGACGTTACCGTACAGAAAAACATCCTTGAGCTGATCAAATCCCTGCAGGACCGGTACCGCATGTCTGTGATCTTTATCAGTCATGATTTGGGTGTTGTCTCAGAGGTAGCCGATGAGGTCATTGTTATGAACGGGGGCCGGATCGTAGAAAGCGGTACGGCCGAACGTATCTTTCTTCATCCCGAACATCCATACACGCAGGGCCTTTTGGCATGCCGGCCTTCACCGGGTAAATTGTACAACAGGCTCCCCACAGTGAGGGATTTTATGGAAAATAAGGCGGACAGGGGAAGGATAAAGATAAAAGGGG
Organism: Bacteroidales bacterium; assembly: GCA_018400295.1. GTDB lineage: Bacteria > Bacteroidota > Bacteroidia > Bacteroidales > B18-G4 > M55B132. The sequence continues at coordinate 44,349 of JAGYMZ010000014.1, read as the reverse complement.
AAGGCATAAAAATAAAAAAAAAGAGGGAAGGGAAACAGGAGGGTCATAAGGCACCATTGTTGAGGGTAAGGAACCTCAGCACCCATTTTAGTCATGGCAAAGGGTTGTTCGGGCATAAAAAAAGGATCACCAGGGCGGTGGATGATGTCAGTTTGGAGATCTATCCCGGGGAAACCCTGGGACTGGTGGGTGAATCGGGTTGTGGTAAAACCACCCTTGGCCGTTCTGTACTGCGCCTTATCGACCCTTCATCCGGCGTGGTGGATTATAACGGGACCAACATCACGGAACTGGGCAGCCGTCAACTGAGGAAATTTCGAAAAAAGATGCAGATCGTATTCCAGGATCCGTATTCATCCCTGAATCCAAGATTGCCGGTTGGTTATGCCGTTCTGGAGCCCATAAGGGTACACGGTTTGTACACCACCTCCGGAGAACGAAAAGAAGCGGCCCGCCAGCTCTTTTACGATGTGGGACTTGATCCGGAGTATTGCCATCGCTACCCGCACGAACTCAGCGGAGGTCAGCGACAGCGTATCTGTATTGCGCGTGCACTGGCCGTCAGACCGGAATTCATCATATGCGACGAATCGGTTTCCGCACTGGATGTGTCCGTCCAGGCACAGATACTGAATCTGTTAAACGACCTGAAAGCGCATTTTGGTTTGACGTACATTTTTATCTCGCACGACCTGTCGGTGGTAAATTACATGTCTGACCGGATCGCAGTGATGCAAGAAGGAAAGATCATTGAAACCGGGTACGCAGATGATGTGTACGAAAATCCATCCACGGCCTATACACGCCGCTTGATCGATGCCGTCCCCGGTAAAAAATTTGAAAAAAACAAGGAGAATTGATATGGCAAAAAAAGGCAATGCAAAAAGAAAAGCCAGCAAAGGCAGAAAAAAAGACCTCGAACAACGCATGCTTGATATTTTTCGTAAGGAACCCGCCAGGTCCTTCAACCACAAACAGATTGCAGCCCGGCTGGGAGGCAGGGCGGCCGCCATGCGGGATATGGTCAATACCATCCTTTCGGACCTGAGCGAGGATGACATCCTTGTGGAAGTAAAACCCGGAAAATACAAGCTGAATCCCGTCCATATCAGCGAACTGGACCCGCCCCCGGCCACCGTGACCGGCAAAGTGGATATGAAGCAGACCGGCAAGGCATACGTGACCCCGGACGAAGGAGGGGAAGATATTTTTATTGCGGCAAACAACACATTCATAGCCCTGCACAGAGATAAAGTCAAGGTCCGCCTTTTCCCCAAACGGTCCAACCGGAAACTGGAAGGGCAGATCATTGAAATCATCAAACGGTATAAAGAAAAATTCGTTGGTGTGGTGGAAGTTTATAAGAACTTCGCTTTTCTGATACCCGACAGCACCAGCATGCCGGTGGACATCTTCATACCCAAAGATTCGCTCAAAAAAGCCAGGAACGGCGAGAAAGCCGTGGCACGGATAACCGACTGGCCCGGGCACAGTAAGAACCCCTTCGGGGAAATTACCGATGTACTGGGGTTCCCGGGAGACAACAACGTGGAAATGCAATCCATCCTGGTCGAAAACGATTTCCCGCTGGCATTTCCCCGCAGTGTTGAAAAAGATGCGGCCGCCATACCCGGTGCCATATCCAAAACGGAATACAGGAAGAGGCGTGATTTCAGAAAGGTCTTTACCATCACCATCGACCCCGAAGATGCCAAAGATTTTGACGATGCGCTTTCTTTGCAAAAACTCAAGAACGGCAATTGGGAAGTGGGCATCCATATTGCCGATGTGTCACATTATGTCCGGCCAAACGGTTCCATTGACAAGGAAGCATTTGACAGGGGCACTTCCATATATCTTGTGGACCGTGTGATACCCATGCTTCCCGAAAAATTATCCAATCATGTTTGCTCCCTGAACGCCGGAAAGGATAAGCTTTGTTTTTCCGCGGTTTTTGAACTGAACGATGAAGCGGAAGTGCTGCAACAATGGTTTGGCAAAACCGTGATCAATTCCGACAAGCGCTTTAACTATGAGCAGGTGCAGGAGATCATTGAAAAGAAAAAGGGGGAATACAGGGACCAGATACTTACCCTGCATTCTTTGGCAAGCATACTGAGGGATGAGCGCTTCAAAAATGGCTCCATCAATTTTCAAACCCAGGAGGTCCGGTTTAAGCTGGACGAAAAAGGGAAGCCTTTGGGTGTTTATTTGAAAGAGCAAAAGGATTCCAATAAGCTTATTGAAGACTTTATGTTGTTGGCCAACAGGAAGGTGGCCGAATTCATTGGCAAGCGGAAGGGAAAACAAAAACCCTGGACATTTGTATACCGCATCCACGATCAGCCCCAGCAGGAAAAGCTTGCCAATTTCATCCAGTTCCTGGACAAGCTCGGCTATAGTCTGAATGTAAACAGCCAGCGAAGCCTGGCCAAATCCTTTAACAAATTATTCAGGGATATTGCCGGCAAGGGCGAAGAGAATATGATAGAAGCCATTGCGATACGTACCATGGCCAAGGCGGCTTATTCAACGAACAACATCGGGCATTACGGACTGGCCTTTCCGTATTATACCCATTTTACGTCTCCCATCCGGCGGTATCCCGACCTGATCGTCCATCGCCTGCTGGAACGCTACCTGGAGGGAAAACCACCGGTGAACAAAGCGGAATATGAAGATATTTGCGAGCATTCCTCCGAAATGGAAAGGAAAGCCATCGATGCCGAACGCTCTTCCATAAAGTACAAGCAGGCAGAATACCTTCTTGATAAGATCGGCCAGGAATTTGAAGGGCTCATTTCAGGAGTGAGCAAATGGGGCATTTACGTGGAGATCACCGGAAATAAGTGTGAGGGCATGGTCAGGCTGCAAGACCTGGAAGATGACTTTTATTACCTGGACGAAGAAAATTACCAGGTCATCGGGCAGCGTCATGGTCAACAGTATAAGCTTGGCGACCGGGTCCGGATCAAAGTAAAGCGGATCGACCTCTCCAAAAAACAGATGGATTTCCAGATGGTACACCCGTAAGGGATCTTATTTTTTTCCCTGCCAACGGGCCAGCAACCATCCTGTGATGGGACTGAAAAGGAAGCTGACAAAAAACGTCCACTCCACCCCAAGCCTGCTTTTTTTCCCGGCGTTTTCAGAAACGGCCAGGGACAAAAAATACCAAACAAAAAAGGCAATAATGAACAAGGTTTCGGTCATGGCATTGGTTTCAATGGTACAATCGCTAACCGGATCAATAGTATATCCATAAAAAAATCAGGGGTATGAGGATCCCCAGGATGGTCAGCCAGGCACCCCTTCCTGTAATACCCTGCTTACCGCGCAATATAAACAATCCGGAAAAAGCCAGAAATATCAGGGCTACCGCATAGAGGTCAGAAAACCATGTCCACCATTTCACCGGATTGTAGTGCAGGTAATTCACCTGGTGCAAGACAGGTCGCCGCCTTATTTTTTCAATGACCCCATAACCGGAAGCCAGGTCGGCTTCCAGCGATCCCCGGTCCAGAAAAACCTTTATCTGTCCCTTCTGTGGGAAAAAATGCTTCTTATAATGCTTTGCTTCCCCAAATTCTTCAAGCATCGCTTTGACATCATTCCCGGTGGCATCTTCCGTTAATTGTATGCTGACCTCCCTGCGGGTGATCTCATAATTGGGATTCCAGTCGTCCACATGATTGATGGCAATTCCCGACAGGGCGTAAATAAAGGTCATGCCGAAGAAAAAATACCCCATGTCGCGATGCAGGTACCGGTTCCATTTTCTCCATTTCACATTCATAACCATTAAATTTTCACGACACCGGGTGCCGGAAGATCAAAAGGCATCCGCTGGCCTCATGCCAGGATATGAACCGGGTGCTTACTCTTCGGGGGTTTTTTCTATGACCGTATATTTCATTGCTTTTATGGAGTACTGGGGTTTGTGGTAATGGTTTTCATGGTCTTCATCCTCTTCGTGTTCTACCCCTTCTTCTTCTATTTCCACATCCATTTCTTCGACCACGCCCATTACCTTCACTGTATTTCCTTCCATTTCAGGCTTGAAAGCAGCCATATCGTCGTCTTTGTTGATCTTGATCCGGACGTCCGGGTCCTGGTCCATAATAAACATCTTCTGACCTCCGTGCTTGCATACATGAACGACCGATCCTTCAATAATTACCCTTTCTCCGATCATTTCAGGGGCCTTTTCCGTAAAATCCGCAACATCGATCACCACCGGATTGATGCCGATCACTTCAGCCTCTTCCTTCTGTACTTCTGCGTCCTGGTTCTCTGTACCTGTATTATTGCTGCATCCCGCAAAAAGCGCAACGGCGGTGAGCATGAACAATGTTTTTTTAATCATAAACTGATCCTCCGTGTTGTTTGTTACTAAAAATAATGCTTACATGTTCCGTAGTTTGCAATTCCGGACAAATCCGGCCATTTCTGCATGTGCATACGGATGTTCCAGACCATTCATTTTAAATCCAGACAAATATATGACTTCATTCGAAATCTTCCTGTGAAAACTCCGGAATTATTTTTATCCCGTCGTATTTTTTTTCCACACCATGCTTATATGTAACCACGACAAAGGGGAGGCCTTCCTTTGTATAGCTTATCCATTGTCCGTGTTTTCTACCCATTACATAATGTCCCTCATCCCTTTTCTTCCCGTTCTTCCAATAATACACATGTTTTCCGTGCGGATTGTCTTCAATGAACTTTCCCTCAAAGCTAAGGGTTCCGTCGTTATAAAAATATTTCCACGCACCATCGCGCATCCCTTCCATATAGCTACCCTCTTCCCGGTGATCGCCCAATGCATAAAACCAGGATCCCTCTTTCAGGCCTTTTATGTATTCTCCCCGCATGATGACGTTCCCCAGCGCATCGTATTCGGTCATCAATCCTTCCGGCAATCCTTCGCTAAACCTTTCTTCTCTGAGCAACTGGCCTGAAGGATAATACCATTTCCAAACACCTTGCGGTTTGCCTTTTTCCGTATACTTTCCTGCTTGCTCGATCCTGCCGTTCTTATGGTAAAATACCCAGTTACCAATCCGTATGTCGTGTTCGTAAGCTCCTTCAGCCTTTAACGAACCATCGTCGTAATATTCTTTCCAGAAACCTTCTTTTTCACCTTTTTCACTTACAATGCCTTCTCCGGTAACGATGCCGTTCTTATACACATAAGACAACTCAATTTCACCTTCTTCGTTGTATTCTCTCCATATGCCTTCCGGCTGGTCTTCATCGTTAAATGTAGCTTTTACTTTTAATTTCCCGTCCGGGTAATACTCCTCTCTCACATCCAGGGTTGCCAGTTCCTTTACATCCGTTTGCTTCTCTCCGCCAATGAATTTTGAAGCATCCAGTAAGCTTCCATCCTTATCATATTCCTTGAAATATCCATGTTTCAATCCATGTTTATACGTACCTTCCATCTTAACCGATCCGTCTTCATAAAACGTTTTCCACCGCCCATGCTTTTTTCCCCTGTTGTCAAGGCGGTTGATCCGTTCCCGGTTGGTAATAAATCCCTTTTTCCAGGTTATCAATTCAATGATGTTCCCTGCGGTATCGTATACCTTGCTTAAGCCTTCCTCAAGCCCGTCGCGGTATGGTACGGTCTTTTTGATCTTACCTCCCGGATAATAATACGTTGCGGGACCGTTTTTAACATCCTTTTCAAAGATCTCTTCAATAATTTCATGTTCCCGGTAGGTAATACGCGGCCCGTGCTTTTTCCCCTTGTTATAATTTATGATCAGTTTCAGGTTTCCTTCATCATCATAAAATTTCCATGTGCTGTCCAGCAGGAAATTTTTCCGGTTGCCTTCAGATACCAGCACCCCTTCTTCATTGTAGGTTTTCCAGTATCCATCCGGCTTTCCATCCCTCAGCATGCCTTCACTCGACTTTTCTCCACCATCATAATAAAACACATGGAACCCGTCCTTATCCACTTCTTCCTGGGCCAGGGCTGATGTTCCGGTCAATATGATGCCGGCACAAACTAAAAATCTCTTGATCAATGACATACAGAAAGATCCGATGTTGGTTATTTTATAATGTTGAGTTCCCTTGAAATCTCCAGCATGCGCTCAATGGGCTTCCGGGATTTTTCCATCAGCTCCTCATCAAGGATGATCTGGGGATGCTCATTTTTCATACAAAGATACAATTTCTGCATGGTATTCATTTTCATATAGGGGCAATCGTTGCAGGAGCAGGTATCGTTGGTTGGAACGATGAGGAATTCCTTTTGGGGGGATTTTTTCTTCATTTGATGCAGGATACCGGTCTCCGTAGCAACAATGTATTTTTCCGCATCATCTTTCACGGTATATTTCAGCATGGCCGTTGTAGATCCAATGAAATCAGCTATTTCCAGCACAGGCGCTTTGCATTCCGGGTGGGCAATGAGTTTTGCATCCGGGTTATCCGCTTTCATCCGGATCACGGCTTCCGTTTCCAGCACATCATGGACTTCACAAGTCCCATCCCACAATACCATATTTCTGCCGGTCACCTTGTTCACATAGCCTCCCAGGTTCTTATCCGGGGCAAAAATAATGGGTTGCCCTTCCGGGAAATATTCCACAACAGGCACAGCATTGCTTGAAGTACATATAACATCCGACAATGCCTTGATGCCGGCCGTACAATTGATGTAGGATATGACCATATGATCAGGATGTTTTTGACGGAAGGCTGCAAATTCCTCAGGCGGGCAGGCATCTGCAAGGGAACAACCGGCATTCAGATCAGGCAAAACTACTTTTTTCCCTGGATTCAGGATCTTTGCCGTTTCAGCCATAAAATGCACACCGGAAAAAACGATGATGTCCGCATCGGTTTGTTCCGCTTTCTGTGCAAGTCCCAGGCTATCCCCTATATAATCAGCTATATCTTGTATTTCAGGTATTTGATAAAAATGAGCAAGGATCACTGCATTTTTCTCATCCTTCAAACGTAGAATTTCATTTTTAAGATCCATTATGTATTTTCCTTATGATCGTTTATTTTATACTATATATTATATATTTAAAAAATTATTATTATATAATATCCTGTTGATTTTTGTGATAAGATTTTCCTTCTTTACTTGACAACGTATTTTTTACAATTTTATTAACACGAAACTAAGATAAAGATTTGTCATAATGTGCTCGGCGTAAATCTCTTTTTGTTTTTTATACACATACCGGAAATCAACCACCGTTGATAATTTTAATGGAGTTTATCCATTTTTTATGTTCATTCCGGGTTAATACCTGGTAACAACTATGCAGTTTCAGACCGGTTATCATAACAAAGTTGCAACAAAGGTACACACATCGATCTTTTTTAACACCAATAAACATCCTGGCAGAAAACCTTGTTTAAAACTCCTATGACAAATAGTTTCAACGGAATGCAAATTTAAAGGGCCCATACAAAAATTTATAATCATTTCATATCAAAAGCGATACGAAGTGGCTGAAAGAAAATAAGTAACTTTGAAGCTTAAAATTATCAACAATGGCAAAAAGTAGTGATAACATTTGCATTGCATGTGATCATGCTGGATTTCCAATGAAATCATACCTGGTTGAGAAAGCCGCAGAAGCCGGGTATGCCATACTGGATTACGGTACGTATTCGGATGAAAGCGTGGATTACCCGGATTTTGTTAAACCCCTGGCAAAAGCGATCGATAAAGGGCTGCATGAAAAAGGGATCATTATATGCGGGAGCGGGAACGGGGCACAGATGACGGCAAATAAGTATCCCAATGTGCGGGCTGCACTTTGCTGGAGTGTGGAACAGGCAAAATTATCCAGGATGCACAATGATGCGAACATTATTTCCCTTCCCGGCCGGTTTGTACCTTTTGAAGAAGCATGGGAAATGGTACAGGTTTTCCTCAACACAGGATTTGAAGGGGGCCGGCATGGAAGAAGGGTGGAGAAGATATCTGAAATGATATAGAGGGACATCCATGACCAACGAACACAGAAAATTCCTGCAGGATTCGGCGGACGTTTCATTTGATGTTGAGCACCGGAAAAAGATCCGGCACAATATGTCGAAGTATGATGAGGCGGTGGAAAAAGGTAAGGATATGTATGCCCGTTTATCTGTTGCCCGGCAAAAAGCTGAATTTATAAAAAGAAAGGCCGTCCAGAACCTGGATAAATACCTGATAGATTTTCAGGAACGGTTTGAGAAAAACGGCGGGAAGGTCATATTTGCGGATGATGCAGCGGAAGCCATTCATTACATTCTGGAAATAGCCGAACGGAGCCACAGCAAAAAGGTTGTCAAGTCCAAATCAATGATAAGCGAGGAGATAGCGCTCAATGAGGCCCTTGGGAACAAAAACATAGAAACTGTCGAGACCGACCTGGGGGAATATATTGTACAGACCGCTGGTGAAAAACCCTATCATATTGTCACTCCCGCAATGCATAAGTCAAAAGAAGACATTGCCACCCTTTTCCATGAAAAATTTGGCTTGGATCCCCAAAGCACACCAGAGGAGATCACCGGGTTTGTCAGGGAAAAATTACGAAAGAAATTCACCGATGCGGACATAGGCATCACCGGTGCGAATTTTATCATAGCCGATCCGGGTGCGGTGGCACTGACTGAAAATGAGGGGAACGGCATGATGTCTTTTTCCTTTCCCCCCATACATATCGTTGTTTCCGGCATTGAAAAGATCATTCCTTCGCTCACCGATCTGGATGTTTTCTGGCCCTTGCTGTCGACGCATGGTACGGGCCAGTATATCACCGTTTATAACTCCATACTGTCCGGCCCGGCAAGGGAAAATGAGCAGGACGGGCCACGGGAAATGTATGTCATATTGCTGAATAACGGCAGGACACGTTTGCTTTCACGGGAGCGCCATCACATAGCCCTTTCCTGCATCCGTTGCGGAGCCTGCCTGAATGCCTGTCCCGTTTACCGGAACATCGGAGGGTACACCTATGCTTCCACTTACAGCGGCCCCATTGGTTCGGTGATCACACCTTATATGAAGGCGATGGACCGGTTCGGGCACCTGAGCTATGCTTCTTCCTTGTGCGGGAAATGCACCGAAGCATGCCCTGTGAACATTCCCCTGCATGAGCTGTTGTTGCTTAACAGGAATGAATTTGTGAAACAGGGGCATGCAGACCCCAAAGACAAAATGACCATGAAAGGCTGGAGGGTGGTCATGAAAAACCGGAGCCTGATGAACATTGGAAGCAGCCGGCTTAAGAACTACATCCTGAAAAGCTTTTTTAAGAAGACATGGGGCCCTCACCGAACACTGCCTGAAATAAGCAGGCAATCGTTCAATAAAATGTGGAAAACGAAAAAAAACCGTTAATCTTCAAAGATCTCCTTTAATTTCGCCTGCAGTTCTTCCCCGCGCAGATTGCGTGCAATGATCGTTCCACCGGGATCGATCAATACATTTGACGGAATTGCGATCACTCCGTATTTATCGCTTGCTTCATTTTTCCAGCCCTTCAGGTCCGAAACATGATGCCATGTGAGTTGATCTTCTTCGATGGCCTGAAGCCATTTTTCCCTGTTGTTGTCCAGGCTCACCCCAAGGATCTCAAAACCTTTGTTTTTATAGGTTTCATAGGCTTCTACAAGATTCGGGTTTTCCTCACGGCAGGGACCGCACCAGGAAGCCCAGAAGTCTATGAGCAAATACCTGCCCCGGCGAATATCTTCCACAGCGAGCATATTGCCCGCAGTATCTTTCTGCCGGAAAGGTATATAGGGACGGCCTACGGCAACATGGTGCAGGACATCGATCCTGTCTTTCAGGGATTGGGTATATACAGATCTTCCAAGGCTTGCATCCATTCCGGCGACAATTTCTTCAAGCTGGTCCGCTTCCCATTGGTGGATGTTCCGGTAAGCAATGTATGGAGCAACCGGGGAGGCATTATTTTCCAGGATGTATGCGTAAACAAAATCGCTTTTTTCTTCATGAAGATCGTTCAGGGATCGTTGAAGCCCGGAGGCAAACAGAGAGTCACCCGAAGCATTGACTTCCCGGAATTTTTCATACGTTTTTCGTATCCTTTCATCGTATGAGGACAGTTCGTTCAGATAGCTTTCGTAAACCTGCTGGGATCCGGAGCCTGTTATCAAACTGTTGTTGATGTCACGGACCTTTATATTTACCGAAATATCCGAAGCCTCGGCAAAAAAGGGTATGAAAGAGTTGGTGGCGGGTATGTGGATATAATAGCGTTCCGGGACGCCGATTTTCCCGCTGAAGGAAAAGGCCCTGTTTTCAATGTCCGCAGAATCAAGGGTAATCCATTTTCCGGATTCCCTTTTTTTGAGAAATGCCGTACCATGAAAGGTACTGTCTATGGTTGCGGTAACCTGAAAGGGTTGTTCTACGGGGCCGGTTGCCGGTCCGCAGGACATAATTGCCGCGACCATCAAAATGAGCGCAAGGCTGTTTTTCATAAAATAATGGTTGTTTGTGGATCTGCTGATTTCATCACTCAAATATAGTCATATATGTTAATGCCAACAAAAGCAAACACTTAAAAGATCACCGGAATGGTCTTTTTTTTCTTCGGGAGAAGAGGATTTGACTCAGCACCACCAGGATAAACGTGATCAATGTGCTGACAAGCACCCTCAGAAGGGTGGAGAAAAACTCATTCATCCGGAAGATCTCGAGATAAAAAAGCAGCAGGTGGTGAAAGAATATCAGGATAAAGGAATACGCGAAAAACCAACGGAAGCCCATATCCCGGATGGAGGGATCCATATCTGCCTCTATTTCACGGTTTCTTGATAAGCCCCGTATGATGCCCGGCCGGAGAAAGGCCATAAATGTAGTGGCGGCCGCATGAATACCGGCTGTTCCCATAAAAAGATCAATGACCAGCCCCAGCAGGAATCCGGACAGCAGCAAGATCCATCCGGGTGTTTCAAAAGGAAGCATCAGGACAAACAGCACATAAAAATAGGGATTGATGTATCCGCTGATCTGGACATTGTTCAGGATGAGTACCTGGAAGAGCACAAGGATTATAAAACGTATGATGTTGATAAACAAATTATTGTTCATTTTCAAAGGAGTTTTGCAATTCCTTTTGCTCATTGGCGAGCAAATTCTTCAATACATAAACATGCCTTAATCCGTTAAAATCCGTAGACAGGTTTATGATGGCCTCATTGAAATTTTTCCTGGTCTCCTGTTTATAGACATCGATGGTCCCTACGTTGATGCCTTCCGGAAAGAGGAAGGAAAAACCGCTGGTGATTATCGTATCGCCTGGATTAAGCCGGATATGTCCGGGGATATCCTGTATGGCAGCTTTTTTATAATTGGTTCCTTCCCAGAGGACATTTACCATCTGGCCGTTTTTCTTGATCCTGGCGCTGAAGCGTGCATTTTTATTCAGAAGCGACATCACCAGGCTGAAGCCGGATGAAGACTCAATGACCTGGCCGGCGATGCCATTGGTGGAGATCACGCCCATGCCGGCATCCACGCCATGTTTTTTCCCTTTATTGATCATGAAGAGGTTGTTTCGCCGGTGCACGGTATTGCTGACCACCCTGGCCGGGATGTATTGATAATTCGTATCGGTAAAATCATAGTAAGTTGAATCTGTCCTGAGCAAAGAACTTTCCAGACGAGTGCGCAGTCTGGCATTTTCCCTGTGCAGGTGTTTATTTTCCCTTTTCAGGTAAAAATAATCGTTTATACTGGCATACAAGGTATTGATATTGCCTGTAATCCGGTTTGATGTTTTCAAAAAGCGGGTCCGTTGATACGGGTTGTTATGGACCGTCAGAATAAGGGCAAGCGATTCCAGTATAAGAAACAAGAAGAAAAAATTGTATTTACGAATGAATGCAAACAGGGTTCGCATGGTGCATTGATCTACGGTGATTATTTAATCAGGAATGTGAACTTATCAAAGTTCTTCAGGGCGATCCCCGTTCCCCGGGCAACGGCCCTGAGGGGATCTTCGGCTACATGAATGGGCAGCTTGGTTTTCAGGTGCAGCCGTTTATCCAGTCCCCTGAGCATAGAGCCTCCCCCTGCAAGGTAAATACCCGTACGGTAAATGTCCGCTGCAAGTTCCGGCGGGGTCATTTCCAGGGCGTTCAGCACAGCGGCTTCGATCTTTGATATGGATTTATCAAGGGAATGGGCGATTTCCGCGTAATTGACGGTGATCTCCTTGGGTATTCCCGTCAGCATGTCGCGGCCGTGGACGGCGTAATCGTCCGGGGAGTTCTCAATATCGGGCAGGGCGGCGCCCACTTCGATCTTTATCCTTTCAGCCGTACGTTCGCCGATGTTGATGTTGTGCTGCTTACGCATATATTCCATGATGTCGATGTTAAAGTCATCGCCGGCGATGCGTATGGATTTGTTGTTTACAATGCCGCCGAGTGCGATCACGGCGATCTCGCTGGTACCGCCGCCGATATCGATGACCATATTGCCGGTTGGTTCGAGCACGTCGATACCGATACCGATGGCTGCGGCCATGGGTTCATGGATCAGTTTTACCTCACGGGCCCCGGACTGCTCGGCGGAATCTTTTACCGCACGCTCTTCAACTTCCGTGATGCCGGAAGGGATACAAATAACCATTTTCAGGGCAGGGGGGAAAATGGTTTTCTTTGGGAAGATCATTTTGATCATTTCCCTGATCATAAACTCGGCGGCCTGGAAATCGGCTATTACGCCATCACGCAGGGGACGTACCGTTTTAATGTTCTCGTGGGTTTTCCCATGCATCATCATGGCTTTTTTACCCACCGCAATGATCTTACCCGTATTTCTTTCAATGGCCACAATGGAGGGTTCATCCACAACAACTTTATCGGCATGTATGATTATGGTATTCGCTGTTCCCAGATCTATAGCGATCTCTTTGGTTAAAAAAGAAAATAATCCCATATGTTGTTAATTACAATAATTAATGTTTAAAATGACGTTTGCCTGTAAAAACCATCGACATGTTGTGTTTGTCGCAATAATCCACAGAATCCTGATCCCTGACGGAACCTCCCGGTTGTATAACTGCCGATATTCCGGCTTCTCCGGCGATCTGCACAGAATCCGAAAAAGGGAAGAATGCGTCCGAGGCCATGACGGCTCCCGTGGTATCGAATGAAAAGGTTTTTGCTTTCTGTATCGCTTGTCTCAGTGCATCCACCCGCGATGTCTGTCCTGTGCCGCTGGCAATGAGCTGATCGTTTTTGGCCAGAACGATGGCATTGGATTTGGTATGCTTAACGACTTTGTTTGCAAATAAAAGGTCTGCTTTTTCTTGATCTGTTGGTGATTTTACTGTGACCACCTTCATCTCTTCCAGGGTCAGCGGTATGTTGTCCTTATCCTGCTCAAGTACGCCGTTGAGTATGGATTTGAACTGATCGTCCGGAATATGGCCGGACCTGTTTTCCAGAATGATGCGGTTCTTTTTGGATTTCAGTAACGCCAGTGCACCGGGTTCATAACCGGGGGCGAGGATCACTTCAAAGAAAATGGTGTTTATTCCGGCGGCTGTTTCGGCATCGATGGGACGGTTGGCGATCAACACACCGCCGAATGCAGAAACCGGATCGCCAGCCAGGGCATCTTTCCAGGCTAGCGGGAGACTGTCCCTTACGGCGATGCCACATGCATTGGTATGCTTCAGGATGGCAAAGGCGGGTGCGTTGTTAAATTCCCGGATCAGATGAATGGCCGCATCGATGTCGACCAGGTTGTTATGGCTTAGTTCTTTCCCGTGGAGCTGTGTGAAAAGCGCTTCCAGGTCCCCGTAATATCTGCTTTGCTGGTGGGGGTTTTCACCATACCTGAGTGAACGCTGCCCGGAAATATGCCTGGCAAATACCGGGAATTTCTGCCTGCGGTTAAAATAATTAAAAATGGCCGTATCGTAAGCGGAAGAAACAGCAAAGGCAAGGCATGCAAACCGCTCCCTTGTTTCCAGGGAAACGCTGCCCTTATTTTCTGTGAGCAGGCGGATCAGCTCAGCATAATACGCTGTGGAAGGGATCACCAAAACATCCTTATAATTTTTGGCCGCAGCCCGGATCAGGGATATACCACCAATATCGATCTTTTCTATGATCTCCTGCCGGGAGGCCCCGGAAGCCAGGGTTTCTTCAAAAGGGTAAAGGTCCGCAACAACCAGGTCCATTTGAGGGATGTTGTATTCTTTCAACTGATGCATATCTCCCGGTACATCCTGTCTTCCCAGTATGCCTCCGAACACTTTTGGGTGCAGTGTTTTGACCCGCCCGCCCAGGATGGATGGATAGCCGGTGAGGGACTCAACCGTGTGGGCAGGGATGCCCATTCGGACCATGAAGTCGTACGTGCCGCCCGTGGAGTATATATTTACGCCCATGGAATCCAGCATGCGTACAATTTTCTCCAGACCGGTTTTGTTGTAAACGGAAATTAACGCATTGGCCACCTTTTTATGCATACTGCTATCCTGTTGCTGATTAAATCCCTGATTGAGAGCATCAAATTTAATGCTTATTTTTCAAAGTATTTACATTAACTTTATAAATTGTTTGGATGGTATGCGGGGGTGAACAGTGATCCCATTCCAGAAGACAAATTCATTGATATGAAAGGATTCTTGATATTTTTCAGGCTGATCAGGGAAAGTTTTCTTTTTGCCATGCATGAGCTGGCCATGAATAAAACGCGTACCATACTTACCCTGTCGGGAATTACCATAGGCATCTTTTCCATTATTTCCATTTATACGGTTTTTGATTCGATGGAGAGAAATATCCGCAAAGGGATAGAGTCCCTGGGGGATAACGTCCTTTTCATTCAAAAGTGGCCCTGGAGGATGGGGGATGGCAGCGATTACCCATGGTGGAAATATATGAAGCGCCCCGAACCCAGCCCGGATGATCTAAAATACATCGAACGCCGGAGCAGCGCAGCGGCGGCCAGTACTTTTTTTGTGAACACATCCCGCACGGTAAAGTACAGGAATAATTCCATTGAAAGTGTAGCCGTGATGGCTGTTTCGCAGGATTATGACCGCGTAATGCCTTTTGACCTGCAGGATGGGCGGTATTTTACGCCTACCGAATCCTTAAGCGGAAGGCCTGTGACCGTGATCGGGGCGGATATAGCGGAGAACCTTTTCCAGGGGCTGGATCCCATTGGGCGGAAGATAAAGGTTTTTGGCCGGAAACTTCAGGTGATCGGGGTGATGAAAAAAGAGGGGGAAGATTTTTTTGGGAATACTTCCGACGACCAGATCATCGTGCCCATAAATTTTGCACGGAATGTGCTTGATATCCGGAACATGGGCTCAACCATACTGGTCAGGGCCAAAGACGGGATCTCCAATGCCCGGCTCAAGGATGAGCTTACGGGCATCCTGCGTTCTATCCATAAGTTAAAACCTTCCGCTGAAAATGATTTTGCCATCAATGAAACGGACATCATTTCACAGGGATTCGATGAGCTTTTCAGGGTGATCGCCATCGTGGGTTTTGTGATCAGTGCTTTCTCCCTGCTGGTCGGTGGATTTGGGATCGCAAACATTATGTTCGTATCCGTGAGGGAACGCGTGACCATCATTGGCATACAAAAGTCGCTGGGTGCCAAGCGGTATTTTATCCTTTTTCAGTTCCTGGTGGAATCCGTATTTCTGGCATTGATTGGCGGTACCATCGGTATATTGCTGGTATACATTGTTACATTGTTCGGGGAGAAGGCCTTTGGCATGGAGTTGTTCCTTACCGCGGGAAACATACTGGTGGGTGTACTGGTCTCTTCCCTCATCGGCTTGCTCTCCGGGATCATACCGGCGTACAATGCTTCGCGGCTGGACCCGGTGGATGCGATACGGGCAAACCAGTGAAACAGGCGGAAACCCCCCGGCCGGTGATTTTCACACCACGGGTACTTAGTAATACAAGGACCGGTTGTCTACAATATCTGCCTTTTCTTCAAGTGCGTTGTAGTGGAAGTTGTTTTGCACCCTTCTGCTGACATCTTCCATTAGTTCTTTCTGGTAAAGGGAATAGCTGCCCAGTTCCGGCACTTCACCGAAAGCATCCAGGACAATGGCAAAAACAGCACCCTGTCCTTTCACCGGACCTTTGAAATCCCCTTCTTTCATGCCAAAGATGGTCCCCACGATCTTTTTTTCGGAGCCGAAACCCGGAAGGTTCCTGGAATCAAATGTAAGGGTATAGTTGGTATCCACCGAAAGGTCCAGGTCCTGTGCCAGGGTTATGAGGTTCTTTGAACCGTTTTCCCTGATCAGCTTCATGTACCGTTCGGCCTTCTTTTCATTTTTTATGTTGTTCACCAAGCGTTCTTTCATGACATCCAGCGGGATCTTCCCTTTTTTGCGTTCCTCAGTGATGGAGGCAACCAGGTATTTGTCTTCCATATCAAAAACAGGAGAAACACTGCCTTGTTCGGCATTGTCGCTAAACACCCAACGAATGACAGGCCTGGCATAATCAAGTCCGGGGATCGTGTTTCCCATCTCTTTCAGATACGTGGCTGTCCTTTTATCCAGGCCTCTTTCAACAACGGCCTCCTGGAATTTCTCGTTCGTATTGTTTTCACCGGCAAATTTACTGGCTTCTATGTAGATGTCCTGATATGTTTCATTGCTGGGCACCACTTCCCGTTCGATCATGGCGACCTGCATTTTCCTTTCCGGCTTTGTTTTGTCAAGTACATGCACAACATGATACCCAAAGGGGGTTTCGGCCTTTACAACAGAGCCTGTGGGGTTGTCAACCACGGCTTCGTTAAAAGCATTTACCATATTCCCATCCTGGAACCATCCCAGGTTACCGCTGTTTTCACTGGCGGAGGGATCGTCGGACATATCTTTGGCCAGGGCCGGGAATTTAGCGGGATTTCTGCGCAAAACCCCATACAGGCTGTCGGCAAGGTTTTCGGCTTCTTCCCTGGTCCTGTCGATGTCTTCTGCCGCCCGCATGGCATTGTTGTATGCGATCAGGATATGTTCGGCTTTCATGGAATCCGGCCTGTATTCGATCTCTTCCAGTCGTGCCATTTGCCATTTGTTGTTTTCAAAATACGGTTCCACGACCGTTCCTACTTCTGCATCATGCAGAACGGTGTCAATTCCAATGGGGAGGGTTCCCATTTGCCACCATGTACTGTCGTAGCGTGTGTCGGACACGGCATTTACAAACATGGGGATGTTGGTGGCATGTTTGAACTCCTCGAATATGTTGTAAACTTCCCGTTCGGTTTTTTCATAGTCCTCCTGGGAAGCGGTCACTTCAAACATTACGTAATCAATATCGCGGGTGTTTTCCTGTTCGAACTTATGCTTGTTTTCCTCGTAATATTTTTCAAAATCCTTATCTGTGTATGTGATCAGTGAGTCGGGAACATCCGCGTATTTTTTAAATGCGTATCGAAACTCTGCATTTTTCTTTTGATGTTCGTACTTCATTTTTGCAAAGGCCCCGGGAGCATAATATCCCTGGTCGATCAGGGCGTTGTATTTTTGGTTCAGCCGGTCGCGTTTGATGAATTGTTCAAAATTCAGCCATTGCCTTTTTTGCTGTGGTTCAAGCTGATCCAGGTTTTGCAGGTAACGTATGACAAAATCACGATCGAACATACCGGTTTCCGGATTGGTAAAATACTGAACGATGAGACGGTGGGGATTGTTTCCCTGGATCAGGTCGAAGAGCTCATCTCCCGTTACGGTAAGCCCCAGTTTGTCAAATTCTTTGTCCATAATGATCTCATTGACCATTTGGTTCCATGTATTTTGCCGGACGGTAAATGATTCGGTGAAGGTAAGGTTCTCTTTTTCCGAATTCATCTTCTGTGCTTCTATGTTTTCTTCCACTTTGTAGTTAAAATCCGCATAAGGGATCTCTTCACCTTCAACGACACCAATGTTGTTGTCCCGGGCAGGGCCCGCCCTGAAAAGATCACTGAGCACGAAAGCGGCGATCGCAACCCCGACGAGGATTACCGCAAGACCGGAATGTTTTCTGATTCTACCTATTATAGCCATGTTGTTGTTTTTTTAGGAGGTGCAAAGGTATGATTAAAATTTTAAATTTGGAATTAATCGGTTAATTTTAAGTGGATCTGATCGATACGATTTCCGCTGGACTGAAGGATCGTGAACCTGAAATGACCGATAAGGATCTCCTGATTGCGTTCGGGGATGCTTTCATGATGGCTGATGATGAGGCCTGCCAGGGTTTCATAGTCTTCAGACTCCGGAAGGTCAAAAGCATAGTTTTCATTCAGGTAATCGATTTCCAGTCTTCCGGAGAAGATATATTCATCCGGGTTGATCTCTTTTTCCACAAGTTCTTCCGCATCGTATTCATCTTCTATTTCGCCGAAGATCTCCTCAATAAGGTCTTCAAGGGTGACCAGCCCTGATGTTCCGCCGAATTCATCCACAACAACCGCAATGCTTTTATGTTTGTGAATAAAGGTAGAGAGCACATTATTGGCCAGCATGGTTTCCGGTACGTACATTACCGGCCGGGTAACGGCGGAAATGTTTTCCGGCTTGCGGAACATATCCGAATGGTGTATATAACCGATGATGTTGTCTATGGATTCCCTGTATACGGGTATTTTAGAAAAACCGGTACTGGTAAACTTCTTTTTCAGGTTTTCTATACTGTCGCTTTCCTCAATCGCTTCGATCTCGGTCCGGGGCACCATACATTCCCTGAGCTTGATGGTTTTAAACTCTATGGCATTCCGGAACATTTGAAATTCCTGGGCCTGTTCAACATCTTCATGCTCGTTGTCACCAAGGGATTTCACATAGGCGATCAAATCCACAGAACTGAAGGCATATCTGTCGACACCACTCCTGATCCCCCAGAAAAGCCTGAGCAGCACCCTGCTTATGCCGGTGAAAATGTAGATCAGGGGATAAAACACAGCGTAAAAAACAAGTACGGGCAGGGCGAATATGTTCAGGGTTGCATTGGGGTTGATCCTGAACAAGACTTTTGGGAGAAATTCCGCAGTTATCAGGATAAGCACTGTGGCCATCAGGGTCTGGATGATGAGAACGGTGAATTCATTATCCAGGACCCCGGGCAAAAATCCGGTAATGAAGGGTTCCAGGATATTTGCCATGGCTATGCCATAAATAACAAGGGCGATATTGTTTCCCAGCAGCAGGGAGGCGACGAAGCGGGAGGGGTTGTTGTTAAAAAAAGAAAGAATACGTCCCGACAGCAGGCCTTTGCTTTTGTCGATCTCGATCCGGAGGTTGTTGGAACTCACGAATGCAATTTCCATTCCTGAGAAAAAAGCAGAAAGTATAAGTGCAACAATAACTATGGCCCAATGATCCATCGGCAATGTCTAATTATCTTGTGCTCCGTCACCGGGGGCATCATCCTCAACCATGATCTGTCCCGTGACCTTGATGATCCTCCGGTTCCTGAAGGTTTGGTCGGATTCCAGCCCTTCGCCATACAAAATATTATCCTCGGATGTAAGTTTGACGAATTTGTTTGAGAAGATCTTTTCTTTGTTCTGGTCCCATATGAGTTCTTCCGTATTCAGTTTTTCATTGGTTTCATGGTTGATCACGACCACATCACCCCGTGCTTCCATGATCCTGGCTTTTTCATAGTTGATGCCATAATTGGCTGTAATGATGGTTTTAACCTGTTTCAGGGAATCAAAAAACTGTACCTGGAATCCGTCCGGGAATTCGATGTAGGGTTTTTCCCCGTCATACCGTTTCATAACGGGCCCGGTGAGTTTAAGCTGGACTTCCCCGGACTCACTGTAATAAAACTCAATGTTATTGGCTGAGAGGCCGGGCATGGTATCGAGCATGCTGCTTACGGCCTGTATGTCTTTTAGTTCATTTTTACAGGCGAAAAGCAGCAGGATCAGCATGCTTAAAAGCGTGCCTTTCAGAATACAGGCGCGATACCGGGTTTTTCCTGAGCGTTTCAATTCGGGTTTGGATTGATGGTTAATTGGAAGATGCCGCGCGTACGGTTGTTTTTTCATTGATCCAGCATTCGACTAAGTATTCGTCCCCTTCGTTCAGGTCATGGAAAAAGATGGTTTCCTGGCTCGGGAAATAGTTTTTATACGTAGCAATCCTGTTGTTGGCTATTTCGGCGAGATCCGGGTCTACACGTTTGGCCTGGTAAAACTTATCGACCGCTGCCCAGTAAACGGATTTTTTCTCCAGTTCGTCGTCTCCGCAATCGCTGGCACTGGCAGCATACATGTCGCCGATCTGAAGATAGGGATGCCCGTCTTCCGGATCTGCCTTTGCGGCTTTGAGCGCATAATTGCGTGCCATGGGGTAGTTTTTCATCTGGTCGTATGCTTCGGCCAGAAGCAAATAACTTTTGGCCACGTCTTCTATATCGTCGAGTTTTTCCCCTTCTTTCAGATATTTGACGGCTTCTGTATATTTCTTTTCCTTCATCATCATTCTGCCGATGAGATAGGCTGACTCAGGGGTGGGTTCAAGTTCATACAACCGGAGGGTGGCATCGAAATACAGTTGATCCTCTGTACAATTTTTCTTGTCCAGGGTGCGGATGATCTTTTTCAACAGGTCGGTATCTTCCGGGTTTTCCCTGAACTTTTTACCGTAGATCTCAATGAGGGCATCGCATGTGGCATAGGGCTCAAATGTCTTTTCGATGTTTCCTTTGACATTTTCCCAGTTTGCATGCCGGCGCTTATCGTCCTGATAGGCCTCAAGCTTATATTCAATGATGTTGCTGGCAATTTCATAGTTTTCGAACATGATATCCACGGGTGCATCACCTTCGTCTATCATCTTTTTTGTCGCCCTGATAAAAAATACGAGCACATCGGGATAGGAATTCCGGCCTTCCAGTTCAACGGATCGGTTCAGGATCCTGTGGATCTCTTCATATTCTTCGGGGTGGTATTTATAAAGGCTGACCCCTTTTCGTCCAAGCACGTACCCTTCTTTGTTGAAAAATTTGATCCGTTTGTCGTATACCATCATCAGCGTATCGATCAGTCTGTTCCTGGCGGTTTCGTTTTCCGCATTTTTTATTCTCCATTCCATGATCTTTACGCCGTTTATATATATGCTTTGCCTGGCCAGGGGGCAATGCATGAATACATATCTCCAGGGACCGATGGCGTCCCTGACCGATGCATTTTTATACTGGCTGTTTTTCCATTGCTTGTAAAATTCATTGTATAAAGAAAGATTCATAATGCATTGTACGCTGTCTTCACCATACTTTGGTATGCCGGATGCCTGGCTGTCACTCTCAACCTGCGCATTGACAGGACCGGCGGTAAGTATCATGATCAGGCCTGACAAAATGGAAAAAAACGTTGCTTTCATTATCTTTATGTTTTGGTGATTTATATTCGCGTTAATTAATTATATTTTCTTCTCATAAACCAATGTTCATCAATAACAATACCAAAGGTAAATATAACAAAATTTTCACGGATCAGGTTTTCGGCAGTCGTTCCCTTGCCACCGATCTCGAAACCCAGGTTTATCATGGAGGTGGAGCGCAATACCGGCAAACCCACCCCAAAGCTTATGCCAAATTCATCAATATCCTTCCCTTTTATAGAAACAAATGTTTTTGAATATCTTGCTCCAAAGCGGTAGGTAGCTTTTCTGAAGTATGATCTGAGTGCGTCTTTATCGGGGATGAACTGGCCACCCACGGAAACATTCCAGCCATTCGTGAGTGAATCACTGTATCCGAAGGCTTCATATTTTTCCCATTCCTGCCAGTTAAAATCTGCACCTACAAGAAAATGCCCCGGTTTTTCAAAGGTGACTCCGGCGCCAAAACCAAGGGGTATGGACAGGTTCCCTTTTCCCGATTCCTGATAAACTGCCGTATCCACGGTTATGTCTGATGCTCCGGGATCGCCGACAAAGGTTGTGGCGAGGTATTCCCTTTTGGCTGACAGATTGGTCGCGGGGGTAAATGTGAGCCCGGAAGACAAAACATAGTTTTCATGGATGGGTTTGCGGAAGAGCAATCCCAGGTCAACAGAGATGTCCGAGACCCGTACTTTATTTTCCAGGCGGGTATTGAAATAAGTGGCGGAGGAGTCGATAAAATAAAGGGTGCGTTTTTTGTTAAGGGTGCCGAAATTATAATTCAGGTTTGCACCCAGGGAAAGATATTTCAGGATCCGGACCGATGCTCCGGCATAGGCACGGGTGATCCCCCCGGTTCCTTCATAGTATGTTTGCGTCCGGCCGATATCGCTGCGGTCTCTTTCCAGGACCGTGTTATATCCTACATCGCTGTATGGAACAATTCCAAAACTGCTTTTGATGCGGCCGCTGACGGGGAACCCAAAGACCAGGTGGTTCAGGGATGCGTAAAAGGCTGTTTGCGATTGCACTTCTGTTTTCAGTGTTCGCTGGCTGGTTACAACAGCTCCGTCGAAGACAAAAGAAAGGGAGTCGAAGGACTCATATGTTGCAGGGTTCGACATGTTTACAATGGTGCTTCCGTTCAGGGCATTGCTGAGGGCACCCATGCCCGGGGACACAGAATTTACCCGCATGTATTGCAATTCCCCGACCCCGAAGCGGCTGTATGGGGAGCTTCTCTTTATTTGTCCGTATCCCCCGGACGACAGCAAAAGGATAAAAAAAATGGAAAACAGGCTAGTTTTGGTCTTCAAGGTTCGCATTAAAATCAAATATTACGTTTAGGCCCTGTATGACAATATTTCGGACTGCAAAGATGTTATTTTTTAGCCGCTTATCAAAATAATTGGCATCACCGCCGCTTAAAATAATTGTTAAAGAATCATAACGTTCTTCATAGCGGTTTATGATGCCCCGGATCTCTTCAAGCGTACCGATAAGTACACCGGACAGGATGGATCCGCGGGTTGTATTGCCGGTCAGGGGTACCGGCGGCTTTCCGGATACCAGGGGCAGCTTTCCGGTGAAGGCATTCAATGCCCTGAAACGCATGTTCACTCCGGGGGAGATGCCCCCGCCGTGGTGCCGGTTGCCGGCATCCACAAAATCATACGTAATGCATGTTCCGGCCATGACGATGAGCACGTTTTTCCCCGGATGGCTTGTGCTTGCTGCGACCGCTGCGGCGACACGGTCTTTTCCCAGGGAAATGGGATCTTTGTATTCCTGGATAACCGGCAGGGGGGTTTTTTCATCCAGGATGATCAGGTGCGTATTTTCATCCAAAAAGCGGTTTACTTCTTCAGGATGGTGGATCACGGAAGAAATGATGGATCCGCTGATATCCGGATAGCGGTCCAGCAAGGCCCTGACCCCGTTCACATGGAAGCTGGCATGACTTTCCAGGTGGATCATTTCGTTATCCTTGAATACAGCGGCTTTGGTCAGTGTATTGCCGAAATCAAGGATGAGTTTGGTGGTCATAGATGTAGTGTTTCAGGATGCCGGGCGTGAAAAACCGGCGCTCCCCGATGCCGGGATCCGGAGCCGGTTACCGCAGGGTAAACGTTGTATGCCCGATCACATTCCCGTCTGCAAAGATATCCACATTGTACGTACCTTCCAGGATGGGTTGCCCGTCATACATTTTTTTCCAGTACAAGCACAGGTCGATGGGCTGGTTCTGATAATCCACCGCCTTTTTAATGGAGTATTGAATGGGTTCCCCTTCGTACATGAAGGTATAATCGTTGGAGCGGTCTTTGGTCAGGATTTCCTTATCCGGTTGTGCGATCCGGATATAGAGGTCTTTGGGTCCGGACGGGATGATGTCGTTTTTGCCCAGGGTGAAGCAAACTTTTATCTTGTCCAGCCTGTTGGCTTTATCTGTGGGTTTTTCCCTTGAGCCCAGCCAGCGGTCGCGGATGCCTTCCGCATGCACTTTGTACGCCTGCAATGCGGATGCGGTATGCACCTTTTCCATAAGCTCTTTTTTATCCCGGCTTATCTCCTCTTTTTCCCGTTGTACGTCCTGAAGGTCCCTTTTTATGGCAATGTTCTCTTCCGATAACTGTTCGTTAACGCGGTATAGGGAGTCCATTTGCCGCACATAATTTTGGGATACTACCTGCAGGCGTTCCAGCTTTTTCTTGACCTTATAATATTCCCACTGTGTATTGAGTAATTTGCGAATTTCGGCTGCGTTGGCAGTGATAATGCTGTCTTTGACAGACAGGCTGTCGGCGAGCTCGCCGTATTCATCCTTCACTTGCTCATGCCGGACCATCAGGGAGTCCAGTTCTACCTGCAGGAAATCGCGTTGTTTTTCCTTTTCGGATATAAGGTCGTTCAGGTTTGAACGGCTCACGAACAACCAGATGATTAGTCCTGCGATCACCATCAGGAGCAGGATAAGCACAATCTGGTATTGCCTGGTCTTTGATTTTTGTTTGCCGGGCACAGGACTGGTTTCTTCTTTATTTGTTGACATTTTTCAGCAGTTTTTTAATTGGAACGCATGAATAATTATGAAAATGGTACATCATCCCTTATTATGCAAATTTATGAAAAAAAAGAGGGAAAGGAAAGGAATAAGATTTCATATCCCGGAACGGGGGTTCCCCGGGCTTCGATCCCGGCTCATTTTTTCCTGAACTTTTCTTCCCAGATCACCCACATCAGAAATATGACCACGTAAAAGAAGGGGCGGAAGAGGTAATCGTGACTAAAATCCCAATGCCGGGGCCATTCCACTAGCACAATGGACAGGCCCGTGATGCGGAACAGATTGGTAAGATGGACGATCGCTATTCCCACGGGTATATACCAGAGCTTATGTTTCCAGGGTCCGGGGTAAAGCATCATCAGCAGGGCGAACTGGGCGAACTGCTTCAGTCCGGAACATCCTGAATTGATGGTCAGTGTGCCGTTATTGGCTGCGAACTGAATGGTACAGGAATGGGTGGAAATTTTCATATTGAGCACGTGTTCAACAAACCATGCGCTTTGCACAAAAACGACCCCGGCCATAAAATCCCCTGCGGATCTCATGGCTTCCCGGATGGGAAAATAATGAAGCTGATAAGCCCAGAACCTCCAGCAGAAATGAATGGCGAGGGTGATCAGCATGAAAACAGCCACGCTTTTGAGCGGGTGCAGCCTGTTCTTGCGCAGCCAGTCGTCGAGTTGACCGGTAAGTCTTTTCACTTTTCTCATTGGCTGGACGAAAATACAAAAAATTGAATACCATGTCCTGAAAACCGGATCCCAATCACAGGGGCTTTTTGTCTGTGTTTCTATCCGTGAAAACCCTGAAGTCATTCGTGGAAATCTCTTAAAATAGGGGAAGTTGCGTGACAATCAACAAAATATGTTGTATCTTCGGAGGCATATTATGGAATTCCTTTTTTGGCATTGTTCATACATCATAGGCCATGGCAGGGAAAGGGATCAAAAAGCCAATATTGTTACCATGAAAAATGTTATCAGGATTGTCATCGTTGTCTGTATTGTCTTATCGGCGTATATGATCGCAGGCAGTCCCAGTGTTTTTTCACATACGCGTGATGAAGCGCCGGCACGTGAGCAACGCGGGGGACAAACGGCCGGGTTTGAAGGGGGGTTCCTGATCATTTTAGCCCTTGCCGGCGGTTACATGGCCAAAAGGGTGTATGAGGTGACCCGCGGTTAAACCCCGGTACCGTTCCGGTTTTTATGGGCACAAGGGCTGTTTTATTTTCTTCCGAAATCTGCCGGTATTTCTCCCCAGACATGCGTTTGCCATTTCAGGATCTTATTGGGGAAAGAATTTTCCTCCAGCCATTTCTCTGCACGGCGCACCCATTTGAACAGGGTTGCATTCCTGTGTGTTTCCTTCAGGCTTGTTTTTACGCTTTTATCACGGATCCATTTCATGGCTGTGCGGGAGTCGGTGTAAACGGGCATGGATGACTTTTTTTGCTGCAGGAAACTGAGCCCGTGAACCAATGCCAGGAATTCCCCCAGATTGACGGTTGCTTCATAAAAGGGCCCCTCATGGAACAATACCCTGCCTGTCCGTGTATCCACTCCCTGGTATTCCATGGTGCCCGGATTTCCGCTGCAGGCTGCATCCACGGCAATGCTCCTGGCAACAGGATCTCCAAACATACGCTTGTCCTGTTCGCTTCGTTCCTCCATACGCATATCCCTGCCTGCATATTCCTCATAGCTTCCGCGCAGGGCTTTTTCAGCCGTTTCACGGGTGGAAAAGGACTTATACCGGGCACCTTCAAATCCCTGGATCTGTTCCCGGCATGCTTCCCAGGTTTCATAGATCCCGGGCCGGTGTCCTTTCCAAACGACGTAATATTTTTGTTTTGCCATTTAGTGCCCGTCCCCGATCACTTTAAACTGATCGCCGGTCTTTTCAATGATCAGCCTGTACCAGTCTTCCGGATACCCCGGGAATTCCACCCTGGGATTCTGATGTCCCGGATTGGGCTCCTTTATATTTCCGTCCATGTATTTGGTAAAGAGGTACCCGTAAAAGGCCCTCCATTCCCTGGTCAGGGAATTTCCCTGGTTTACGGAGTAATTGGTCAGGAAATCAACCGCCCTGGCTTTGTCTTGTTCATATAGCTTCATGGCGCCTTCGTCAATAGCCGGAGTGAATGCGATGTATTCTTTTTCGATGGTCTGTTGCTTTTCTGCTATTTCAGGATGGATCAGGTTGTATCTGGTATAGGCGAAGTTGCTGACCTGGTTGAAAACCCAAAAAGCAGACGTATTGGTGAATTCCATCATGGATCCGTTGCCTTTTCTGAATGCAAAGGGTATTTCGGTGATGCTGCAGTACATTGGACAGTAAACGGAGCTGGCTGCATCATCCACGCCGAACCACAGGATGCCACCGATGGCATCGGGGAGCCACGACCTTGCCTGGGAAATGAAGGAAAAACCGGTTTGCTGTGTGGCCGTTGCACGCTCGTTGCAGTAAGTTACGCTGTCCACTTCCCAGGTGAGGGGGCGCCAGCGGTATGGATTATCAAAGGGGTCTGCCCCGATGTCCTTTCTCATATCCAGTGCCGTGCCTTCCAGGTGGTCGCGCATGAAGTTCATCATATCGTGTACAGAGACTTTCCGGTCAGGTTTTATCCATAAAGGCATGCGGTTTGAGGCAAATTTATTGGGGTTTTTTCCGCCATGGTCAAAACGGTCCTTGTGTTCAATATTGCCCTTGACATATTCCCAGTACTGGTCCATGCCGTCTTTAACATCCTTGAACATGGCCCATACCCGTATTTCACAAAACCGTGCCCCGCCGAAGCCTACCGGGGCGTATACGTCCGAAAAGCTAAAGTCTTCATCTTTGCCATCATAATATCCTTTTTCCCGGGCAAATGAAACGACATCTTCAGAATAGACCGTATTCACCGAAGGCTCGAATATCTTATCCATATTTTCCGAAGTAATGGATGTTTTGCCGTCCGCCAGGGGAAATGTGGTGATCCTGGCCTGGTTGGCATGGGCCGAAACGTATCCGTCGGGAATGAGCCTGGCTACCCACACGGCTCCTTTGTATCTTTCCCCTTTGCCGATGAGTTCCATGATCCAGACTTCATTTTTATCCATGACCGAAAAGGATTCGCCGGAGCTGTAATACCCGTGCTTTTCCATGAGGTCTGCCATGATCTTTATGGCTTCGCGTGCTGAGCGTGCGCGCTGCAGGGCAATGTATATCAGGCTGCCATAGTCCATAATGGCCCCCGGCTGTTTGCCCAGTTCCTTCCGGCCCCCATACGTTGTTTCTCCTATCGATACCTGGTATTCATTGATATTGCCCACCACATTGTAAGTTTCCGAAGCCTGGGGTATTTTCCCGAGAAATTTCCCGGTATCCCATTCGTAAACATCAAGCATGGTCCCTTCCGGCCATGTAGCCGCGGGCCAGTAATAAAGTTCACCGTACAGCACGTGCGAATCTGCTGCATAGCTGATCATCGTGGAACCGTCAACCGAGGCTCCTTTGGTGATCAGGAAATTTGTACAGGCGTTCGTGGCCTGTGCTGAAAAAAACACAACAGCAATGATCAAAAGTAATTTCTTCATAGTTCCCTTATTTTTAAGCAATATTATTTATATAAAAATTTATATCCATGAATATTTATACAGGTCCCGGATCCGGAGCCCTTGCAAATGAACCGGTAAAAATAATAAAAAAATTTTGATCAGAAACCTATGTTGAATCCCAGCGATGCGGTGGTTTTTTGACCCCAAAACAATTCCGGAGTGAATTTTTCAAGATAATACGTTGCGGTTTGGCCATCTGCATCATGCCCTTGAATATCGCTTAAGATCAGTTCTGCGAACAGGTAAGCATTGCCGGTGAATTCGTAAGTGGCGGATAAGCTCCAGGTTTGGTCTTCCCAGGTGATGTCTTTCAATACCGGTTCATTCTGTGGCCTGGAATTGCTGGTATACTGTATATCGTTGCCGTGCCTGGCAAGCATCCAGGATGTTTTAAAGTGCAGACCCCGTAGCGGTTTGAAGCTGATGCCGATGTAATATTCTTCCGAGTTTGCTTTCAGGTAATGGCCCATGTTGTAACCATTGCTTTCGTAGGTTGTGGTGGAGATATAGTGCTGATAGGTCCCGGGATTGGTACGCGTGTATTCTGCGGTGAGGGCAAGATTTTGCAGGGGGAAGTCCGAAAGCCTGAACCCGCACTTCCAGGATATGAAATTATGCTGATCGTTGTGCCGGAGGCGGTCAAGCTTGAACTCATCGATAAAAGCCGTGGCATAGAGGTGCAGGTGCTTTAGGTTCCGGGAACTGATGTCAAAGAACATCTGGGAGTTCTGGCCCGTATTGTTGGCGGTTGAATTCAGGGTGTGGTCCACGGATTTATAGAATAAAAAGGGGATAAGATACACGGCCTGAACGCCAATATCGCTGTATACAATGGAGTTGCCAAAAGAAAGATTGAGCCTTTTGACCGGAATGAAGGTATAGAAATTGGCGGCGATGTACTTACCGTGAAAAACCTCCCGGTAGGTATCGTTGTCCCAATAGGAGCGGCTGCTGTCCACCACTTCCGATACCAACCATCCGTGAAAATAATGGAATTCGAACCAGCGGGTGGGTTTCAGGTTCAGTTGTATTTGTCCGAAGGAAGGTTGTTTTCCTGAAAATATATTGGCCCCGTGGTAGTTGCTTCCCCAGCTAAGGTGGTCTTTGGCCAGTCCTGCGGACCCCCATTGCCAGGTATAGAAAATGCCCCCGCGCATTTCGCTGTAATCCACCCCCCCGTATGGATTCCCTTTAACCGGAACGCCTTGTCTGCGGTTCAGGTAATCCGGCCGGCTGAGCCATTCTGTTTCGTTGTTGTCGCGAAGACTGGCATAAAAGCTCAGGTTGCTCCCTATGTAGCCATACATTTCGGCACCGCCCCAGCGATGATACACGCTCCCGTGATCGTTAAAAAAATAACGTATTCCCCATACGGGCTTGAGCGAAAAGGAAAAGACGCTGTCTTTGTAAAGGATGCCAAACGGATTGATGGCTGTTGCGAGGTTTTTGTTCTTTTTGAAAACATCAAATGTTGCATTGGTTTCGGGATGTTCATCCATTTCCAGGGTATATCCGCGCGCATAAAAACGCAGTTCCCGCTGCTGGCGCTTGTTGAGCTTATCTTTTTGTTCGGAGGCCTCTTTGAGTTTTTCTGCGATAAACATGCGGGCGTAAGGTTTTACGGCTGAGTTCAGTTCAATGATCTTATTATTGGCCAGTTCATCGAGGAAATGATAGATGCCTTTGCTGCTGATGTGCTCATACACGGTTTGGCTTGATGCTGCAAGGGTGATCAGGAAGGATGTCAGTAACAGAATTCTTTTCATGATGGCGTAGCTATTTTTTTTTGCGAGGTTTGCGGACCCCGGTATTTTTATCCGGTTTCAGTGAATGAATATTTATGTTGCATGGATGGATATTCGTTATGGCCCTTCACAAAGGTAAAAATTTCCGCGAAATTCCGGTGCAGGGAAAGTCAGGAAAAGTGTATCTTAGCACCATAACATTTAGCAATCAGCATGCGCAAGTGGCTATATATTTTGATTGATATCGCTGTGATCATTGTTTCTTTCCTGGGTTTTGCCTGGTTGAAACCCGGTACGCGTTCCGTTATCCTTCCTTCATACTGGGAAGCGCTGATCTATTTTACGTTGATATGGGTATTGATCTCCATATTTCTGGGTAAATACGATTTTGAAAAGGTCCGGTCTTCCAGGGATGTGATCATTCCTTTTTTGATCTGCAATTTTACCATTCTTTCGGTGGTTTCCATTCTGATCTATTCGTTCCAGGTTACCTTTTTTTCCAGGTTTATTGTATTTGGTACCATTGGACTGGCTACTTTTCTGGAGATCAACCTGGGGTTGATCTTTAACGCTTTTTTGCATCCGGTCAGGATTGATGAAACCAGGGATGTCAAGCTCAATGGCCAGGTAGCTGTACCACCGGAGGGCCTGATCCTGGAAGAAGTTGCGGGGATGGAAGGTGAAGCTGAAAAATTCCTGGACGATGAAGCGTATGGGCGCATAACAAACATGATCATCAAAGAGCGGGGCTGGGAGGTGCTTCGTTTTATTGAAAAGGTTGCGGACCTGAGGAAAAGCAACAACCTGATCATTGCAACAACCACGCGGTTCAACATACTGAACCAGCCGGATAATGAATTTTATAATGTGATCAACCTGAAGCGGATCAATGATATCCGGTATATAAATAAATTCATGGAAGCGGTGAACAGCAAGATCCCCTATGGCGGAATTTTTATTGATTGTGCGGAAACCTACCTGCTGCGGAAGAAACGCATCCTGAAAAAATACCCTTGGGGCATAAATTATTTGGTGTATACGGCCGACTGGGCATGGAAACGTGCTTTCCCCAAGCTTCCTGTATTCAAGAAGATCTATTTTTATGTCACCCGCGGCCACAACCGGGTTATATCAAAAGCCGAGACCTTTGGCCGGTTATATTCCTGTGGTTTTACCGTGGTCAGGGAGGAGTACATTCACAATTGTCTTTTTTTTGCCGTAAAAAAGATCAAACCGCCGGCCTATGATTACAACCCGACCTATGGGCCGGTCATTACCCTAAAGCGGTATGGGAAGGGTGGGAAACTGTTCAATGTATATAAGTTCCGTACCATGCATGCATATTCGGAATATTTGCAGGAGTATATTTATCAAAAGTATGACCTGGCCGATGGGGGCAAATTTTCTAATGATTTTCGCGTAACCACCCTGGGCCGGCTGATGAGGAAAATATGGCTGGATGAAGTACCCATGCTGTATAATGTGCTGAAAGGCGACATGAAACTGGTTGGCGTCCGTCCCCTGAGCCGGCATTATTTTATGCTGTATTCAGAGGAACTCCGGAAGCGGCGCATCAAATACAAGCCCGGACTTGTACCCCCGTTCTATGTGGATATGCCCAAAACGCTGGATGAGATAATGGAATCGGAAATGCGCTACCTGGATGCTTATGAAAAGCATCCGTTTCTGACGGACCTGAGATATTTTTTTATTGCATTCACGAACATTGTTTTCAGGCAGGCAAGAAGCAGATAATTCCAATGCCCGCTCCCTTTGATCCCCCGGAAACAATAAAAATACATTTTCCTTTCCCGGGTTTTGTATGCTTAAAATAATCTCCGTATCAGCGATTTGCAATTATTCCTAATTCAATATTTGGATAGAATATAAAGCGGCCTGGTTGATATTGTTCGGGTTTTATTGACAAATAATTTGTTTTAAAATGTTTAGAAACAGCATGTTGATTTTTATATCCCGTGTTTTCCCCGAAGCAATTATATTTTTTTTGCAAATTATATATAAAAATATTTATTTTTGTAGACCGGATTCTTATAAAAATCATTATTTTAGTGAAAATAAAATATACGAATATGAAATTATCCACGAAGCTTACCCAGGAAGATGTACAGGATCTGCTGAATGATTTCAGGTCTGAATTGCGAAAATTAAAGGTCAAGAGCGATCACATAAGATTTCAGATCCGCGCCCTGGAAAATTATTCAAAGGACCTCAAGGAGGGGAAGGTCAGTCAGCCAGGACCGGGCCGTCCGCGCAAGGAATCTAAAAAGAAGGCACCGCGCAAGCCGTATCCGTTATCTGATTGGGATAAGTTGATCCTTGAAAGCATTAAAAAGGAAGGGAAAGTATTGATCAACCCCGAGATCTATGAACGGGTCAAACCGAAGGCAAAAGAGGTTGGTATTTTCACCACCGATGCCAAGGCCAGGGCAAAACTGAACCAATGTTTGATCAAGCTGGCCAACCGGCGCAATGACCTTGTCAAAGTGAAATACAAAGGGCGTGGATTTGCTTATGCAATGCCCGAATGGATGGATGGGCGTAAGCTGAAGAAAGAATACAAGCGCTAAAAACAGGATCATACTTTCCGGAAAACAGAAAGGATATTGTATCCCAGTTCAGCGATGTTGTATATGATTTTATTGTTGATGCGCACATATCTGCCGTAATTTACCATCCGGCCACCGAATCGTTTTTTAAATTCCCTGACGCCATAAGGTTTGCCGGGGATGCCCACACCCATGAAATCGAATTGTGGAATGTTTTTTTGCAGGGCATGGTCAATGGCTGCCCAGGTCGCCAGCGTACTGGGGTGCTGGTCTTTATATTCCCGGTCCAATCCGCATACATACAATTCGTAGACCGTCCTGCCGGGCGTTATGGGTGATAAAATGCCCCCGATCACCTTTTCGTTGTATATTACCAAAAGGATAACCCCCCATTCGGGTGACTCTTGTGTCAGGTAATAAAAATTCTCAAAAAAAGACCAGTCCGGAAGCGGCTTCCGCACCCGGTACCGGTAAAGTTTCTCCAGGATGCCGTAAAAGGTCCTCACTTGGCCAACATGTCCGGGAACGATGATCTCCAGGCCTTTTAAGGCATTACCGCCGGATGGGTGACGGACCATGGAAATGTTCCATGGCTTGTCTGCATGGGGCAGGCCTCCCTGTTTGAAAGACAATCCCTTTTTTATTTGCCGCCTTCTCGACGGGCTCATCCCTTTCCAGACATCTTCGCGGGAATGTGTATTGATCAACAGATTCAATCTGGGGCGGTATAAGAAGCCGTTTTCCCGGAAGACGGGTTTTAACGCATGAAGATCCATGAAATTCCTGAACTGGGTAAAGATGGCTTTCTTGCCGGTGGTTTGGCTTAGTTTCTTTAAAAGTCCGGGAAGAACATCCTTCAATTCCGCTTCCGCGTATAGCACAGGGCCGCCATACACCACCGCGCGCATGGAAAGCCTTCCCCTGATGCCGGAAGATTCCCTGATCATAACCACCAGCAGGGAGGATATAAGTTTGCCCTGCGCATTATGGGCAGCCAGCAAAAGGGGGGTAAAATTCCTGGTCTTTCCGGCGAGCCGGAAAAATGCTGGCGACTGGAAAAAATTGAAATTCGGGGAATTTTTTGACAGACCGGTGATCTTTTGTTCAAGGGAATCAGGTAGGTGGTTATGGACCGATATGTTGACATCTGCCTGCATCAGGGCGAAGATAGTGAGAATTATCCAACAAGCGGGTTATTTCCGTATCACGAAACCAACCTGCTTCACCGCCCGTTCATCCACAGGAAGGTTATAGATCCAGGACATGATGTCTTTGACGTTGTTATGACCGGTAAAGGGGAAATCCTTTTTGGTAAAAACGAAGATCAGCAGATTGAATTCCTTCATTTTTCCGGGGTCTTCTATTTGCAGGAAATACCCGCGGGGATCAAAGAGCTCGCTGATGGGGAAATCATAGGTTCTGCCCCGTTCAAACAGCTTGTCTTTTTCTTCGCTCAGAAAAAAGTCGTGGGGGTCCTCATAGGGATAAAGGATCAGGCTGGTATCGTCGTTCACGTTGAATATTTTAAGGTATCCGTCTTTCCGGGGAATGAAATCAAAGCGCATAAAATCGAGATGATCGTAGAATTCATCAATTCCTTTTAGCTGGAAGGTAAAGGAGGGGTCTCTATTCTCTTTGTGCTTGAACACGGTGGCTTTGATCTCTACCTCCACGACCATATTCCCGTTTTCATCAAAATTCTTCCGCTCATCGAGTACTTCTTCTACCAGGACGTCGGCGCCCGTTTCTGTGGATGTGAACCCCTGGAAGATCTCCTGGAATTTTTCGTTGTCTTCAAACTGGTATAAAAAATCCGAAACCTGCACGGATTCTGAAACACCGGCTTTGTTGAGGG
Source organism: Bacteroidales bacterium (assembly GCA_018400295.1). Classification (GTDB taxonomy): domain Bacteria; phylum Bacteroidota; class Bacteroidia; order Bacteroidales; family B18-G4; genus M55B132. The sequence continues at coordinate 10,121 of JAGYMZ010000014.1, read as the reverse complement.
CGTCACGCTTGGCTTCTTCGATGGCTTTGCGTTTGGTTTGCCCGGGTGTGAGGTCGCGGGAGATGCATCGTCCATATGCCTGAACCGTGACTTTTTCCTGGGCCATGGAAGAAAGGGCAAAAAGCAGCGAACAGGCAAAAAGCAGGCACTGCAACGGGAAACGCAAGCTGTTGTTCATAAGCATTGATTTTAAATACGTTCTGAATATTCTGTCAAACATACGTATGCCGATCGATACGGAATTCTTAATGGAACGCCCATTTTGTCCATTCATCCTGGACATTCACGCTGATGTTCACCCTCGGGTCCTGTTCTTTCTGGTTTATTTTCAATGATTCCAGGGATACATTCTGGGTTATGTACTCCGACAGTTCCCCGTAGGACATGTTGCCTTTGCTTTCCTGAATTTTTTTCAGCAGGAAATACGTAAACATGCCGTGTTCCTTTTCCTTGTATGGCAGGGCGGATTGTTCACCGGTACTGGCGGTGAACACGACCATATTGCCCATGATCATGTTTTGCCTGGGCTTGACCTTAACCCCGCGTGCGGCCAGCAGTCCTGCTTCCCTGCCTCCTCCGCTGAAACAGGCGTCCAGGAATACGGTCACCCGTTTTGCTTCCGAGGCTGCGAATTTTTTATAAACCTCATTCAGTTTTACGGCAGCATTGAGGTTGGAACCCGAAACATCCACGGGGATCAGGTAGGGTTCCCGGCTTGCCTCATCGGGGAGTCCATGTCCGGCATAGTAGAATATGATCTCCGACTTACCGGGGGTTTTGGCAGCAAGTTTGGAGACCAGGTCTATTTTCTGGAGCATCTCACCGGCTGTGGCATCGGTAAGCAGGAAGCAATTCCCTTCTTCTGTGCCAAGGGTTTTGATGGCATATTCTTTGAAAATCTTTGCATCTGTCCGGGCGAAGTCCACATTGGATTCGGATTGCAGCCCCCGCTGATAGCGGGAATAATCTTCATTACCGATGATCAGTGCATAGCGGTATTTATGTTTTTTATCCGTGAAGGGGATGTTTTTATCCACGTCGGCCGAAAGCGATGCTATGGCGATGGTGGGGGTTCTGGTTTCCTGGCCGCTGATCACCACCTCATTGCTGGCGGTAAGCTGTTGTTCCAGCCGGACGCTGAGTGTGGTATCCCTGGAATAGTTGCCAAAGGACTCGTTCAGGTCTATTTTTACCGGGATATCATTGCCTTTGAACCTGCGGGAAGCGGTGAAGGTGAATACCAGCTTTTTGGATTCCCCCGGTTCCAGCCTGTGGAAACGGAACGAGGATGTTTCGCTCAGGGGAAAGCAGTTGGGTGCAGGGAGGATGAAATCCACGGAAACATCTCTGGCATCGCCCGCGCCGATGTTTTGTACGATGGCTTCCAGGACGATGGGATAATTCAGCTTGACCATGCCGCCATCATCCATGCTGAATGCCGCATCCGCTACAATTACCTTTGGGGAGGCAAAGCGGCGGGATTCGATCTTCATTTCCAGGGGGTATGCATCAAAGCCTCTTTCTTCCAGTACTTCCACCTGAAATTCAACCAGCCCGTTTTTCAGGTCTCGTTGTCCTTCAACGGGAATGGCAACGGCTTTGCTTGTTCCGGGTTTGATATCTCCCAGGGAAAGCTCCCGTTCATATTCCAGTCCCGGGATCCGTCCATTTTTAACCGAGGCCTGAACCTTCACTGCACGGGCGGTCCCTTTTCCTATGTTTTCCACATTCAGCATGATGTTGCATGTTTCTGCCGCATCGATGAAATTATTCCCGTTCTGGTCTGTAAAACGTTCCCCGGTGATTATGAGGTCGGGCAGCCCCCTGATGTATTCGGTGCTTTCCTTTTTGGGTGTAACGCTGACCTTTTTGCGTTTGCTTTTTCCCGACATGACCTGGGCATCAACGCTTATGCTTGCAATCAAAAAAAACAGAAGGAATAATTTGGTTTTCATGGCTATATATTATTTACTATAATTTAATGGTCAATCCTATGATTGGTGCTTGGTGCCGGGGATCATACCCACCGTTCACAGATAATTTTGATCCTTTTGCATCACGGTTTATGCCGGCTGTTTGAACGCCTGTTAAGACCATATTGCCCAGCCATACTACCGCGGCAGCACCCATAAATATCTTGGAAGCCATGTCCTGGTTTTCGGCTTGCGTGAATAGATCATTTCTCTTTGTGGGGTCTTCTTCCACTTTATAATCTTCGTATTTGTTGTACGCGCCGTGATTAAGCAATATGGAACCTCCGATCAGTCCATAGGTACCCACTCCGATAAGCCATTGTGCTCCCCCCTGGCTTGCCACAGAAATCCCGAGGCCTGGAAGAATGGCTGAAAGGGCCAATGCGCCGCCTACACTGATCCGTTTCTGGCCTTTTGGTTCGGTTTTTTCAGGGATTTTGGTATGGGCAATTTTTTGCTGCGGACGGGGTTCTGGTTTCCCCAATACTTCTACATAGATTTCTTCATCGATCATTACTTCATCGGCCACCATATCCCAGCGGATCCGTTTGGCCTTTCCCCCGGTGATGTCCGATCCTACATCTCCGGAGAGGGTATAAGGATTGAAAAGGTTTCCTTTCGAGTCGTATACCTTGACCCAAATATTAAAGGTTTGATCTTTATCATAAGCAACGATGTCGTATACAATGACCAGGTCATTATCATCCTGGTAAAAATCCACATTGGTGATGGACTGTCCCGGCAGGATACCCGGCAGGCAGATCAGAAAAGCCAGCAATGCGAGGATGTGTTTGTTGTTTTTCATGTTTTTTTGTGGGTTTATCGGATGACATCTAGATGACATCTGGATGTTACCCCTTGTATATCAGCTATATAAGAGATGTCATCCCGGCTCATCGTGGCCTGATGTTATTTTTTTCCTTTAATTTCAATGTTTGATCCTGCATTTTCTCCTGATTCAATAATTCCGGCCGGTTTCTTACCCGGCACATACATGAATTCTTCGCCTTTACTGTTTTCAATGTAAACCTGTATGTTCCAGTTGTTGTCCCAGCCAAAATCACTTAGGTTTTCCCAGGTATTTTCCCCTTCAATAAGGATCTTATCGCCGTTTCCGTCCGGGTTGGCTGGTCCGGCATCTATACCGGCCGGAAGAAATCCAAATGGGTCCGCAACAAAATATCCTGCATAGATCCCATCGATGCCTTCCGGTATTTCAAAGGGATCATCCAGTTCATATTCGGCATATGTCCCGGTAATTCCATTGACCGGCTGTGAATATTCAAGATAGGTGGTTCCCTGGATTAGTGTCCGGATGGCAAGTTCATAATCTGTATTCAAATCGTTGGTCACATAAAAACTTATTTTGGTGATCCTCAGGCTGGATTGGGAGGGGAGATCGTTCATGTAAAGGCGGATTGCAGCGGTAAAGTTGCCCCCTCCGGTCAGACCGATGGAGTTAAAATTATAGCCGTCATCGTAGAAATACCAGTTGCCGGAACCTGTCCCACCCGTCCAGAATTCCACCACCCTTCCATAAACCGGTCCCTGGGAAGTTACCATATAGGCGCGGTGGTTATATTTGGTGGCCGCAGACAGACCGGTAATATTGATGGAGTACAGCCCTGTATCGGCTAATTTTTCGTAATAATATCCCGCATTCTGAACCGTCGGTGTGTCCGGGGCAGGCACATAACAAAAGCCGTATTTCGACACTTCCCCATCGCCAAGATCGGAGATGAGCCCGTGGGCCGTAGCGGAATTATCCGTGATGTTGGTCGGGGGAATGGTCACCACCAAAGGCAGCCTTTCCAGCTCGGTCTTCTTACAGGAAAAGGCGATCGTTCCTGTGATCAGGAGAGCCAGGATAACCCGGGGCAGGATTTTTGATTTCATGGTTTTCTATGCTTGTTAATAATATTCATTTCTGATATTGGCCATATTTTTCCGGCACGATCCGTACCTATTCCAAAATATCCTCCTTCAAATTCATGAGTTTCTGTGTATGGTCGGAATCATAGTCGAACAGCAAATCCCCGTTAAGCTTGAACATTCTGATAAAATTCAGGTTGAACCATACCACCAGCTTGCCCACTTCAATGCCGCTCAGCACGTTGATCTGTGCATCGCCCGATGGGTAGCCGTTGATTTTAATTCTCGAGCCGTTGTTGATCTTTATCTTGTCGATGCGCACCGAATTCCCGTCGGAGGTGGAAATGTTGATGATCCCTTCATCGTTCATAATGAAATTGATCTTGCCCAGGTTTTCATATATCGCATCATATTTTTTACGGAAGTCCGGGTTATACTTATCCAGTGCCTGTTGTGCATCCCGTCCCGATATTTTGAACCCGTTGTACAGCATCAGGTTGGCTGCTGCGAACATACCGGCGATGGTCGGGTCGTAATTATCTTTGAGCAGGATATCGTTTTCCGCTTTCAGGCTTTCCACGGGGTTTTGCACCCTGCCGTCGTTCAGTGCCAGGGTGGCGTAATTCATCCCGGTGGTATTATTGAAAGCTCCCGCAAAATATATCCTTCCATCGGAGGCCGCATAGAGCCCGAAATTCCTGAAATTCTCATTTTCATTGAAGAGCCGGGTTTTTTCATGTTCCCCGTTTGGCCCGAACCAGGTCACGTATGAAAGGTAGGTATCCTGCCTGTATTCATCCAGGCCTGAGCGCCCCGCCCATATCAGTCTGCCGCGGCTGTTATACTTGGCCATCATCACATCGTTCCGGCCCTCCCCGGATGTGAGGCTCAGTTCGGCTTCGCCCGGACTGATGCGGCCGTTGAAGGAACCTGCTGCGACAGGGAATCCGTTAACGTCGAGGGTTATCGCAAAACCGGCAGAGCTGCCGTCTCCCTGGTACACATCTGCCCAGGATACATTTCCATCCTTATCGTATCTGACTACGAACATTTTTCTTTTGCCGTCCGGGGATTCAAACCGGTGTTTGCCGAAGCCGGCCTGGCCGTCGATAAAACCTGTAAGGTATGCATTGCCTTCCTCATCGATCACGGCATCGTTCAGGTTACCGCCCCGTTTGCCTCCGGAGGCCATGGCCAGCTCCCAGAACATATTGATGCGTTCCCACTGGTGGTTCCGGTTGGCCAGCTGGATCACATCGGCATTTTGTCCGCGGTATTCCGGCATGGTCATGCCCAGCGGGGCATTCACATAAGTAGGGTCGGCGATCACATATTTTTCGTTCTCATACACAAGGAAATCACCCGCCACTTCTGTTTCAAGGTGCACGGCGGTGGCCACGTGTCCGGTGTAGGTCAGCCCGATGACCTTCAAGTCCAGGAGCTCCGATACAAGGTAGGTGAACAGCGCCGAGCGGTCTTCACAATCCGAATACGGGTAATAAAAGACTTCCGCCGGGAAGAAAAATTTCTCGTGCCCGAATTGCTCCTGGTCGGTTTTATAATCGAAAGAACCTTGCACGAACGCCAGCAGGAAGGTCAGGGCTTCATGGGTATCCATTTGATCAATCACCGGCATAAAGCCCTGCAGGATGGATTCCTTGCTTTCAACCGGCATGGCGGCGTTAAAATACACATTGATGTCCACTACCGGATAGCCAGCATAGAAATCCATCATGTTTTTATTATACAGGAATGTAAAATCATATTCTTTGGAATTATGGGTAAATGAAACCTTTTTCTCCAGGGAAGGCCCGCTGAAGTATATGGGGCGGTATATGTTAAAGTCCATGATCTTCGTGGCATCCGGGAAATCGGATGTATAGGTGTGTATCTCATCCCCTTCAATATCCTCCATAAGGTAGTATGTAACGCCGTCCATTTCAAGGAAACGCTTGAAATAAATGGTTTGGAAGGATGGCAGGAGCAGTGTAACGGACTGACTGTTAAACGCTACCCGGGCGTCGTATCCGGATTGTAGCATCATAAACCATTGGAACAGGGTGGCCCCGGCGGATGAATCCCGGTACAGGGCATCTGCCGTTTTGCTCAGAAGCTGAAAGTATCCCCAATCGTTAAGGTTCATGAGGGTGTGGAATTCGGTAAGCTGGTCGATGAGCCCGTTGTAATCCGTTTCACTGAGTTTGCTCCAGTACCGGCTGATGGATGCTTCATCAAGGCTGTTTTCAGGCTCCCGGAAAAGGTCCTCATCGGCTTCCAGGGTGATCACATCCCCGTAGAATTCTACTTCCAGGGTAAGCCGGTTCCCAACGTCCACCGCGGTGCCATGAACACGGGGCAACAATGTCTCCTTCCCCGGTTTGGTTTTTAGCTCAAGGATGTTGTTGATGGAAGGGATCTTTTGAATTTCTTCGTCTTTGCGGAGGCTGAATTCGGGCATTTCATCCGGCTTGGGGCGGAACACCGGTTTTCTGGCTTTGAACAGGCTGAACTGCTCCCATTCGTTCTCCAGGTAATCTGCAAATTCTTTATTTCGTTGTTCCACGTACGTATCGAAGGATTTCTGCATTTTTTGAAGGAATTCCTGCCGCTCTGTTTTCATTTGCTTCATTTCCTTTTCCCGTTGTTTTTTAAATTCCTCAAAGGTTTGTCCCTGCATGACGGCAGAAAACATGAACATGGCAAGGATGGTGATGCGGAATGGAATGTTTTTATTTTTCATGATTGCGGGCATTAATGAAACTGACATTTACCGACATCCTGTTGTTAAGGACATTGATTTTCTCAAGCTGAATGTATAACGGATTTATGGCCGATTCGCGGGTAAAGGTTTTGGTGGTGGAAGTATGCATATCCTGAAGGGCGTCCAGATGGCCGGATAAGGTCCGTGCCTCTAAAAAGATATGTTTAAGGATACCGATGAAGTATGCATTCCACAGGCCCTGGCGAAGTGTTGTCGGGATGTCCTGCGGAGCAATACTGTCGGTATTGCTTTTGTATTTCAGGGTATAGGGTGTGGGTGGTATTTTCTTATGGTTGAATTCCGAGGAGGTTTCAAAGAATTTATTGAAGCTGGCGCTGATAAACTGCATGGATTGGGGTTCAGGAATGCAGGACATCTTGTTGCGGCATTGCAGGTAGCTTTTCAGGGTGATCTCCGAATGCTTGTCCATGATCCTTTCCAGGGTGTGTGCGCTACTGGAACCAACCAGCGTGTCGGTATCCGGGGCGGGGCTTTTTGTAAATGCAACGAGCATGACCGTTTCCCCGAATGCATTCACCGTATCCCGCAGTATGTTAAATTCGAGGGAATCGTAAGCAAATGCTGTATGGATCATGTAAAAGTCCTGATATTTTCCGGAAACGGATCCCAGGTCGCGGGCGCTGCTTTCGCTGACATAATAATCGGAAATAAGTTTCACGGTGCATCCCTTCATTATCCCGGCAAGCATCCGGGCCCGCAGCAGCGCTTGTTCACGGCCTTCTCCGGGCGACATCAACGGATCGGATATTCCCGCGATGTAAATGGTATTGTGGTCGGAAGGGGGTATGTCGTTCATGAAATCCGGCAGGGGTTCCGGATTGGTCAGGATGTAGGGTGTGGATGTATCCACGGTTTCCTTTTCATAGCCTTCCATTTCCCTGTGAAATTCTTCCAGGAACCTTTTATAGCTTTGCTGCAGGGGGGATTCGCCGTTTTGGGCGAACAATGAAACGGATGCAAAGAGGAGCACGAAAAGCATGATGTATGATCCCGCTTTGGACAGGCATACGCAACGTGGACTGGTGGTTTTCGCTGCTGTTGCCGGATAAGAATATGCAGGGACCGGGATCCGGTTACGGATTTCAGTGCATCTGGTGGAGGTGTAAAGACTACTCATACAATCGTTTAAAAGTAACGCGCCACGCGCCATGCGTAACGCGTTACATGCGTGCAATTCATTTGCGCCGATGTTTCAGCAACACATTCGGACAGTTACCTGTACATGAAGGAGCGGCTGGGCCTAATATCCCCTGTCCTTTTCCAGCTTATCCATTTCCTCGTTGAAGGTCTCTTTGAACTTTTCGTAATCGTAGTCGATTTTAAGCTTGGCGTCAGCAGGCAGGCGCTGGTTCATGGCCGACATGATCTCATCGCCGGCGAGTTCTATGGCAATATATGTTTTATATTTTCCTTCTTCGGTTTTGGTCTGCTTTTCGCAGATGGTCCGGATACCATTCAGCTTTTGGTTGGTTACTTCCCTTGACAAGCCTTCGTATCTTTCTTCCACTTCTTCCACATTGTTCAGCTCCCTGGAATTCACATAATTATCAAAAGTAGCTTTCATGGTGGTTTCGATGGAGGAAGCAAGTTCCGCTTTGGCGTTGCTCAGGGCTTTTTTCTTGGAAACGGACTGATCGAGGCTTTCGCCAACCTGGTTTGCCCTGAAATATTCGTTATCGGTTTGAAATTCAGAGCAGTACGTTGTGATCTCTACTTCCCCTGAAGGAGCAGCCACTTCTTTTTTGGATTTACATCCCTGGGTGACAATTCCTGCAATGGCAATAAACATTGCCAAAAATGCGACTTGGGTAATTTTCATTTTCATAATGCAATGATTTTGATGAATAAATTAGGTTGTAATGCAATGGTGTAAAATGTTATTTATAAGCGATTTATAATTTTATACCCGCTATGAACAGGCAATGTGCAACAAAATGAACCCGCCTTTTTTTCAGTCCCCGAATATAATAAATTACGGGATATTTGTAAAGATTTTTTTACGCAGCCCTCTTATTTGTAAATCAAACACATATGGTGAAAACCCGAAACATGCGGCATTAGCTTACAAATCCCTTTTTCCGGGCATGCACCATGGCCTCGCTTGTTTTTTGCAAGAACAGCATATCGGTGGCATCGTTTTTTTGCCGGTGCATGTCGGATTTTACCTTTTCGAATTTCCTGCCGGAGCTGATCTTTCGGATGTAGATGGCCAGGATGCGTCCCGGGTAGTCTTCGGCTGTTTTTTTATAAATGTAGGCATCTTTTTGTCCCGAGTCGCCGATCAGGATAAAGTCCATATCGGGAAAGGTGTCCATCAGCTGATCTATCTTATCGTGTTTGTGTTCATGCTTTGTTTTGCCGGATTTCCATACCCGCAGCAGGTTGATCTCCTTTTCGTTCATCAGGAAAACGCCGCGGGGGATGTTATGAAAATCCAGGAAATCGCGGATCAGGTCCAGCAGGTTCCATTCACTGGAAGAAACGTAAAACAGGGGATTATCTGAGTTTCCCCCTTTCCCTTTTTTCAGCGCCGTATAAAAGTCCGGCACCCCCGGGAAGGGAATGCGGGAAAAGGCATTTTTAAAAAGCATCAGGCGCAGCTTTTTCATGAAAGTGGTGGAATGGGATACGAGCACCGTATCGTCGATATCGGAAATAATGCCGAAATCCGCCCCTCCGTCGTTAATGAAAACGTTGGTCTCGTGAAAAACGTCGTATTTTTCACCCAGGATGGTGTATTTCAGGGTGTGATCATTCAGGGGGGTTCCCGTGAATTCCATGACCGTCCGGACGTATCCCAGCGCATCGGACTCGATGGTATGGGACAATGCACCCAATTGCACTTTGACCATCACACCGGGAATGGGTTTCCCCGTGTACCTGCGTATGGCCGCCCTCAGGTTTTGCCACAGGGTTTTGTCTTCCGAGGGCTTGATCAGCGCCCGGGAAGTAACCACCCGTGCCAGGATGTTGACCGATCTGGGCGTGCCGAAGCCATATAAATGGTATATCCGCGGTGTACCGGTATTGGCCATAATTTCCCTAAGCGTAGCATAGGTCCTACGGAATGATTTTGCTATATTTGGAATCGCTTTCCGCATGGTCGGTTCATTTCATAACAAAAAAGGTTCCAATTTTGGAGAAAAGGTACAAAAAAAGATTGTTTATAGTGAATCCCGTATCCGGAGGGATCACAAAGGATGCATTCCTGGAACATATCGGATCGGGAAACGGAAATGCTGCATACCGGCAGAAGATCCTAAAAACCACCGGCGAAGGGGACGAGAAAAGCATTAAGCAAGCCATCGATGCGTTCCGGCCGGATCTGGTTGTTATTGCCGGGGGCGACGGTACGGTCCATTTGGTGGCCGGCATTGTCATACCCCTGGAGATCCCCGTGGCCATTATCCCGATGGGTTCGGCCAATGGCCTGGCCAGGGAACTTGATATTCCGGGGAATTTCCGCGGGGCAATGGAACTTATTGAAAAATCCC
>JAGYMZ010000013.1 GCA_018400295.1 Bacteroidales bacterium | reverse complement strand
CGGGAAGGATTGAATGATGCATTGCAAGCCGCCCACCACGCATATAGGGTAACCGGTTCGGAGGCATATAAGTGGAAGGCCTTCCGGTATTCGGAAAAAAGCAAGTCTGCCCTGCTTTCATCTGCCTTGTCTGATGATGAAAAGAAAAATACCTATGGGATATCTTCGGAGATCCAGATGAAAGAAAAAAACATACTCCTGGAGACGGATTTTTATGAAAAGAAAATTTATGAAGAAAGGCAAAAAGTAATTCCCGATGCTGAAAAAATTGCTTTATGGCAAAGTAAATTATTGGAGCTCAGCCAGGAATATGATCGTGTAATGGATCATCTGAAAGAATCTTACCCGGATTATTATGCACTGAAATATGGAAGCAAGATACCTGAGATATCCGGGATACAGGATTTTCTTGGAAGCAACCGGGCCTTGCTCGCGTATTCTTTAACGGATTCGGTATTGTTTTCATTTGCGATCACTGACAGGGTTTTTGAAGTTGTTGCCAAAGATATAGACAGCAGTTTCTACGACATGTTAAGCAGTGCAATAACAACATTGCGGAACAACCAGTTTGGAAATATGTCCTATGAAGAATTCAGGGAGTATGTTCGCTCATCCCATACATTGTATACATTTTTATTGCAGGATCTGGAACCGGTCATTTCCGGGAAGCGCCTGATCATTATTCCGGACAACCAGCTGGGATATTTGCCTTTTGAATCTTTGCTGACCCGTATGCCAGACGATCCAGTTTTTGACTTCCGGCCTTTGGCCTATTTGGTCCGGAAACATCCCATAAGTTATTCCTATTCGGCAACCATGATGATGCAGCAAAACCGCAAAAGTGGCCAAAAGGATATTGAATTGCTGGCTTTTGCTCCGACATATGAAAACATTGACGAAATTGATACATTTAAGTTCGTTACTTCCCGGGACTACAAATCTTATCTTGTGCCGTTGAATTTTGTCAAACAGGAAATAGAAAACATTACGGGCATTATCCCGGGGGTGAGTTTTGTTGATTATGACGCCACCGAAGAGAAGTTCTGGCATTTTGGCCGGGATTATGATATATTGCATTTTGCCATGCATACGCTGATCAACGATGAACAGCCAATGTATTCACAGCTCGTCTTTACCCTGACCAACGATTCTCTGGAAACCAACGATGGCTTGCTGAATACGTATGAGATTTATAATGCGGATTTGAATGCGGAACTTGCTGTGCTGAGTGCTTGTAATACAGGTTATGGCAAATTACAGAAAGGGGAGGGGATCATGAGTCTGGCCCGCGGTTTCATCTATGCGGGCGTCCCCTCTATAGTTATGACTTTGTGGGCTGTTGAAGACCGGTCGGGATCCATACTTATGAGTGGATTTTATGACCAGATGGCCCGGGGGGTACCGTTGGACATTGCCCTTCAGCAGGCAAAACTCAATTACCTGGAGGAGTCCGGCATGCTTACGGCACATCCTTATTTATGGAGCGGGTATGTCTGTATCGGCGATAACCATGCCTTATATAAAAGGCAAAAGGCCGTGCCCTGGTGGGCAACGGCCTTGGGTCTGGTGATCATTCTGGTACCACTGTTGTGGTATTTCAGAAAAGGTTTATTTTAAGTAAAATCTTCTCCTGTCAAAGCGTAAAAAGCGGCTGAAAAATAAGCGGAAACCGTTGATCAACAGTTTCCGCTTTTTGTTTAAGTTATAAGTATTAAAAAAATGATGAAAACCTTATCCAATCACAAACCAATTAACCGGCACCATCGTGCCTGTGATTTTTTGCATTTGAATCATTAACCGTTTAAGTAATTCATCAGAAAAGCGAAAACTTTTTGATAAATACATGTTGTGATGGATTCGATTTGGTTTTGGTATAAAGAACGAATAATTTATTTGGCTTTTTGAACACAACAAAAAAGATTCAAACAAAATCACTGATAAATTGTCTGCGTTTTGGCTTTCTGCGACACTTGTTGATAGAGAGATTTTTGAATTTATCAGGTGACAATAAATGAAAGAACGCTTGGTTGTGCTGCTATATGAACAGAAAGTGTTTCTGCGATCAGTTCCTGATGCTTTTCAGGATGTTTTTTGCTTTGTATTTATAAGCGCTGTTGCTTGTGCTGATATTTTTAAAGATGGCAAAAGCCTTATCGGTTTCGTTCAACTTTAAATAGCAAAGGCCTGAATACCACATGGCTTTGTCCTGGTAAAGGTTTTGATCGTCATTGATAATATGGTTGAACGGTTTCAACGCATTCCGGTATTTTCCGGTTTCAATGTTCGATATGCCAGCATAAAACTGAACGGGTATGTTGTCAGGATCCTGCGCTAACAGCTTATTAAATAATGCAAGCGCATTGGTATAGTCCCTGTTCTCATATTTCTGAAACCCTTCGATGAGCATTTTATTTTCGGCCTGGCCACGTATCAGCAACGCAGCATCCGGCTGATAATAGATTCTGAAGAGGTTGTCGTTGGAAACTGGCTCATCGCCATTCATGAAATACAGGGAGATGCTTCCAAAAATAAATACAAGGAAAAATGCAGCAGCTGCAATCCTGTGCAACTTGCTTCTGAATAGAGATCTGACCAATGTTTTTCTTTCCGGATTTTGTGTTTGTTCGTGTATGTTGTTCAGGTTCTGACGCAGCTCCAGGACATTCGTCTCACTTATTGCTTCGTCAATTTCCTGATGCAACGCCACATCATCACGAAGATGATCATCGTTCTCAAAAAGCTTGTCCAGCTTCCTGAGCTCATCCGGGTTCAACTCGTTGTTGATCTTTCGGTCAATGAGGGCTACGAGGCTGTTTTCTATGTTTTTCATTGCTAAATTGATTTATAATAATAAGGATCGTTCTTTATGCGCTTAACTAGAATTTCTTTGCACTGATATTTTCTCTTCTTAGCATACTTTTCACTTGTGTACCCCATTATTTTTGCAATTTCTTTCAGGGATACCTTGTCCATGAATAACCGCAGCACTTGCTGACAGTCTTTGCTAAGACTGAGAAAATGATTCTGGTAGAGCTTGTATCTTTCTTCTTTTGGATTGGAAACCGGATCCTGGATTTCGCAATTTGTAGATTCAAACTCTTCCGTATTTTTTATCTTAGCCTGTTCTGTTTTCCTTTTCTCAAGCTCTTTTAACCACAAATTCCTACTGATGGAATACATGTAGGTTTTGAAAGAGCACGAAATGGTAAAGTCTTTTTGTGTTTTTAACCGCCTGTAAATAACTATTATCGACTCTTGAAATATGTCTTTTGAATCCTCCTCTGTCCCACTGTTCAAAATGATAAAATTCTTTATAGACGGATAAAATTTCTTATATATGTACTCCAGTGTGTCTGTATCGTTTAATCGTATACCTTCCAGTAACGATTCCTCAATGTAGTGCATCTTATTTCCATTTATTAATACCAGAATTCGTCAAAGGTAACCCTGTGGTTTTGATTTTTTTCTTTTGAAGTCTAATCAACCGGGCACACAATAGCTTTTAACGCATTTTATCGCATTAGGGTTCTGTTTTGTGTCAGGTTTTTACAACATTTATTTCCGGAACCGATCCGGGAACAAATGCAGAAAACCGGAATAAACAAATACCCCGAATGGAAATTTCAACGGAATGAAAAAGTATTTGGCTTTTCTCTTTCAAGTTATATTCGTACTGAGTATATGTATTTCTCCGGATGCATTTTCTCAGCGGCTCAAATATACAAATAAAAACGTATTTCGCATTTCTTTTTATAATGTTGAAAATCTTTTCGACTGTGTGGATGATCCGGAAAAGCTGGATGATGAATACCTCCCCTGGGGGTTCAGGGGGTGGGGCCATGAACGCCTGGACCATAAGCTTATCCGCATTTCAAAGACCATTATGGCAATGGGGGATGATGTTCCGCCGCCGATCATCGGACTATGTGAGGTTGAAAATAGCGATGTGCTCAGAATGCTGGTTGAAAAAACCCCCCTTCAATATTGGGGTTATAAGTATCTGCACAATGAATCGCCCGACCCCAGGGGAATTGATGTGGCTTTGCTGTACCTTCCTGCATGTTTTACACCCATGGCCACTGAAGATATTCCGGTTGCTTTTTCCGACAGCAATGCGCGTCAGACAAGGAATATTCTTTATGTAAAAGGAATGCTCCGGAATGGCTTCGATGTTCATATGTTTATCAATCACTGGCCTTCCAGGTATGGTGGTCAACTTGCATCGGAACAAAAGCGAATGCATGCGGCAACCACTCTGAAGAACCATATCGATTCTATGTTTGCTGGCAATCCGGAAGCAAGGATCATCATCATGGGCGACTTTAATGATACGCCCGGTAATATGAGTATGAAATTGTTAACGCAGGCAAAAGACAGGCAAAATGATCCTTGCCTGATCAATTTGTTCGAAAATAATAAAAAACTGAACTGGAAGGGGACCATGAAATATAAAGCCGATTGGTACATTTTTGATCAAATTCTCGTTTCTGAAAATTTGGTGAATCTTAAAAATGCTTCATATATTGCGGAAAAATACGGAAATATCTTTGTAAAAGATTTTCTGCTGATGCCGGATGAAAAATATACCGGACGAAAACCCTTCCGGACCTTTTATGGGTCCAAATACCTGGGAGGTTTCAGCGATCATCTGCCCGTATATATTGATTTGATGGTACCAGAATAGTTTACAAAGGATCCTGTAAATGAACAAGAGAAAAGATATTTTCATTCTGTTGGCCGCTGTTGCAAGCACCACCCTTTTTTTATTTTTCCTCAATATGGTCCTGCGGGATCATGTTTTTAAAGATCTGATCGCCAAAGTTGTAGAACAGGAAACCGAGGGCCGGTATGTTTTGGAACTGGCGGATATTGATTACAACCTGATCACCAGGGATCTGACATTGCACAATGTTTTTATCGCGACGAACCCTTCAAATGCCAACACAGACAGCATTCGCAAGGATACAACCCTGAAGTTTGCATTGAAAAAGGCCGATATTGACGGATTCAACCTGCTGTCCCTGTTGATCCATCACAAATTCGAATTCACGAAAATTATCCTGGAAAAGCCGGTGATCAATGCATGTCGTCAGGTTCACAAGAACCATGCACGTGCAAACAGGAAGAAGTGGTACTCAGAAGTACTTGCCCCTTTTGCCCGTTTGCTGGATAAAGGCCGGATCAAAGAGTTGCGCATTGATCATGGGCGCATGCAATTGTATGAACCGGATTGTCCGGATTCAGCCTATTTTATGCTTGAACGGTTCGATCTCCATGTGCATGATCTTTCCATTGAGATGGATGCTCGTGAGGGTTGGCATATTACCGATCTGACCTGGTCAGATCTGGTGATGGATTTTGGAAAGTATGCTTTGATAATGCCTTCAAAGGATCTTCGGTTGGATGTGGATGGTTTTGCATACGATGACGGTAGGGAAATACTCGATGTATCCGGTTTTCACCTCACAACAATACATAAAAATGATGCAATGGCCGGTAGTCAGGATTTTTTGCACATCCCGGATATATCCCTTTCAGGAATTTCCGTTAAAGATGTTGCCGGAAAAGCCGCCATCAGGGTCGGTAATGTGCATGTCAGCAACCCTGAGCTGGAGATTGTTGCGGATAATTTTCTGGCTTCCGGAACGGAATATCCCAGGAATACATCACACCACATCGTACAAAATTATATTGACCGGATGCAGGTGGATACCGTCCGGCTGTCGAAGGGAAAGATACGGATAGATCTTCGGGGCGGGAATGAAATGTTTGCAGGTTCCCTGGATCTTATCCTGACGGATTTGATGGCGGATACCCTGACCAATGGACCGGATCCCAGGTATTTGTTATCCCGGTGTATCCTTATCCGTGCTTATGATCTGCGTGCTTCCCTGCGGGGGCAAGAGAACGGCCGGATAGATACACTGGAATACAACAGGGTCGCCCGGACCATGGTTTTGACGGGTGCACAAATGAACATGCCCGGTGAAAACCATGTTCCTTCTGCATCTTTTAAAGCGGATTTTCCAGAAATATCCCTGAAGGAATTCTTTATTGAAAGATGTTGGGGCAGAGATACGATTTTTCTGGGTGATGTTGCATTCCAATATCCGGACATCCGTTTTTGCCTCCCCCGGGAAAATGATTCCGGAAGTTATGCGGGGAATGATGCAAGGGAGTCTGGCAACATTGTGTTTCCGGAATTATCCCTGAAAGGGCTTGCTTTGCTGGATGGAAATGTCATCATGCGTTGCCAGGACAAGGAACAGTTCCTGGTGTCCGGAGCATTTGATGTGGAAATGGATGGGCAGGTCCTTGATCTCCATGGGAAGGATGTGTTTTATGATTTGCTGACCGAACGGCGCTTGTACGTGAACATGAAGAATCTTTCAGTTTCCGGTGTCGTGCCGGATTGGAATTTTCATTTTTCAGACATAAAATCCGGTCCGGGAAATAAAACATTGGATCTTTATGGAATCAATGCATATGCCGGTACTGAAATGCATAATCATGGCAGGATAGGGTTTGGAAAGATCCGGCTGGAATTATCTGATATCGCAGGCTTGTTGGAAAATGACCGGATGTTTGGGTACGTCCTGGTTGAATCTCCGGAGATAGACCTGGATCTGTCAGCTTTGAAAGTGGGGTCGGACCATCCGGCAGGGGTAATGGAAGAAACGCATGGGAAAGCCTATGGAATTCATGAGCTTGAGCTTTCCGGCGGTGCGTTACTGCTGAGGAATTTTTTGGAAAATGGAACAGATGGCCGGTTAAAAGCAGACTTCAAACACATCACCCTGAAGGGGCTTACCCAAAACATGATGACCATGTCATGGTCCTCAATTGATCAGCTTTTCTCGGGATGCAGCATGGAGTTTTCAGGTCTGTTTCTGCAAATGGGTGGTAAGAAGATATCTTTAAATGTTCAGCAGGGAAAGTTAAAGCATCAGGATCATCTGACCCTTGACAATATTCAGATATCTCAGGAAGATGATGAACAGGGGGGATCTGACGGCTTTCTGCAGGGGAGTGTTGAACGCTTCCGTGTTAAGGAATGGCATTATTCCCGCGATCCTGGAGACAGCATCTTTTTTATCCATGACCTTCAAATCACAAATCCTGATTTTGTGTTCAGGGGAATGAAGCGGTATGCTGGATCCTGGGAGGGCAAAAATACCTCTGTATTTAGAATGCCGGTTGGATTGAGCATACAGAATGCCGGACTTACCGGTGGGATCGTGAACATCCTGGATCCATCAGGGAATTTTAAAACGACCGTGAGCCTGCAATTTTCCCTGGAAGTGGATAAAGGGATGAGGGATCCCCTGGCCGTTTTCCAGGCGTTGGATGATGTCGTAATTGAGCTTCAGCATTCGGAATATGCCGGTAAGGGTTTCTTATACGGGATTGCCAATGCAGATTTGAATACCAAAAAGGACAGAATATCGATCCGTGGATTAAGCGTGAATGATCATCCGCCGGATTCTGTACAGGAGGGTTTTTCAATGATCTTCCCTTCGGTTGTTTTTAGCGGATTTTCACTGCAGGAAATGGCTGAAAAGCAAATTCTGGCTTTTGATACACTTTCCATCCATGATCCCCGCGTATTTCTGAAAAATTCCCGCAGGAACCGGGCAAAGGATACATCTTTTGTTCATCGCAATATATCAGGATTACAGAAGCTTGAAATCGGTTTCCTGAACCTTGAAAACGGAAACCTTACCTGGGATACAGAACCCAATGATCATTTCAGGAAAAGGACACATTCCCTGGATTCACTGTGTGCCCTGGTTAAAGGAATACGCTTTGATTTTCGGGATGGTCTTGAGCCGGGAGACAAGGTTGCATTTCAGAGTTTTGCCATTGATGTTCCGGGAATATCCATACCATCGGCAGATAGCATGTATACGATCTCTTTTAGCCAAGGCAGGATAGCATCCGGGGATCCGGGTTCATATGTGGATTCATTGCGTATCATCCCCAATTACCCAAAAGTTGATTTTTCGAGGAAACTGGGGTATCAGACCGACAGAATGGATGTTTTTGTAAAACGGATCCATTTCCGCGGAATTGATCATGAATCCTTGCTCGAAAAGAAAATACGTGTTTCGGGTGTGACGCTGAAAGGTCCCTCGATGGAAGCATTCCGGGATAAGCGTGTTGCCTTTCCGGAATGGCAACGAAGGGAGTTCCCTACCAAACTTTTGCGTGAGATGAAGTTTCCGGTGTATATCGATTCTCTGATAATATCTGACGGATATATCAATTATTCAGAGTTGGTGGAAGGATCAAAAAATCCCGGAGATGTATTTTTTTCGGACTTCGATGCTGAGATACATGGCATTGGTTCCGGAAGTTTCTATGGTTTGTACGATTCGGCACTGGTTGCCAGGATCCGGACCCGTATTATGGATGCCGGGGATCTCACAGCCATCCTGAGTTTCCCATATGTTGACAGCAGGGATACGTTTGTATTAACTGCGACGCTTTCTTCTATGGATCTTTCCGTGTTTTCGGACATGACCCGCAACCTATTCGGGGTAGAAATAAGAAAGGGGAGGGGGCGTGCAACAATCCCCGGCATATATGGTAATAACGATTATTCTGCAGGAAAGATCATTTTCCCTTACAAGAATTTACGTATTGCCCTGTATAACCGTAAACTCGATAAAAAACGGGGTGTTGGGTCAGAGATTATTGGATTTCTGGCCAATGAACTGATCATAAAATCCAACAATCCCCGGTTTCTTGGAAAACTCCGCGAAGGTGAGGTATATGCCCAAAGGAATAAGAAAAGATCCATTTTTAATTTTATTTGGAAGTCTACTTTAAGCGGACTTGAGTCAACCCTGGGTTTTGAAAATAAAGAGACGAGAAGGCACAATAGGAATATTGAAAAAAGGGACCGGCATCCGTAAGCGTATAAGCGGTTATTTTTTATGCAGGCCACATTCTTTCATCTCCGGATTCTCCCACCACCAACGGCCTGACCGGATATCTTCGCCCGGTTTCACTGCCCTGGTGCAGGGCAGGCAGCCGATGCTCGGGTACCCTTTGTCGTGTAAAGCATTATACGGTAGGTCGTGTGTATGGATATGGTCCCAAACCATTTCTGTGGACCATGATATCAGGGGGTTCAATTTCAGGATGTTATTGACTTCATCCCATTCAATAAGACCATTTTCCTTTCGTGTGACGGATTGGTCATTTCGCAGACCTGTTATCCAAATGCTCATTCCCCGGAGGGCGCGCTTCAGGGGTTCAATTTTTCGGATGTGACAACATAGTTTCCTGTTCTCAATGCTGTGATAAAAGAGATTCATCCCTTTTTCAATGGTCATTTGTTCAATTTTTTTTCTTTCGGGAAAAAAAACTTCGATATGAATGCCAAATCTGCTGTTGGTTTTGTCAATAAGGTCATAGGTTTCCTGAAAAAGCCTGCCTGTATCCAATGTAAATATGCGGGCAGTGGGGTCAAGCTGGTTGATCATATGGGTCAATACCTGATCCTCCGCCCCCATACTACTGGAAAAGGCGATCTCCCCCCGGTACTTACGAAGAAAATGGTCCAGGATCTCCTGGGGGGATGCATCCCTGAACCGGTCATTTACCATATCGATGTTTTCCTTCATAACCACATTGTATTGATCATAATCATGTCTTGGCCCCGGACCATCATAAAACAAAAGTTTTTATGACAGCATGGTTTGGATAGGGCCGCTTTTAAATATTTTTTAGTAATTTGCTAAATTAAGACAATTTTGCATACTGATGAAAATTCATTTCATAGCCATTGGCGGGAGTGTGATGCACAATTTGGCCATCGCCTTAACATTAAAAGGCTGGGATGTTTCCGGCTCGGACGATGAATTTTTTGAACCTTCACGGAGCCGTTTGAATAATTACGGATTGCTCCCGGAGCATGAGGGATGGGACCCGGGAAGGGTCACAGCGGATATGGATGCTGTGGTGATCGGGATGCATGCCCGGGAAGATAATCCTGAACTGTTAAGGGCCAGGGATTTGGGTTTGAAAATATATTCTTTTCCGGAATTCATTTATAATCAGGCACGTAATAAAAAAAGGATTGTCATTGGGGGCAGTCACGGCAAGACAACGATCACTTCCATGATCATGCATGTGTTGCGAAAAGCCGGGATTGATTTCGATTATCTTGTGGGGGCGAACGTGGAAGGGTTTGATGTCATGGTAAAAATGACGGAAAAAGCCAGGGTCATGGTCATTGAAGGGGATGAATACCTGACTTCCGCCATGGACCCGAGGCCCAAGTTTCACCTGTATTTACCCGGCATTGCAGTCATTAGCGGAATCGCATGGGACCATTTTAATGTCTTTCCCACTGTATCGGGTTACACAGATCAGTTCAGGATCTTTGCGGACAAAATTGAAAAAAACGGCATATTGATCTATAATACCAAAGATCCTGCCGTCTCTGAAATAAGTAAAAATGCACGGAAAGACATTCGGAAAATTCCTTATGGTCCGGTTGATTATACTATCGAAAGGGAAACATGTTATATGCTGCTGAACGGTAAAAAGTACAGGCTAAATATTTTTGGTGTGCACAATATGGAGAACCTTAGTGCGGCAATGAATGTTTGCCGTGAACTTGGAATTGATGATCAGCATTTTGCCAAGCACATTACCTCTTTCCGTGGGGCATCGAGACGTATGCAAAAAATTGCAGAATCAACCACATCTTCGGTTTTTTGGGATTTTGCCCATTCTCCTTCAAAATTGCAAGCCACCATCCGGGCACTGAAGGCTCAATATCCAAAAAGAACGCTGATAGCCTGTATGGAATTGCATACATACAGCAGTCTCAGCAAGGCGTTCCTTCCCAATTATAAGAATTCCATGCAGGATGCGGATGAAGCCATGGTTTATTATAATCCACATGCAGTAGCGCTCAAAGGATTGGAAATGCCTGACAGATCGTTCATTAAGCGTTCCTTTGGTCAAAAAAACCTAAAAGTTATTATTCGCTCATCTGAAATGCAAGAAGTCCTGGAGTCAATGAATATGATAAATGCGAACCTGCTGCTGATGAGCTCCGGAAGTTTTGATGGATTGAAGATCAGGGATCTTGCAGAAAAACTGATAAACAAATAAACCATCGCAACCATGTGCTGGCGATGGTTCATTGTATATTTCAAGCATTCCGCTTATCCGTTCATGGATATCAGAAATTCCTCATTCGATTGCGTGAATCTCATTTTTTCCTTGAGAAATTCCATGGCTTCCAGCGGATTCATGTCGGCAAGGTGGTTCCGAAGCACCCATATTCTTTGTAAGGTTTCCCTGTCATGCAACAGATCGTCCTTTCGCGTGCTGGAGGAAACAATATCAATGGAAGGGAATATCCTCTTATTGGATAGTTTCCTGTCGAGTTGCAGCTCCATATTACCCGTACCCTTAAATTCCTCAAAGATCACCTCGTCCATTTTTGATCCGGTATCGATCAATGCGGTGGCAATAATGGTAAGGGACCCCCCCTTTTCAATATTTCTGGCTGCACCGAAAAACCGTTTGGGCTTTTGAAGGGCATTGGCTTCAACACCACCGGACAGGACTTTGCCGGAAGCCGGACTGACGGTGTTATAGGCCCGTGCTAAGCGGGTAATCGAATCGAGCAGAATAACCACGTCGTGACCGCATTCGGTCATTCTTTTGGCTTTTTCAAGTACGATGTTGGCAATTTTGACATGCCTTTCCGCAGGTTCATCGAAGGTAGAGGCAATAACTTCGGCTTTGACCGATCTTTCCATATCGGTGACTTCTTCCGGTCTTTCATCAATAAGCAGGACAATGAGGTAAGCTTCCGGATGGTTGTGTGCAATGGAATTTGCCACCGCCTTTAGAAGCATGGTCTTGCCAGTTTTGGGCTGCGCTACAATGAGTCCCCGTTGCCCTTTTCCTATCGGGGTAAAAAGATCAATGATCCGTGTTGAAAGTGCTTCTTCCTGGTTGGGGTTATCGGTCAGCTTGAATTTTTCTTCCGGGAACAACGGCGTGAGATAATCAAAAGGTATCCGGTCCCGGACTTCTTCAGGCACTCTGCCATCAATGTTCTCTACCTTAATGAGCGGAAAATACTTTTCTCCATCCTTTGGCGGGCGTATGCTTCCCATAACCGTATCACCGGTCTTTAAGCCAAAAAGCTTGATCTGGGATTGGGAAACATATATATCGTCCGGCGAATTAAGGTAATTGTAATCTGAGGATCTCAGAAAACCATAACCATCGGGCATGATCTCCAGCACACCCTCCGAACTGATGATCCCATCAAATTCGTAACCGGGTTCTTCCTTTTTTCTGGACTGGGTTTTGGGTTGGGGCTGGGGTTGGGGCTGGGACTGAGACTGAGACTGAGGTTGTGTATGGGGCTGTGTTTTTGCTTTGTTTTCCATTTTTTCATGCTCCGCTGAAGGCTTTTCCTGAAGCTTTGCCTCTGGTTTCCGCTCCCTGTGTTCGTCTTGTTGGATGGTGGTTTTTTTCTGCGGTTTTCTGCCACGTTTGCTCCGGATGTTTTCTTTTTCCTTTTGCTTAAACTCAGGGATGTTTATATTTTCCCCGGATGTGGTTGGTTTTTTGTGTTCTTCTTTGGGACTTTTGTTTTCCGCAGCGTGTGCTTTATTTTTTCTTCGGGGGGAAGATTTTTGTGGTTCCGGCTTTTCTTTTTTTCGATCTTCTTTGGGTGGGTTTAATGCCTGGTGATCCAGGATTTTGTATATAAGGTCTTGTTTTAGAAGCTTATCATACTTGGGTATCCTGAGCTCTTTGGCAATTTCTTTTAATTCGGAAACCAACTTACTGTTGAGTTCTATGATATCGTACATGTATAATGAATTTAATTAATTACTGTCAAAGGTAAATTCCTTGTCAATTTCAACTTTTCCCTGAAGGTTAAATAGGATGTGAAAATTTAAGAAATTATTTGCTGACTCGGTGTCAAGAATTTGTTGGGTGTTAAAATTCCGTTGCAAATATAAGAATAATTCCAGAATCCAAGAAAATATTTGCAAATATTTCATTTATATTTGCATTGAATATATAATATACATCAAAATGATACAGAGAATTCAGTCATTATTCCTGCTTTTGGCTGCAGTCGCAGCTGTGTTAACGTTTTTTTACCCCATCGCAAATTTTTTCTCTGAAAGCTATTCGTTGAAGCTGACCGTAACCGGCATAGAAAAATACACAGCGTACAGCGACACGGTTATGATCAACACCCTGCCCCTGATGATATTGTGTGGATTGTACGGCCTGTTGTCCCTCATTACGGTTTTCCTTTACAAGAACCGGATCCTGCAGATTAGAATGGCCAGGTTTGCTATTTTTGTGGATCTTGTATTTCTAGCCATCATTTTCTTTTATTATATCCCAGGAATAGAGGATGCCACCAATGCCACTGCCGAATACATCAGCGAGGCCGGGATATATTTTCCACTGGCCGCACTCATTTTTCTTTTGCTTGCAATTCGATTTATAACCAAAGACGAAAGGAAGGTGAAGGCTGCGGATCGAATTCGTTAATACCGTTTCATATCAAATACTTCGAGTTCCCGTATCTTATCTTTTTCTGCAAGAAACCGGATCATGGTGATCTTTTTATGCAATCCGGATTTTCCTGCAGAACCGGGGTTGATGTGTAACAGATCAAGTTCCGGATCCGGCATGATCTTTAATATATGTGAATGCCCCGAAATAAAAATGTCGGGCTTTTCGGTTCTTAGTGCTGACTTAATGCCTCTGGCGTAACGTCCGGGATATCCGCCGATATGGGTCATGAATATTTTCATTTCCCCACAGGTGAAGACATCCGTTTCTTTATACCGTGTCCGTATTTCGATGGTGTCAACATTTCCATAAACTGCCCTCATGGGCCTGAAATTTTCCAGTTCCAGGGCAACATTGATGTTCCCTATATCCCCGGCATGCCATATCTCATCCACGCCTTCAAAAAAACGAAACAATTGGGGGATTAAATAACCATGTGTATCTGACAGAAGTCCGATCCTTTTCATTTTTCAGAAAGCGCTGTTGGGATTACTTGGAACGTATTGCATGTCTTGATTTTGAGGTAATCTGAAGTCAAATTCAAGGGTCATCCGGGTCCTGACTGCCTGGTCATTCTTCATGCCCGGCTTCCATGGTATTTTTTTCAGGATGCGCACGGCTTCCTGGGAGCATCCTCCTCCCAGAGGGTCGGATACAACAATATGCGAAGCGCTTCCGTGGGGTTCTACGATGAACGTTAACCCGACCGTCCCTGATATGCCCTTCCTGAAAGCTGCATCCGGATATTTTAGGTTCTCTGAAATAAAAGAGGATAAGGATTGCGCTTTTTTAAATTCCGGCTTGGGGGCACGATGAACATTTCTAACGGCATATACCTTATTGCTTGAATCAATTTTTGTAGCGGGCAGGGGTGGTGTTTTATACCCTCTTTTCCGGCATAATTTCTTGTACTTCCGGATGGAAAATTTTATGGATAGTTGTTGCGTGGAAATTACCGGGTTGCCCATTTCACGGGCTGGTTCCCACAAGGTTTTATGCAGTATGCGCAAAGCCTCAGCATCAATTTCTTCTGAAACCGGTTTTGGGATCTCTGCATTGCCGACTTTGCCATTTTTCAAGACATGAAAATTCATCGTGACGGTTCCCTCCACATCGTTTTTTAAAGCCTTTTCAGGATAAACCATTTCCATGGATATGAATGCATCCAATTCATTTTCCCCGCCCAGGAATTTTGCAGGGGATTGTTGCTGAGAAAAAACCATGGGCCGGATAAGCACGCATGCTATGAAAAGACAGAAAATAATATGTAATTTTGTTTTAAGCATATTCAGAATTTCTATCCTACATGTAAAGGTATAAATAAATGAAGATATATTCAACCGACAGGCACCGGAGGAATGTTTTTCCCGGAAAAACCGGGCAGTGAACGCATGCTGTTTTCCTGAACCCGGAATCCGGAAAATGGTTTTTTTGAAATATGTGGTACGAATCATTGTTTTGAACGGAGTGATGATGGATAATGGTCTGATCAATAAGCGAATCTTGTTTTTGGCTGTGTTGTTCCTTGTTGGATGTAAAACATCCTGGCAATTCAGTGTGTATGATATTGCCGGTGAATATAGCAATGCGCGGTTCCTTGACCCCGAATGGCATATGCACCATTTGGATGACAGTACCACAAGATTCACACTGTACCTTGCCATGAATGATTTCAGGTATGAACCGGTCGAAAATTCCGGGGCTTTTAAAGCGCATTACGAGGTTCGCTACCGCATCCACACCTCCTATACAGATAAAACATTGATCGACAGCTTTTCCCGTAACTATATCGATTCAGCTTTCCATCCGGTGATGGCACACAGCCGGACCCACGTTTTTGAGCTGCCTCTGGACCGTGGCGAAAACTATTTGCTGCGATTGGACATTTACGACCGGAATGCCATGCTATCGGATTTTTTCATGATCGATGTTCCCAAGAAAAATTTTCCTGAGAACGGGGATTTTCTGATCATCAATCACATGCAGGATACCTTGAATCGAACGCATATTATGGCGGATGAGCATATAAAGATCGTTGCTCCGGAAGATATCCCGTGGTTATGGGTGCGATATTATACCCGGGATTTCCCCATAGCCAAACCCCCGTTTTCGGAGGGGGATCCCGTAACGTTTGATTATACGGCCGATTCTGTTTTCAGCATACCCATGCGTGGGCGGGAGACTGATTTTTTCGCTTTGCCTGATCAGGGGATTTATCATTTTCAGTTGGATACCAATACCCGTCAGGGATTAACCTTGTTCCGTTTTTATCGTGGCTTCCCGGAAATGGATTCGCCTCAGAAACTGATCCTGCCTTTACGGTATATTACTTCGGAGAAGGAATACGATGCCCTTACAGGGGATACAAGTGCGAAACTTGCACTCGACAGGTTTTGGCTGGACAATACGGGTAATCCGGTCCGTGCCAAAAAAACGATAAACAAATTTTATAACCGGGTGATTCTTGCAAACCGTTTGTTTTCTTCTTATTTGGAAGGGTGGAAAACCGACAGGGGGATGATTTATATAGTTTTTGGCCCACCGAAAATCGTTTATCGCGATAACATCTCGGAGAGATGGATATATGGTGAGGAAAAAAATGTCAATTCCCTGGAACTGGAATTCGTTAAGGTATCCAATCCATTTACACAAAATGATTTTATGTTGATCCGTTCTTCAGGATACAAGGAGAAATGGTATCAGGCCGTTTTATCCTGGAGAAGATAAAACGGCAGAAACCGGGCCGGGGAAATGCCATGCTTTATCACCGGCATGGAAACCCTGTTCTTGGCCGGTGGTATTTCCTGACAGGTTAATTCATTTTGACGGCCCGTATGCTTTGGCTTTTCTGTTCGCCGGAATTGAGGCGGATTATGTATATTCCCCGTTCCACTTCATGTCCGCCCTCATCGGTACCGTCCCAGACAACGCTGTGGCGACCGCTGCCGGAGCTTTTATGGACAAGTGTGTTGACCCTTTTTCCGTTCATGTCATATACCGTGATCATGACCATGGATTCCGAAGCAAGGGTATACGTTATCACCGTTTGTTTGCTGAATGGATTTGGATGATTGCTGAGGGCAAACTGCGGGGCAGGACGGTCCATATTGCTTATTCCGACAAGTGAATCCGCAACGGTCAGTGCCTTAATGCAAAAATTCCCGGTGTTTTCATATCCGGAAGGGTCATCATAAAAATAAAAATCCAGCCATTGTTCATTTTCCATGTAATAGCTTTGACCCTCTGATGCAGCGGATTCTACCAGTGTTCTGGAGTCGGATCCAAGCAACACAGGAACAATTGAAGTGCGGTCGTAAGGGTGTCCGCCCTCAGATAAATACAGGTAAAGGAAAAAATCCTGATCTACGCCAAGATGAATGTCTTCTTCCAGATTTACTGTATGCAAACCGCGGTATTCAAAATTGCCCGAGAGGGTGGCAAGGGTATCGGAAAGTTGGTTTGAATCAAAGGTATTAAAAATTGTGAGCGTATAGTCAACATTATCCTGTGCAGTAAAAAAACTGACTGCTTTCAGTATTTCATCATCTTCTGCAATAAATGCGTTAAAGGCTTCCTGTGTATTTGTTTTTGTATCTCTCCAGCCGTGATAATCATGGTAGTATGCCCTGTCATAAAGCAAATACTCAACCTCCTGGAAAGAAACGGCGCCCATTTCATGATTCCGGCAACAATGTTTGTCGTAATAGGATATCCAGAAATATCCATCATCACCCCATCCAGTGCCCCAGGAGTTTTTGCATAGCCATGCACCCGGATCGTCTGCTTCGGTGACTTTATCATCATCCCAGCCGATAATGGCAATGGCATGGTTGGGATCTTCCGGGTTGTTCGGCGGTTGATAATGCGTGTTGTCCGGGCCCCAGAAATTTCCGACGCACATGCAGGTTCCCATTACGCCGTAAGTCATGATCTGCTCCTTGATCAAATCAAGATTTTCAAGGTCTTCACCCAATGTATACCATTCGACGTGCCGGGGATAATAATAGTGGTAGCTTTCCGACCAGCGCAAAGGGGGTGTGGTAAAAGATTGCCCGTCAATATCCCTGACCGCACCTTCCAGGCGGGAGAGATAAGCGGTGGTAACCATGTAGTCGCCTCCATAGTGAACTTCGAGACCACTGCCCGTGGGGGGATCAAGGTCATCGTTGTTGTGTTCATTGAACCCATTCCACCAGTCAAGATGATATTCTGCGAGGGCGGGTTCACCGGTTTCACCGGCAGCGGCCCAATTTCCATTGATCATCAGGTTTCCTTCCATGGCAGCCATGGCACCAAAGGTCCAGCAGGTCCCACCTTGCTGACTTTTTACAGTCGTCACGTAATTTTCCCCGTTGTAGTCGCGCAGGTCAAATGATGCAGGCGGGTTCTGGGAAGTCAGGGCTGCGGCTGACAGACCCAGGGCAATTGTCAAAATGTAGTGTTTCATAGTATGTCGAATTTTACAGCGAAGATAAAAAAAATCAAGCTTTGAACTCAGGGCAAAAAGAGCAAATTCCGGAAAGCGGATTTTTAATTCCGGGTAATGATTGGTCCAAAACTTGATTTATGATGTTATGCATTGCAGACAGAGAAAAATTATTGATGGTTGCATTTGTGGATTATGTATATTTATGACAAAAAGCGCAGCATCGTGAAAAAATCAGAAAGGATATTTGGTATAAGGCCGGTGATCGAAGCCGTGGAATCGGGGCGGGATATTGAAAAAGTCTTGATGCGCAAAGGGTCAAAGGGAGCGCTCATGGGAGATCTCAGGACCCTGCTCAGGAATCAGGGCATACCGGTACAGTATGTGCCGGTGGAGAAATTGAACCGGATCACAAGCAAGAACCATCAGGGTGTGGTTGCGTTTTTGTCCAGCATAACCTATGATTCTATAGAGCATGTTTTGCCGGCCGTTTATGAAGCCGGGGAGTTGCCGTTTATTCTTGTACTTGACCGGATTACGGATGTAAGGAATATGGGTGCCATTGTCAGGACAGCCGAATGTGCCGGTGTGCACGCAATCCTGTTGCCTTTCCGTGGTTCTGCGATGATCAGTGAGGATGCCATGAAAACATCTGCCGGAGCGCTTAACCGTGTGCGCATCTGCCGCTCCGGCAACCTGGATGAAAGCCTGCAATTTCTGAAAGGAAGTGGCTTGCAGATTGTCGGGGCCACCGAAAAAGGGAACGTTGGATACACCGGTGTTGATTATGTTATGCCGACGGCTATTGTAATGGGGTCGGAAGCGGACGGCATTTCCGGCGGGCTGCTTCCCATTCTTGATCATAAGGCCCGGATAGCGGTTAAAGGAGACATTGCATCGTTGAATGTTTCTGTGGCTGCGGGCATCATCATGTTTGAGCTGGTGCGCCAGCGGAAAGATCAACAAATTGTGTGAAGTAATGGATTCAGGTTGTGCCGGTCAATCCTCTTTTTGTCCAAAATACGAATGGAGTTCCATCAGTTCGGATGACGGCAGCAGGAAAAAGAACACATCATTTTCCCGGATGCTGAAATGATTTCCGGGATTGTTGAATGTTTTATTCCCACGCGACACCGCCAATAATTTGCGTTTCCATTTTCCGGGAAGTCCGGCTTTTCCAATTGTTTTCCCTTCGATGGGGGACCCTTTGCATACATGGATGCTGTTGATCTCTGCATTCGGTATGCGAACGCTCAAAGGGGTAAAGTTTTTATTTTCAATGGAAAGGTCACGGAACATTTCGTAGCCATCCGCCCGCAATCTTGCTACCAGTTTTTCAATCTCGTTATAAGGAACAAGATACTTGGCCAGGACCCGTGTAAAAATTTCCACGGAGGTTTCGAATTCTTCCGGGATGACCTCATCGGCGCCCTGTTGATATAGTTCCTTTACATCTTCGATAAACCGGGTACGTATGATAATATGCAAATGCGGGTTCATTCTCCTGGCCGTGGATAATATCCTTTTTGTATCGGCGGAGCCGGGAATGGTAACAACAAGCACCATGGCTTCTTTAATGTTCGCATGCTTCAGTACCTCCGGTTGGGTCGCATCCCCGAAATGAATGATCTCGCCTTTTTCCATTTCCTTGCGGACAGTATCCGGGTTCATTTCAATGATCACATGTGATATGTTGGCATACCTGGCTGCCTTGGCAACGTTTTTACCATTGATCCCGTAACCGACAATGATCAGGTGGTCTTTTATTTTTCCTATGGTGCTTTCCGGTTTTGGGTATAAACCATTTTTGATCTTTGAAGGGAGGGGAAGTTTCATCAACAGATCCGCCAGCGAAGGGGAGAGGTTGACCAAAAAAGGCGTTGCTGCCATGCTGAGTACTGAAACGTTCAGAAACAACTGATAATTATCGTTCGAAAGAAGCCCTTCATGGATCCCGATCCGGGACAGAATAAATGAAAATTCACCAACCTGGCTGAGTGTGAACCCAACGATCACGCAGGTCCTTAGCGGGAACCCCAAAATGAAAGAAGTGGTTCCGGCCAGGAAAGTTTTAACGGAGAGAACGATCGTGGTAAAAAGCAATATTTTGACGGGATTTGCCAGGAAAAAGTTTATATCCATGAGCATCCCTATGGAGACAAAGAAAAAACTCGTGAACACATCCAGGAAAGGAAGGATATTCCCCATGGCATGCTGGCTGTATTTGGATTCTGAGATCATCAGGCCGGCGAGGAAAGCCCCCAGTGCCAGGGATAAGCCAATGGAATATGTTAAAAAAGCAACGGCAAAAGCGATTACAATGATGCTCAGGAGAAACAATTCCCGGCTTTTTGTTTTCGTTATTTGATAAAGGATCTTAGGGATCAGGTATTTGGATCCGATCACAACCATGATGGCTACGGCTAAAAATTTTCCGGTGATCAGCAGCCAGGACTGATCCATGCCATTGCTTTTCCCGGCTAACATGGGGGTTATCAGCATCATCGGTACAATAATAATATCCTGGAATATTAGAATCGCCAGTGATGTTCTCCCCTGAGGGGTGTATATCTCGCCCTTTTCCTGGATCAACTTCATTACAATGGCGGTAGAACTCAGGGCGATCAAAAAACCGATAAATATGGATTCATTCAATGAATTGCCAATGTATGCGGCAATGGCACCAACGGCCAGGATGGTCGTGATGACCTGGAACGTGCCGCCCAAAAGAATTGTGCGGCCAATTTTGACAATGTTTTCCAGGGAAAATTCAATCCCGATCGTGAAGAGCAGGAGAATTACGCCAACTTCGGCCAGGACCTCAACCTCATGTATGCTTTGGATGAGTTGAAAACCGTTGGGGCCAATCAGCAATCCGGTCAGTAAAAAACCCAGCAGGGAGGGGATGCGGAATTTGTTAAAAATAAACAGGACCACCACAGAAACCCCCAATATCAGGACGATCTCATTAAGCAACGTATATTCCATGTGGCTGAATTATAGAATATAATTGGAAGCAGTGAAAATACAAAAAGATCAAAAAAAATCCCGGTTTTTATCCGGGATTTTTAGAATTATTCGGCATGTTGTTTACATTCTGCGTTCTTTGATCCGGGCTTTTTTACCGGTCAATCCCCGGAAGTAATATATTCTGGCCCTGCGGACCATGCCGTGTTTGTTGACTTTGATGTTTTCGATAAAGGGTGAGGTCATGGGGAAGATCCTTTCAATGCCGATGCCGCTTGACATTTTGCGAAGGGTAAAAGTTTCGGTTGATCCGCTGCCTTTTTTCTGGATCACAACGCCGGTAAAGTTCTGGATCCTTTCCTTATTGCCTTCACGGATTTTATATTGAACGGTTATGGTGTCACCGGCCTTGAAGTCCGGATGGTTTTTTATTTCGGCCTGGTCTTCCAGGAATTGCATGATATCTTTCTTGCCCATGGTTCCTTATGTTTATAGGATTCCTTAAAAATGGCTGCAAATATACGCGTTTATTTTTAACTATGAAAAAAAATATGACATTATTCCTGCTCGTTTTCTGAGGATAACAGGCCCGGCCTGCGATCTTTTGTTCTTTGCAGGGCCTTTTCCATTCTCCATAGTTCTATTGCCCGGTCATTCCCTGACAGAAGGATTTCCGGCACTTTCATCCCCAGAAAATTTCTTGGACGGGTATACACTGGGGGCGCCAGTAATTTGTCCTGAAAAGAATCCGACAGCGCCGAGGTTTCGTTACCGAGAACTCCGGGTATAAGTCTGGCGACAGAATCTGTCAAAACGGCGGCTGCAAGTTCTCCACCGGAGATAACGTAATCCCCGATGGAAATTTCCATCGTTACGAAATTTTCCCGTACACGTTCATCGATGCCTTTGTAATGGCCACATAAGAGAATAAGGTTCTCTTTCAGGGAAAGCATATTGGACAGGTTTTGGTCCAAAATCCGGCCGTCAGGACTGAGATAAATGATCTCATCGTAATCTGTGCTTCCGGTCAGTGCATCAATGCAGTTGGCTATGGGTTCGATCATCATGACCATCCCGGCACCACCTCCGAAGGGGTAATCATCCACACTTTTATGCTTATTGGTGGAGTAGTCCCTAAGGTTATGAAGGTGAATTTCAAGATGTTTCTTTTCAATGGCCCTTTTGATGATTGAATGGGAAAACGGCCCCAGGAACATTTCCGGAAATATGGTGATGATATCTATTCTCATTCGGGCAAAATTATAAAAAATATGATCCTGTCCCTCACTGTCCATCCGGGCATATGTCAGGCTTCCGGACAATGTTGTGGAGGGCCTGCTACTTAATGCATAAGGTTTTGAAATACTTGAAACCATTCCGGCGGTTTCTTTCCACACCGTGAATATCACTTTCATAACCGGGGAAAGAATTTTCAAAATCCTGTCTCAGCTGCAGGTATTCATGAATGGACCGGGATCTGTTGTTCATGATCTCACCACCCATCATGACGGGTATTCCCGGAGGGTAAGGAACGATCATGACCGCAGGTATGCGGCCCATCATATTTGCCAGTTCTACGTATTCAACATTGTTTTTAACTACGTGGTGATAGGCATTTGCCGGTTTCATTGCCTGTTCTGGAATGATCTGGAAAGCTTCCTGCATTTTTTCCAGGATGTTATGTTCCTTAATATATATGTGCATATCCTGGCAATGATCCTTAAGTCCTTTTGCAGAATAGTTGTCCGGATAATTTTTTACCAGATCCGGGAAGATATCCCGCAATGGCCTGTTTGCATCATAAAGATCTTTAAAATGTAGCAATTCAGACAGGAGCGTGCCCTGCTTCCCCCTTGTAGTACCCAGTGAGTTCAGCATAAGCCAGGAGTAATGGTCCGATTTTTCGCATACAATGCCCTGCTGTGTCAAAAAATTCGTGACCACAACGGCGGGTATTCCCCTTTCCTGCATTTGTCCGTTTGCATCTATGCCCGGAGTGGTGAAAGTCAACTTAATGGGATCAAGCATGGCATAATTGTCTTCGATGTCTTCAAATCCGTGCCAGTTATGGTCCTTGCTCATAACCCAGGCGCCGGGATCAGTTGCCAGAAATTCTGTATCCGCATCTTCAAAATCCACGGACCTGTTATCGATAATGACTTTTTGGGGTTGCCACATATCAAAGAACCATGCGTTCGGATCCTGGGCTATATATTCTTTCCGTATACTTACCACCTTCTTTCTGAGTTGGATAGCCTCAAAGATGATGTCATGCATCAGTTGTTCTCCCTGGTCGGACATCATTTTTGTTGCCACGTCAAGGGAAGCGATCATACTGTATTGCGGGGAAGTTGAGCCATGCATCATGTATGATTCATTGAATTCATCCGGAACGATATTTTTCGAACCGCCATTTTTAATATGCAGCATGGAGGATTGAGAAAATGCAGTGAGTAATTTATGTGTTGACTGGGATACGAAAACGGGGGGATGGTCCTTATGCATTTCCTGATCCGTCATGCCAAATCGATGTTTATACATTGGATGAAAGCGGGCATAGGCATACCAGGCTTCGTCAAAATGCAAATTTTCCACATTCTGCATTAATTCATTTTTGATCATGGCAACATTATAACATATGCCGTCATAGGTTGAGTTTGTCAGTGCCGACATCACCGGTCTGGCGTTTTTTAATCTTCCGGGTATGAGCGACAGGGAATGTACTTTATTTTGAATGGATTTTTTGGTGAATTCCGAAAGTCTGACGGGTCCGATGATGCCCAATCGATTTCTCCTGGGGACCATGTAGATCGGATAGGCTTCTGTAATGACCATGGCATAGTTGAGTGATTTGTGGCAGTTACGATCCACAAAAGCAATATCATCGCGCAGAACCTGGCTATGCCAAATGATCTGATTACAATTGGATGTGCCGTTCAGGACATAATACGTCTGATCTGCCCCAAAAGTCCGGGCCGCAAATTTTTCAGAATCTCCGACGGGTCCATTGTGGTCAAGCAGAGAGCCCAGTTCGGGAACGGAAATGGAAAGATCGGCACGGAAAACATTTTCGCCAAAAAATTTATACAAGGCTTCCCCGGCCGGACTGCGCAGGAACCCTTCGCCGCCCATATGCCCTGGCGTATGCCATGCATATTTGTATTGCTGTGCATATTTAATTAATTTGGAAAGAAATGCAGGATGAAGTTTTTGTAAATAACTCATTACATGCATTTCAACCCGGCCGGCCAAAAATTGTATCGTATCGGAAAGGATCCAGAGGAATCCACTGGCCTTTTTCAGGGAATCGGTCGGAACCTGGTTGGCCCAGGTCCTGTCGGTTAACAATAAAAGTGGTATGTCGGGATTTCTTTTGTTTGCAGAATGAATGAATTCTTCTGCAGTCATCTTTTCACTTGTATGCTCTTCCGGAATATTCCAGTCAACCACAACCGCACCCAGGTCACTGCGGCTTCGGAAGATCTCAATGCCATCTTCATAGGAAAAGGATTTAAGGGTTGAACATTCCTGTGCATCCCGAAGTTCTTCCATTAACTGGTCCAGTCGGTGTCCTGCATCATTATCCTGTCCGATCTGCCCGGAAATAATCAATACGGGCCATTGATGTTTGTCGATTTTCATAAGCAAATATTTGATGGTATGTTAAAAGTATGGCAAATGAATGAATGCGTTTTTGGAGAGAATATAAAGGGCGGTGATTTTTCATCAGGGACATAAAAAAAGGCCGTGCTAGAGAGGAGGGAACGCACGACCTAAAACCAAATCTTATAACTTAATCAAAAAGCCAAAGCAAATATACGGAATTAATTAACACATTGTCAAGAAAACCTTGCATTTTTTTTTCAGATCATCAATAATTCTTTAATAATTCTTTGCCTCCGGCACAATTTTCCTATATTTACCCTTTGCCCGCAACAATTTTAAACTACTAATGTTTACTTGCTTAGAACCCATAACATTCCTTAAAAATGAAAAAAATCATCTTTTCGCTTGTTGTTTTGCTGATTGTTCAGTTTTCCTTTGCCCAGATCGCCCCGCAAAAATATTTTGTTGCTTTTACGGATAAAGACAATTCTCCGTATTCAACAAGTAATCCCGAAGAATTTCTTTCGCCGCGTTCGATTGATCGAAGGAATCAGCAGGGCATCACGATCGACAGTAAAGATTTGCCAGTAAACCCCCAATACATTCAGGGTGTCCGGGAGGTTGGCGTTACCCTTCTTAATCCGACCAAATGGTTAAACGGGATAACCATTGAAACCGGTGACCCCGCGAAAATTGATATCATAAATGACTTGCCCTACGTTTCCAACATCCGGCAATCATCGCTACGCGTTATGGAGAAAGGTGGCGGCAAGCCTTTTTTTGATGATGAAACTTTTGAAACGGCGACAAGTAATGCATTGGCTGGCCACGGAAATGGCCGGATGCTTGATTACGGCGGTGCATATAACCAGATCCATATGCTGAAGGGAGATCTTTTGCACGATATGGGCTACCAGGGCCAGGGTATGCTCATTGCCGTTCTGGATGCCGGTTTTGTGAATGTAAACAGTCTTGGTGTTTTTGACAAGCTGTGGACCGATGGTCAGATACTGGGCACCTATGATTTTGTCAGCGGGGGGGAGGTCACCTTTGACAAGCATCCTCATGGCACCATGGTGTTGTCAACTATGGGTGGTTATTCCCCGGGGAACCTCATAGGCACCGCACCGGAAGCGGATTATATTTTGTTGCGTTCGGAAGATGGCGGTTCCGAATACATCATCGAGGAATACAACTGGGTCAGTGCGGCCGAATATGCCGACAGCGCGGGTGCGGATATTATTAATTCTTCCCTTGGGTATACCGAATTTGATGATCCTGCGCAGAGCCATACCTATGAGGATATGGATGGAAAAACCACACCGGTTACGATCGGAGCGGATATTGCTGCAAGCCGGGGCATGATCGTAGTGAACAGTGCCGGGAACTCCGGCGGATCTTCCTGGTTGTATATCGGAGCCCCGGCCGATGGCGACAGTGTATTCTCTATTGGGGCCGTGGATGCGCAGGGCAATTATGCCGGTTTTAGTTCCAGGGGGCCTACCTATGATGGACGGATCAAGCCCAACGTCGTTGCTCAGGGACAGGCGGCATGGATTGCGGATCCATACAGCGGGTCGGGGTTTGGCTATGGTAGCGGAACATCGTTTTCATCGCCCATCATGGCTGGTATGGTTTCCTGCCTGTGGCAAGCGAATCCGGAGATGAACAATATGTCGGTATTGTCGGCAATTGAGCAAAGCGGATCACAGCATGCCAATCCGGATGATTTCCTGGGGTATGGCATACCAGACTTTCAGGAAGCGAACAGCATCCTGACATTTTTTGAAAATGAACGTAACGAACCTGGCGATCAAATGACCGTACAACCCAATCCGTTTAGTGGTCAAATCCGTATCGAACTGCCGGTTTATGTGCAAGGCGAAACTTTGGTCGAGCTCATGGACCTGGCCGGAAGGGTAGTCCTGAAAAGGGATTTTAAAACTATTGCAGACGGCATAATTCATATTGATCACCTGGATGTCCTTGGATCTGGTGTGTACGTGCTTCGGCTTACATCGGGGAATGCAGTAGCCACAAAGAAACTGATAAAATCCCGCTAATTCAGGTCCAGGTCCCGGATAATAGATGCTATACGATCCGACAGGGCATTTTTGACTTTACCGGCGTCTTTTTTGTCTTTCAATTCAGCATTTACACTGAAGTAGTATTTGATTTTTGGCTCTGTGCCGGAAGGCCTTACAGAAATCTTGCTTCCATCTTCCAGGAAGAATTGCAATACATTGGATGCCGGAAGATCAATTGGGCGTGTGGCCCCTTTTACCAGGTCCTTGTCTTTGCTGTTCTGATAATCTTTGATGCGCACCACGTTACTGTTGTTGATAACTGATGGGGGGGACTCCCGGTATCCACCCATGAGTTTTGCGATCTCCTCTGATCCGGATCTGCCCTTTTTGACCACAGATATAAGTTTTTCCTGATAATAGCCATATTTGTGGTAAATGTCCAGAAGAATATCGTACAGTGTTTTGTTCTGTCCGGCTGCCCATGCTGATGCTTCTGCGATCAGGGCACATGCGCTCACGGCGTCTTTGTCCCGGACAAAATCCCCGATCATATAACCGTAGCTTTCTTCTCCCCCGGCAATGAAGGTCTTTTTCCCCTCATTCTTTCTAATGATATCCGCAATCCACTTAAATCCGGTGAGAACATCATATATTCCGACATCAAATGCGCGTGCCATTTCTGTCAGTATCTCACTGGTTACGATGGTTTTTACAATATATTCATTCCCGGTAAGCTTGTTGTTTTCTTTCCATTTTGTAAGCAGGTAATGGATCAGGAGTGCACCTGTCTGATTTCCATCGAGCAATACAAGCTCATTGCCGGGATTTCGCACAGCGATCCCGACACGATCCGCATCCGGGTCTGTAGCCATGACCAGGTTTGCATTGATCTTATCCGCCAGTGCAAGGGACATTTCCAGGGCCGCATGCTCTTCAGGATTGGGTGATTTGACCGTAGGAAAATTTCCGTCCGGAACCGCTTGCTCTTCCACGAGGAATACATTTGTGAACCCAAATTTCCGGAGACATTCCGGTATTAGGCGGGCCCCCGTTCCATGCAGGGGTGTATACACGATCCTGGATTCACTGTGACGTGTGATGATATCCCGGGAGAGCGATAGCGAGTGGATCTCTTTCAGGTACAATTCATCGGTTTCCCTGCCGATGTCCCTGATCAGTGAATCATCCCCGTCGAAGGCAACATCACCGATGGAGGTGATCTTTCCCACTTCTGCCATAACATTCTTGTCGTGTGGTGGAATAAGCTGACCCCCGTCTTCCCAATAGGCTTTGTATCCATTATATTCTTTCGGATTGTGGGAGGCTGTGATGACCACACCACTCTGGCATTTATAATGGCGTATGGCGAATGAAAGTTCAGGTGTCGGACGTAAATCGTCAAAGAGATATACTTTGATCCGGTTGGCTGAAAAGACACCGGCGGTAATTCTGGCAAATTCCCGGCTTCGGTTCCTGGAATCATGGGCAATGGCCACGCTGATCTGTTTCAGATGACTGAATTCCTTTTTCAGGTAATTGGCCAATCCCTGGGTTGCCATTCCAACCGTATATTTATTCATACGGTTGGTTCCCACGCCCATAATACCCCGGAGGCCACCGGTGCCAAATTCAAGATCCCGGTAAAATGATTCCGTCAGCTCAGCAGGATCATTTTCCATTAAATCACGGACTTGTTTACGGGTTTCTTCGTCGAATCCAACATCAAGCCATTGTTTTGCTTTGTCGATAATTTTTGGGTCAATCATATGTGGTTATTTTTCTGATTGCATAATTTCTTTCACACACTGGTAAAGGCTGTTCTGCCAGTGAGGGATGTCCAGTCCCAGGATCTTCCTTATCTTTTCTTTGTTCATAACGCTGTAAAAAGGCCTGATGGCAGGAAGTGGATAATCTTTGGTCCCTACGGGAATGATCTTGCAATCTGCTTGTGCATATGTTACAACCGCCATGGCAAAATCATACCAACTGGCAACCCCTTCATTGGAAAAATGAAGGATCTCTTTTTTTGCAATACGGTTTTTCCCCCTGATCAACGCAACGATCGTATTCGCAAGGTCTTGAGCGCAGGTTGGGGTTCCTATTTGGTCATTGACAACACGAAGTTCCGGTTTTGAAAAGGCATGATGCAATATGGTTTTTACAAAGTTCCGTCCGTGGGCTGAATACAACCATGAGGTACGAATGATCAATACATGGGCCGCACCGGCCAGTGCATATTTTTCCCCTTCGTATTTGGAGCGGGCATATGCAGATAAGGGCCGGGGCACATCATTTTCGGTATACGGGACATGGTTGTTGCCATCAAAAACATAATCTGTGGAGATGTGGATAAACCAGCATCCGGTTTCGTTGGATCCTTCGGCCAGGTTCTTTACAGCGTGCGCATTGATCGCAAAAGCGGTTTCTTTGTCTGTTTCCGCTTGGTCTACTGCATTGTAGGCGGCACAATTAATAATGATCCGCGGCTTCAGGTTTCGGATATATGTCAGGGTTTGTGCACGATTGGTAACATCAAGTTCGTCAACATCCGTAAAAACTATTTTATGATCAGGGTTTAACATACCGGAAACTGTTTGAAGCTCCGTTCCAAGTTGTCCATTTGCTCCGGTTACAAGTATTGTTTGCATATATATCACTTCAGGTTCCTGAAATATTCAATGGTATTTTTCAGTCCCTGTTCAAGGGTGACCGCCGGGTTCCATTGCAGTTTTTGTTGTGCCAGGCTGATGTCGGGCTGTCTCCGGACCGGATCGTCTTCGGGCAGGGGTTCATGTAACAGGGTAGATGCAGACCCGGTCATTTTAATCACTTTGCTGGCCAGTTCCAGGATAGTAAATTCACCGGGGTTCCCGATATTGACCGGGCCCGTGAAATCATCTTCCGTATTCATTAAGCGTATCAGGCCGTCAACCATATCGCTGACATAACAGAAACTTCTGGTTTGATTCCCATCGCCATAGATGGAAATGGGATCATTCCTGAGCGCCTGCATGATAAAATTAGAAACCACCCTTCCATCGGCCGGGTCCATCCTGGGACCGTAAGTATTGAATATCCGGGCAATTTTGATCCGGACATTGTTTTGCCTGTGATAATTCACAAACAATGCTTCGGCGCAGCGCTTGCCTTCGTCATAACATGCACGGGAACCGATGGGATTGACATGCCCCCAGTATTCTTCTTTTTGAGGGTGGGATTCCGGATCGCCATATACTTCACTGGTAGATGCCTGGAGTATCCTTGCTTTGATCCGCTTTGCCAGTCCCAGCATATTCAGGGCTCCGGCCACCGAGGTTTTTATGGTTTTGATGGGATTGACCTGATACTGAATAGGGGAAGCGGGGCAGGCCAGGTTATATATTTCATCTACTTCTATATAAAAGGGTTGGGTTACATCATGCCGTATCAATTCGAAGTATGGATCCTTCATCAAATGGATGATGTTTTCCTTGGTTCCTGTAAAATAGTTATCCAGGCATATAACTTCATTGCCTTCATTTAAAAGCCTTTCAGCCAAATGAGAGCCCAAAAAGCCAGCGCCTCCGGTGATCAGAATTTTCTTTTTCATAAATGGATCCTGTGTTCAAATATAAAAAACATGATGGTTCTGTTGCCGGGTTTTGTTAATTCGGCGAAAATTGTTTTTGAATATCCAGTCCAATGCATGCATAATCAAACCCGGAGTCCTGCAGTTCATTTTTATCGTATATATTTCTGCCGTCAAAGATGGCTGGATTTTTCAACAGTTTTTTCATGACGTTGAAATTCGGTATACGGAACTCTTTCCATTCCGTGACCAAAACCAGGCAATCTGCATCGATCAGTGCTTCATACTGGTCGTTGGCGTATTCGATGGTGTTTCCGATCTGGCGTTTGGCTTCATCCATAGCCACGGGGTCATAGGCCCTGATCCGGCAACCGGCTTTTTTAAAATTGTCGATCAGTACAAGGGAGGGTGCTTCTCTCATGTCATCGGTTTCGGGTTTAAACGAAAGGCCCCACAGGGCAATGGTTTTGCCGCTCAGTTTGTTGTCAAAATACTTTTTTACTTTTTCAAAGAGGATGCTTTTCTGATCGTTGTTTACTTCCTCCACCGCTTTCAGTACCCTTAAATTGACACTTTTTTCTTTGGCTGTTCTGATGAGGGCTTTTACGTCTTTCGGAAAGCATGATCCACCGTATCCTGCACCCGGATAGAGGAATTTATTGCCTATCCGTGGATCGCTGCCAATCCCCTTCCGTACCATGTTTACATTTGCCCCTACTTTTTCGCACAGGTTGGCAATGTCATTCATGAAACTGATGCGGGTAGCCAGCATTGCATTCGCTGCATACTTGGTCATTTCTGCTGAAGGGATATCCATGAAAATAAGTGGATGGCCATTCAGCGTGAATGGCTTGTAGAGCTTTTGCATAATGTCTTGTGCCCGTTGATTTTCAAGTCCGATAACGATGCGGTCGGGTTTGAGAAAATCGTCAATGGCCGCACCTTCTTTCAGGAATTCAGGATTAGAGGCCACATCGAATGTCAGGTCCGAACCGCGTTCATCCAGTTCGTCCTGAATGGCTTTTTTTACTTTCCGGGCGGTCCCCACGGGCACCGTGCTTTTGGTAACCATAAGCAAATAGTTGCTCATATGCCGGCCAACTTCCCGGGCCACACCGATAACATATTTCAGATCTGCACTGCCATCCTCATCCGGAGGGGTGCCGACCGCCCCGAAAACAACTTCGCAATCCTTCAGGGTGGATGCAAGGTCGGTTGAAAACGTCAGTCTTCCCTTGCCGGCATTGCGATGAACCATCTCTTCCAGTCCCGGCTCATAAATAGGAATGATGCCTTTGTTCAGCTTCGCAATTTTATCTTTGTCGATATCAACACACGTAACGTCAATCCCGACCTCAGCAAAACAGGTGCCCGTGACAAGTCCCACGTAGCCTGTTCCTACAACAGTAATTTTCATAATGCAATGAATTTAAAGGTGGTTTGAGCTACAAAAATATGGAAAACCCGTTCACCGGCGCATTTTTTTTATCATTTGATTCAAATTTGCATCCGGTACATGTATTGCCAGATAAGCCAACGGGAAATTCAAAAAAGCCATGTATGAATTTTGGTTTTTTTGCCGGTTAATACTTATATCTTTGCAGGCTGAACATCGGATAAAATCGTATTAACTAAAAAAAATCTGACACAATGAAACAATTATTTACTCTGGCTTTTGCCTTGATCGTGGGTTTGGCTGCCATGGCGCAGCAAAATCGCCTGCAGGTCCCTGTTGAATTGACCAATAAGCAATTGGACAATGTTTGTTTGCATGCCGTTGATAAATCGATGAATACTTCTTATGAGATCATGGAATCCCCGGGATTAAAATTTGATGAATGGACTGAAGAGAATGTGGGAGAAACCCGTTATGACCTTCAGACGAATTATTCATCGCAGAACCGGCTTTATTTGCATGACGATGGAACGATCGGTGCAACTTGGACACGTGGAATGGAAGAAGTAAGTTTTCCAAACCGGGGAACCGGATATAATTATTTCGATGGCATGGAATGGGGGGATTTTCCTACTGAACGCATTGAATCCCAGCATTGCGGATGGCCTTCCTATGCCGCTTATGGCGATGGTGGGGAAGTTGTTGTTGCACATACAGGTGCTGTCGACGGTTTGATATTCAACACAAGGGATACCAAAGGCAATGGCGACTGGACGGAATTTTTCATGACAGGCCCGGCCGGGCACGAAGGCTTGTTGTGGCCCAGAATGGTCACCGCCGGAACCGATCATATGACTTTTCATTTATTTGCATTAACCAAACCTACCGGTAACGGAGGCGATCTATATAATGGTATGGATGGAGCCCTGCTATATTCAAGGTCTCTTGATGGGGGAACCACCTGGGATATTCAGAACGAACAACCGGAAGAGGTTACTTCTGATGAGTATAACGCTATCGGAGGGGATTATTATGCGATAGCAGAACCCAGAGGGGATGTGGCTGCTTTTGTGGTAGCCAGCAAATGGCACGATATGTTTATCCTGAAAACTGAAAACAACGGCGAAGATTGGGAAAAGATCATGGTTTGGGAGCATCCCTATCCCATGTTCGACTGGAACACTACAGTAACTGATACATTTTACTGCACCGACGGCGCCGTGGCAGCTGCCATTGATAACAATGGTGATGTTCATGTTGCTTTCGGCATTACGCGCGTCGGACACTTTGAGA
This sequence comes from Bacteroidales bacterium, assembly GCA_018400295.1. Taxonomy (GTDB): domain Bacteria; phylum Bacteroidota; class Bacteroidia; order Bacteroidales; family B18-G4; genus M55B132. The sequence goes on along the minus strand of JAGYMZ010000013.1, from coordinate 30,874 downwards.
CCGGGGATACATATAGTGCCTTCCCCTTTGTTGACGGACTTGGATACTGGAAAGAAGGAATGGACCCATTTGAAACTTCCGAACCGTTGAATACATTAAAACCCGAAAATGTTGAGGATCGTGGAAACCTCGTCGGATGGACACAGGATGTCAACGGAAATGGTACATGGGACATTATCGGTGAACTGGAATCCATTGGCAATTACCGGACAGGCATTTCTTCCATGCCACAGATCACCATTGATGAAAGTGACAATGTATTTGTTTTGTTCTCTTCTGTTACAGAGACTTACGAAACAGCTACGCAAAATTACCGTCACCTTTGGATGCGTGTATCCCGTGATAACGGAGATACCTGGAATGATGAGTTTTTTGATCTGACCGGGGATATTGCTCATATTTTTTCTGAATGTGTATTCCCCTCCATGAGTGCTAATTCGAACGATTACCTGCATATTATATACCAAATGGACACCGAGCCCGGTGGTGCCGTTCAAGGTGATCTGGACCCATATACAGACAATTATATTCCATACATTCAGATTCATAAACCTGAAGTGGTTGGTATGAATGAAAATGAAGCCAATGTGGATTTTGTGGATTTTGTAACTCAAAATTTCCCCAATCCGGCCATAAGCAACACAACGTTCCATGTTCACCTGATGAATGATGCCGATGTTGCTGTAGAAGTATTCAACATTACAGGACAGAAAGTCATGACCCGTAATGAGGGTGTACTGCAGGATGGTGTTCATTCCATTACACTGGACGTAACAACGCTTCCTTCAGGTACATACTTTTACACAGTAACGGCCGGTGGTGAAAAGGTGGGTCGGAAAATGTTGGTACAATAATTGTTAATAATTGTTTTACAGGATGTATGTTTTGCTTGGCTCTGCCCTTACTACAGGCAGAATGGGCCTGGATAACATCCTGGCCCAGGGTTAACAAAAACGTTCTTTATTCAAATAATCCTGAAAGATCGTTACAAGCATAACAGAATTCTGGGGGGCTGCCGATGCCGGCAGCCCTTTTTTTTGATCACATGTAACGTGCCTGTTTGTTCTGGTGTAAGACCATTGCTGTGAGCCATCCTGAAGCATGACTTTTGGCTGACGATATTGGTTAATTGGCAGTCTGGTTGATTCGGAATCCAATGGGTTTGTCAAGGACCGTGGTTCCGTTCTCTTCAATATCCACACGGAAAGAAATGTGTTCTGCGTTGAAACGGCTACCTATGAAATACTTAAAGATCAGTGTCCGGGATTCCCCGGCCGGTATGCGGAGTACGGGTATTTTTTTTTCAAATTTCTCCCCGGACAGAACGCCCAGTGAGACAATGCCCGCTTGGTTGTTCAACAGGTTAACCCGGACCCGTTCTGCGTTGCTCTGGCCAATATTTTCAATGACCAGCTGTACATTGGTGATTTCATTTTTTCCAATTTGGTTATCCGGCTCTGCAGACCTGTCTTCCCTGATGGTATAATCTGCAAGGACCAAATGGGTTTCGTGCAATGTCCCGGTTTTGATCGTTGCCGGCTCACCGGTTATTTCATGGTCGGAAGGGTGTTCTGCAAGGCCCATTTCAGTATTCGCCTCTCCGGAGGCCGGGTCGGGGGGCTGTTCATCTGAAAAATCTGTTGTGGCTTCTTTTGCTTCGAAGAAATGCCTGGACTTCAAATAAGAAATGGTCATATAATCCACATCTATGGTTGTGTATGCCCCTGCCTGAAAACCAATGCAATGGCTGTTTCCTGGGTTGTATGGCATGGCAAAAACATATTTTTCATTAATGAAAAAATATACGGTTTGGCTCACCTTTCGGACCGTAAGCGTATTATAATTGTCAGGGCTCAGCACCTCAAGACTGGTCCAGTCTTTATTGACAAAAAGGGTGCCATCGTGCAGGAAGGATATACGGTATTCTTGTTTCCCGGTAAAACCAAAGAATTTTGTATTCGTATTGGAAGGAAGATATTCCCATATCAATGAATTGAGAGAGTGAGGGTCTCCGTCTCTGAACCTGATCCTGGCTTCAATTTCAAAATCCCTGGAATGGTCAAGGTGAATTGTCCTGAAACGGAGTTGTGCATTTTCATTCATGCTTGTCAGGCGGTAAAAACCATTAAGGGATTCCCCTTCGGAAAATTCGGCATTGTAGGGGTCCGACCATGAAAATTGCTGGGAGGTAAAATCATCATGGAAAATGATCTCCTTCAGACCATTTTGGTAATCCCCGTATTGGTCCTGGGAAATGAGCAGGTTTGCCAGCATAAGGCACATCAATGTGAAGAATATGGCGCGTAAGATCATCTTTTATGGATGCAGCATTTTTCTGGTAAATATACAAAGAATCTTCTTTTTCGTGTCGGTGAGGAAAGGGGTTGTTGTTCCTAGTATTTTTTCATGTAGCAATGAATGCGGTATATTGAAGGGAAAAACCGGGTGTTGGAACCAAGATCCCCCCGGAAATATGACACCATCCCGCCGAATTGATTTATCTCTGAAGATCAGAAATTAGCAGACATCTATGTTCCCGGACCGGGAACATAGCAACTGGCGCACCTTAAGCTGTACGGGAGATGGTTCTGGCTGAAGGGATATGCATGAATGTCGCAAAATATACGATTGCTCTGCATGCTTGAATATTCCGGCAATACGTATTATTAGAAACCTTGATTGGTATCCATACGTAGTTCTATTTCACGAAAAAACCGGCATTGCTCAGTAATTACCATATATTTATAGGTATAAGGTTGTATGTGATTCATTTATAAATATATTTGCATTGGCGAGGTCTTTATTGAAAGGTGGACAAAATGAAACTCTATAACATACATATCGTATAATTTTTCCAAACCAATTCTATGATTGCTGTTCTGTCGTTTAATGATTTATAACCTTTTGCCGGCCTTTATGTTCATTATTTCTGTAATTATTAGGCATGCGTGAAATACCTGTGTCAATCAAAAAGTCAAAAGCCATGAAAATCAGTTTATCATTTCTTTGTGTACTGCTCCTTGGAGGAACGGTTATTTATTACGGTTGCAAGAAGGATGGTGGTGAAGAAAAGAATGAAGCCATTGTCCATTCCTTTGATGATTTACAAGTACCATCAACTTTTACATTCCGGAACACAGAGGAAGTTGTTTTCAATTTCAATATTGTATATCAGGGCATGCCGGAGGATGCCGTATTTACCATTGCTGTGTACAACGATTACCCTATGGGCGGGGGTGAGGTTTTGTGTAAAGGAATCGCAGGGTATAACAAGGATTATGAATCCAGGCTTAACATTCCTGCGTATTTGGATAAGGTTTGGATCATGGCCCGTTATGGAAACCGGGTCATGGAGGTCAGGGAAGTATTGTTGGAAGAGGGTTTCATTACGGTTAATTTGGGAGAGGACCTCAACGGAAATTTGAAGCTGGGCCCAAACAGCGACCCACCTGATTGCAATACCGGTTGCACCATTTCGTATCCCGGGGTGACCAACCAGAATATTGATGTCAACGATGGAGATGTGGTTTGTATCCCGGAAGGGGCGCAATTCAACGGAAAAGTCACATTCACCGGAGGTTCGGGCACCTTAAAGATATGCGGTACATTGACATCCAATAAGATAGATCAATGGAGTGGAACGGCCACCATCACAGTGGGTGAAAACGGGATTTTCAGCTGCAGCAATTATCAGATATGGTCTCCCACTTCGCAATTTATTAATTACGGGGATTCCCTGGATTTTAACAACAGTACCATTTCACTTTCAGGTACGTTTGAAAATCATGGAGATGTCTATCTCAAAGGCTTTGATATATACACCGGTGGTATTCTTCTCAATACCGGGGTCATGCATCTTTCCAACAAACTGCTTGCCAGTGATAATGGGACTACAGTGACCAATGACGGGGAGATATATGCTCAAAACCATGTGGAATTCAGCAGCAACAGTACCCTGATTAATAATTGCCGGATAGAAACAACAAAGAAATTCCTTGTTTATTCCAATTTGACTCAAAACGGGTACATCAAAGCCAGCAATAAGGCTGAGCTTAATGGCAATACCATACATTTGGGTGCGGGCTCTCTTATGGACCTGGAAGACCTTGAGGTGGGGTGTGATATTGTGGGACCAACCACAACTTATGCCCGGATAGATGTGGCAGATGAGACCGAGATCTGGAGCGGCAACAGCATTACCAATAATGTGGACATTTGCGATGCCGATGGTATTGAAAGCATGTATGGGACCCTTGGGCCGAATGTAACGCAATGTGCTGCATACATACCGCCATCCGGGAATTGCAATCCCGGAGCCGGTACACCTTCGGATCCGGATAGCGACGGGGATGGGGTAACAGATTCCAACGATGATTATCCATATGATCCGGAAAGGGCATACAATAATTATTATCCAAACCCGGGTACCTGGGGCACGCATGCTTTTGAGGACCTCTGGCCTATGCTTGGTGATTATGACTTTAACGACCTTGTGATTTCATACCAGTATAACGCTGTAACAAATGCAGATAACCATTGCGTGGATGTCATCGGGAAATATAAAATAATGGCTACCGGTGCCAGTCTTGATAACGGATTTGGTTTTGTACTCCCGGTGGGGCAAAGCCATGTGGCCAGTGTAACGGGTCAGACCATTGAAGAAAATTATATTTCTCTGAACAGTAATGGAACGGAGTCCGCACAGAATGATGCCGTGATCATCGTTTACGATAACGTGACCGCCTTCCTCGGAGGCACCCCCATGGTCAATGTCACCCCCAACGGCAATACCAAGGATGCCGATACCAGCACGGTAACGGTAACATTTGTAACACCGCAGTCCAGTGTGGGTTCTGCACCCTATAATCCTTTCATGATCATCGACCTTGAAAGGGGCAAGGAGCTGCATATGATCGATCACGATCCCACCGATCTGGTGAATGGGAGCTATTTTGGCACAGGCGATGATGCTTCGGTACCCGGATCCGGTATTTACTACAGGACCGGCAACCAATTGCCATGGGTTGTGGATGTACCCGATGATTTTGACCATATGATCGAACGAAAAGATATCATCACCGGGTATTTAAAATTTGTCCAGTGGGCTCAGTCGGGAGGTACTGTTTACCAGGATTGGTATTTGGATCTTCCCGGATACAGGAATAGTGCATTGATTTATTGATGTTTATATCAGATGTCATCCAGATGTCATCCGGATGACATCTGATTTTGTTCGCCTTCCTGTAACCTTCCGCAACAAGCTTGCGTAAAACCTTTTGCCTAACGAGGCATTCTATGTATTACGCGCTAAACAACTAGAAGAATGGCCCTGCTCCTTAACAGAGCAGGGTTTTTTCTTTTTTTGCCTGTTCACTACCAGAATATGCCGGGTATTCTTGCCGAAACATGATCACTGGGGAATTCCTTCACAAAGAGTTCCCAGATATTCCTGTATGTTGTTGAAGATAATCCCCATTTTCTTCTTATCTTATCGCTGCAGGAATGTTAGGAGAAAATATCATGATTAAGTTGGTATGGCATATACGAAAGGGCCTTTTAGCGTTTCATTACCTATTTTGTAATAATGGCATTTTCCTTGTCAATTCTGGAAAAGTAAAAATCAACGTTTAAAAAACTTAAAAAGGAGACCATTATGAATCGTTTTGCAAATAAATCCGTGGTTATCACCGGGGGTTCCGGTGGTATTGGCTCTGTTACGGGCAAACTGATGGCCGAAGAAGGAGCCAGGGTATTGCTTGTTGATATTGATGAAAAGGCACTTAAAGAAATCGTCCGGGATTTTGACAGTGATCCTGTGGAATATGCTGTGGCTGATGTTACAAAGCCAGAACAAGTCAAGGCTTATGTTGATAAAGCGGTAGAATTATTTGGGGGGATAGACATATTTTTTAACAATGCAGGCGTTGAAGGGAATGTAGCCCCATTGGATGAATATTCACTGGATGAATACCACCAGTTGATCCATGTGAATGTAAATGGGATGTTTTTCGGGTTACATTATGTATTCCCCGTGATGAAAAAAAATGATAAAGGTGGCAGCATCATCATGACTTCCTCGGTTGCCGGGTTGATGGGAACTGCGAATGTGACGCCTTATGTCACCAGTAAACATGCTGTTATAGGTATGATGCGATCAGCCGCACTTGAAGGGGCCGGACATAACATCCGGGTCAATACGGTAAATCCCTCCCCCGTGGATAATCGTATGATGCGATCGTTGGAAAGTGGTTTCAATCCTGACGAAAGTGAGAAAGCGAAAGAGCAGTTCGAGCAGATGATCCCGTTGGGCAGGTATGCCACAAATGAAGAAATTGCCAAAATGGTTATGTTCCTGGCCAGTGAGGACAGTGAATTCATAACGGGCACCGTTAATCCGGTGGATGGGGGTATGACGGCATAAGGAAACCAGATGTCATCCAGATGTCATCCGGATGACATCTGGATGACATCTGAATGCCGTCGGCGAATTTTTTGGTATGTAATGCTCATATTATGAAAAATATGAGCTGGGTTTGCCGTACAATTCCAAACAAGCCATGGTCACAATATGATTTATTGCCAGATATCCAGGGTGATTAAATGAAATTATTGTACTTTTAAAATCCTTTTGAAACCGGACTTTTTCTTATTTCTTATATCTGTGTGATGGAATGGTTGAAAAACGGCAAACTATGACAAGACATTCAGGCAGGAGAAAACAAGCGAAAATATTAAGACTGTTTAGAAAAGTTCACAGAACCACCGGGGCCTTCTTGTTTGTTTTTTTCTTCTGCATTTCTGTTACCGGATTGCTGTTGGGGTGGAAAAAACATAGCAATGGAACAATTCTTCCAAAAACTTACAAAGGAACCTCCGCAGAACTGAAAGACTGGTTGCCGCTCGATAGCTTACACAAAAATTCCTGCACCATCATGCGCAATTCTGTTTCGAAAAATCCTCCACCGGAACTTGAACGGATAGACGTTCGAAAAGATAAGGGGATCATTAAATTTGTTTATTCGGATTATTATGGCGTGCAGCTTGACGGGGCGACAGGTAAATTGCTGAACATTGACAAAAGGAATTCGGATTTAATTGAAAACATACATGACGGTTCGGTACTTGATCATTATTTCGGAACCACCCATGAGCAAATCAAGTTGATTTATACCACGGTAATGGGACTTGCTTTGCTGACCTTCACCGTTACAGGTTTTTGGTTGTGGTATGGGGTTAGAAGGATTAAAAATTCCAGGAAACGTCAAATGCGCAGAAAACTGCAGTCATGAGTGATGTGTGCATAATATATTCAATCCAATGACAAAAATTAAGTTTGTTCATACGGCTGATCTTCATCTTGATACTCCTTTTAAGGGACTGTCTGACTGGAATGGTGACCTGGCTTCACGATTGAGAGATGCTACATTCCATGGGTTTAAGAAAATCATTGACCTTTGCCTGCAGGAAAAGGTGGATTTCTTGATTATTTCGGGCGATGTGTTTGATGGTGAGAATAAAAGCCTCGCAGCCCAGCTTAAATTTGTTGACGAACTGAAGCGATTGTCCGGCAAACAGATCCCAGTATACTTCAGTTGCGGAAACCATGACCCCCTGAGTTCATGGATGGATAGCCTGCAAATGCCCGAAAATGTGTTCCGCTTTGGGTCTGACCGGGTGGAACGGTATATTCACCGAAAAGGGGATGAACCGGTTGCCGGAATATATGGAATAAGCTATGCAAATAAAGAGGTTCATAAAAATCTGGCCCGGGAATACCCTTTGGCACAGGAAGATGCATCCCTGGTTTCTATCGCTGTTTTGCATGGAACGCTTGGAAGTCCCGGACCGCATGCCAATTATGCCCCGTTCGTTTTTGATGATATTGCTGGCAAGGGATTTGACTATTGGGCACTGGGGCATATTCACAAACATTCGATTGTCAGGACTAAGGATCCCGCCGTTGCATATCCCGGAAATCCGCAGGGCAGGGATTTTGGTGAGACCGGAAGCCGGGGCTGCTATCTTGTCGAGATCGAAAAGCATAAAACACCTGAAATCCGCTTCGTCCCTGTGCAAGAAATACGGTTTGATGAGATAACGGTTGATCTGACCGGAAAAGATGAAATTAACAGCTTGCCGGACCGGATTGAGGATGCGATTCAGGCACTGGATGGTTTACAGGAAACAGCAAGCTGTATCTTGCGTGTTGATTTTGTTGGTCGCACCCGCCTGCATGGTGACCTGAATAGGCCGCGCGAAATTGAACTTTTGCGGGAACATTTTAACGAGGCACAGCTGAGCAGGAAGCATTTCACCTGGATCGACCGAATTGAGGTGAAAACAAAACCCGCTTTTGATATTGAACAAATTGAGAAAGGATCCGGATTTATCGCTGAAGTTTTGCGCTCCTTCGCAAAGTCTGAAAATGATCCGGAAAAGCTCGACGGCCTGATCACCAATGCTGTGGATGATTTTAGCAGTCATGCAGTGAAGCGGGAAATAGAATTACTGGAAGATGAACAACGGGAGATCCTTGAAAAGGCAAAATGGATGCTCCTGGATAAACTCATAAATGAACCGGAATGATTATCAAAGAGATCCATATAGACGGCTTTGGTATTTTTAGCGGGTATTCATTGATTTCCCTTGGAAAAGGGGTCAATATCATTTCCGGGAATAATGAAGCGGGGAAGTCTACACTGCTTAAGTTTATACGGTACACCCTGTTTGGATATCCGCATTATAAAGACCAGAGGATGCCACCGCTGCATGGGGGAAGACATGGCGGCAGGATTAAAGCTGCCTTGTCCACCGGTAAGGAAGTACTTTTTGAGCGGTCCGGTGATGATCAGATCCGGTTGTTGTATAATGGTACGGAAAGCCGGAATCAAAGCCAATGGTCCCAGCTGCTCGGAAATGCTTCCTCCGAATTGTATAATAATGTATATGCCATTTCCCTGCAGGAACTGGTTGGTCTTGAGTCCCTGTCCGAATCCGGTGTGGAAGATAAGATATTCAGCGTGGGCCTTGGACTGGGCAATACTTCCATCGGGGAAGTAGAAAACAGTATACAGCAAAGGGCGAACGACATATACACACCCAGGGGCAGGGTTCAGGTAATACCGGGCATTCTGAAGGAACTTGAAAAGAAGAAACGAAAGATCAATGATATCCAGGAAAACCTTCCAAACTATCAAAGCCTGATCCTGGAAATAAAGCAGCTGGAAGAAAACATTCATGAGCTGGATGTCCGGATCGAAGGCTTAAGGAATAAAAAGATCAGATTAAGCAATTATATGGATTGCTATCATTATTTTATCAAATATGCACATGCGGAGGCAGCGTTGAACACTTTGCCCGATGTTCAGAATTATCCGGAAAGGGGCATGGAACGACTCGATGTATTGGAAGAGAAGGAACAGGACCTTCTGAAAAGGATCCGGGAATTGCGCGATGGTGCCGGGGATGAAAAAGGATTGGGTGAACTGGAGGAGTCTGTTGAATCCATTATGGTTAATTCGCCCTTGATGGAGAAAGAAGAGGTTGTCCATTATTTGGACACCAATCTTGAAAAATACAAGCAATCCATACATGATAAAAATGAGGAAATTCGTCGGATCAGGGACCATGAAAAGATGATAACTCAGGGGATCACAGATATCAACGGCGGCTGGGATGAGGGGAATGTCAAAGGGCTGACAGACCTGGCCCTGCACAAAAACAACATTGAAGGGTTTAAAAATAACATTGAAAGTCTGGCAGCGGAGCGAAGAGATCTGGAAGCCCAGATCAAAGCGCGGAAGTTGAATGAAAGTTCCTTGAATATCCGGAGTATTGCGGTTGTTTTCTCTGTAGTCTCTCTCTTTGCGTCCATTCCGGCTTTTTATTATGGCATATTTGTATTGGGCGGAGCACTCGTTTTAACGGCACTCTTTTTATTTTTCGGAACCAGATATTTCAGGAAGGAAGGCGCACGCTTCAAGTTGCATGACCTGCTGGATGAAATTAAAATGAAAGAGCAGCATGCACGAAAAGGATACGAAGAATACCTTGAACAAAAACTGGACCTTGACCCATCCCTGTCACCGGATGCAACCCTGGGTGTGTTCAAAAGTATACAGCAGCTCAGAAAGGAGATTCTGGAAAGGGATAGATTGGAAGAGAAAATCAGCAAGCAGCGGCTTCCTTTTATTCAGGCGTTTGAACGTGAGGCTTCCGCGGTTGCTGTTCATTTGGAAAACAATGCCCGGGAAGATAAGACGGAGATCCTGGTTGGCCGGATAATTGCTGAATTCGAACAATCACGTGCCCATTTTGAAAACAGGGAGAAATTAAGGGAAGCATTGCTTCGAAGGAAAAAGTCGTTGGAAAGCGCAGAATCATCCCTCGGCAATACGCAGTCAGCCATCACGGAATTGCTGGCATCGGCAGGGGCCAGCGACCGGGAGGATTTCAGGAAGAAGTATGAAGAAAACAACCAAGTAAAGGAGTTAGTCCGCGAAAGGGAATCCGCCATTGATACTATGGAAGGGATTGCCGGATATAACAAGTCGGGTGAAGTGATCGCGTATTTGCGTGCAACCGAAAAAGAGGACATTGAAACTGAAATGGATGGACTGACACGGGCCATCGAAATTGCGTCGAAAGAATTCCAGGATAAAAGCAGTGCCTTGGGCGGCAAGAGAAACGAAATAAAAAGGATAGAAGGTGAATCGGAACTTGCAGAAGTTCTGACCGAATATGAAACGGAAAAACAAAAGCTGCGCAACGCGTACAAGGAATGGATCACCGGGAAGGTTGCATTAGCGGTCCTGAATGAGGTAAAAATACGCTATGAGAAAGAGAAACAACCCGAAGTGATCAAAAGATCCAGTGGCTACTTTAAACAAATCACCGGGGAACGGTATCAGAAAATTCATGTGTCGCTGGATGACAAAAATGTAAATGTGTACGATAAAAGAGAAAGGTCAAAAAACATTGAACATCTGAGCCGGGGGACCCGGGAACAACTGCTTATCAGCTTGAGGATGGGCTTTATAGAAGAGTATGAAAAAAAGTCGGAACCATTGCCTGTGATCGTGGATGAGGTCCTGGTGAATTTTGACCCTTCCCGTGCCGGACGAACCGCTGAAATAATGCAGCAATTTGGGAAAACCCGGCAGGTTTTTATTTTTACGTGCCATCCTTCAACAATAGATCATTTTGACCAATCGTTCCTGCGGTTAACGCAAATGAAATAAAAAAAGGCCGCCCTTTTGAGACAGCCTTTTGTGCCACATTCCGGTGATCCGGCTGGGATTCGAACCCAGGACCCACGGCTTAAAAGGCCGTTGCTCTACCGGCTGAGCTACCGAATCGGAAACGAGGTGCAAAAGTAGATAGTTTTTGTTAAAATGCCAAGGAATCAACAGGAATTTCTTCAGCGCTAACCAGGCATCCCTTTCCGGCCCGGAGGCATGGAAACCAGCGCGCTGTTCCGGAAACAATGGCTGCCGGTATTCCGGATACTGCCGGTTTTTTATATTTCTCCCTTTCCTTCCCGCACGATTTCGGGAATGCCAACGGTACAATCAATAATCGTAGAGGGTACATTATCGCCATAGCCGCCGTCAATCAGTATGTCTACAAGGTGCTTGTATTTTTCATAAATCAGTTCCGGGTCGGTTGTGTATTCCATCACTTCGTCTTCATCATGGATGGAGGTTGTCATGATGGGATGCCCAAGTTTCCTGACAATTTCCAAGGGTATATTGTTGTCGGGTACCCGGATACCAACGGTCCGTTTTTTGCTTTGGAACAATTTGGGTACCTTGCTGCTGGCATTCAGTATAAATGTATACGGGCCGGGAAGATACCCTTTCATTAGCTTAAATACGGCGTTATCTATGGGACGGGTAAATCCGGACAAATCGCTGAGATCGTGGCAAATAAAGGAGAAATTTGCCTTTCTTTTCTTGATTCCCTTGATCCGTGCTATCTTTTCCACGGCTTTGGAATGATATATATCACAGGCCAGCCCGTAAATTGTATCTGTGGGTGTAATAATGATCCCGCCATTTTGGAGGCATTCCACTACCTTGTTGATTTGCCTTTCGCTTGGGTTTTCCGGATGAATTTTTAACAACATAACAGTAATGATTAAATGCAAAGGTATAAACAAATGGGCGGGCAGGGTGTTTTTAACCCTGTACCCGGGAGGGCAGGTTTCCGATGGAATGCCTGGTGATTCGGCGTAGTCATGGTTGCCGGGATCACCGGCTTACCGGTTAAACCAACCAAAAAAGGGAAAGTTCCTTATATCGCACCGCTACAACCGCCTACCCTTGCTGCCGTCAAGCCCTGGGGGATTTCAGCGGGAGCTGGTCGTATAAGACTTTCCCGTTGCAAAAATACAAAATATTGTCTGCCGGCAATGAAAGGAATGGAATAAATTTTTAGTTTTGTAAGTATAACCCATTTAATCTGTTTCCTATGGAAAACAAAAACATGACACCAGGAAAGATCGCCCTGAATTATGGATTGATCTTTGGGATTATTGTCGTTGTCTACAGCCTTGTGATTTACATTCTGGGCGTGGATATGAAAACCCAAAAGTGGCTCGGATATGGTAATTTTGTGATCCTGATCATCGGGATGATCCTGGGTGTGAAAGCATACCGGGATAAATATCTGGGGGGATATATTTCTTATGGGAAAAGCTTTACTACCGTATTCCTGATTGGTTTGTTTGCCATGGTCATTGTATCCATTTATAATTATGTGTACATGACCGTGATCAATCCGGGATTTATGGAAGAAATCCTGAGAACTACCGAAGAAACCATTCTGGAAAGCAATCCGAACATGACGGATGCACAGATCGATCAGGCCCTGGAAATGACACAACGGTTCAGCAAGCCATGGTTGTCGGCAATTTGGAGTTTTGTTGGCGGTACCCTGATCACCCTTATTATTTCCCTGATCCTTGCCGCTTTTTTTGTCAAAAAGGATAAATCGATGGAAGGGGTGGCGTAAATGTTTTGTTATTACCCAATAAACTGAAAATCACGGAGTTTTCACGTTTGTGGGCAGTTTTTGCGGGATCCAGTGTCTGAATTTCAACCCGGCGCATACAAAAAATTTGAAACCATTTCCTATGCAACTATCAATCGTTGTTCCGGCTTATAATGAAGAAGAATCCATCCCAGAGCTGGTTGAATGGATCCGGGAAGTGATGGACAAGAATAAGCTGAGTTTCGAAGTCATCATTATTGATGATGGCAGTACAGACAATACATGGATACAGGTTGAACACCTGGCTTCATTGTATGCCGGGGTCAGGGGCATCAAGTTTCGCAGGAATTATGGGAAATCGGCTGCGTTGAATACGGGTTTTGAGGCGGCCAGGGGTGATGTGGTGATCACCATGGATGCCGATCTGCAGGACAGCCCGGAAGAGATTCCGGAACTTTACCGGATGATCACCGAAGAAGGATATGATCTGGTTTCGGGCTGGAAAAGACGCCGTCATGACCCGGTCAGCAAAACATTGCCTTCCCGTTTCTTTAATGCCACAACCCGCTGGTTTTCCGGGATCAAACTTCATGATTTTAATTGCGGGTTGAAGGCTTACCGGAAAAATGTGGTCAAAAGCATTGATGTGTATGGTGAGATGCATCGCTATATCCCGGTAATCGCCAAATGGGCGGGATTTAAAAATATCGGTGAAAAGGTCGTACAGCACAAGGCCAGGAAGTATGGGACGACCAAGTTCGGGTTCGAACGGTTTATCAATGGTTTCCTGGATCTTCTTTCCATATCATTTGTAACGCGTTTTGTAAAACGCCCCATGCATTTTTTCGGTACCATCGGGACCTTGTTTTTTCTGGGCGGGGGTATTATATCCCTGTACATCATACTCGATAAAATTTTTATGTGGAATGCCCACAGGGGGATCACGGAACAACCCATATTTTACCTTGCCCTGATGGCCATGATTATTGGTGTTCAGCTTTTTCTGGCTGGATTTCTGGCAGATATGATATCCAGGAATGCTCCCGACCGCGACCATTACATTATTGAGAAGAGGACAGATGTTGGCGATCCTTCCGGAAACGAGACTCGGAATCCATGAGAAATCCCAGAAAAGTGATCATTGTCGGTTCTGCTTATCCGCTGAGAGGTGGGGGGATCGCTACGTTCAATGAACGATTGGCAAAAGCCTATCAGGATAATGGCGATCATGTGATCATCTATAATTTCAAGTTGCAGTATCCCGGTTTCCTGTTCCCGGGAAAAACGCAATATTCTGATGAAGAGCCTCCGGAAGGGTTGCTGATTAAAACCCGGATCAATTCGATCAACCCCTTGAACTGGCTGCGGGTAGGAAAGGAGATCCGGGAACATAACGCCGATCTGGTCATCATGCGTTATTGGCTTCCCTTTATGGGGCCATGCCTTGGAACCCTGGCAAGAAAGATCAAAAAGAACCGGGTATCCCGCATCATTGCCATTACGGATAATGTGATCCCGCATGAAAAAAGGCCCGGGGATAAAATGCTTACACGGTATTTCCTGAAACCTGTCGATGGGTGCGTGGCAATGTCCCGATCGGTGCTGAATGATCTTGACCGTTTCGACAAAAAAAAGCCCAGGGAACTTTGTTTCCATCCCCTGTATGATAACTTTGGCGATCCGGTACCCAGGGATGTGGCACTGGAGCGCCTGGGAATGGAAAAGGACTGGCACTATCTGTTGTTTTTTGGTTTTGTAAGGGATTACAAAGGGCTTGATCTGTTGTTGGAAGCATTCGCAGATAGCCGTTTGCGGCAGCTTCGCCTGAAACTGATCGTGGCCGGGGAGTTTTATACGGATCCGCAGCCTTACCATGAAATCGTAAAAAAGCACGGTCTGACCGGCCGGGTGATCATGGATAATGCTTTTATACCGAATAATGAGGTGTACATGTATTTTTGTGCCAGCGATCTGGTGGTCCAACCCTATAAGGAAGCTACCCAGAGCGGTGTTACCCAGGTAGCCTACCACTTTGATAAACCCATGGTGGTTTCCAATGTGGGCGCCCTTCCTGAAATGGTACCCCATAACAAAGTGGGCTATGTGGTAAATCCCGGGGTCCGGGAAATTGCCGGTGCCATCCTGGATTATTTCAAGAACAATAAAATGCAGATGTTTGAAGCGAATATAAAGGAGGAAAAGAAAAAATATTCCTGGGAAAACATGATTTCAGCAATCGATGCGTTAATACAAAAAATCAATTAACCGGAAATAATGATCGTCAGGAGCAAAGCACCTTTAAGGATTGGTCTTGCAGGAGGTGGAACAGATGTAGCACCCTATTCCGATATTTACGGCGGAGCCATCCTGAATGCGACCATCAGCATGTTCGCCCATGCAACCATCGTTCCCAGGGATGATCATAAGATCGTCCTTTATTCCATCGATAACAATGAGCGGTATGAGTACGACAGCATGGAACAATTGCCTTTCAACGGTGACCTGAACCTGCTTAAAGGGATATACAACAGGGTGGTAAGTGATTATACGGGAGAGCCGTTGTCTTTTGAACTGTCTACTTTTGTGGATGCCCCTCCGGGCTCCGGACTGGGTTCTTCCTCTACACTGGCGGTGACGGTACTGGGTGCCTTTGCGGAATGGCTCAACCTGCCTTTGGGTGAATATGACCTGGCAAGAGTGGCTTACGAAGTGGAGCGGATAGACCTGAAGATGGCCGGGGGAAAACAAGATCAATATGCGGCTACCTTTGGAGGAGTGAATTTTATGGAGTTTTTTAATGAAAACAAAGTGATCGTCAATCCGCTCCGTATTCGCCCCCAGTACCTGAATGAACTGGCCCATAACCTGATCCTTTTTAATACACGCACCAGCCGGCTTTCTTCGCAGATCATTGAACGGCAATCGCAAAATGTGATCAACCAGCATGAGATCACCATAGAAGCTACCCATAAGCTCAAGAAGCAAGCGGTTATGATGAAGGAAGCTCTGCTAAAAGGCAAACTCGACCAGATAGGGGAGATCCTGGATTTTGGCTGGAGAAATAAAAAACTGATGGCCGCAGGGATCTCTAATTCGGTGATTGATAAGATCTATCAGACTGCCATGGATAACGGTGCGCTGGGTGGCAAGATCTCCGGGGCCGGCGGCGGCGGTTTTATGATATTTTATTGTCCGAACAATGGCCGGTATAAGGTTGTCAACGCACTGAAGAAATTCGGTGGCATCGCCCACCGGTATGAATTTACCAGGAACGGACTGACAACCTGGAGCATTTGATCTCAACCTGCGTCATTCATTGCGTTTTTTTACAACATATAACAGGTCTTCTGCCGTTCGCTCGTCATAGGTCAGGAGGGCATACCGATTAACCAGGCCGGGGTCCATACCGGAAAGAACATCAACAGTCTCTACTTTAAAACCACCCTTTTTGAGCCGTTCCGGATAATCCAGGCCATACTCACGCAGATGGTCGTGCTGTCCGAAATGTTTTTCCCTCTCCCTGGGAGCAGTGATGCGCGGGTCTTCATAGGTTTTCTTCCTTTGTATGTTGATCGGGGATATGATGATCCCCCAGCCCCCATTTTTCAATACGCGGTAAAGCTCTTGCATGGCCCGTATATCATTATCCACATGCTCCATTGTATGATTGCAAAATACCACATCGAAGGTGTTGTCATCAAAAGGTATGTTCTGAACATCCAGTTTGACCCGGGCCAGAGGGGATTCCAGATCCGCAGGAAAATAATCGAGATTTTTCAGTTCGTTGAAACGCTTAATGAAACAGAACTCCGGGGCTATATGCAGGACTTTCAAAGGTGCCGTAAAAAAATTGGTGTGATCCCGCAGATATAACCACATCAGACGATGCCGTTCCAGGGAAAGACAATTGGGGCACAATGCGTTATCCCGAGACCTAAACCGGCCGTATGGCAAAAACTTCCTGTATGTGGCACCGCAAACCGGGCACTCAACATCGTTTCCCCGGTAGATAAGGCCCAGGATCCGGGAAGCAACGTGACTGAGCCGTTGCAAATGTCTGCGGGGAACAAAACGGATAATCCAACCAATGAGTTTTTTCATGATGCGTTGACGTATGAGATGCTGTTTAACGATTGTTTCAGGTTTCTTAGGCTCATTTTGTTTGTTGTAAGCATGGATACGATCCGCTAATTTAGAAAAAAGATGCCTCACCGTGCGGATAAACCGTGCTGCGACACGGGGAAAACTTCCGGATACTGCATCATATCAGGCCGGTTGATTTTACGGGTATGTGCACGCCTAAGCTTATTGCCGCCTGGAATACCAGGAATTATTTGTCTTTAATGTTGAAATACACACAAATACTGTGAACGTATTCCCCTACTTATGTTATTTTTGTCAAAATTTCAGTTATGGATTTTATAGATTTGGCAAAGAAACGTTTTTCTTCCAGGAATTTTCTGGATGCGAAGGTCGAACCGGAGAAACTGAACAAAGTGCTGGAAGCGGGAAGGATCGCTCCTTCGGCTGTGAATAAGCAACCCTGGATATTTATCGTTGTACAGGAAGAGGATCAGTTAAAAGGGATGCATGAGGTATATGACCGCGACTGGTTTGCTACTGCTCCTTTGGCTATTGTGGTTTGTGGCGATCACAAGCAATCCTGGACCCGGTCCGATGGTAAAGACCATTGCGATATTGATGTAGCCATTGCTTCGGACCATATGACGCTGGCGGCGACTGCCCTGGGACTGTCAACGTGCTGGGTGTGTAATTTTGACCGGGACAAGCTGAGCGAACTGCTTCAACTGCCTTCACATATCGAACCCATGGTTATTTTTCCTTTGGGATACCCGGCCGACAATAAAGCGGCCAACCGGCATGTGGAAGACAGAAAACCTCTGGACAAGATCGTTTACAAAGAAAGATTCAAATAACGTTAATATTCTTACAATGATTCAGGACAGAATACAGGAAGCCATTGGGATCAAAGAAGAAATGCTCAGGGATGATGAATTGCTGGACCAGATCCGCATGATCGCCACAAAATGTATCAATGCTTTTCGAAACGGCCATAAAGTTCTGCTTTGTGGCAATGGCGGCAGTGCGGCGGATGCGCAACACATAGCCGCAGAGTTGTCGGGCAAATATCTCAAGGATCGTTCGCCTCTTGACGCTGAAGCATTGCACGTGAATACCTCATACCTGACAGCCGTGGCCAACGACTACGGATTTGAACATGTATTTGCCCGTTTGGTGGAAGCCCGGGGTAGTGAAGGAGATGTAATGATCTGTTTGTCAACTTCGGGCAATTCCAAAAATATACTGAATGCCATAAAAAAAGCAAATGGAATGGGCCTGAAATCCGTGGGGTTGTCCGGAAAAAGCGGCGGGGAAATGAAGAACCTGTGTAAGATAACCATATGTGTCCCTTCGGAAGAAGTTCCGCGCATACAGGAAACACATATATTGATCGGACATATCATTTGTGAAATTATTGAGTCCGAAATATTTCCTGACAAGTGATCCAAGAAGCCATTATACTGGCCGGGGGACTGGGTACACGGTTACGCGCTGCCGTCCCGGATAAAGCCAAAGCCATGGCACCCATTGACGGGCGGCCTTTTCTGGAGTACCAGTTGCAGTACCTGAATAAATGGGGTGTACGAAAAGTTGTCGTTGCGGCCGGTTACAGGTCTGGACAGATCATGGAATATTTCGGCCATGCTTACAAAGGAATGCATATTGCCTATTCCGTCGAAGAGGTTCCGCTCGGGACCGGAGGTGCCATCATCAGTGCCTTGCCCCTGATCAAAGAATCTGTTTTTCTGGTTTTGAACGGCGATACGTATTTTGACGTAAATCTGAAACGCCTTGATGATTTCCGAAAGATACACATTGCAACGCTTTGCATGGCACTGAAATTCATGGATCACCCTTCCAGATACGGAAGGGTAGAAATAAACCCATCGAACAGGATCACCGGCTTCAGGGAAAAAGCACCGGCAGGGGAGGGCCCGGGACTAATGAACGGCGGATTATATATGATCGACCGGGCGCTTCTTGAAAAATACCCCATTCCGGAAAGATTTTCATTTGAAAAGGAGTTTCTGCAAAAATACTTCGGGAAAGAAGCTTTTTATGGCATGAAATGCCATTCCTATTTTATTGATATTGGTCTTCCTGAAGATTATAAGACCGCGCAAAATGATCTTAAAGGATTTATACATTGACCGGCAATGGTCCCTGTTCCTTGACCGGGATGGTGTGATCAACCGCAAGCTTGAAAACGATTACGTAAAGTCCATCGATGAGTTTGAATTCACAGCAGGTGCACTGCAGGCAATGCGGATTTTGTCGGAAATTTTCGGGCATATCTTTATCGTTACAAACCAGCAAGGGATCCACAAAGGCATCATGTCTGTGAAAGAACTGGATATGATACACCGCTATATGCAGAAAAAAATCATTGACGGTGGTGGCCGGATCACAAAAATATACCATAGTCCCTACCTCGAAGAAGAAAAACACCCCACGCGCAAGCCATCAACGGGCATGGGTGAACAAGCATTACAGGATTATCCCGGTGTCGATTTTAAAAAATCCCTGATGGTTGGGGATTCCATGAGCGATATGGAATTTGGGAAAAACCTGGAGATGTTCACCGTTGGCATCGGGGAAAAGGATTTGGTTCAGGATCCGGCCGTGGATTTTGCCTTTGGATCCCTGTATGATTTTGCTGTTGAACTTGTGAAAAAAGCCAATCAGTGACACCTTTTGTTATATTTTTCTGCTTCCTGATCTATACTGCACTGCTCTTCACATTGGGATGGCTTACTTCCCGCCGTTCAGGAAATGAGGCCTTTTTTATTGGCAACCGGCAATCTCCCTGGTATGTTGTTGCTTATGGCATGATCGGTGCATCCCTTTCCGGGGTTACTTTTATTTCCATCCCCGGGGATGTCGGTGCTACCCGTTTTTCATATATTGTGATCGTCCTGGGTTACCTTGTAGGATATGCCGTTATTGCGAATGTCTTGCTGCCTCTTTATTACCGGCTTAATCTTACTTCCATCTATACATACCTGGAACAACGCTTCGGTTTCTGGTCATACAAAACCGGGGCTTTCTTTTTTCTGCTTTCCAGGATCATCGGGGCTTCTTTCAGGATGTTTCTGGTTGTAAATGTGTTGCAATTGTTTGTTTTTGACCGCTGGGGCATTCCGTTTTGGTTCACCGTATTGCTTTTTATCGTCCTGATCTTGCTCTATACATATAAAGGAGGGATCAAAACCATCGTATGGACCGATATGCTGCAGACAACCTTTATGCTTCTGGCAGTAATATTAACCATCATACTGATATCCAGTCAGCTTGGACAGCCCCTGGGGGATCTGCTGTCGGATGTATTCCGTTCCGATCTGTCGCAATTTACCTATACCAACTGGCAACATAAGCATTTTTTCCTGAAGGATTTTCTGGCCGGTGCTTTTATTGCCGTTGTGATGACAGGCCTGGACCAGGATATGATGCAAAAAAACCTGAGCTGCCGTAATTTGAAAGAAGCGAAAAAAAATGTTTACTGGATGAGTTGGTCTCTGGTACCGGTCAACTTTATTTTTCTCATACTGGGTGCTGTTCTGTATTTGTATTCCTTTCGCATGCAGATACCTGTCCCTGCACTTACCGATGACCTCTTTCCAACCATTGCCCTTCAGCATTTGACTCCGCTGGCGGGAATTGTGTTTATCATCGGATTGATCGCAGCAGCGTATTCCAGTGCCGATAGTGCCCTGACGGCCCTGACCACTTCCTTTAGCATCGATATTCTCGGACTGCCTCAACGGAGCGATCTGACGGAAAAACAAAAGATCCATCACCGCTATTTTATCCATATTGCCCTGGCCGCCGTTCTGGCCGCTGTCATCATCATTTTTCGAGCCGTAAATGACCAGTCGGTGATATCCAGGCTGTTCACATTGGCCGGTTACACGTATGGCCCGTTGCTCGGAATGTATGCTTTCGGCCTGTTTACCCGGAAAAAAGTCAGGGATGCCTGGGTTCCTGTCATTGCGGTGATTTCCCCCGCCATTTGTTATGTATTGAGCATATACGACAAGGTTTTGTTCAATGGCTATAATTTTGGATTCGAACTTTTAATCCTGAACGGTTTGATAACTTTTGCCGGATTGTTAATAATTCACAGGCCTGTCCGGCTCAAAGGATCCGGTCATTCCAATTGATTTCATATATTTATTGATATTTAGAACGACATTAGAAAGGAATTATGGATAATATACGATTCAATGCTGTAGCCGCTGCTGTTTCGCGCAAAGTAAGGAAGATTGAGCCCACTTCCGGAAAAATATCCGACTACTTTGGCGAGTTGATCTTTAACGAGTCGGTCATGAAGGAATACCTTGCCGGGGAGGCATTTCAAAAGGTGATGAATGCTGTTAAGCACGGAGATAAGATCGACCGACGCATAGCCAATCAGGTGGCCTCTTCCCTGAAAGCCTGGGCTATGAGCAAGGGCGCCACGCATTATACGCACTGGTTCCATCCCCTTACCGGAAGTACGGCCGAAAAACATGATGCCTTCATTAGTCCCACCGATGATGGAAAAGCAATAGAAAATTTCCACGGCAGTGAACTTGTGCAGCAGGAGCCAGATGCTTCCAGTTTTCCCAGCGGGGGCATCCGGAATACCTTTGAGGCACGCGGATATACTGCCTGGGACCCCACTTCTCCGGCTTTCCTCATGGACAATACCTTATGTATCCCCACCATTTTTGTGTCGTATACCGGCGAAGCCCTTGATTATAAAACGCCCTTACTGAAAGCGATTACTGCTATTGACAAGGCCGCTGTGGACGTATGTCAATATTTTGACAAACGTATTAAGAAGGTCTATCCCACCCTGGGTTGGGAGCAGGAGTATTTTCTGGTGGATTCGGCATTATATTATGCGCGGCCGGATCTGGTCCTGACCGGAAGAACGGTTTTTGGTCATGCGTCTGCCAAAGACCAGCAGCTTTCTGACCACTATTTTGGCAGCATAGCCGAGCGGGCCAAACAATTCATGAAAGAATTTGAAATTGAAGCCCACCGGCTTGGGATACCGGTTAAAACCCGGCATAATGAAGTTGCGCCAAACCAGTTTGAATGTGCGCCTGTCTTCGAGGAAGTCAACCTTTCGGTTGACCACAACCAGCTCCTGATGCACATTATGCAACGCATTGCCCGCAACCACGACCTTACCGTCCTGTTGCATGAAAAGCCCTATGCCAAGGTTAACGGTTCCGGCAAACATAATAACTGGTCGCTGAGTACCGATACAGGTGAGAATATCCTGACCCCGGGCAGAACGACAAAAACCAACTTACGCTTCCTTACATTTCTTGTAAATATATTGAAAGCCGTGAATGAAAATGCGGATTTGCTGCGCGCCAGTGTTGCTTCCGCCGGTAACGACCTCCGGTTGGGAGCCAATGAGGCCCCGCCGGCCATTGTTTCGGTTTTTGTGGGATCCCACCTGTCGGGAGTGCTGGATGATATTGAAACCCGGGTGAACCCCGGAAAAATAAGCAAGGAATTGCAAACAGGGACCAACCTGAGTTTCCCAAAAGTACCGGAGATCCTGCTGGACAATACGGATCGCAACCGGACATCCCCTTTTGCTTTTACCGGGAACAAGTTTGAATTCCGGGCGGTTGGTGCATCCGATACCTGTTCAAATGCCATGTCGGTACTGAACCTAATCGTTGCGGACCAGTTAACGGCATTTAAATCGGAAGTGGATAAACTGATCGACCATAAGGTGAAAAAGGATGAAGCCATCATTAAGGTTGTTCAGAATTACATTGCCGGATCCAAAAATATTCGTTTCGAAGGGAACAGCTATAGTAAGGAATGGGAGACAGAAGCTGGGGAAAGAGGGCTGTCTGACCTGAAAACAACTCCCGAAGCCTTGAAAGTCCTGATCTCCGGAAAAACCATTGACCTGTTCACACGTAACAATGTGCTGACCGGACGTGAACTGAAGGCCCGGTACGAAATTATGCTGGAAAACTATACCAAGAAAATCCAGATCGAATCCCGTGTACTGGGAGATCTTGCAAAAAATCATATCATTCCCACCGCCATAAAATACCAGAACCTGTTGGTGGAAAATTCCAAAGGCCTTAAGGAGGTATTGGATGCCCAGGCATTTATAAAATTATCCAAAAATCAGATCCAGGCCATTAAGGAGATTTCGCATCATATAGCAGGCATTAATATGCTTGTGGAAGAAATGACCAATGAACGCAGGGTGGCCAACCGGATGGATTCGGCTGAGCAAAAGGCGAAGGCCTATGCGAAAAAGGTACATCCCTATTTTGATGTCATCCGCAGCCATGTGGATAAGCTTGAACTTCTTGTCGACGACAACTTGTGGCCCCTGCCAAAATACCGGGAGCTGTTGTTCATTAAGTAGCATTCAAAAACGTGGTGCGGCTGGTTGTAAACCCGGAATTTCCTGCTTTTCGGTAACCCTGCCGGCAATTTATAAGTAAAACGGATTGGCGTTCCGTATTGTTTTTTGCTTAGAAACCTTGCATTATGAGATTATTGTCCGTGATCACAGCACTTATGTTGCTACCAGTATTTTCTCTGGGCCAGATGAATGTGCGCAAGGCCGGAGAAGGATTTTCCCCTGGGGACAAAAAGGGCCTGTTTTATTATTTGCCCAGGAAAGGGATCCGGCTGGAAATTACTGCTGAAAAGATCATGAAGCTGCAAGGGCCGTATGCAAATTATGCTGAGGAATATCTCGGAATTCATGACCATATCCAAAGCAATAGCACAACCTGGTGCATCAAAAGCATAGGGCTAAAGGTATTTGATCTTCCAGATCCCCGGCAGTTGTATTTTGCCTCCTACGATGAAAAGCAAAGCAAAGGGGAAGGCAGCCTGCTATTGTCTTTAACGCGGGCCGGTGTACTGGTAGGATCAGAATTGATCCGGGATCCCGGTGGAGAAACCGGTCTTAAGATGACCGGACAGGAAGAGGAAAGAAAAGGTGTGTCAGAATATTTCCGGTATGCAGCAGACAACAACCGGTATGAAGATATCGATACAGTTATACGGAAAATATCCATAGATACATTGACGATCAAGGATATATCATTCCGGACTTCCATGCAGGCAAAAAGCCCGGAACAAAAAGCGGCGGAGGCTGTTGAATGGATCGATATCCTTAGGGAAAACCAGCACAATCTGCTGATCGGATACCAGGAAGTACCGTACAGCAGGGAAACCATTGAATTTATGTACGAAAAGCTGCAGGAAATGGAAAATGAATACCTGGACCTGTTCAGGGGAAAAGTGATCACAAGCACTACGGTACATTTTTTCACATTTATTCCTGAGGCTGGAGATGCCGATAGATCGATCCCGTTGTTCCGTTTTTCCGAAGAAAAGGGGATCACCGGACTCGGCGAAAGCAGTGGCGAGCCGGTACATATTAAGTTCCTGACCCTTGGAAAAGGCAAGCCTTTGGAAGATGCCGTACCGGATGCATCCGGCGTGGGTGAGGAGAAGGAGGGACAGGGCTTTTTTTACCGGGTCCCCGAATATACCATGATCTCCATAAGGTACGCAGATGAATTCAGGGATGCGATGTCGGTGTATATGCCCCAGTTTGGCACCGTGATCAATCTGCCTTCAATCTTCAAAACATCCGTCTTTTATCCTGAAGAAGGATCGCTAAAAAGCACTGTGATCCGTTTTTAAATCAATGCTTCCCTGATTTTAACCAATCGTTCAAGCAATCTTTCCAACAGGGAAAGGTTCAGCATATTATCCCCATCGGAAAGTGCTTTACCGGGTTCCGGGTGGGTTTCGATGAAAAGGCCATCTGCACCGGCAGCTATGCCTGCGCGGGCTATTGTTTCGATCATCTCCGGTCTGCCGCCGCTTATACCCCTTGATAAATTTGGTTGCTGCAGGGAATGGGTTATGTCCATAACCACCGGTACATCAAATTGCTGCATGGCCGGGATGTTCCTGTAATCCACCACCAGGTCTTGATATCCGAACATGCTGCCCCGTTCTGTGAGCATTACTTTTTCATTCCCTGATAACCGGACCTTATCGACAGCAAATTTCATTGCTTCTCCGGATATAAATTGACCTTTTTTGATGTTGACCGGTTTGCCTGCTTTTGCCGCGGCAACCAGAATATCTGTCTGACGGCATAAAAAAGCCGGAATTTGCAGTATGTCAACATAGCCTGCCGCCAGCGCCGCTTCATTTTCCGTATGGATATCCGTAAGCGTTGGTATGTTGTAGGTTTTTCCGATTTTTTTCAGGATGCCGAGGGCCTTATTGTTGCCGATACCGGTAAAGGAATCCAGCCGGGACCGGTTGGCTTTTCGATAGGAGGCTTTGAAAATAAAGGGGATCCTGAGATCATCCGTGATCTTTTTGACCTTTTCGGCGATATGATACGGTATTTCTTCGTTTTCAATGACGCATGGGCCGGCAATGAGAAAAAAGCGCTTTTCATTGAGATGTTTAATGTTATGAATGGACTGAACTACCTTGTGCATATTCTTGTTTTTTTTGCAACAACCGGTTGCATATTAATGCTGATAATGATATGTTTTATTCCACAACCCGGCAAGTCTGGCCCGGATATCTGTTTCTCTTTTATTATTGCCCGGCTCGTAAAATATTTTTCCCTGCAGATCCGGAGGAAGAAAGTGCATCTCCGCAAAATTCCCCGTATAATTATGGGCATATTTATAATCCGCACCATAGCCGGCATCTTTCATGAGTTTTGTGGGGGCATTACGCACGGAAAGCGGAACCGGCAGATCCCCGCTCTTCTTTACTTCTGCCAGGGCATTTTCAATGGCCATGTAAGATGAATTTGACTTAACCGAAGTTGCAAGATATATGGCGGTTTGTGAAAGAATGATCCTGCATTCGGGATATCCGGTTTGTTTAACGGCATTGAAACATGCCTCTGCAAGAAGCAGGGCATTGGGATTGGCATTTCCGATATCCTCACTGGCAAGGATAAGCATACGCCGGGCGATAAAGACCGGATCTTCCCCGGCTTCTATCATCCGGGCCAGCCAGTAGACAGCTGCATTTGGATCGGACCCCCTCATGGATTTTATGAAAGCGGAAATTACATCGTAATGCATTTCCCCGGATTTATCGTAGCGTACCAGATTTTGCTGAATAACTTCCAGTACCCGGTCGTTGGTCAGAACAATGTCTTTTTCATCATCCGATGAACCGACGGAAAGTTCAAGGGCATTGAGCAGCTTGCGGGCATCACCTCCGGATATCCTCAGCAGGGCATCCTTTTCCGCTATCTTAATTTGTTTGCGCATTTGATTTTCCAGGAAAGCCGTTGCCTTGTCCAATAATTTTAACAGGTCCTCTTTTTCAAAGGCTTTCAGAATATACACCTGACAACGCGACAACAAAGGGGATATCACTTCAAAGGATGGATTTTCGGTGGTTGCCCCGATCAAAGTAACCGTCCCCTTTTCCACAGCACCCAGCAATGAGTCCTGTTGCGCCTTGCTGAAACGATGGATCTCATCAATAAATAATATGGCCTGTGAAAATCCGTAATGGGCTTTTTTGATGACCTCCCGGACATCTTTCACGCCGGAAGATACCGCACTCAGGGTGTAAAATTCCCTGTTCAGTTTCCTGGAAATGATATAGGCCAGGGTTGTTTTACCCACCCCGGGGGGACCCCATAAGATCATCGATGGAATGGCATCCGATTCAATGGCCTTGCGAAGAATGGCGCCCCTTCCCAGAATATGATCCTGTCCCAGGTAATCATCCAGGGTTTCCGGTCGTAATTGTTCGGCCAGGGGTGCTTTCGTTGCTTTCATCATTAATTTTCTGTTTTTTCTGCATCCGTCAGATACCCGAACAGGTTTTTTGCCTTGATGGTTTTTTCAACATACCGCGGCACCATTTTTTCCCAGCCAGGTTGGCTGCGGTGGATCATATTCAGGACATTTGCAGAATTTATGTACAGCCACTCTTTTTTAATTTCTTTCAGATCAAGTATTTTTCCATTTCTGATCAGGTATTTGTATAAAAACTTCAGGTCGCCGGGCAAGGGTATGTTTTTGGAAGTGATCAGCGTGCCCATTGTATCTTTATCTTCAACAGAAACTGAACTTACGGTGGGGTATACATATAATTTCATGTTCTCAACAAATAGTTTGCCAAAAGCTTCAAAGATACCACCTTTGAGGTTTACATAATACTTCTTGTCCAGAACGTTCAGGAAGGTTGGTATTCCGATCACAATGCGCAGGTTATTAATCCTGAACCGGGAAAAATAGGAGACCAGTTTATAATATTCCCGGAAATTGGATATCATAACATTTTGTCCCATACCTGTAAGCAGGTCCACGCGGGCCAGAAAATCCCGTTCATCCAGATCGCCCATTTCAAGAAGGTTGTTCAGGGTCATTTCACAAAGGGCAAGGGTATTGTTCCGGTCATAATCTTCATCTTTTTTAAACATGCGGTAACTGGTCTTCAGCATATCGAACCCAACGTAGGTGATGGGACGGAAACTGCCCCTGAACGCCAGGACATTTTTTTTATACAACATATCGGCAGGCTGTTGCACATTTCCGTTCCGGTCGAACATGGTGGCGCTGGTCATGCCGTTCTTAACCAGTTGCACGCTTAAAAGCCTGTTATCCACATAGTCCATCTGCGGACCGTTCATGCGGATCATTGTAATCTCAACCCGGTCCGCAGAAAGATTGTCAAGCAATGACTGCAAAAATTCGTTCGGTTGTGTGTATTTATGATAGCATGCCCAAACCAGGTTGACGCCCAATATGCCCAGGGTTTGTTGCTGCAGGATAGGATCGTTTTCCAGCAGGTTCACATGAAGCACGGCTTTGTTGGGCGGAGTTCCGGGTTCAATCTGGAAATGCATGCCTATCCAACCATGACTGTAATTATCCTTCTGGTAATTGATGGTAGTTACGGTGTTGGCAAATGCAAAAAAACGGGTCGGGTTGGTCCTTTTATTTTGCAACAGGCTTGTCACTTCCCTGAATTCGGTGTTTAACATCTTGGCAAGGCGGCTCCCGGAAACGTAACGGCCGGACTTGTTTTCATTATACATCCAGTCGCTGAAAAGTTTATCATAGGCCGATACGGTTTTGGCTACCGTCCCGGAGGCCCCCCCCGCCAGAAAAAATTGCCGGGCTACTTCCTGGCCGCCGCCGATCTCGGCGAATGAACCGTAAATATTGTCCTGCAAATTGATTTGCAATGCTTTTCTGTTGGTGGATAAGATCTCTTTTCCCATGCCTGTGTAAAACGATCTCTCAAAGATACAAAAGAATCAGGTTCTTCTTTCTTTGAGATATATGGCAAAGGGAACCGCACCAAAGGATATCCATGCCGCTATTTTAAAGGTGAGCTCCATTCCAAGCCAGTCACTGAGCCCTCCGACCGCAACCACGCATAAGGAAGTGACAAAAAATGAAATGGTCATGTATATGCTGTTGATAAACGCCGGCCGTTCTTTGGCCTGGTCCTGTATCAAGGCCAGTATAATGGGTGTGCTTCCGAAAAGCACGAGCCCGATGAGTATCAGGAACAAAAAAGACAGGATCTGGCCGGAAAACAGGAATAAGAGCATAAAAACAGGGGAAAGGATGGACAATAGAATCAGGGATGTTCTCCGTCCCATTTTGTCGGAAAAGCTCCCTATAAGAAGGGTCCCGGCAGCTCCTGCCAATTCAAGGATGGATAAGGATATGCCGCCTGTCCAAAGGGTTTCCCCTTTCAGGTTCATATACGTCGGAAGGAAATAGGTAAGGGCAGATTTCATAACGGCACGGAAAAATGTAAAACCGGTAATGGCAATGAGCAGGGTTAGATGGTTCCGGAGTGTCCCCCGGATGCCCGTCCATTTTTCTTTTTCTTTAAGATCCCTGGAAACCCTGGTTTTCCGGAATTCAAAATAGAGCAGGACACTCACCGCCCAGCCGAAAGGGATCAGCCGGTAGGTGCCTTCCAGTCCCCACCATGAAACCGCACCCAGGATGATTATTGGTCCCAGGGTGCGGGCCATTTCACCACCGAACATATACCAGCCCATACCGCTGCCAATCCGGTGGCCGGAAACTTTTCGTATCATGACCGGGGCCGGGACATGGAAAAACGCAGAGCTGATGCCCATGGTGATCAGCAAGACAGATACCATGGTTATGGTGGGCGCAATGCCTATAAGACTCATGGTTGTGGCCGTTACGGCCGGAGCGAGGATGACAAGATAACGCATTGCGATCCGGTCGGCAAGTATGCCGATAAAGGGGTTGAAAAGGGAAGGGATGCGTTGCAAAACCGACAACAGGCCTGCAAGGGAATAGGACAAGCTGAATTTTTCAATTAAAAGGGGTAGTATCGGTGCCAGAAAAGCAGAATAAACGTCATGCATGAAGTGCGCTACAGAGATGGTCGCAACCTGTCTGAATTGAAATTTCTTTGATTCACTCATGACTGTTTTGATAATGATCGCTGATCTGCTGGCATTATTTCCAGGCACCGGTTTCGGCATGCCGTATCAGATCGCCATTCGCCAAAATATCCGGCAGGTTCGCTGCAAAAGTACACATAAAACCCCGACACATCCCTTATCCTTAAATTCGATTTCTTGACAAAATGACGTAACTTTGTAAGAATGGTTGTGTTTCTGGCTGAATAATGACAGGGAAGATCTCTGAATTGTGCATTGATTTGATGTTTGTCCTGAAACCCTTGTCCTGTATATCGTGCGGGTGATATCCCGGAATCCGGTACATTCCTTCCCTGCCAGAAACAAACCGGTCTTTTTTTACGTATGAGTACTATAATGACCATTTCATGCTTAATCATTTGGGATTGCTTGCCATAGGATTTGCTGCTCAGCTGCTGGCCATTTACATGCTTTTCCGAAAAAAGTATTCTCCGGATAATGCCCGGTTGTACACATTGGCAGGAGCAGGTTTGCTGGTATTACTGGCTCATCAGGTGCTGAATGCAGTCTTGGTTTTTACGGCATACCCTGCAGGGCTTGGCCTGCTTATTTCCCTTGGTCTTAACATTATTCTTTCCCTGGCAATGTGCGTGGTGGTATACCGGTTTTTGCGAAGCAAGCGCATCCCCCCCGGGGAATGCGATGATCCTTCATCCCCGGAAATGATAAACAGGATCTTAGAAGGTGCCGGGAATATCGTGTGGGTCTTTGATGCGAATATGAAGGTGTCTTATGTAAGCCCTTTGGTTACAAGGCTTTTGGGATATACGCCACAGGAAATTCGCGGAAAGGATCTGTATGCATTCCTTTCGGCGCATTCAGCAAGCCGGCTGAGGGAAACGGTATCGGGACTAAAGGCCTTTGTTGCGAAAAGCAATGACGCTTCGGCCTCCGAAATGGAAATGGAATTTTATAGCAAGAACGGTGCTTCTGTCTGGCTGGATGTTCTTTTCAGACCTTTGAAATATGAAAAAGGCGTACTCATTAATATTCTTGGTATAATCAGGGATGGTTTCACGGAAGGGATTCAGGAAAACAGGTTCCGGTCAAAATACCGGTTCGGTGAATTGGTTGCTCAGATCTCACAAAAGATCATCAGCACAAAGATCGAGCTGATCGATGAAGCCATCGAATATACCCTTGAACAAATCGGAAAACTTGCGAATGTTGACCGTTGCTACGTCTCCCTGTTTGATAATGAACTCAATGAAGTCAGCGATACCCATGAGTGGTGCGCGCCTGGTATCCATACACAAATTGCAGATAAGCAGAATATCTGGTTGAATGTATTTCCTTATTTTTCATCCG
>JAGYMZ010000012.1 GCA_018400295.1 Bacteroidales bacterium | reverse complement strand
CCGTGGAATGGGACGATTCCTACCTCGGAAATGCTTATGTCTCTGTCAAAGCTTTCAATGAATGCGGGGAAAGTGACTTTTCCGAAGAATATGAAGTAACGGTGGATAATACGGTATCCGTGGATGAAAATATTCAGGAATTCACCCTGCAGGTTTATCCCAATCCCAATGCCGGTGATTTTATCCTGGATATTAAATCCCCGGCAAAGGAACAGATCATCATCAAGATCTTCAATATTTCAGGACATCCCGTATATGCCGAAAAAGATATTCCGGTGGATGGCAGGTACACACATGCAGTGAGCCTGGAAGAATTCCCTGAAGGGATCTACCTTCTGAAAGTAACAGGGAAAAATGCGAATATTACACAAAAGATCGTTATCCGCAAATAAGGGTCATCAACACATGAATTCGACTTAATACCATGCGGAGCGTGAATGGCATGCCATTCACGCTCCGCTTTTCTTATGAGGATGCCCCAAGGTACGATGGCATGGTAATGTAATTCCAATGCTGCGCATCAGCGTCCTTATTTATAGCAATTCTAAATAAACTGATATACAACGAATTACCAGAACCATTTGTCTTTTAAGTGTATGAAAATACATAATTTTGTACTTAGAATTAGAATGGGCATTTTCTGATACAAACGATCAAGGTATGAACCTTAAAACCATTAATAATGAAAAGGTTAAGCTTAGTGCTGGCAATACTGACCATTGCTTTTTCATGTAACCTGCTTGCCCAATCTTATATTTACACCTACACGATCCAAAAACCCAAGTTCAAGCACACTTCTGACGGTTATACTGAAATTCACATAGATGGCTGTTACAATACAGGAGAAGAAGGCAAGCCGTTTTTACCGGCATTGCCTGCAGACTTACTTCTCCCGCAGGGGACTGAAACGGAGAACGTGGAGGTTGTTTCCCTGAAATTTTCCGAAGTGATCAGGGATGTGAAGATAAAACCGGCAAGCAGGCCATTTCCCATATCAAAAGGAGCGCCCGAAGATTATGTGGCTCCCCGCGATGAAGATGTATACAATGCCCCCGGACCTTACCCCGCAAGGATCATCTCGGAAAACTCCACACAGTTTCTTGCCGGTCATCCGGTCGCCTCATTTTTGATACATCCTGTGGCATATTTTCCCCTGAAAAACCAGGTGAAAATACTTCAGGAGATCTCTGTCCGGGTCACATGCAAGCCTTCCGGAAAGGCCTCGGCAGCTTCGCGATTCCTGAAAAATGACCACAGCATTCAGCGCCGGCTGCAAGGGATCATTGATAATCAGGATTTCCTGAATACCTATTCCTACCCGGATAACAGGGATTATCCCGAATACGACATCCTTCTTATTACCAACAATGACCTTCTTCCTTATTTTCAGGAATATATTGAATTCAAGACCTCAACAGGCTTCCTCGTAAAAACCATGACAACAGAAGATATTTATGCTTCTTTCAGTGGTATCGATGATCAGGAAAAAATCCGTAATTGCATTATCGACAGTTATACAAATGACGGGGTCATGGCGGTCATCCTCGGAGGCGACTCCGACCCGAATAATCCGCCGGAAAACGTCATCCCCCACCGTGGCCTCTATGCCAGCCCGTATAATGAAGACAACATCCCGGCAGACATGTACTATGCCTGCCTTGACGGAAACTGGAACAATAATGGGAACAGCTATTGGGGAGAACCCGGCGAAGAAGACCTGTTTGCTGAAATCATGATCGGGCGCATTGCTGCAGATGATGCCACGGAAATAGAGCATATGACACATAAGCTCATCATGTACCAGAATGAACCCGTTGTTGACGATATTGAAAAGGCCCTTATGGTTGGTGAATCACTGGACGGCAGCACCTGGGGCGGAGACTCCAAGGATGAAGTTGCCAATGGCAGCTCCAACCATGGCTCCGTGACTGCCGGTTTGAGCGACAACTTCACGGTTTCAGAACTCTATGAAAGAGATATGAGCTGGAATAAGAACAACGTCTTCGATCAGTTCAATAATACAGGCGTGAACCTTTTGAATCACCTCGGCCATTCCAATGTAACCTATAACATGAAAATGTCCAATTCCGACCTCACAACGGACAACATCACCAACAACGGAATAAGCAGAGGTTATGTCGTTGGGTATTCCCAGGGTTGCTATAACGGATCCATGGATAGCAGGAACAGCAGTGGCTGGTATGTCAACACGGATTGTTTTGCCGAAAAGATCACCACCCTGGAAACCGCAGAGGTAGCCACCATTGCTAATTCCAGATACGGATGGTATTCCCCGGGTACCACAGCAGGGCCGTCCCAGTTTTTCGACCGGGAATTTTTCGATGCCATTTTTGGCGAAGACCTTACCATGATCGGGGAAGCCAACGGGGACTCCAAGGAAGACAATTCCGCGATTATTCTGAGCAACGACTATTACCGCTGGTGTGCATACGAACTGAACCTGTTCGGAGACCCTACCATGGACATCTGGACAGCCACACCCACTCCTGTTACAGCTTCCTATGACGAAAACATACCCATGGGAACCTCATATATATATTTTGAGACCGATGCTCCTTATGCACGGGTGTGCCTGATGCAAAGCGATTCGGTAATCGGCAGGGACGTGGCAGGACCCGACGGAAACGTCTCCGTCAACCTGTTCTCCCCGGTCAATACCGCCGACACAATATCTGTTTCTATCATCGCACATAACCGGACCAGGCATCAGGACTTTATCCATGTTATCACAGATACACCTTTTATAGTTTATTCCTCCAATACCGTAAACGACTCTGCAGGGGGCAATAACAACGGTTGGGTTGATTTTGGCGAAACAGTCAAACTTACCGTTTACGTAATGAACATCGGCAATATTGATGCAGATAATGTTGATGTGTATTTATCATCCGAAGACCCCTATGTTACCATTACCGACAGTACAGAGAATTACGGTGCCATTGCTCAGGGGCAAACAGCCTCCGTGCCGGATGGTTTTGAATTCATTTGTGCCAGCAACATCCCCAATGGCCATGCGATCACATTTGAGATCAGGGCCGTCGATGGGGATACCTGGACAGATCACTTTGATATTCCCGCCCATGCCCCGGATCTTGCAACGGGTAATTATACGATCGTGGATACAGCCATGGGTAACGGGAACGGACTCATAGAACCGGGAGAGACGGTGGAGGTCCATATCGAAACGTCAAACACAGGACTGAGCACTGCCGATACCGTTCACGGCTCCATTACCACCTATAACAGTTTGGTGACCATCGTAAACGGGAACGATTCTCTGGATTCTCTCCCTGCCGGGACAACGGAAAAAATGGTCTATACCCTTTCCGTTGATCCGATTGCCCATATCGGAATGAGTTTCGACCTGACAAATGAAGTCATCAGTGGAGCATACACCTCTGAGCATACTTATTACATGAAAGTGGGACTTATTTGTGAGGACTGGGAAACCGGGGATTTTAGCAGGTTTAACTGGGAACATTCCGGAGGAGCAGACTGGGAAATAACATCCAGCAATGTATTTGAGGGGAATTACAGTGCCTGTTCCGGTGCAATTGGCGGCAATGATTCCACTGTCCTCTCCATTACCCTTAATGTGCTGGCAGATGACAGCATTTCATTTTACCGCAAGGTTTCCTCAGAATCCAATTATGATAAGCTGGCCTTTTATATTGACGAACATAAAATAGATGAGTATTCAGGCCAGGTCAGTTACGAAAGAATGGCTTTCCCGGTTGCCTATGGCACACATACATTCAAATGGGTATATTCAAAGAATGAACACACAAACCAGGGGGATGATTGTGCATGGCTCGACTATATCGTACTGCCTTATACCATCGTCCCCGGAGTCAATGCAGGGGAAAACCAAGATATATGTGCAGGCGATACCGCATTTTTAAGCGGCAGCGCCACCAACTTCACGGATATTCTCTGGACAACTTCCGGAACTGGCCAGTTCAACGACAGCACCCTCATGTCACCCGAATACTATCCAGGGGAGGAAGATATTGCAAACGGTATGGCAATACTGACCATGCAAGCCTCACACAACCTTGGTGCGTCCCGGACGGATGATGTAATGCTAACCATTACCAGTCCTCCGGCCACTCCAACAACCCCAGCCGGTCCGGAATACATAGACCTTTTTGTCACCGGCAGTTCTGATTATACGGTACCGGCCCAAACAGATGCCGGTTCCTATGCATGGCAACTCAGTCCTTCAGAAGCAGGGAATATTAATGGTTCGGATACCATCGCCACGGCAACCTGGGATGGGTCCTACATAGGATATGCCTATGTAAAAACAAAAGCGTATAATGATTGTGGGGAAAGTATGTATTCCGACAGCCTTGAGATCCTCATAGATAATACGGTCGGAATTGACCGGAACACAGGCCGGGAAAGCATGCTTTCCATCATACCCAATCCGTTCAGGGATCAATCCAGCATAGTCCTGGATTTAGAACCCGGAACCCTTATAAGTATAAATATTTACAATAGTTATGGCAAGCTTGTCCGGGAACTGGTCAGGGAAGAGACCGTAAACGCAGCCAGAAAAACGATCATGCTTACCATGGAAGGTTATAGCGAAGGAATATATTACATAACCCTTAAAACAAATAAAACCCGCATAACAAGAAAAATAGTGTTTATAAAATAATAATACATCAAGCCATGAAAACTTTTAGGTTAATCCCCATACTACTGATTCTTTGCATTTCAGTCTCCGGAAATAACCCGGCAAGCACATCTGCGGATAAAACAAGCGGGGCTCGCACAGAGCTGAATTACTCCGATATTGAGAAAACGGTGATCACTTTCAGGGTGGATGGCTTTTCAAAAAAAGCCGTCACCACACCCAACGGGACGGAATATATAATTGCACTGGAAGATGCAACCCAATTACTGGAAAAAGGATCTCCCGATCTGGCCAAACTGAGCAATTCCATTATTATACCGGACAAAGCCCGCATGGACCTTAAGGTGGTTCGTTCTTCTTTTACTGATTACACCGGCATTCCGGTTGCCCCTTCGAAGGGGAATTTATACAGGGACACGGATCCAGCCACCGTTCCGTATGAATACGGAGAAGCTTACCAGCAGGATGCCTTTTATCCCGGAAAGCTTGCAGCCCTGGAAGATCCATACATTTTGAGAGATTACCGGGGCCAGGTAGTGAAGGTCTATCCCTATCAGTACAACCCGGTCACCAAAACACTCCGTGTTTACGACGAGATCAAGGTAGAAATAACCAATTCCGGTGAACCCGGAGCAAACACGCTGAAAAGGGACAAGGCACCGAAAAAAATGGTCCGGGAATTCCGCGGGATCTATCAACGGCATTTTATCAATGCTGATGCCGGAATTACCCGTTACACGCCTGTAGACGACCACGGGAATATGCTGATCATATCCTACGGAGATTTCATGGATGAGATCGAGCCCCTGGCGGACTGGAAAACAACCACCGGCATGCCTGTCGAGGTTGTGGATGTTGCCACCATCGGAGGCAGCAGTCAGATAAAATCTTACATAGCCAATTATTATAATACCAACGGGCTGACATTCGTCTTACTCGTGGGAGATGCCGCTCAGGTGCCCACATCCTTTTCCAATGGAGACTCTGATAATGATTACAGTTATGTTGTTGGCAACGACCACTATCCGGATTTATTCGTAGGCCGGTTTTCAGCAGAAACGGAAACACAGGTAGAAACACAGGTTACCAGAACAATTGAATACGAAAAGGACCCGGATCTTGATTTCGACTGGTTTACCCGGGCCATTGGTATTGCCTCTGATCAGGGTCCCGGACACATGGGGGAATACGACTATGAACATATACGGAACATCCATGATGACCTCCTGGATTTTACCTATACTTATGCTGCCGAACTTTTTGACGGTTCGCAGGGAGGCAATGACGACCCGGGCAACCCGACCCCTTCTATGGTTGCCGAAGAAGTAAATACAGGATCCACGATCATCAATTATACAGGGCATGGAAGCACAACTTCCTGGGGCACCTCCGGATTTTCCAACGGCGATGTTAACAATCTGGTAAACGAGCATATGTGGCCCTTTATTTGGTCGGTCGCCTGTGTCAATGGAAATTTTGTAGGCAACACTTGTTTTGCTGAAGCATGGCTCAGGGCTACCAATAATGGCAATCCCACCGGTGCAGTTGCCACCCTGATGTCAACCATCAATCAAAGCTGGGACCCGCCCATGTGCGGCCAGGATGAGATGGTGGATATCCTGGTGGAAACATACCCGGATAATATCAAGAGAACCTTTGGCGGCTTATCCATGCACGGATGCATGAAAATGAATGATGAATTTGGATCTGCCGGAGATGAAATGACAGACACCTGGACCTGCTTTGGCGACCCTTCGGTCATGGTCCGTACAGCTTTCCCGCAAATTATGAATGCTACATACAGCAATAACATTTTCATAGGGATGAGCTCATTCACGGTTACTTCCGATGCGGAAGGAGGCCTTGTTTGTTTAACACAAGACGGGGAGATCTTTTCCACTGCATTTATTGAAAATGGCAGTGCTACGCTGACTTTCCCAGAACTGACAGCACCCGGGATCCTTGACCTGGCCATAACGGGATTCAATTTTTTGCCCGTTCTTGACGAAATAGAGGTCATTCCGGCAAATATTCCATACGTTTTATATGAATCACACGACATCATTGATACGGCAGGCAACAATAACAATTATCTTGACTTTGGAGAAACCGTCGGACTTTCTTTAGAAATGGAAAACATGGGAGGTGTAGACGCCATGAATGTGGATGTCATAATCCGTACCACCGATGAATATACAACCATATATGATTCTACGGAAAACTACGGTGACATACCGGCAGGACAGTCGGTCACAGTTCCCGGCGGATTCACAATACACGTAGCCGACAATGTTCCGGATGAACATGAGATCCTGTTTGATGTGATTGCAACGGATGAAAATGACTCATCCTGGATCAGCTTTTGCCCGGTAGAAGCATACGCCCCAATCCTTGCCATCAACGAAATGATCATAGACGACAGCCAGACAGGCAATGGCAACGGTCGACTGGATCCCGGAGAGACGGCAGTCATTAAGATAAAGAACCGGAATCTGGGCCATTGTCCTGCTGAAAACTGCATCGGTACATTGTTTACCGAATGTCACTACCTGACATTCGACAATACGGTCGACAGCATTGGCAACATGGGTCTGATCGGCTTTAAATATTCGGAATATACCGTTCATGTCGATCCGGAAGCCCCAAACGGAAGCATTATTGCAGAATTCGACTACGAATTGATCTCCGGAGGTTTCCTGGAAGAAAAAAGCTTCTCACAAAAAATTGGGCTCATTTTTGAAGATTTCGAAACAGGGGACTTCAGCAAATTTGACTGGGAAATGGACGGGGATGAAGACTGGATCATTTCATCCGTATTCCCCTATGAAGGCATATACAGTGCCAGGTCAGGCGCCATAGATGGAAGCCAAACCAGTGAACTCAAGATCACGCTTGAGGTTATGACAGCCGACAGCATCTACTTCGTCAGGAAAGTGTCCTCCCACAATGGTGACAAGCTGAAATTTTATATCAATAATACGTTGAAAGGCGAATGGTCAGGGACGACGCAGGGATGGAAAAATGAAGCGTTTCCCGTGAACCCCGGGTGGCGAACGTTCCGCTGGGTTTATCAGAAAGATGCACAGGGAGTAGCCGGCAGTGACTGCGCATGGCTCGACTGGATCATTATGCCCCCGCTGATGGCACTTACCTGTTACGCCGGCCCGGATGATGTTAATTGCGGCACCACCCCCTACCAATGTTCAGGGGAAGCAACGGATTGGCAAACCATTGAATGGAGCAGTACAGGCACAGGGACTTTTGATGATCCCACCCTGATTGATCCGGTCTACACACCAAGTACGGAAGATGTTGCTTCCGGCATGGTTGAATTAATCATCACGGCTACCGACAACGAAGGCAGTACAGTGGATGATGAAATGATCCTGGAATTCATTGATGTACCACCAACGCCAGCGCAACCTGAAGGCCCGGAGTATGTAGATGTTTTGGTAAATCCGGTTACCGAATATACCATATCAGACGTTGAATTTGCCGAATCCTATGAGTGGCTGCTAGAACCGGAAGAAGCAGGCACCGTTTCAGGGGATGGTACCATCGCCACGGTGGAATGGAGCAACGCTTACCTTGGAACTGCCCAGTTAGCCGTTAAAGCATTCAATATATGCGGCGCCAGTGAATATTCCGAGGCCCTTGATATTACAATTGATAACACGGTGTCTTTGGCAGAAATGTCTTCGGAATGGGGTATACACGCATACCCGAACCCAACCAACGGCAATTTCCAGGTTGCCGTCAATGGAAAAAGTGATAAGACGCTTCATCTTAAAATATTTAATGCAGTGGGTATGGAAATTTACTCCCGCAGTATTGAAATATCCAGCGGAGAACACCATCAGGATATCAACCTGAAAGATCTTTCAGAAGGCATGTATTTCCTCCTGCTCGAAGGTGAAAATGTGGCGATTACGAAAAAGATCATTATAAATAAATAATTAAAAAATACATACAGCAAGAAAACAGCCATTTACCGGTATGGGGTCCATAATCAGGAACCAGGATCCTTTCCGGTAATGCCTTTGTTGCTTTAATCCACAGATCAACCGAAACAACAAAAAACAACATACCATGCATCGCAACATATTTAAAGGCTTAGGCCTGATCGCCGCCATATTTTCATTTCTTATTCCACATGCTTCATTTCCACAGGACATCCTTGTCAATCCTGCCATGGAAAATGTATTGGAATTGACGGATAATACTTATCAAAGACTGGGCGGTATGATAACCACCGGTACGGTCAGGAATCACGAAATCCAAACCGAACAGGGAAAGTTCACCAGGATCTCCATACCGGGATATGCCAGAAGCCTGGAACCCGGCAAACCAGAACTGCCGGTCAAACGTGAACTGATCGAAATTCCCGTAGGAGCGGAACCGGTCGTAAAGATCACATCAGCATCGCATACCATAATCGACCTCTCTGTGCTGGATATCCGGCACCCGCTGTACCCTCTTCAACCTCCCAGGTCTAAAAGTGATGACCAGCATGATTTTATCTATGATGAAACGGCTTACCAAACCGACAGGTACTTTCAGGAAGAACTCGTTTCGGTTGACGTTATTGGATTTATGCGCAGCACAAGAATTGCACGGCTGAATATCGCTCCGGTCCGGTACAATCCCGTTACACACCAGCTAATGGTATACGACAACATCAGGTTTGAAATTCTAT
Organism: Bacteroidales bacterium; assembly: GCA_018400295.1. Lineage (GTDB taxonomy): Bacteria > Bacteroidota > Bacteroidia > Bacteroidales > B18-G4 > M55B132. The sequence continues at coordinate 61,891 of JAGYMZ010000012.1, read as the reverse complement.
TCGAAAATGCAGATACACAGGCAACCCTGGATCTAAAGAAACGTCTGGCCTCCATCTATTTCGAACCGCTTAACAACCTGCTGCTGAATTATAAGCCCCTCTCAAACCGGGAAAACTTTACCCGGTATCCCGTTAAATACGTGATTATCGCCGACCGCATGTTTGAAACGCAGCTACAACCCCTGATCGAATGGAAAAAGCAAAAAGGGTTCACCGTTGTTGAAGCATATACGGATGAACAAAACGTTGGAAGCAGTCTCGCCTCGATCAAAGCATATATTCAATCCCTGTATGATGCCGGCACACCGGAAGACCCGGCACCCTCTTTTGTCGTCTTTGCCGGAGATATTGAACAAATCCCTTCCTATGATAACGGAAATGGTGTAACGGACAGAAATTACTGTGAATTTACCGGGGACCTCCTTCCCGAGATCTTCTACGGACGGTTTTCCGCTCAAAATGAAGACCAGTTTCAACCGTATATAGACAAAACCATTGAATACGAAAAATATACCATGCCCGATCCGTCCTACCTGGACGAAGTTGTGCTGGTTTCCGGTGTGGATGCCGGCCATGGCCATGACTGGGGCAATGGTCAGATCAACTACGGAACCACAAATTATTTCAACCAGGATCATGGCATCCTCGCCCATGACTATCTTTACCCCGAATCCGGAAGCTCCAGTGCCCAGATCATCCAAAACATAAGCGATGGGGTCACCTTTGGAAATTATACCGCCCATTGCAGTCCGAACGGATGGGCCGACCCTTCTTTTACAATTTCCGACATTGCAAGCCTTGAAAATGAAAGTAAATATGGAGTGCTGGTCGGTAACTGTTGCTCATCAAGCGAATACCAGGTAAGTGAATGTTTCGCCGAGGCATTGCTAAGGGCGGAAAATAAAGGATCCGTAGGATATATCGGTGCTTCCAACAGTACTTACTGGGATGAAGATTACTATTACGCTGTAGGGGTCGGCGAAATATCCGAAATACCCCCACCCTATGAAGAAACCACGCTGGGTTCCTATGACCGGTCCTTTCACGACCATGGTGAGCCATTTGAAGACTGGTTCGTTACGGCCGATCAAATGATTTATGCAGGAAACCTTGCCGTGTTGGAAGGATCCCCCGGAATGGCAGATTATTACTGGGATATTTACAATCTCATGGGCGACCCCTCCCTCATGGTCTATTTTTCTGAGCCACCGGTGATCGCAGTAAATTATGATGAATTACTGCCCCTTTCATCAACAACTTTTGTGGTCAACACAGAGCCTTATGCATACGTTGCATTATCAAGGGATGGCGTGCTGCATGGAGCAGATATTGCCGATGAGACCGGCTTTCTGGAACTGCCCATCACACCGTTTTCAGTTCCGGGCCCGGCAGATGTCATCGTAACAAAACAAAATGGCGAACCATATTTTGGCACAGTCACGGTAGCCAACCCCAATGGTGCTTTTCTTGTGCTGAAAGACTTCATTATTGAGGATTCCCTGGGCAATAACAACCATCATGCAGATTATAACGAATTGGTATCCTTGACGATGGAACTGGAAAACCTGGGCAATGCTGATGCAACCAATACACAGGTAAGCATTTCTTCTGCCGACCCGAATATAATCCTGACAGATGATTATCAGGAATGGGGTATCGTACCAGGATTGTCAACAGCCTCCCAGGAAAATGCCTTCACTTTCCAGGTCCAGGAAGATATCGAGGACCAGCATATTGTCGTATTTGATATGGTCATGGAAGCAGAAGGGAAAGAAACCTGGACAACAGATTTTTCGGTTACCCTGAACAGACCTGTACTATCAATACAGGAAATGATCATAGACGACAGTGAGTTTGGCAATGGTAACGGGCGGCTGGATCCGGGTGAAACCGCAGATTTAAAAATCAAGAATAAAAATACCGGGCATTGCATCACGGAAAATGCTGTTGCTACCCTCAATGCCTATAATGCCTATGTGACATTCGAAAATACCACCGATACCATAGGCGCATTAGGCTTGCTCGGTTTTAAATATGCCACGTTCACTGTTCACGTACATCCTGAAACACCCAACGGATGTGTGCTGGCTGACTTCATCTATCATTTGGAGGCAGGCCCCTTCCAGGCAGATAAAACCTTCCGCCGAAAGCTGGGCCTGATCTATGATGATTTTGAAACCGGTGATTTTGAAAAATTCGACTGGGAAATGGGAGGAAACGAGCCCTGGACCATCACGGATGTTTTTCCCTATGAGGGAATATACAGTGCCAAATCCGGCACCATTGAAGACGGACAGACCAGTACCCTGTCGCTGACCCTGAATGTCATGACCGCCGACAGCATTACGTTTATAAAGAAAGTATCTTCACAATCAAATCAGGATAAGTTAAAATTCTTTATTGACAACACCCTTAAAGGGGAATGGTCAGGGACTTCAGCAGGATGGCAATACATTGCTGTGCCTGCACCTACCGGAAGCCATACCTATAAATGGGTGTACCAGAAAGATGGACAGGGAAGCGCTGGCAGTGATTGCGGATGGCTCGATTTTGTAGTAATGCCTCCACTGATGGCACTTACCTGCTACGCCGGCCCGGATGATGTATGCTGTGAAACCAATGATTATCTGTGCCAGGGGGAAGCCACTGCATGGCAAACGGCGGACTGGACAACTTCCGGTACCGGAACATTCAACGACCCCTCCATACTGCAACCTCTTTATACGCCCAGCAACGAAGATATTGAAGACGGATCTGTGGAACTGACCCTGACGGTTACCGGTTCCCAGGGCGATTCCTTCCAGGACGTGACAAAAATTACCTTCATCACCATTCCGGAAACTCCGGATAAACCATCCGGCCCGGACAACATTGATTGGATTAGCATGCCCGTATCGTTTTATGAAACGAATAGCGTCCCTCATACAACCGCATACAACTGGGTACTGGAGCCATCAGATGCCGGGACTTCCACGGGAACCGGCACTACGTGCCGCGTCGTTTGGAATGAAGAATATTCCGGTTTTGCAACCCTCAACGTCCAATCCACAAACGGGTGCGGCGACAGTGAATTTTCTGAAAGCCTGGAAATTACTGTTAACAACCCGGTAGGGCTTCATGAAATTCAGGATCAGAAAGGAATGACCATTTATCCCAACCCGGGGCGGGACAGGTTTACAGTCCACTTTACAACCCCCGTTCGTGAACATGTTGACCTCAGGGTATTTACTGTCGTGGGCAGCATTGTTTATGAAGAACAGCTTGCCATGAACGGTCAACGGTCCATCAATCTCACTTTGGGTTCCCTGCCGGCAGGATTGTATTTTATTGCTGCAGAAGGCGCCGGTTGGAAAACGACGAAAAAATTGATCATCAACAAATAAACCCTAATTGAACAGTGTTATGAAAAGGACATTATTGCTGGCTACCATAGTGATCATGGCTATTATTCCGGCATTATCACAAACGCTCACAAAAACATACCATTTTCCATATCCTGTTTTGATCAGTGAAGGAGAATACACGGTAATTTCCTATCCGGATTGCTATAATTTTGGTCCCGAAGGGTATCCTTCCATGCCCCATAAAGCGGTAAGCCTTTTGTTGCCACAGAACACAGAAATTTCAGGGGTAAATATCGTTTCGACCGCGTACTACGGGGATAAAGAATCCATCACCATCAAGCCGGCAGGAAGGCAGTTCCCGTTATCGGACCAGCAGGCTACCTATACGGTTAGCCCCGACAAAGAATTGTATTCTTCAATGGAACCCTATCCGGAACGTATTGCAGACAACATACATACCGGTTTTTTGTCCGGTCACGGGATAGGTTCCCTTACCCTTTGTCCGGTCACATACATCCCGGGGGGAAATACGGCCGGCTTCCTGAAATCCATAACCCTTGAAATCGTTCTAAAAAACTCCGCTGACGCAGCAGAAGCCCAAAAATTCCTGGTAAACCCGGATAGGTCCAGGCAACGGATCCAACACATCGTCGAGAATCCCGGAAAACTTGAGGAATATACCTACCCGGATGGAAAATCATCTGATGAGATCGACATCCTTTTGATCACGAATCAAAACCTGATGCCTTATTTTGAAGATTATACGGACTATAAAAGGTCTACCGGGTATATAACGTCCATCATTACAACAGAAGATATTTTCTCAATATATTCCGGGACAGACCAGCAGGATAAGATCAGGAACTGTATCATCGACCATGTACAGAACTACAACGTGCAATGGGTTATCCTCGGGGGGGACAGCGATCCGAACAATGCATCGGAAGACGTCATTCCACACCGTGGTTTCTATTGCAATGCATACAGCACCCCCGAGGAAGATCTCCCGGCAGACATCTATTATTCCAACCTGGATGGCAACTGGGACGATGATAACGATCAGCGTTATGGAGAACCGGGCGAAGAAGACCTGTACGCAGAAGTTGGGATTGGAAGGATCTGTGCCGATGATTCCACGGAAATTCAGAATGTCGTCAACAAGCATATCCTGTACCAGGATGACCCCGTAAACGAAGACATTGAAAAAGCCTTGTGGCTTGGTGAGATGCTATGGCCGGAACCCACCTGGGGAGGAGACTATAAGGATGAAGTTGCCCTCGGAAGTTCCAATCATGGATATACTACCGTGGGACTTTCTTCGAATTTTAACATAACGTATTTATATGAGCGGGACATGTATTGGGATAAAAATGATGTTTTTCATCAATATAGCAATGTTGGGGTCAACCTGAGGAACCACCTCGGGCATTCCGGTACCACATATAACATGCTGATGTATAATACGGACCTCACAACAACCAATTTCACGAATGACGGAATAACCCGCGGGTTTGCCATCGGATATTCCCAGGGATGCTACAACGGCGCCTTCGATAACCGGGAAACATCACCGGGATATTACACCGAAGATTGTTTCTCTGAGAAAATTACCACCATGGAAACCGCAGATGTGGCAAACATTGGCAATTCACGGTACGGCTGGGGCCAGCATATGAGTACGGACGGTGCCTCGCAGTATTTTGACAGGCAATTTTTTGATGCCGTTTTCGGAGAAGATATTACCATGATCGGGGAAGCCAACAGGGATTCCAAAGAAGATAACGTAGCTTTTATCAATGCTCACAGCGGTGCCATCCGTTGGTGCTACTATGAACTGAACCTGTTCGGAGACCCCACCCTGGACATCTGGACTGCCCAGCCTGCACCGATCGTAGCTTCTTATCCGCCGGCAATTTCCATAGGGACCTCACAAATTTCCATAGAAACAGATGCCCCGGGAGCACGCATCGGATTAATGCAGGATGGCTCCCTTATCGGAAGAGGCCTGGCTGATGATGCGGGCAATCTCCTCCTGGACCTTTTTGAACCCCTTTCTTCCGAAGAACCCATCCAGGCATCCGTGATATGCCATAACCGCATCAGACACACGGGTAGCATTTTGGTGATCACCGATGAGCCTTACGTGGTTTATGAGTCGCATACAATTGTTGATACAGCTTCCAACGGCAATTCCGTCATTGAATTCGGGGAAAATATTTCCCTCGATTTCACCGTAAAAAATATTGGTACCGTGGCCTCAGAAAATGTAGACGTGTGTTTGGGCACCAATGATCCATACATTACCTGGATAGACTCAACAGAATCCTACGGCAGTCTGGACCCAGGCCAGTCCGCAACCAAAGAGAACGCTTTTACATTTCTGGTGGCCGAAAACTTACCGGACCAGCATCTGATCAATTTCACAGTAACCGCCATATCAGATACCACCTGGACAAGCCATTTTGATGATTTGGGATATGGCCCCGTACTTACCATTCTTGAAATGGTTATCGATGACAGCCAGGGAAATAACAATGGCCGGCTGGATCCCGGTGAAACCGCCATTCTGAAAGTAAAGAACAGAAATACCGGACATTGCCCTGCCAACAACTGTTTGGCAACCATTGAAACCTCATGCCATTATCTCGAATTCCAAAATACAACAGACTCCATAGGCCAGCTTAATCAAATCGGGTACAAATATGCTGAATTTGAAGTTGTGGTTGACCCTGAAACCCCCAATGGGGTTGTATTTGCCTATCTCAACTATCATCTGCAGTCCAATGCTTACGAAAAAAGCAAGGTGTTCCGGAAAAAACTGGGTTTGCTGGTTGAAGATTTTGAAACCGGTGATTTCACAAAATTCGACTGGGAAATGGGAGGGGATGAGCCGTGGGAAATAACCAGCACATACCCTTATGAAGGTATATACAGTGCAAAAACCGGGGCCATTGACAACGGTGAGAAGTGTGTGCTCAGTCTCCAGATGCGAACCATGACCAGCGACAGTATTTCTTTCATAAAAAAGGTGTCTTCTGAAGAAGATCTGGATAAGTTAAAATTCTATATTAACGGCAACCTGAAAGCAGAATGGTCAGGAACGTATCAGGGATGGACAAAAGAAACCTTTTTTGTTCCCACAGGCAATCATACATTTAAATGGGTATATGCAAAGGATGCCACCGGCAGTGCAGGTGCCGATCAGGCCTGGCTTGACTTTATCATCATGCCCCCGAAGACAACCCTGACCTGTTACGCCGGACCGGATGAAGTTATCTGCACGGATGAGGATTTTCAGTGCCACGGAGAAGCCACTGCATACAACGCACTGGAATGGAATACCTCCGGGACAGGCACCTTCAATGATGAAACCCTGCTTAACCCGGTATATTCCCCTAGTACCCAAGACATTCAAAACGGGGGCGTACTTCTGACCCTTACAGCCTATGGTGATGGAGATTCCTCTGTAGAAGATGAAATGGCTTTGGATATTACAGGAATTCCCGGAATGCCGGACATACCTGATGGACCGGGTTACGTGGACCTGCTGTCGGTACAGTATTCCGAATACAGCATTGATCCTCTGCCAGGGGCAACAGCTTATAACTGGTACCTGGAACCCGGGGAGGCCGGAATAATGGAAGGAAATAATGAAACTGCAATTGCCATCTGGAATGCCAATTATATGGGAACCGCACACATTCGTGTGTCGGCTGCCAATATGTGCGGATCCGGACCGGAATCAGATCCCTGCGAAGTGATCCTGGATAATACCACAAATATTCAGGAACCGGTGAACGACCTTCCTGTGTCATTCCATCCCAATCCTACATCCGGCATCCTGAAGATCACACTGAACCATCAAACAACGCAAGGCACAGAATTCATGATCATTGATCTGCTTGGGAAAACCATGGGTAACTGGAAAATACCCGCAGATAAAAAGGATATGACCATAAACCTGCATGATTTTCCTGAAGGATTATATATTGGCATACTGATACAGGATAATGTAAAAAAGGCGGCAAAGATCATCATAGCCCGCTAAACATTTTCCCGTATAAGATCAACATGCCATCGGTTTTGTGATCAGGTCACCAGTAAATTGCATCCCCTTATATCGCTGGTGTCAGCCCGGCCAAGGACTTCAAACCGGCCATCCGGATGCATTTTTCCCAAATCCCGGGTAGCAATGAATGAACATGAATATACATTGGCCAGGTCAACGATACTGATCGTGCCGGTTTTCCCTTTTTCCACAGCGGAATAAGGATCATAAACATCTTTAATGAAGATTTTCATCCAGGGAGGTGCTGCAAACAAACCATCCCCGGGTGCATATGCCTGGGATAAAAGTTCCGTCATACCGTATTCGCTGCTTATATGATCCACCCCATAACCCTTCATAAGCTGTCTGTGCAGTTCCTCCCGAATGAATTCTTTCCTGCGGCCTTTCATGCCTCCCGTTTCGATGACATGCAAGCCAGGAAATTGCATTGGAAATCTTTCGGAAAAATCAAGCAGGGCAAAACTCACACCGAAGAGGAACACAGGCATGCCTCGTTCATATGTATCCATCAGCACCTCATAGAGCCTTTTATAATTATATAAAAAAAATCCGCTTTCCTTTACCCCGCTTTTTTCTATAAACCGTTTGATCATATAAGCCAGTGAAGAATTCTGCCTCTCCAGGTAAGAAGGCAATAAACCAAGGATGCATTTCCCTTCCACTCCGCCGAAAAAGTGCCGGAACGAGCGAAAAAAGCTTTCTTCATAAAGCAAAGGATCGGCAATGTAATGCTTGCTTTGCTCCATGCCTGCAGTACCGCTGCTGAAGAAAACCAGGTCCGGATCCATTGCCTTGCAAAGCACTTTCCGGTTCCGGAAGATCTCCGCCGGAAGAAAAGGTATTTGATCCACAGATGTAACAGCGTATGGGTCTGCTCCGGAAACATCAAGGTATTCTTTATATACCGGGTTATTCCTGTATTGAAAATGAAATATCTCCAATGCCCGCTCGTTAAATTCCCCGGAAGACCTAACAGAAAAGATCTTGTTTTTATGTTCGCTAAAAGAATATTCGGATCGTTGTCTCAAGGCTTTTTAGTAATTTTATCCGGTATGCATATTCGTCATTCAAAAATACGCCTATTTTTTGTAAGTGTCATGGTGCTTGCTCTGGCATCCTGCCTGCGTGAGGAAGATTTTCCCGATATACCGGTTATTCAGTACGAGGGGTTCCAAAAGATATATAACCCAGAACTGGAGCTTTATGACCGTGGGGTTATATCCATATCCTATAAAGACGGGAATGGTGACATTGGACTTGCTCCCGGTGACACATTCCCGCCGTTTGATCCGGACTCAAAATATTATCATAATCTCCTGATTGATTATTATGAATTCCAAAACGGCACCCTGAAAAAAGTACCCATCGTTGTTTACAATTCCCAAACTCAGGAATTTGATACACTGTCCCTTTCAGCGCGTGTACCGATGTTAACCCCGGCTGGGAATAATAAAGCCATTTCCGGAGAGATCCGGGATACTATTTTTATTTACAATTTTAGTTCTCCCTTTGATACCATACGATTTGATGTCACACTGGTAGACAGGTCCCTCAACGAAAGCAACACCATCAGCACCCCATTGATTATCAGGGATTAATTGGTTTTTCGCTGCTGCCGCAGTCATATCCTTAACCTTCTCTTAACATATATTTAATGTTTTATTAATTGAATTCAATACATGCTTCATGATAAAGGCATGTACTTTTGCCCAAAACGGAACACAACATGCCTGTAGTAAAACAATCATATATTTTTCTTGCCTTCTTTTTTATGATCTCCCTGGTACATGCCGGCAATAAATCCGGGAATCCGGGAACATCCCCGGAAGCCAGGCCCAGTATTTCAGGAAAGGTGATCGATAAGGATACACAGGAAGAACTTGTATGTGCCAATGTGGAAGTTATAAATAAAAATATACATACGTGTACGGATATTCATGGCAATTTTACGATCTCAGATCTTGAGCCAGGCACTTACACGCTGAAAATACACTACATATCTTACCAGGAAGCCCATATACGGAAAATACACATCAGAAAAAACCGGCCGGAAACCCTGCAGGTTGCCCTGGAGCCTATCCATTTTTGATTCCCAAACACGGCAGCTTAAAAGCAACGGCAATTTAATACATGCTCCCCAGCTTCATAACAGCGCTGAAAAAAATATGTTGCCATAACCATTGTTTTTATGTTAACTTTATGTTAACTTTGCATTAAGTTAACATTAACAGATCAAAGTTATGGCTGCGCATAATCAGCATACAGCCAATGCAACACAAGGAGGGCAACTATGAAAGCTTTTATGATAAGCCTGGCCATGATGGTCTTTTCAACGGTCACATTCTCACAGGAACTTGAATTGATCGACGGGAAATACTACAATGGAAATGAGCCATTTACCGGAATTTCCAGGGAATACCACGATAACGGAAATTTGAAGATCAGGATGAATATCAAAGACGGGGTTCCGGACGGGAACACACGGTTGTTCTATGAGGACGGATCCCTGAAAGAGCAACGTTCTTTCAAAAACGGGATGAAAGACGGTATATGGATCCAGTGGGACAAGGATCAGAACAGGGTCGCAGAAGCAAGTTATAAAAACGACTTGAAGCATGGATACTGGTATCTATGGGACCAGGAAGGCAACAAACGCTATGAGATGTACTATGTTAAAGGAGAAAAAGAAGGCAACTGGTACATTTGGGATGCTCAGGGAAACCTGGCCATGGAAAGGGCGTATTAAAAGATAATTACCCATAAAAAAAAAGCGGGGCTGGGACAACCCCGCTTTTTTTATGTTTCCGGGCTTATGTATGATCAATACCAAACGATCACCCAACGCAGGCTGATGGCCCATGTCCGGCAATATCCCTGTCAGCATACTTTCCGAATTTTCTCCCCGTTCAATGCAGGGGTTTAACGTATCTTAACAGTATTGTTCTCATATTATTACTATTTTTGATACCCCCTTAAATAAGGATAAAATATCAGCCACAATGAATATAATAATTCCCATGGCAGGAAAGGGTAAAAGAATGAGGCCCCATACCCTGACCACACCCAAGCCTCTTTTACCCATTGCAGGAAAAACGATCGTTCAACGACTTGTAGAAGAGATCAGCAATGTATTGAGTGAAAACATAGATGAAATTAATTTCGTGATCGGTGAATTTGGAAGGGACGTTGAAAAAAAGCTCCTGGATATTGCCGCCAGCATTGGGGCCAAAGGCAGGATCAGCCATCAGCCTGACCCGCTGGGAACGGCCCATGCAATTCTGTGTGCACAGGAATCCCTGAAAGGAAAAGTGATCGTTGCATACGCAGACACCCTCTTTAAAGCGAATTTCACCCTGGACACAAAGAAAGCAGGGGTCATCTGGGTAAAAAAAGTGGATGACCCGTCTTCGTTTGGCGTAGTTATGCTGGACAACGGGGGCAGGATCTCAGGTTTTGCTGAAAAACCAGAAGAACACGTTTCCGATCTGGCCATCATTGGAATTTACTATTTTAACGATGGAGATTATTTGAAAAAAGAGCTTCAGCATCTCATCGATGAAGGCATTCGCACCGCCGGTGAATTTGGCATAACGGATGCACTTCAAAATATGATGCAAAAGGGCAGCGCATTTCATACAGACACCGTGGATGAATGGCTGGATTGCGGGAATAAGGATGCCACGGTGCATACCAATCAACGGATTTTGCTGCATCATAAAGACAAGAACCTGATTTCCCCCTCGGCCGACATCAGGGATTCTGTCATTCTGAAACCCAGCTATGTAGGAGAGGGATCCCGGATCATCAATGCGGTTGTAGGGCCCTATGCATCCATTGGCATGAATACCCGGATCACCAAAAGTATTGTCAGCAATTCTATCATACAGGACCATACTTCCATAATCAACCGGATCATAGACAATTCCATGGTCGGAAATTACGTTGAGATGAAAGGTCGCGAAGAAGACCTGAGTATCGGCGATTATACTATTTCACAATGATACAAACCATGCACCCAAACACCCAAATACATAAGCCATGCGCTACCGCATGCAAACATCACCATGCCAGGAAGGGATCTGAAGCTCCTTTCAAAGCATTGTGGTTTCCGGGGATCAAGAATATTCTTGTCATTTTTTCGGCACTTCTGCTCCTTCTTGCCGGCTGTAAAACGACAAACAAAGCGGGGAACGAAAATGTGATCACGCACTCAGGGACAAAAGGCAATAAAAAACAAAAAAACAACGCTGATAATTTCATAGAGGCTAAAAAACAAATGATCCTCGGCAACACGGACAAAGCAGAAACGCTGTTTTTGAAGTCCCTGGAAGAAAACCCGAATGATGCAGCAAGCATGTATGAACTTGCAGGGATATACGCCAAAAAAAATGCGTATGAAAAGGCGGTTGAATATGCCGAAAAATCCGTCCGGAACGATGAAAACAACCTGTGGTACATGAACCGGCTGGCCGGACTTTATAAAAAAACCGACCAACTTGACAAGGCGGTTGCGGTACTGGAGAAGATCACGGAACAGTATCCCGAAAAAATTGAATATCATAACGACCTTGCAGTAACCAGCATTTTTAACAGGGATTACGACAAGGCCATTGACGTGTACAATAAACTGGAAAAAAGATTTGGCGTAAGCGAAGAGCTGTCCGTACAAAAACACAAAATATACCTTCTGCAAAACGATTTAGAGGGGGCCATCCGGGAAATCGAAAAACTGCGAAATACCGATCCGGAAGAAGCGAAATATCATTCCATGCTGGCCGAGCTTTACCTGAAAAATAACCAGCATAAGAAAGCCCTGCAGGAATACGAAAAAGTACTTGAAATTGACCCCGATGATCCTTACATACATATTTCCCTTTCCGATTACTACCGGAAAAAATCAGATACAAGCAAATACTACGAACATTTGGTCCGGGGATTCGCCAATCCAATGCTGGATATTGACACCAAGGTCAATATCCTTCTTTCTTTTTTTACCGTGAATGAATTTTACGACGACAAAAAAGAACAGGCCTTTCAACTTTCCGAAGTTTTAATAGAGGCACATCCGGAAAATCCCAAAGCCCATTCTATATATGCAGACCTTCTTTATCAGGACAAGCAATATGAAGCAGCCAGAAAATCCCTCAGGAAAGTTTTAGAACTGGACAAAAGCCGGTATATGATATGGGAGCAATTATTGTTTACGGAAGCGGAACTGGAAGATTACACATCAATGAAACAGGAAAGCGACAAAGTCAAGGTCTTGTTTCCGCAACAGCCCCTGCCATATATGTTTTCGGCCATTGCGAGTTTTCAGTCAGAAGATTACCAGCAAGCTATTGAAGACCTGGAAAATGGCTTGCGCTTCATCATCGATAACGATCTTCTAAAATCACAATTCCATTCCTACCTCGGGGATGCCTACCATGAAACAAACCAAGATGAAAAAGCATACGAAAACTATGATAAATCACTTGCCATAGATCCTCAGAATTCCATCGTCCTTAACAACTATGCTTATTATTTATCCCTGGAAAACAAGGACCTTCAAAAAGCCCTGGAGATGGCCAAAAAAGCGATTGAGCTGGATCCCGAAAACGCTTCCAATCAGGATACATACGGATGGGTACTTTACAAGCTGGGAAACTATGAAGAAGCCAGGAAATGGATTGAAAAATCCATTCAGAACCATACGGATACCAATGCAGAAGTACTTGAGCACCTGGGTGATGTCCTTTTTCAATTGGGGAAAAAGGAGGCAGCGATCAATACATGGGAACAAGCGCTCGAAGCCGGAGAAGGAGGATCAGAACTGCTAAAGAAGAAAGTAAGAGATAAGAAACTATATGAATAGACAACACGTGTTCGAAAGCATAATACAGCACCAGACCCTATACTGCAAAATCTTTTTAGTCCTCTTGCTGGCAGGCATTCTCGCCTCATGTAAAACCTCCCGAAGCGTGATGAAGAAGCCCATCCGGAATGAAGGTCCGGAGTATTTGTTTGAGCAATTATCGCAGCGGGAACTAAAGTTCGACTGGTTTTCAGCCAAGTTCAACATCGACTATATTTATGATAAGAAAAAAACCGAATTCAAAGGCCAGATAAGGATAGAAAAAGACAGCATCATTTGGATATCTTTTAGTCCGGCCCTGGGCATTGAAATGGCGAGGTTGATCATCACCAATGATTCCGTTATGTTTTTGAACCGGGTGGATAAAAGCTATTTCCTGGGAGACTATGACCTCGTCAACAGTTTTCTGGAAACCAATATCGATTTCGACATGCTCCAATCCCTCATCATCGGAAATGACTTTCAGTTTTATGAAAAAACCACATTCCGTGCTTCCATCGACGGCAATGAATACCGGCTTTCAACCACCGGGAGAAATAAATTAAAAAAATACATCAAAGAAGCAGAAACATACCCGAAGATCTTCCTTCAAACCATATGGCTTAAGCCGGAAATTTTTAAGATATCCCGGCTTATGATCAAAGAGTTGAAAAAGGAAAACAAGAAATTGAATGCGTACTATTCAGACTTTCGAAATATCGACAAGCAGCTTTTTGCCACCAAAATTAAATTTGACCTGTCCGCTGAAAAGAATATTGAAATGTTCGTCGATTATTCCAGAATAAACCTGAATAAGAAACTACGCTTCCCTTTTAATATTCCCGGCAAATATGAAAGAATTTATTAGTTTCGTACCATGCCACTGCCACCAATGAAATATGCCCGGTGTTTCCTTCTTCTTTCCTTCCTTCTCCTTTTATTTGCTGTATTGCCAGCTCAGGAAAAAAGCCGTTCTGAACTGGAAGAAAACAAAAAGAAGATCGAAAAAGAGATCCAGTATACCAACAATCTGCTGTCCCAAACCAGGCAATCCAAAGAAAGTTCCATTAATGAGCTTGTCATCCTGAAACGTCAAATCAACAAACGGGAAGAACTTATAGGTGCCATTGAGGACGAGATCGGTTTTATTGATCGTCAGTTAATCATAATCAACGACAGCATCTCTGCATTGAAAAAAGACTTAAAAAAGTTAAAGGAAGAATATGCCAGCATGATCTACTACGCATACAAAAACAGAAATATATACGACCGTTTGATGTTTATTTTTTCCGCCGAAGATATTAACCAGGCTTACCGAAGGATCAAGTATTTTCAGCAATACAGCGCCTACCGGAAAAATCAGGCCAGGCTCATCGCAAAAACCAGCAAGGAGCTGGATATCAAGATCTTGAAGATGGAGGGGCGAAGAAAAGAAAAGGAATCCCTGATCGAAGAACAAAAAAATGAAATTGCCAGTCTGGAATTGCAGAGGATCGATCAAAACCGGATATACAGCTCCCTGACGCGCAAGGAGAAAAAACTTAAGCAAGCGCTCCAAGAAAAGGAAAAAGCCGCTTCCAGGCTTCAAAAAGCCATAGAAGACATCATTGCGGAAGAAATCCGGTTGGCAGAGGAAAAAGCAAAAAGGGAAGCAAACATGAAAAAGAAGGAGGACATGTCCCTTACGCCAACTGAGCTCCAGCTCTCAGAAAACTTCGAGCAAAACATGGGTAAATTGCCATGGCCTTCCGACCAGGGTGTGATATCCGGAACATATGGACAGCAAGCCCATCCTGTATTGAAAAGAGTGAAAGTAAACAATAACGGCATCAACATCCTGACTGCCAAAGGTTCGAATGCCAGGGCTGTTTTTGATGGGGTTGTAACCCGTGTGATCGCGGTCCCGAACAATAATAATGTGGTGATCATACGTCACGGAAATTATCTGACCGTATATTCCAACCTGGATGAGGTTTTTGTCCGTAAGGATCAACAGGTGCACACATTGCAAGAGATCGGCAGCATATTCACCAGCGAAACTGAAGGAAAAACCGAATTACACTTTGAACTCTGGAAATCCAAATCCATTCAAAATCCAACACCCTGGCTTATGCAACGATGATCAGGGAACATGCACCACCTTGCGGTATGCAGCCTTCCCGTTGCCCGAAACGGAAACAAAGTAAATGCCGGGAACAAGCCATTCCGGAACCTGCCAGGAAATACTATGATCAGTGCTGAGGGTTGGGTTTACTGAAATTTTTGTGAGGTGCCTTCCCTGAATATCCAGCAGATCCACCCTTACCTGGTTCCCGGCATGGGAAGCCGCTTCAACATGAAGGATGCCGGAAAACGGATTCGGATACACAGATAAATGCATCTTTTCCACTCCGTGACCTTCGGGTGTAAGTGCCAACGGAACCACGCGTAATCTGCATACAAGGATATGCTCCTCGCCCAGGATATTGGAAACCAAGATATCAGCGGAATAATTTCCCACCCCCAGGCCAGTGGCATCAAAACGAACCCATACCGTATCAGTGCCCATAGAAATCAGGGTATCCTGCTGTATACCGGTACTCAGCCACATGGGGTTTTCCGGTATGATCAACTCATACGCCAGGTTGACCGGATTGGTATTGGCAACAATAAAAAAGGAACTATCCGAGGAATCCGGATTCAAGGTCATTCCAAGAGTATCTTCACTGAGAAAAAAGGCATCATTGATCATAAACTGCATTGAATGAAACACATTCAACCTGCCTCCGGAGACAGTTTTACCCTGAAGATCAGAGAGGGTATCCACGCCTTCCAGGATGTATTCCTTCAGGATCACGCCCAGCGTTGCATAGTCCTCATGATATGCTGCCAAAAACCCCGCCCGTGCTGAAGCAAACAAGAGGCCGACAGCACCGGCTACATGGGGACTTGCCATGGAGGTCCCCGACTTCATGCCATAGGCATTTCCGTTTCTGGTAGACATCACCGTTGTTCCAGGGGCACCAAGGTCAATGGTGACTTCTCCGTAGCCCGCACTGGCATTCTTTTCATCTTTCCTAGTAGTATTGGTAACACTGATCAGAAAATCACTGGGGAAGGCGGTTGGAATATCCCCCACCTCATCAATGTCCCATGAAGCATTGGCCGTTGCACCCGCACTGATCACTCCGATAGTGCCCAGGGAATCATACATCGACCCCCAAACGGGAAAATTTTCTGGCTGACCCTGATTAACGCCAAAAGAAGCATTGGTAGCAACAACAAAGGCCCCCTGCGCTCCGGCAGTCTCGTTATACGTTGCGCGAAGCTCATAAACGTATCCATAGGCCTCTACCACCGTCGACTCCACCTGTGAGGACCCCTGCACAGGCAATATTTGTGCACCCCAGCCAACCCCTGAAACACCCAGGCCATTATTGCCAATGGCACCGGCAATCCCGCTTACATGTGTCCCGTGATCCTGAGCATAAATATTCCCAGAGGAAGTGTATGCATTCCAGCCATCATAATCATCAATGTATCCATTATTATCATCATCGATGCCATTGCCCGGGATCTCATTCCGGTTTTTCCAGAAACGGACATCCTCATGCGCAAGATAAAAACCGTCATCGATGATGGCTATAACAATGGTATCACCATTTACGGTTAATCCCCCGGTAGTGATGTCCCATGCATCGGTCGCATCAATATCCGCATCCTCAACACCTCCGGATTGTCCGGTATTATATAACGCCCATTGGTCTTCAAAATAATCATCATCCGGTATTGTCTCCCGTAAGGACACATAATGATTGAACTGGGCATTGGATATACCCGTGGAATTTCTCACAGCGGCAAGTATGCGTGTATCCTTGCGTGATCCTTCCTGATAAGAAACAAGCCAGATATTCAGCCTTTTTGATAGTATTTTCACAGGTTGCAGCTGTATGTCTGAAAAATCCCTGACAAGCTTGTCCATTAAAACTTGTTGCGGGTTGGAATGATCAAATTGAACGATGAGTTCCCCCGGAACGTATTTCTTTTCCTGCGCAAAAAGAAAAGATGCAGACATTCCGATCGCCAGGAACATCATAAAAAGTTTTCTGCAATTCATGGGTCGCTTTTTTATATATATGCCAGTTTATTAAAAATCCTTGCTTATTCAGCAGTGCCGGAATTCATCATGCCTGCCCGTCTGTTTCCGTCCGGGGGGGAGATCCCGTCTTTATCGCAACAGCACCATTTTACCCGTAAACACCTGATCTCCTGCGAATATTCTATATATGTAAATTCCTTCCGGCATATTCTTGTTCACGCCAGCTGAAATATTCCACGCAACGGTATGCGATCCACCGTGCATGCGTCTGGATCTCAAAATCCGGTCCATAAGCTGTCCCTGAAGGTTAAAAACCTGAATGCCAACTTCCGATGGTGAGGCCAGCGTAAAACGTATTTCTGTCTGTTCCCGGAAAGGATTGGGAAAACAAACAACATCCGAAAGAAACGGTTTTGCCTCATGCTCCTCCATACCCGCCACGGTAAGAACAATATCAAAAAAGTCCAGCATTTCCGACATAAGTCCGGTATATGTGGAAGAGTCGTTCCCGATCAATGCGCCAAATTCCGTAATGGAACCGATGGTCTTATACGTTCCTGCATTCTGGGCGATCACACAGGCCAGGCTGTCGGTGGCATTTTTAAAAATGGCATATGCAGGCGCAACAGGTTCCAGATAATAGTATGCAAATGGAGGTGTGGCGGAATTTTCAAAGGCCATTCCCTGTGTGAAGGTACTGTCCTGGCCAAGCAGTACCCCGTACATCGTTGGCATGGAGATCGCATCCATATTGAACATATCATGAACGGAAGTCTGGGGATCATCCCCCCAGGTGGTGCGGCCTTCCATGTATAACCTTCCGCCGTCCGAGAGAAACCCTGCAAGGAGGTTTCCCTGATCATGTGTAAGGATGTGGTTGGAAAAATGAATGCCGAGACTCAGAAAAACAGACTGGTATTTGTTCAGATCTTCCACGGGGAAGGCCCGGGTATACCGGCATGGAATGTTCATATCCCGAATCGTATTAAATATGACCGGTCCGGAATGGTTTTGTGGGTCCAGGTCAATGACCAGGGCCGGCATTTTCCCGATCATCAGCTCTATCGTATCTCTGCACACCGGCAAGCCATCTTCACGGATCTCCAGGACCAACCCCGGAATATGTCCATGGGGCGCATTAAAGCTTGCTTCTATATCGTAATCCGCCGATGGGGTATCGCCAACAGGAACAGAACCGATTTCCTGTATGCTGTTACCTGTAATGCCAACATAAGGATCGATGGAATGAAGGCTTGCGGTAACATTCCCCGCTCCCGCATGGCCGGTATTTTGTATGGATATGGATATGGTGGCCGACTCACCGGGATCCAGGCGCTGATTGTCGCCATCGACAATAGAATATTCATGGATCCCCAGTTCGGGTGCGTGGATCATAGCAAACATACTCGATTCCCAGCTATTTCCCGGTGAATTCAGCATGCTCAGAATGCGGGCAGTATATGTATCCGGCGCACTTTCCGAAACATGAAATTCAATTGCGTTCACTTTTGTCACATGGTCTCCGGGGTCCAGTTTCCCAATTACCTCGGAAGGATCGGTGATTGAAATAAAAGGATCGGAAGTTGACATTTCCAAGGAAATATCTGGTACGGTTCCGGCTGAAACATTTTTTACAACCACATCCAGGGAAACAGTTTCACCGGGTTCAATGATCGTATCGTCACCGGAATGAATGATATAATCAATGGCCAGGCCATCCGAGAGCTGATATTGTCTGCTATGGGAAATATTATGATCATCCGTCAGCACCACTTCCAGATCAAATATTCCAGAATTTTCCGGGATGAAGGCGGTCAATTCCCCCTGCCGGTTTATTTCTGCATTTGCCGGAAAATTTCCCGGAATAAACCTGATTTTCGAACCCTTTGCAAGCAAGCCAGGATCAGAGGCATCCAGAATGGAATGATTAATCCCATCTCCATCAGAAAGGCCGCCGGCCCATTCAATATTCCCTTCAAAGATCATATTTCCGTAGTAAAAGACCACGGTCCCGTCATCAAACAACTGCACAGCAAACTGCAGGTCAGAATCCAGGGGCTGATCCTTTGCTGTGCCATCCCAGGAAAACATGATATTGTCGCTTTCCTGTTTATACCAAAGTCCGTCATCGTTGCCGGGATCCAGGCACAGCTGCTTGCTCAGAAAGGGTGAAATGCTTTTGATATCCTTCAAAAAATCCCGCTGTTTCCAAATGTAAGACCAGAAACGTACACCTTCGTCAAAATAGATGTACCCCCCATCACTCACATGCAGTGTATCGTATGCTTTCCCGAAATAGGGGAAGCTGAAGTCCAGGGGAATGCTATGAACCGTATCCTCACCGCTGTTCGTGGAAATCAGACTTCCGGAAAATCCCGGAAAAGCACCATGTTCCATACTGACATTATAATTTTTTTTGAGATGCCAGTTGTATGGTTCCTTCCCTCCCTGTGCCTGAAGGGTATGGGAAAACTGCGTTCCCGGCTGATATCCCGGCAAGGCATGGGTCAGGATCTCCGGTTTATCAAAATTGATGGAAGTGACCACGCCAAGATGTGTTTTAAAATTGTTGGCCAATGGAACATTGTTTTGCGGACAGGGTATTTCAACGGGCGAAACACCGCTGTAATCCATTAATGAGAAAGACAGGATCTCGCCATGGCCTTCATTCCGTTCATCCCTTTCAGTGACTGTGAGGAAAAACCTGGATTCCTTTCCGGTCTCAACAAAACTCAACAGCGGAGTGATATCCAGGCCAAATTCAATTATCCGGTTCATTTCAATGGTATCGCTTCCCTGCATATACTTGTCACCTCCCTGGAAATCAAAAATGGGAAATTCAAGGATTTTTCGGGGATACGGGCATTCGGGATCACCGGAGACCCCGGCCGTTATTTTTATCATTTCCCTGGAGTCGTGTTTTAACTTCACCTTGCAGGCAATGGTGGGATCATAATTTTGCTTAACGTTGATCACGTGAACCTGATTCCCCCAAATGCCATTTTCCTGTATCGGATCGGCAAATGTTTTATACATCACATAACTAAACCCTTTATCGGCCCAGGTGGTATCGTAGGAATTTACAAATTTAAACCCGCCGATCTCCCAGTCGCGAACATTGACCTCACCATCCCCGTTTATATCCATGTCATTGGTATATTTTCCATCCCCATTGTAATCAAACCGGATGGAATCGTTGTACCCGATGATGGTCATGCCATGCAGCGCCCTGTCGCACCATGAAGCTATGACATATTTGCCGGCTTCCGGGGTCGCTTCCGGGAGCTTAAGCAGAGAATAGGGGCTACACGCAATAAAACTGGCTACTCCACCCACGTCCGATCCGTCAAGGTGATCATTTAGCCAGTGCTTCAGGGTCAGGATACCTTCTTCCGTATCGACAGGTATTGCATAAATGCCAGTTATCCTGTTTTTCATTGCCGCATAATATTCATCATATCCGCTCATCCACCGGCTTCCGCCTCCGTTATACATCCCACCGTAATCAGTCACTGTGGGGTTACCGCATTTTTCCAACACATTGAACGTGTGCAGGTAGTTTACACCGTACCAGCCATCCCCTCCATTATAAAAATTCCAGGAAAAATGCGTTGTGTATTGATTTTCAGGTACATCTGAAGGAATCCCTCTTGACCGGTTGATCTCATAAGTATAATTATAGGCAATTGATGTAGACTGCATGCAATTGGGATAGGACTCCTGACTGAAAACGGGCCTCAGGTAGGGTTGAAGGGAATTGTCCACCCAAACCGGAAGGTCCTTATTACGGTAATCTTCGGGAAGATTCAACACAGGAATGTTTTTATACTGTGCTGCATCGGCTTCCGTCACGTGATAACCGATGCTTCGCTGGAAATCCGGATCATAATAATCACGTTGCTGGGCCGAAACCTGCATAAAATACATAGGGATCAACACAAAAAGCAGGCGGTTCAAAACATGCCTTTTCGCGGGCAACCATGTTCTGTTCCCCTTCTTTTCCAGTAAGATAATATCATTAAATAAGTCTGTGCGCGTTGCAATTTTCATTTTCCGGCAGCAGTTTGTGTCACACCATAAGCACCTCGTAATCAAAGCAAAAAAAATCCTTTCTTCCATAGGAAGCCATCGGGGGCTTGGCATACTGGTTTACGCAGTGAATTTTTTTCAAAAATAGCAATTTAGTCGATTAAGAATACGTCCGCGCCTGGAAACCTGACACAAACGGTACCGGGAATTTTCATTTCAAACCCGGGAGCTTCTCCATTGCAGTGTGTATTACATGTTCGTGATCAAAGGCCAGTTCAGGCAGGTCCTCCAGTGAGAACCACCGGGTATCGTCAGCGTCATCACCGGCAATATCCCTGACCTCCTCCTTTCTCACAAATCCATAAAAGGCCACCGATATGGTCCTGTGACGGGGATCACGGTCTGGGGCATCAAATGTATACAACTGATGCAATGTGATGTTATCCAGGCCCGTTTCTTCTTTCAGTTCCCTGGATGCCGACTCCACCAGGGTTTCCTCAATATCAACAAATCCGCCGGGCAAGGCCCACATACCCTGGAACGGTGGGGTTCCTCTTTTAATGAGCAACACGGAATATGCTCCCTGATTGCCTGAAAAGATCAGGCAATCAACCGTTAATGCAGGTCTTGGATACTTATAAGTATAAGGCATACCTTCCTTTTATGCACAAATATAGCAATATCGAACAGCAAAACCGGTCATGCAAAAGCTCGGTAGGAATAAAAAAGCCCTGAAATTTGTCAGGGCTTTTCATGCACCCAATATTTAAATGTCAGTCATTCCCGGATATAATGATCACGCATTCCCCCTTTACACCCCGGGAAAGGAAATGACCGGTAATCTCTTCGAGGTTCCCCCGTACAGTTTCCTCATGAATTTTAGTGAGCTCCCGTGATACAGAAGCCTGCCGGCCGGGACCAAAATGCGCTGCCAATTGTTCCAGTGTTTTCAATAATCTATGGGGCGATTCGTACAGGATAATCGTATGTTTAAGCAGGCTCAGTTCGGACAATCTTTTCCTGCGCCCTTTTTTTGGCGGAAGGAATCCTTCGAAGAAAAACCTGTCGCATGGCAGTCCTGACTGCACAAGTGCAGGAAGAAAAGCCGACGGTCCGGGAAGGGATTCGACGGGTATATTTTCCCGTATGCATTCTCTCAGCAGCAAATATCCAGGATCCGATATTCCTGGGGTCCCGGCATCCGTAACCAGGGCCAGCTCCCTGTCATCCAGCAGCATTTGCATCATTCTGCCCAGTACCCTGTGTTCATTATGCTGATGATAGGGGGTCATGCTTGTATGGATACCGTATTCCTTCAATAATATCCCGGATTTACGGGTATCTTCGGCAAGGATCAGGTCAACTTCTCCCAGGATACGTTTAGCCCGGAAGGTAAGGTCCTCCAGATTGCCGATTGGAGTTGGCACCAAATATAATTTTGCCATGGGTTTATTTTTTTCGGCCTTCGGCAAATGAATGTACGAAATCGACCAGCAGCCCGAACAGATCTTCATATCCGGTCAGGGGCAGATCCTCTGCCATATCTGTTATGGTGTGGTATTCAGAATACTCCTTTCCACGGGTATAGATAAATACGGAAGGGACGCCTTTTTGGTAAAAAGGGCAATGGTCGCTGTTGCAGGATTCGTCACGGACTTTCACCTCCGCAAGGTATCCTTTATCTTTGTTGATCCGTTGCAGGCATCCGAATGCCTTTTTAAAAACCGTTCCGTTAACAACGGTTATGCCTTCACTCCCGGTGCCTATCATGTCCAGATTGATCAGGAACTTAATACGGGACAGAGGAAATGGCGGGTTATCGGCACAATACCGGGAACCCTCCAAGCCGGCTTCCTCCCCTGCAAAAAGCATAAAAGCAACCGAATAAGCGGGAGCATTCCCGGGCTCGCCGAAAAACCGTGCCAGGTCCATGACCATAGCAGTTCCGCTGGCATTGTCGTTGGCACCCGGAAAATACGTTTCCTTGCCCATTCTTCCCAGATGATCATAATGCGCTGTAAATACGAGAAAACTGTCGGGTTCAGCATGCCCTTTTATAAAACCGATCACATTTTGTGTCCTGTATTTCTCTATGTACCGGCTTCTATACCGAACTTCAACGGACTCCACGCCGCCTTCAGGGAGGGCATCCTTTTTCAGGTCGATCACAACATGGTCTGCTTGTTCACGCCCGTTAGAAACATGCCACCACAATGGTTCCTCCTCGTCTTTCAGGATGATGGCATGCGCATTCAAATAATTGCCGCGGGTAAGTTTTTTGTGATGCGAACCGGTAATGATGATCCTTTCGGAAAGGTCATATTTTTCATGCAAATGCTCCGCACTGGCTGCATCCAAAGAATCGCCGGTCAGCCACAAAGGAGTAAATGTCCTGTGCATACCCGGGGAAAAGGCAGCAATAAGAAAGTCCTGTCCCGGATCCAGTTTACGGTTATTTATGGTAAGTTCCACCCTTCCCCGGATGGTATTGATCGGAAGATCAAACTTCTGAAAATAGTTCCCTTCAAAGGCATGTATTCCATTTTTACGAAATTCCCTTTTGATGAACCGCGCAGCCTTTTTATCCCCTTTCTTATAGTATCCTCTCCCGTGCATTCCCGGAGAAGTCAATTTATCCAGGATATCACGGGCGTATGTAATATCCTGGCTCCAACCAGTGCTTCCCAGAAATGCAAACAAAACAAAAATCCAGGCACGCATGGTTACAGATATTTCCTTTCAACAATTTCCGACAACCTGATATAGTGTTCCGAATCGTCTTTCCATTCATACCGGGCAGCCAGGCTTTTCAAACAGGCGGCAGCCTCCTCAAAGGTTTGAAATGAATTCAATTGATCGATGGCTTCGGTGTACTCCTGAATGTTCCCTCCAAACAATTCCTTAATGAGTAAGAATTTATCATTCACACCAATGGCCAGTTTCATATCATCAATGGGGTTTCTCTTTATTTTGGCCGCAACCGACCTGTCATCCTCCTTCAGATATTTATCGGCCAGGGTTTTCTTTTTCTCCTGGATATCATCAATGTTTCTTTTTGATGGGGTCTTTTTCCCGTTGGTTTTCACGTGGGGTTCTTTCTCAACCCGGGGTTGCACACCGGAAGAGGGAGTTTTCCGCCCAGAACGTTCATCTCCATCAGATCTTTCGGTTGTGCTATCAGGAATATTTGTGGACCGGTCGCCGGCCGAAAGACGGTTTTTCTCTTCCTTACCCGAACTGTCGTACAGTCCGGACACCTTTTTAATTCGGCCGGAGGAGTATATCTCCAGCATCAGCACCTGATCATACAGTTCTCTGACCTTATCCTTTAACCCGTCCAGATCCAACCTGGGAATATGATCATCCTGCCTGCGGATCGTGTCCATCCGGAACTTAATGTTCTGCAAAAGATGTTCAATCTGTAATTCCAACAATTTTCTTTCCATAATAATGTTTTGCTCTTTACATCATCAAACGATAGAATTCGTAATTTTGTATTTATATTGAATCCTGTATACCGAATAAACGCAGATCTTACATATTCCCATACCCGCTGAAAAGCGTGATTTCATCTTTTGCCAGCGGATTTAGGATCGTTAAAGATATAAAACATTGACTTTATAATTAGCATATGTTCCTGGAAAAGTCAAAAAACCATAGCCGAACCGGATGGATTGAAGTGATTTGCGGTTCAATGTTCTCGGGAAAAACAGAAGAGCTTATTCGCCGTTTGAAAAGGGCCAGGATAGCAAAACAGCGGGTAGAGATCTTTAAGCCCATTATTGATGACCGTTACGACCGGGTTAACATCGTTTCTCACGATGACTCTTCGATACACTCCATGCCTGTTGCCAATTCCCATGAGATCCTGGATTATGCAGAAGGCATTGAAGTATTGGGAATTGATGAGGCGCAATTTTTTGATGAAGACCTGATAAATATTTGTAATAGATTGGCTAACAATGGTTTGCGCGTTATAGTTGCCGGCCTCGACATGGACTATCAGGGGAATCCCTTTGGGCCGATACCCAGACTTCTTTCCACAGCCGAATTTGTGACCAAGGTACATGCCATCTGCATTGAATGCGGAGAACTGGCCAATTACTCACACAGAAAGGCAGAAGGAGAAAGCCTCATTAAACTCGGGGAAAAGGATCATTATGAACCCCTGTGCCGAAAGCATTTTCTTGAGAAAATGAAGAAAACCAGGAGGGCAACATCATAATGTATCCCTAACTGCGTTGAATTTATTATTATTGCAAAACGGTTCCAATATATAAAAAATACTGCATATGAAAAAATTCATTGTTTTTGCATTTATGGTTTTGTTTTCAGTAAGCACATTCTCCCAAACCAAAACCACTCATTTCGTCATTAAAACCAAATTAGGCAACATCATCGGGAAATTGTATAACGACACGCCCCTTCACAGAGATAATTTTATTAAGCTGGTTGGGGAGGGCTGGTACAACAGTTCCCGGTTTCACCGTGTCATCAATGGTTTTATGATCCAGGGCGGCGCAAACAAGGACGGGCAGATGGATCCCGGATATCTGATCCCGGCAGAAATAAAAAGCAATCATTATCATAAGAGAGGGGCCTTAGGGGCAGCAAGGACCGGTGATGATGTAAACCCAGAGAGAAAATCTTCCGGTTGCCAGTTTTATATTATACAGGGCAGGCGTTTTAAGGATGATGAGTTGGATGCCATAGAAGAACGGTTTGACATCACTTTTTCTGAAGAGCAGCGTCACACTTACCGCGGACTTGGGGGAGCTCCCCATCTTGATGAAACATATACCGTTTTCGGGGAAATAACCCGGGGCATGAACGTGGTGGATAAGATCGCGGCGGTGCCATGTGAAGGCACGCAACCCATTAATCCGGTGATCATTGATATCGAACTTGTTGAATATTGATCATGAACGACAGGATACAAAAAATCACCAGTGAAATAGAATCCTTTGTTGCCTCCGGAAAGGAAGAACTTGAACAATTCCGGCTTAAATACTTAAGCAAAAAAGGAGAAATACAGGAATTATTCAAAGCGTTCAGGGATGTGCCGCCGGAGCAACGGAGGGAACTCGGAAAATCCTTGAATGCCCTTAAAAAGCTGGCACACGAAAAATTTGACCACTTGGCCTCCACCCTTCAAACCCGGGAATCCACCAACATTGGTTTTGTTGATCTCACAAGACCGGCCGAAGAAATACAACTTGGTTCGAGGCATCCCATTTCCCTGGTCAATAACCGCATTATCAATATTTTTTCCAGGATTGGGTTTACCGTGTCAGAGGGCCCGGAAATAGAAGACGACTGGCACAATTTTACGGCATTGAACTTCCCGGAAGAACATCCGGCAAGGGATATGCAGGATACATTTTTCCTGGAAAAGGATCCTGATGTCTTGCTTCGCACGCATACTTCATCCGTCCAGGTCAGGGTAATGAAAAATTCCAGCCCCCCGATCCGCACAATATCACCCGGGCGGGTTTTCCGGAACGAAGCCATATCCGCCAGATCACATTGCATATTTCACCAAATAGAGGGCTTATACATTGACAGGGATGTATCCTTTGCCGACCTCAAGCAGACATTGTATTATTTTGCCCGTGAGTTTCTGGGGCCCAATACACAGGTAAGGTTCCGTCCTTCCTATTTCCCGTTCACAGAACCCTCGGCAGAAATGGATGTCACCTGCAAAATTTGTCATGGAAAAGGTTGTAATGTGTGTAAATTCACCGGTTGGCTTGAAATTTTGGGATGTGGAATGGTAGATCCCAATGTGCTGGACAAATGTGGTATTGACAGCTCCGTATACTCGGGATACGCTTTTGGCATCGGGATTGAGCGCACGGCCATGACCTTATTCCAGATAAAAGACATCCGCCTCTATTTTGAAAATGACCTGCGCTTTCTGAAGCAATTCACTTCAGCCGTTGAATAACCCGTACACTCAATTATTCGTCATTTCCTTCGACATTTTTGTTTCGGCGGGCATTGAAAGATGTCCCTGTACCAGTTTCCATTTCCCATCGATTTTTTCCAGGACACCCGTGAACCGGATACCTTCATAGCTCATGGCCTCCCCTTCATAAATAAAATTATAGCTCAGCTCTTCGGAAAACCAGGCGGTGTTGGCCGTTTCATTTATGTTGATCATCTGCTCTGTAATGGAAATAAGCGTGTTTTCGAAATTGCGGTGCTGATTGCGGACGGCCTTTCGAATTTCTTCCCATCCCACAAGTTTTTCATCTCTTTCGGTACCGATGAGGATAATTGCATCATCGTCGGCCCATATTTCTTCGATGATGCTAAAGTCCTCGTCTTCATTGGCTATTTCATATTTTTCCAGCACGGTGCGGATCCCGGAAAATTCCTCATCCAGGTCCGTGGCTGGTCCCGGGGGATTGCAAAAATTTAAAAACACCAGCACCGCTACACCGGAAAGAAGAAGCATCGTTTTCATAATTCCTGTTTTGATGGTTTTTTCAACAATCTATTTTCTGATTTTCTATCGCATTAAATTAATATTTATTTTCGCAGGAAACAAGAGATACGGGCAAAATATTTTTCCCGATCCCGATACCCCGGCTCAACAGGCTGACATAACAAGTTATTTAGAAATGGTTTTATAAATTGCCTAAATATTTGTAAACTTGCAGCCTGATCCGTGATGTATACAGATTTTTGAATATGAAACTTAAGCTGCTGTTCGCAAAGATTGGTTTCGTAATGGTGCTCATAACCATGGGTGTTTTAAGCACGTCATTTTTCCAGCCCGCAGACCATCCTCCCGCTCCGGATCAGGATCATCAGAAAAGCGATGAGGAACCTTGGGAAACAGTAGTGATGGAAGAAGAATACAATGCAGGTGAAAAGATCATTGAACACATTATAGATTCGCATGAATGGCATATCCTGGATTATAAAGATTCGGAAGGGGAAAAACACCACGTGAGCATCCCGCTTCCGATCATACTTCTTCATGAAGGACGTCTGCACGCATTCTGGTCAAGCAGATTCCAACACGGGCATGCAAGTTACAATGGCTTTAAGCTTGAAACGGAAGGAGACCATAAAGGCAGGATCATACGTACTCTGGAAAGTGACATGATCGACAGTGAGGCCATTGTAGAAAAGAAAAGTGACGAACTGCCGGTCGACTTATCCATCACCAAGAATGCAACTGCCATCATTATCAGCAGCATTCTTTTAAGCATATTGTTTATTGGCATCGCAAGGAGGTATCAGCGGAGAAAATATGAGGCGCCCAAAGGGGTGCAATCCCTGTTAGAGCCTTTGATACTGTTTGTCCGTGATGACATTGCCAAATCATCCATTGGTGAAGAAAAGTACATGAAGTACATGCCCTATCTTCTGACCCTTTTCTTTTTCATCTTTTTTAACAACCTGCTTGGACTTGTACCCTTTTTCCCAGGAGGTGCCAATGTTACAGGAAATATTGCTGTAACCGGCGTGATGGCATTTTTCACTTTTTTGATCATTTCCTTCAGCGGGAATAAAGAATACTGGAAACATATTTTCAATACACCGGGCGTACCCTGGTGGTTGAAAGTACCGGTGCCCCTGATGCCGGTCATTGAGATCATTGGGCTTTTTACAAAACCTTTTGTACTGATGGTCCGTCTTTTTGCAAACATCACGGCAGGACATATCATCATTCTTGGTTTCATCAGTTTGATCTTTATTTTCGGCAATTTGGATGTGACCTATGGCTATGGGGTTTCAATAGTTTCGGTTCTTTTTTCATTATTCATGACCCTGATCGAATTGTTGGTAGCATTCATACAGGCATACGTTTTCACATTATTGTCGGCCCTTTATTTTGGAATGACCGTAGAAGAACATTAGTCTTTGTTTATAATCATTAATAATTATGTACTATGGATTTATTGGCTATTTTATTACAAGCAGCAAATGAACTGGCACCACTTGCCAAGATGGGCGCTGGTTTGGGCGCAAGCATAGCAGCGATCGGAGCAGGCATGGGCATCGGCCAGATAGGTAAAGCGGCGGTGGAGTCCATCGCCCGTCAACCTGAATCATCCGGGGATATCCGTTCAAACATGATCGTATCTGCTGCACTTATTGAAGGTGTTGCTTTCTTTGCCATCGTTGTTTGTCTTTTGATCGTATTTATCTAAAACAATCCGATTATCGTGCTTACGGGCGGTTGGCCCGCAAGCACGATTTCATTGTGAAATTTTTTGACCTATGGAACTTGTAAACCCCGGAATAGGCCTGATTTTTTGGATGACGTTGGTTTTCGCCATCCTGATCATCATTCTTGGAAAATTCGCTTGGAAACCAATTATGAAGGCCCTGAAAGAAAGGGAGACATTTATTGACGAATCGCTAAAGGCAGCAGACAAAGCCAGGGATGAGATCAAAGACATGGAATTCAGCAACGAGAAGTTGATGAAAGAAGCAAAACAAGAACACGATGCCATCCTGAAACAGGCACGCAAGACAAAAGACTCGATCATCGAAAAGGCCAGGGAAGCAGCCAATGAAGAAGCCGACAGGATCGTGGAAAATGCCAAGGAAAGAATAGAAAATGAAAAAAAGGCAGCGATGACAGATCTGAAAAATGAACTGGCAGACCTGGCCATTGAAATCGCAGAAATGATCTTAAAAGATGAGCTTTCAGACATTAAGAAGCAAAAAAAATACATTGATAAACTCATTGACGAAGCGCAATTAAATTAACATGGCGAACCTCTTCTTGAGCAAACGATATGCAAAAGCCCTTTTCGGTCTTTCCCTGGAAATGGATGTACTGGAAACCGTGAAGAAGGATATGGAGATGATCAGGAGTACATGTGACGGCAGTAAAGAATTGCGACTATTCCTGAAAAGCCCCATCATCCGGTCCCATAAAAAGGGCAATGTACTTAAGATTTTATTTGAAGATAGGGTCAGCGAGTTAACCATGAGGTTTATCGTGCTCCTCACAAACAAAAAAAGGGAAAAATTCCTTGGGGGCATTGCAGCAGCTTTCCTTGATCTCTATAAGGATTTTAAGAACATTCTCACGGTCGAACTTCAAACGGCCCATAAAATAGGCGATGAAACAAAAAAACGGATCATACGTTTGCTTGAAGACCATACCAAAAGCACAATTGAAATGGCCGATAAGATCCGGGAGGAACTGATCGGTGGGTTTATCATGAAATACGGCGACTGGCAATACGATGCAAGCATAGCCAATCAACTGAACCGCCTTCATAGGAAAGCGGCCAGATTTAACCTGTATCAAAGAAAAATATAAGAATAATCATTTTATCCTATGGCAGACATAAAACCGGCAGAAGTATCTGCAATACTCCGTAAGGAACTTTCAGGATTTAAAACCCAGGCCGAGCTGGAAGAAACCGGAACCGTCCTTCAAATTGGTGATGGCATCGCCAGGATATACGGACTCAACAATGCAGAAGCCGGCGAGCTCGTTGAATTTGACAAAACCGACCTCAAAGGCATCATCCTGAACCTGGAACAAGATAATGTCGGCGTGGTCCTCCTGGGAAAATCCACGGGCATCAACGAGGGAGCTACGGTCAAAAGGACAAAAAAGATCTCATCGATTGAAGCGGGGGAAGGTTTGCTGGGAAGGGTGATCAACACCATAGGCGAACCCATTGACGGAAAAGGGAAGATCAGGGGCGAAACATTCACAATGCCCCTGGAGAGAAAAGCGCCCGGTGTAATTTACCGGCAGCCTGTAAATCAACCCCTGCAAACCGGGATCAAAGCCATCGATGCCATGATCCCGATCGGCCGGGGGCAAAGGGAGCTTATCATTGGCGACCGGCAGACCGGCAAGACCGCCATTGCCATAGATACGATCATCAAACAGAAAGAGTTTTATGAAAAAGGTGAACCGGTATATTGCATTTATGTGGCTATCGGACAAAAAGGTTCTTCTGTGGCAAATATTGCTAAAATC
The DNA here is from genome assembly GCA_018400295.1 of Bacteroidales bacterium. Lineage (GTDB taxonomy): Bacteria > Bacteroidota > Bacteroidia > Bacteroidales > B18-G4 > M55B132. The sequence continues at coordinate 30,568 of JAGYMZ010000012.1, read as the reverse complement.
CTGGAAGACAATGGTGCCATGGATTATACCGTGGTGATCTCCGCTACCGCATCGGATCCGGCAGCCATGCAGTTTTATGCTCCCTTTGCGGGTGCCGCTATAGGAGAATATTTCCGCGATACGGGGAAACCGGCATTGGTTATTTTCGATGACCTGTCCAAGCAGGCCGTAGCATACAGGGAGGTGTCCCTCCTACTGCGGCGGCCCCCGGGCAGGGAAGCGTATCCGGGAGATGTTTTCTACCTGCACTCAAGATTGCTTGAACGGGCGGCACGCATCATATCTTCTGATAAGATCGCACAAAAAATGAATGACCTGCCCGAATCCATTAAAGACAAGGTTAAAGGTGGCGGTTCCCTGACCGCCCTTCCCATCATTGAAACGCAGGCGGGGGACGTCTCTGCATACATACCAACGAACGTGATCTCCATTACCGATGGGCAGATCTTCCTGGAAACCGACTTGTTTAACGCCGGCGTGCGGCCCGCCATTAATGTAGGCATTTCCGTATCCAGGGTGGGCGGTAACGCACAAATAAAATCCATGAAAAAGGTCGCCGGAACATTAAAACTGGACCAGGCCCAGTTCAGGGAACTGGAAGCATTTTCAAAGTTCGGTTCCGACCTTGACCCATCCACGCTGGCTGTTCTCGAGAAGGGCAAGAGAAATGTTGAGATCCTGAAACAACCTCAGTATTCGCCCATGGTGGTGGAACAACAAGTCGCCATAATCTTCTGTGGCACCCACAACCTGTTGAAAAAAGTGCCGATCAAAAAAATTCAGGATTTTCAGGAAGAGTATTTGCACACCCTTGAAGAGGAACACAAAAACATCCTGGATTTGATCAAATCGGGAAAACTAACGGATGAGGCCCAGAATGTCCTAAAAAAGGTTGCAGGAAAAATTGCAAGCAAATATGAATAACACCATTTCACCGGGAAATTATGCCAAACTTAAAGGAAGTAAGAGACAGGATTGAATCGGTCAGGTCGACCCAGCAGATCACCAGTGCCATGAAACTGGTTTCGGCCGCTAAATTGCGCAGGGGCCAGGAAGCTATCCAGAAAATCAGGCCTTATGCCAATAAACTGCATCAGATCCTTGGTGATCTCAGCCAAAATACCGAAGATCTGGAAGATGAAGAATATACCCACCCCAGGGACCCGGAAAAGATCCTGCTCCTTATCATATCATCCAACCGCGGACTTTGCGGAGCTTTTAACAGTCATATCATTAAATTCACACACAAGATCATATCCGAAAATTATCAGAAGCAATACGACCACGGCAACCTACAAATGATGTTTTTTGGGAAAAAAGCAGCAGAGCATTTTAAAAGAAGACAATATCCAATTTTTGATATCAATACGGAAATTTTCGATGCCCTGAGTTTTGAAAATGTTGCCCCCATGGCTGAACATTTCATGAAGCTCTTTTCCGGTAAAAAATTTGACCGGATCGACATTGTATATAACAAATTCAAGAATGCATCCGTTCAGGAACCAACCCATGAACAGTTCCTTCCCTTTCAGGCACCGGAAAAAGAAGAATCCGGTTTGATCCCGGATTATATCTTCGAACCGGGAATTATGGATATGGTAAAGCAACTTATTCCCAAGACCTTGAAGATCCAGCTATACAAAGCACTCCTGGATTCCTCCGCATCTGAGCACGGGGCAAGGATGACAGCCATGCATAAGGCCACCGATAATGCTCAGGAGCTCCTTAAAGATCTTAAACTCTCATACAACAAAGCACGCCAGGCTGCCATTACAAATGAGCTTATCGAAATTGTCAGCGGGGCCAATGCCCTGAATGAATAGCATTGCATTCATAAACTGAACCCGGGACAAAACATTTAGCCCCGTTCTTTGTTGATCAAACTAAAACAAGGCAATCTAAGTTCAACATTCAAAACAATGGACCAATGATTTCTAAAAAAATTGAAAAAGAAATTAACGAGCAAATAAAAAGAGAAGAAGATTCATCCAGGATCTATCTGTCCATGGCTTCCTGGTGTGAAACCAATGGTTACCCCGGAGCAGCAGAATTCCTGTATGAACATTCCGACGAAGAACGCATGCATCAGTTGAAATTGTTGAAATTCCTGAATGACCGGGGCGGGCATGCAAAGGCGCTGCAACTGGATGCACCGGAAAGTGGGTTCAAATCCCTGCATGATGTATTTGTTAAAGTCCACAAGCACGAACAATACATAACCAAATGCATCAACGACCTGTATGGAATGTGCATGAATGAAAATGATTATACCACGGCCAATTTCCTGCAATGGTATGTAAACGAACAAATCGAAGAGGAAAGTCTTACCAGCGCCATTCTGGACAAATTCAACCTGGCCAAAGGTGAAAAAGGCGGTTTGTTCCATATAGACAAGGAACTGGCATCCATGGCCCAGATGGGTGAAGGAGATGAATGATCATCCGGGATTTTTTCCCTTGCGTGCATGGATCATTTCACTGGCTTTTTCATCCAGTTCGCGGTACCAATCCTTACCGAATTTCCTGACCAGGGCATCCCTGCAAAAACGGTAAATTGGAATGTCCTTTCTTTTTCCGGTGATCAGGGCTTTCGAGCATATATCCCATGCATGGTAATTCACAGCTGAGCGGCCATCGCTCAACACAGAAATCCGTATGGGATAAAGATGGCATGAAACCGGCTTTTGAAGGTCTGTTCCCCCTTCTTCAAATGCCTTTTCAATGGCACACATAGCAATGCCTTTGTCGAAGATCGCATAAGCACATTCCCTGTCACGAACCAGGGGTGTAACATAGTGCCCTTCACTGTCGTAATCGAAAACCCCACGTTCACCGACAACAGCCCTTCCCTTTCCTGTCATATAAGGCTTAATGTTTTCGATATCATCTTCCAGGGTGGCAATTTCTTCTTCCTCAAGGGATGCACCCGCATCACCTTCTATGCAGCAGGCACCCAGGCATTTTTTTAAGCGACAGGCAAATCTTATCCGGTAAAGGTCGTCGGAGACAAGGGTATTTTTTATGATCAGCATGTCGTTTTTGAGGCTTATGGGGTTCTTTGAAATTAAAATGCAGATTTTATACTATTTTTGCCACTCCGGAGGAACATATCAATGTGTTATCATAAAATAAAGACCATGGCATACAATTTAAGGAACAGAAATTTTCTGAAGTTGCTCGACTTCACACCCAAAGAGATCCGGTTTTTGCTTGATCTTTCCGCAGACCTGAAGAAAGCAAAGTATTCGGGCACTGAGCAACCACGGCTCAAAGGTAAGAACATTGCACTGATATTTGAAAAATCTTCTACCCGTACGCGCTGTGCATTCGAAGTGGCAGCCTTTGACCAGGGGGCACAGGTCACATATCTCGGGCCCTCCGGATCTCAGATCGGCCACAAGGAATCCATGAAAGATACAGCCAGGGTGCTGGGTAGAATGTATGACGGTATTGAGTACCGGGGTTTCGGACAGGCAATTGTTGAAGAGCTGGGTACATATGCAGGTGTGCCCGTCTGGAACGGGCTTACCAACGAGTATCATCCGACACAGATCCTTGCGGATTTTCTGACCATGATGGAGCATAGCGACAAACCCCTGCATAAGATCTCATTCTGTTATCTTGGCGATGCCCGGAACAATATGGGTAATTCACTGATGGTCGGTGCATCAAAGATGGGCATGGATTTCCGGGCCTGTGCCCCTGAAGAATTTTTCCCCCCGGAAGAACTGGTTAACCAATGTAAAAACACAGCAAAAGATACCGGCGCAACCATCACAATAACCGATGATGTAGAAAAAGGCGTCAAAGGAGTGGATTTTCTGTACACAGACGTATGGGTATCCATGGGAGAACCGGATTCTGAGTATGAGCGGAGGATCAACATGATGATGCCCTACCAGATCAACAACAAGTTGCTGCAAAAAACTGGAAATCCGCACGTTAAATTTCTCCACTGCCTGCCTTCCTTTCATAACAGGGAAACCAAGGTAGGTGAAAACATTTATCAAAAATTTGGTGTTGACGCCATGGAAGTGAACGATGATGTCTTTGAATCCCCCGCTTCCGTTGTCTTTGACCAGGCCGAAAACCGCCTCCATACCATCAAAGCTGTGATGGTAGCAACGCTAGGGAGTTAGGGGCCTTGGGGGGGAGAGACCAGATGTCATCCAGATGTCATCCGGATGACATCTGGATGACATCTGATTTTAGTATCTTTATCCAGTGCACCAGACCTGCAAAATAACATCTTTATTCTTCTTACTGGCATTTCATTTAAGCAACGTTGTTGCACAGGAAGAAGACTACACCTGGTGGAACCAGAAGCATAACTGGGACGGGGTTACCCACTGGAGCCGGTACATGATCGTCTCACCCGGGTATATGGGCCCCAATGCGCTCCCGGTACCGGACATCACCAATGGATGGACCGGTCGCCACAGCTTCGTGGAAGCAGGAGGAGATGTATATTTCAGTCCGGGAGATAAAACACAGGACTTCCTTACCCGCTTCTATTATGTTTTTCCGGAAAACCTGGTTGCTTTCGAAGTTTTTTTCATCCCCTATGAACACTACCGCATGACACCGGAAACGCGCGATGAAAGAATGGCACGGGGATTATCCGGCGAAGGGAGTACCACGGGGGATGTTAACATTGCCACGCATATCCAGCTCTTGTCAAAAAGATCCCGGTTACCTGATGTACTTTTTTCCGCCAATTTTAAAACGGCCTCCGGCGGCAATTTTTCCGATGCCCGGTATACGGATGCCATGGGGTACCATTTTGCCTTGTCTGCGGGGAAAAATTTTTTTTCGGATGAAGCCGGACAAAAAACACTTCGCCCCTATTTCATGGTTGGATTTTATGCCTGGCAGACCTACCGCACGGATAATTTTCAAAACGATGCATTTTTATTCGGGGCCGGCCTGGACCTGCAAACTGAAAACTGGCTTATCAACGGACAATTTGGCGGGTATTCCGGATACCATGGAAACGGCGACAAACCTATGGTCATTCGTATGACCAGTGAACGTAAATTCCGTCGATTCATACTCAAATTCCGTTTGCAACAGGATATACGCGATATGGATTACACTTCGGTGAGCCTTTCACTCAAATACCTGATGCGGGTTCCGGGCCACAAATCGCAGATCGCAGAATAGCCTTGCGATGTTGCCTGTACAGAGGAAAAATCTCCTGTTCCACAAAGAATGCTATAACTGAAAAAGGAACCCTACCCCAAAAGATAAATAGTGAAAGCTGTCCAGTTCATTCCCGTAATTGGGTGTATAATTGAATTTTGCATTCACTGTTGCCCCGATACTGGCCCGTTCATTGAGGTAATAAGCGCCGATCTCCGGGCGCATGCCAAAATCCCAGTTGTCTTCATCAAAATACAGCAACCCGATGGTCAGCTGCTGCTCCGTGAAAAACGTACCTATTCCGGCTTTAACGTAGGGTCGGATCAGGGATTCATTCAGAAAGACATACCCTCCTTCTGCCATGATGTGATAATTATAAATATCCCTGAACTGCTTGGCTGTGAGGGCCCCATTATCAAATTCCACGGTCATCCTTTCGGTTTCTTTGAAAAAAGCAGCATACCCAATGGATGCGCCGGCAACAAAACCGGTTTCAAATTCATAAGAACCGCCAAATTCAATCCCCCTGAAACTGGTCGGATCCACCCAGTCGCCCAGATCCCCGGTGGCAGTGCTGATGTTCCATTCCAGTTCCCACCGGGTTTTGGACTGTCCAAAAATAAATGAGGCGGAGGCAAACAAAATGATAAGAATGGCGATTGTTTTTTTCACTTTAGCGGAACCAATCATCTTGCTGTGGCCTGAAGCATAATGTACCGGTCTTTCAGTTAAATATGTGTCGTTATTATTTACTTTTCTCATGGTTTTCTGATTTTATGGGTTGGTCTTTAAATATGGGGATTGTTCAAATGCCTGGTCAATCTGATCAATAAGCCGCTCATCAATAAGTCCTTCATTATTGGAGAGCACGCCGCCAACCAATCCGGCCCACAAGGCATTCAGCTTTTTCTTCTGAAGGTTCGGATTTTTCAGGTCCATCAACTCAATGATCAGTGCTCCTTCTTCATAGGATCCCATATAGGTCCCCCATGGATAATAGTATCCATAACCGGGATATCCCCAATAATAAGGATCACCATAATAGCCCCAGTCCCACCAATAACCCCAGCTGATCACATAGTTTTCCTTTGTAACTATGGATACGCTGATGCCCAGTTCAGGATCTTCCGTGCTGTCAACCCGGACATAATTCCTTTCCTGCATATTGGCATTGATCTTATCAAAGACCACATCATAATAATCACGCAGGTATTCAATGTCTGCATGGGTCAATCCTTCATCATCTATATTCAGGGAATCGGTAATGGAATAGGTTTTGTAATCGGTAAAACTGATTCCGTCATCGTACTGAGTATAAACCATATCCAGATCGCTGGTGCCAATGCTGTAAGTGGGGGACTTACTGCAGGATGAAATCAAAAGCGATCCGGAAAGCAAGACAAGGATCAGCATACCCATCCGATTTTTGATCAAACGGGGAAAAAACCATAACCCCGGCAAAAATAGATCCGCATTCTTACCTTTGCAATACAGGTTTCTTTGTTCTTTTGCGTAAATGTCGTTCATATATACAAATTTTAAGATGATAAAAACATATTCGTTGAAATGGTGTTAATTGGTTGCCGTTTTCAATGAACAAAAACAAATATAGGAATTATTCGTGGCTCCTGAACAGTTGACACTTTATAATAGATCAAATGGTATGGCCTATGCAAGCTTTTATTGAAGACAATGTTGACACGGCCTGGTATAACCAGCGATTCAGGGATGAGGGCCCATTTTATGTAGAAACCGACCCGGATCACCTCATCGTAGAACCATGGAATGGATTTTCGAGTCTGCTGGTTGTATTTGTCGCACTTTACTGGGCTTATAAAATCCGCAATAATCCCGGAAATTTCAAATTTCTGACATATTCTATTCCGCTGATCATCCTGGGTGGACTGGGCAGCACATTTTTCCATCTCTTCAGGTCTTCGGTTGCATTTCTGATCATGGATGTCCTCCCAACCGCCATCCTTACCTTGTCCATCGGAATTTATTTCTGGATAAAGGTCCTGAAAAAATGGTGGTACGTCCTGCTGATCATCATCCCGGTTTTCGGTTTGCGACTGGTACTGTTCAACAATCTGCCATCGCACACCGCGATTAACATCTCTTATGCATTGGTAGGCATAACCATTTTTCTCCCATTATCCATCGTTCTTTATAAAAGCCGGTTCTTTAAGGTTAATTTTATCATCCTGACCCTGATCTCGTTTATTCTTGCATTGCTGTTCAGGGAGCTCGATCCCGTTTCCGCAAATTACCTTCCCATGGGGAGCCATTTCCTCTGGCATGTTTTCAGTGCGGTTGGGGGGTACTTCATTCTTGCGTATCTTTACCATTTCCGGCTGATGGAAATGAAACAAAAGCGCTTTAAATAATCCATGCCATCGCATATACACATCCGGTTTTATGAAGAGTTGAATGATTTTCTTCCGTCCAGAAGGAAAAAGACCGAATTCCGGCATCGATTCAACGGAACGCCGACCATCAAAGACATCATTGAAAGCATAGGGATACCGCACGTAGAGGTGGACCTGGTTCTGGCAAATGGCGAACCGGTCGGTTTCAGCTATAAACCGTCGGAGGGGGACCGTGTTTCGGTTTATCCGGTATTTGAATCCATGGACATTTCCCCGGTCAACCGCCTCCGACCCGAACCTTTGAGGGTTCCACGCTTCATCCTGGATGTACACCTGGGCAAGCTGGCCCGCAACCTTCGGATGCTGGGGTTTGATTCTTGCTTTGACAAGGATCTCGACGATCCCGGGATCATAGAGGCCGCAACCCGGGAGCAACGGACCATACTGACCCGCGATTTGGGCATATTGAAGAACGGAAAGGTACAACGAGGGTATTATGTGCGGAACATACACCCGCCGGAGCAGCTCAGGGAAGTCCTGGAGCGTTTTGACCTGAAGGGGAAAATAAAGCCATACAGCCGCTGTATGCAATGCAACGGAAGAATTGAAAAAGTGGACAAAGAAGCCATCATTGACCGCCTGGAACCGGGGACCAAAAAATGCTTCAATGAATTCTACCGCTGCAGCAATTGCGGGAAAATATACTGGAAAGGCACACACATCGACGACATGAACCTGTTCATACATACACTGCTTAAAATGTAAAGAACCCAGTGCTTTCAGACTAAGAGCCACATAAACGACCAAATAAAATGAAAACCGCGTTTATCACTGGAGCGGCCCAGGGGCTTGGCAAAGCCCTTGCCGATGTTTTCACCGGAAAATCCTGGAGGGTCATTGCCACCGATGTCCATGCTCCGGATCCCGAATCTTTTCATCATCCGGGAAATATCATTCCATTCCGTTTGGATGTGAGAAAACCGGAAGACGCTGAAAAAATTTCGGTCCTTATCAAGCAAAGGGACATGATCCCCGAAGTGCTGATCAATAATGCCGGGATCTTCGATCTGTACCCCCTTACGGAATCTGACCCCGAAAGGCTGCAGCACATTTTCCATGTCAATGCTTTTGGCGCCTTGAATGTTATCCGCGCTTTCCTCCCCCTGCTTTCCGGCTCGGGGGCCCGGGTCATCCAAATTAGCAGCGAGAGCGCAAACATTCCCTGGGCCTTCCAGCCTTACCAGATCAGCAAGATCACCCTGGAAGCCCTTAGCCGGGCCATCCGGCAGGAGCTGCGGATGAAAGGCATCCGGCTGACCATGATCCGGGCCGGGGCCATCCGGACCCGTTTATCCGATCAGGCACTGGCCGGGAACCCACTCCGGCCCGATTCCCTGTTCCATTCAGAATACAAGGCTTTTGCTTCCAGGGCGGGACGGTACTTCGGAAGGATAATGCCTCCCGAAACAGTGGCGAAAAAGATATTCCGCATCGCCCAAAAGAAGGAGCCACGCTTTTATTATAACATCAACCGCCAGGCTTCCCTGCGACTTTTGTCCACATTGCCTGAAAAATGGCAGGACCGTTTGGTATTGCGTATCTTAAGGGACAATAAACATACCCATTGACCCATTTCCAGGCATACATGGCCGATCCTGTCCGCTTTCTTATTCCAATTCTTTCTTACCTTTGGTATTTGTTTAAAAGCCCTTATTAAATACCACCATTATGCCAGACAGGAAAGTTCGGGTAAGGTTTGCCCCCAGTCCCACCGGCCCCTTACACATCGGCGGGGTCAGGACCGCGTTGTACAATTATCTCTTTGCCAAAAAACACGATGGGGATTTCATTCTCAGGATAGAGGACACGGATAAAAACCGCTACGTACCGGGTGCCGAGAGCTATATCCTGGAAACTTTCGACTGGTGCGGCCTGCCCTTCGATGAGGGGATCATTGAAGGGGGAGAATACGGCCCATACCGGCAATCGGAGAGAAAAGGGGTTTACGAACAATATGCCGTAAAGCTGGTAGAAGAAGGAAAAGCTTACTATGCTTTCGATACCCCGGAGGCGCTGGAAGAAATGCGCAAGCAGCAGGAATCCTCCGGTTCATCCTTAACCGGATATAACCATCAATCCAGGAAAGAGATGCGGAATTCCCTCACCCTGCCACCTGAGGCAGTGGAACAATTGCTGGACGAAGAAGCCCATTATGTGATCCGCATCAAGATCCCTGAAGATGAGGAGATCCATGTCCGTGATGAGATCCGGCAAGACCTTGTATTTCAGTCTTCCACCCTGGACGATAAGGTGATCTTCAAGTCAGACCGGCTTCCAACCTATCACCTGGCCAATGTGGTGGACGATTACCTGATGAAGATCACACACGTTATCCGCGGAGAAGAATGGCTTCCTTCTTTACCGCTTCATGTATTGCTGTATACATTCCTTGGATGGGAAGAAGATATGCCGGCTTTTGCCCATTTGCCACTGATCCTGAAGCCAACCGGAAAAGGCAAGCTCAGTAAACGGGACGGGGAAAAAATGGGCTTTCCGGTATTCCCCCTGGAATGGATGGACCCGGAGACAGGTGAGGTTTCTTCCGGCTACAAGCAGGAAGGGTATTTTCCGGAAGCATTCATCAATCTGCTGGTTATGCTGGGCTGGAACCCCGGCACGGCGCAGGAGATCTTTTCCCTGGATGAAATGGTTGAAGCCTTCAGCCTTGACAGGGTAGGCAGGTCGGGCGCCCGGTTTGACCCGGACAAGGCCCGCTGGTTCAATCACCAGTACCTGGCTAAAAAGGATGATCAAGAACTGGCCAACGAATATGCCAGGATATTACGGGATAAAAAAATCGAAGCAGAGCCCTCATACATTGAAAAAGTCGTGGGCTTAATCAAAGAGCGGGCGGATTTTGTGCGCGATTTCTGGGATCAGTCCTTTTTCTTTTTCCAGGCACCGCAGGAATACGACCAAAAAATAGTAAAAAAACGCTGGAAACAGGATTCTCCCGAAATCCTGAAAGATCTTTTTCCAATCCTGGAAAAGACAGCCCCCTGGGAAAGGGATGTATTGGAGAAAAATGTAAAAGCCTTTATCGAATATAAAGAGCTCGGCATGGGCAGGGTCATGATCCCCGTCCGGCTTTGCCTGGTGGGCAGCGGTATGGGTCCCGACCTGTTCACAATCATGGAAATGATCGGCCGGGAAGGAACCCTTGACAGGATCAAAAAAGGAATACACGAAATTCCCGGTGAAAATTGACCTGCTTCCGGAGCCGGCACATGTGTATTACGTAAGGGATTTTTATCTTATTTGCTTTTATTTTACACACTATGGCTATTATTTCACTGGAAGGAATGGATTTTTATGCATATCACGGATGTTTCCGTGAGGAGCAGATCATTGGTACGCGTTTTTTGGTAGACCTTTACCTGGAAACCAATACGAGCGAAGCCGAAGAAACCGACAAACTTAGCCGGACATTGAACTACCAGGACATTTATTTGTTAGTAAAACATGAGATGGAACAGAAGTCTCATTTAATCGAGCACGTAGCGCGCCGGATTCTGGACCGTTTAGCGGAAACGTATCCAAAAGTGCAATCGGCCCGTATAAAGATATCCAAGATGAACCCTCCACTGGGAGGGAAAGTGGACAGGGTAAGCGTAACTGTAACGATGTGAGTTATCCGCGCTTGTCCTTTTAAATATTACGCCCCCAACATACCATGAAAGCCATCTATAAAGTAAAACGAAAGATTTGTCCTGCCTGCGGCAAAGAATTTGAATGCCTCAGTCAACCGGGTTGTTCATGCGAACGCCCCGATCATGACCATACCATCCCCGCCCCCTGCCCCTGTCCGGAATGCGTGAAAGCCTTGGCAGAGAAAGAGAAATAGATGAGCCTGTAACCATAACCATATTTTTTGTATCTTTGCATTCCCGCAAAAAGGTACCGTGGCCGAGTGGTTAGGCAGAGGTCTGCAAAACCTTGTACAGCGGTTCGAATCCGCTCGGTACCTCAATTCCACCCCTGTTTGACAATGCATTAATCAGGGGTATTTTTATATAAGAGTAGTTCCCTGATGCAAGCGGTGCGCTCGTCTTTGACCTATTCCTTATATTTGATCACCTCCACCGGGCAGCTCTCTGCCGCTTCTTTGATCTCATCCTCGAAATCATCAAAATTAACACCTTCTTTAACGATGGCAACATCGTCGGGGAGCTCAAAGACTTCCGGACAGATATCGGTGCAAAGCCCGCATGCCGTACAACCTTCTTCTATAAAAACTTCTTTGATCGCCATGATGAAAAATTTAAGGGTTCGCAATGCCAGGAACAAATACTATACCAGTCAACCATCAGACCAAACCCGATCTACACTTTAGATCTTATTTATAATGGAATAATCTTTTAATATTACAAAAAAAATCGTATCTTTGATTAAATGACCAAGGGTTTGACAGAGAAAGCCGGATCAAAAGCAACCGGTATACGCTTCAAAAAAAGTGGCATCCTGACAATGCACATACCGTTCATATCCTGCTAAACACAACTTTCATTTATTGCCCGGATGACAACATTACTATGGGGAACATGATAGATCCCAGGATGATCATTGCCTGTGTGCATCCAGAACGAGCCATAATGATCTTGTGCCGACATGAGATCAATTTTGAAGGATACCCGGCAATTTCCCGTCTTCTCCCTGTCTGCATGCGGTAACATTGTAGCCCGCACCATGAAAATCGGAGGCATGAAACGCCTCGTACGGCTGTGCCGGATCACGAAGACTATTTTATGAAAACATTTGGACCTTTTCCCTCCCGGAGGCTTGGCAGTAGTTTGGGCATTAACAACATGCCTTCCAAAATTTGCAGCTATGCCTGTATTTACTGCCAGCTTGGCATAGCCGTCAGCATGGAGATCAAACGCAGCAGAAAGTATCATCCCGAACAACTGGCAGATGAAGTGCTTGGCAACGTAAACAATCTTCATAAAAGAAATGAAAACATCGATTACCTTACTTTTATACCCGATGGTGAACCCACACTGGATAGTGGACTGGGACAGGAGATCAATCTGCTGCTCGTATCGGGCATTAAAATAGCCGTGATCACCAATGGGTCACTGCTATGGCAGAAGGATGTCAGAAAAGACCTGGAACGTGCAGACCTGGTCTCCCTGAAAATTGATGCCGTGGACAATGGGACCTGGAAAAAGGTCAACAGGCCTCATAAATCACTGACCCTGGAACAGATACTAAGGGCTATGTTTGAATTTTCAACCACATTCAAGGGCAAACTCATTACTGAAACGATGCTCATCGATGGCGTCAATGATGGCGTGGAGTCTCTTGAAGCCGTTTCTTCTTTCATTCATCAACTTCACCCGGATATCGCCTACCTCACAGTTCCAACCCGGCCCCCGGCCAGGAAAAATGTCCATGCTTCCACAGAAGATACGTTAAATAATGCCTTTCAGACATTCGTAAGCAAAGGCATAAACACAGAATACCTCATCGGTTTTTGAGGCAATGCTCTTTTTTTTGAAAAAAATGTAAAAAAACATCCACAGGTTAACAATAGTTTGCCTCATGTGGGAAGATGCCATTCTTGATTTTTCTTAAAAAACATGGGTATCTTCACAAATAAATTGATTTTCGCTTTTTTGTACCTTATGCACCATATTCCTAGCCCATGAACATCAATATATTATCCATCCGCGACACATGCCGCACCAATCTGATAGAATATACCCGGAAAGCATTCGGGAAAATACCATATATTGATGAGCCCCAGCTCCTGGACCTGGGGTGTGGCACCGGAGCCACCTCCCTGCAACTTGCTGAATTAACAAACGGAAATATAGTGGCTGTTGATGAAGACAAAGACTGCATTGACTTTCTCAATTCCAGGATAAAAAAACTGCACCTGGAAAATAAAATAGAAACCATACATTCATCTGTGTTCAAAGCCCGCCTTCCGGAAAAAAGCTTTGACATTATCTGGGCGGAAGGCATCCTGAACATCATCGGTTTTGAAAAAGGGCTGGCCTTTTTCAGGCCTTTTTTAAAAGACAAGGGTTACTATGTCGTACACGATGACATTAAAAACGAAAAAATAAAGATTATTCAGGCTTGCCGGTACAAAATAAAGGACAGCTTTGAACTGCCGGCAGATGCCTGGTGGAAATCCTATTACAGTTGTTTGCAAAAAAAGCTTCAGGAACTGGCAGATTCCTGTAAGACCGATTCAACGATGTTGCGGCTGATCCAGGAAGAAAAACAACATGTGGAGGGTTTCCTTACCCGCCCGGAAACATACCATTCCATGTTTTGCATTCTTCAGAAAGATAACGGATAAACACTTCCCGGAAAACGACCAGCTTCTGACCGCGTTTCGCAAGCATTCACCAGGCAGGAAGCACCTGGCCTATCAAAGAAAATTCCTGCCTTCCTGTAACAAAATTCCATCTTATCCTTCATATTACATATTCAGGAAATTTAAACCGCGAAGATCGTGATTAAGAATTTTATCAAGATCGCTATCCGGACTTTGCTGAGACACAAAGTCAATTCCATGATCAACATCATAGGCCTTATGGTTGGGTTCTCATCCTCCATTCTGATCATGAACTATGTATATTTTGAGCTTAGCTACGATAATTTTCATAAAAAAGGGGACCGCATTTACAGGATCGCAGGTGAAGGGTCCATGCCCGGTGGCAAGGCTATTTCCATTTCAGCCAGTTCCGGTGAAATTCCACAGGCCGTATTGCAGCAAGTACCCGAAATAGAAAAAGCCAGCCGGGTATATGGATGGGATACGGAAGAGGTAACGTTTGCGGATAAACGTTTTATCTCGGAAACCCTTGTCTGGGTGGATACATCCTTTTTCGGCATCTTTGACTTCCCTTTCCTGGAAGGCAATCCCGACATCGCACTAAGGGATCCGTTTACAGTAGTGCTTACCCGGAAAACGGCCCAAAAATTTTTCGGGGACACAGCCCTGAACCAAATGCTGAACATTGACGGCAATCCCTATAAAGTAACCGGGATCATCGCAAACATCCCACCGAATTCCCACCTGAAGTCCGATATGTTCGCCTCCTTTTCTTCGGTCGAACGTCCGGAATACAACGTTGTGAAAAGCAACGGGATATCCTTTCCACAGTATTATCTCTTCAGGGAAGGCGTGGATCCTGCTGCCGTCAAAAAGAAGGTCATCGGGATCGCCAATAATAGCATCGACGAACGGCTGGGAAACTACGGAATCAGAATGGATCACTCCCTCCAGCCCCTGCACCGCATACACCTTTACTCAGATTTCAGCTTCGACACATCGGACCAGGGGGATATCAACAAGGTATACATCTTCATTGCCCTGGCGGTTTTTATCATCCTCATCGCAGTCATGAATTTCATCAATCTTGTAACGGCCCAATCCGATAGCCGTGCCCGGGAAATAAGCATGCGTAAGGTATGCGGGGCCACCCGCAGGAATATCGTCTGGCAGTTTACCGGCGAATCCGTGATCCTTGCCCTCATCTCATTTTCATTGGCCCTGGTGCTGAACGAACTGCTGATAATCCCGCTTGCTTCCACGCTGGATACGGATATGTCCATCGTTTACTGGAACAATCCCTGGATTTTTCTGAGCATGGTATTTTTTGCGGTTTTTACCGGAGCCATATCAGGCATATACCCGGCTTTATATCTGTCACGCTTTCAACCTGTCAGGGTCCTGAAAGGCATCCGGCACAGCGGGAAGGATCCGCATTTCCTCAGAAAAGTGCTCGTCACAATGCAAATGTCCATTTCTGTTTTTCTGATCACATCCATTTTATTGATCCAGGCACAAATGGGTTATATTCAACAAAAGGACCCGGGCTTTAACAAAGAAAACGTCCTGGTTTTCCATAACCTCACAGGAAAGATCCGGAATTCATACAAATCACTCAAAGGCGAAATGAAAAACCTGCCCTATGTGGTTGAAGTAACAGCCTCCCAAAGCGTACCAGGTTATGACCGGAGCGTCCAGAATCTATACAACGAAGGAGATGATCCCAAATCAGGCATGATCGTTTATGAGAACCGGGTCCAGCACGGGTATATTGAAACAATGGGTTTGCATATTATCAAAGGTCGTGACTTTAACCCCGAAATGGCGACAGACACGGGGGTATTTATATTGAATGAGATCGCGGTGAAAAAACTCGGACTAAAGAACCCTATCGGGAAAAAAGTTGTTGTATGGGAACAATCCGGGAAAGTGGCTGGCGTTGTGAAGGATTTTAATTTCCGCTCCTTCCACCATGAAGTAGACCCACATGTTTTTACCATGTATTCCCATAATTTTAACCGGATATCCGTCAGAATAAAGCCCGGCGCGGCTAATCAGGCAGTGGAAAAGCTCAGCCGGATCATGCAGGAAGCGGATCCCTTTTACATCGCCGATTACTATTTCCTGGACCAGTCCCTTGAAAGGCACTACCGCAAAGAAAGGCAAGTAAACCATCTGATCACATCCGCCGCTATTCTGGCGATGTTGCTTTCGATGCTGGGATTGTATGGGCTTGCCACGTTCACCATACGCAAAAAAATGAAAGAGATCGCTATCCGCAAAACCCTGGGAGGAAGTCCGGCTGACATATTAATGCTTCTGTTCAGGGACCTCTTGCGCTGGGTTCTGATAGGGACCCTTTTGGCCTGGCCAGTTGCTTATATTTTTATTTCAACATGGCTGGAAAATTTTGCATTCAGGATACACATCGGCAACTATTGGTGGATATTCCCCGCGGCCTTTGTAATTGTGTTGCTCATCAGCATCCTGGCTATGCTCTATCAAACCCTGAAAGCCACCCGAACCAATCCGGCAGAGGTGTTGACATATGAATAGCCTTCCCGGTATCTGCAAAGCACCATCCGGGATTATATTTCTATGCTATTACATATCTTGGGATATGATCCGGTAATCTTGTCAAAAGCTCATAGTTCATGCTGTTGTTCATGTCCCCGAAAGAGCTCACCGATATCTCCACATCTCCCTGCTCACCGATCAGTACGACCTCATCGTTCACTTTTACACCGGGCAGGTCGGTCACATCAATCACCATCATGTTCATGTTGACCGTTCCCACGACCGGAACACGTTTTCCGTGGACAAGGACATGGCCATTATTGCTCAGGGTCCGGTTGAACCCATAGCCATATCCTACCGGAACCGTTGCGATCTTGCTCCGCCGGTTGGTCAGGTAAGAAGTGCCATAACTGACATATTTCCCTTCCGCTACATTGTTTACGCTCATGATCTCACTTTTCCAGGACAAGACCCTTTTCAACGGATCTTCAGGAATATCACCGTTGCGCATATGCATCATCTTGGTTTCGTTGCTGGGCCAAAACCCATAGTTGGAAATCCCGACACGCACCAGATCAAACACGTGGTCCGGAAAATTCAGCACTCCGGCAGAACAGGCAATATGCCTGTATCTTGAAGCCAGCCCTTCCGAATTGAACCACGAACATAGATCCTGGAATGTAACGATCTGGTCCATAACACGCTTATAATTGGTAATGCTATCCGCACCTGCAAGGTGGGTACATAAACCTTCCATTTCAAACACATCCGGATTGCCTTTAATTATTCCCACCACTTCCTCCAGCTGATCCTGGCAAAACCCCGTCCGGTGCATTCCGGTTTCCAGTTCGATATGCACTTTGGCCCGCTTTTTCGTTTTTTTTCCGATCTGCTTTACAGCTTTTAACCGGTCCATGCTAAAAACAAAAAAAGAAGCATCGTTATCGATCGCCCATTCGATATAATCATCATCCACAAAACCCATGATCATCAGATCACACACATCCTTTTTGATTTTATGTACCCGCATGGCCTCTGTGACGCTAAACACCGAAAAATGATCAATGCCAGCATCCTCGATCATGGGCAGCAGGTCTTCAATACCATGCCCATAAGCATTGGCCTTGATCACCATGGAATACTTCACGCCACGGCCAGCCTTATTTTTCATGAACTGGATGTTGTTGTTTAATGCGCGCTTGCTAAGCTCTATGTATGATGTATGAAGCATGGTTTAAATCATTGGTTTTATTTTGAAGGATGCGTCCTATGTTTGCAGATAAAAGAATAAAAATAAAAAAACAAAAGTATTGTGGCGTATTGGGCATGATCAGGCCGGGATGAATTTCCGGTAATGATCGTAGCGCTCAAAGATCTCGCGAACGTATTCATAAGGCTCGGAACCCCGCACATACCCATATTCAACCACTTCATCCTGAAAATACCTGCGGAAAGACAATTTCAGGATATACTCCTCAACATTCTCATCCCATACCAACGGAGCTTTCCCGTACTTTTCAGCCAGGCGCTGGGCATCGCGTACATGATGGTAGCCACAATTATATGAGGCAAGCACGAACTTTATCCGCTGAACAGAATCTGCAATGTCATCCCAGCGATCCCAAAGCCGGCCCAGGTACTTAATGCCGCCTTCAATGTTTTCAGCCGGATCGGTCCTGTTATTTACCCCAAGTTCCCGGGCAGTTGCCGGCATCAATTGCATCAGCCCTTTTCCTCCTGCCCATGACTCGGCATCCTCTTCAAAACGTGATTCCTGATAGATAAGTGAACTGATCAGTCGCCAGTCCCATCCGATCATGCCTGCATGCCTTTTAATGTGCGTGTCATACAGACTTATCTTACCGGTATTCAGACTATAAAACTCGCTGCGTATCCTTCTTTTGAATAATTTCTTGTTCCTGAAATATTTATTGTAGATCACATAATAGTCCGTTTCCTTTTTCATCCCCTTGATCCATTCATTGACAACCGCTAAAAGATCCGGTGAATTCTTTCGAACCGCCCATGCTATGCGCTGAGAAAAGCTGACCGGTGTTGAAACATCAAGGATAGGGTAATAAGTCTGGTTTATGGCCGCTATGCTGTAATCTGCAACGGTATATTTCACCTTCCCGTTTACAACCATTTGTATTATCTCGCCGGTGGCATAATTCCCGGATATGGTCTTGATATGGATGGCACCGCCCATTTCCTGGGAAAGATTTTTCAGACGGTGAAAATAGGAAGAATTTTTCCGGACATGGACCGTATCGTCAATTAAATCCAGGGCATTCGTAACCAACTCCTTTTGAATTTCATGAAGCTTCATCTTTCTCCAGTTTTCCGGTTTTCGCTGCACCAGTACCTGATGGGTGACAAAATGGTGCCGGGTAAAATTCACAAGCTTTCTTCGCGGTGCTGTAACGGTAAGCCCGTATGCAATAAGATCGCCCTCACCGCGGTTCAACATGTCAAACAAGTCATTGATGTCATCAGCCATCACGATCTCCAGGCGAAGATCCAGATGATTGGCCAATCGCTCAAGCAATTCATACTCGAATCCCATAGGGCGTCCACGGTAAAGAAAATAACTTGTGGCACTGTAGATCGTGATGGCCCGTAAAACACCGTCCTCTTTGATCTCTCCAAAATCCCTATGGATCATAGTTTCCGGTATGTGTTCAAGGTCCCGGTCCTTCGTTTCATTTGACCCGCAAGACACAATCATACAAGACATCAAGCCCACACAGATCAAAAAGAATAACGAATAAGGGATACAGAAACCGTATTTTTTAATGTGCTCCATACAAAAAATAAATTATCAGGATGTTAAGATATAAAGAATTCCCGGGCCTGTCAACAAAAAGAAACAGGATCCGGGTTTTTCTGCGGTATTTATTGAACAATTTCAGCGTTTCCCCGTATTTAATAACACCCTGGTATTTACTATTTTTACAGCATACTTGTAACGAAAAATGAAATTATGTCTATTAAGCCCTTATGTTTCTTATTATTCCCGTGGCTGATCATTTCCTTTCAACCCGTGCAGGCACAACAGACCCAGTTCACCAATCCTGAAGTTCAGAAAGCCAAACACTTCAGGAAAACAAAGCCCCTGAGAGATATCACCCCGGTAATGCCAGGCCAACGGGACCGTTCCTGGAAAGATAATATCATTCGGAACGAGGAAAACAAGAAAGCCAAAGGTCACCAATCGCAAAATATCACCGACCCTGTTCTTCAACATGCCATGGGTACCAATAACACCCGAACCATAGAACAGAATTTCGATGGCATCAGCAACGTAAATGGTGTTTACCCGCCCGACACACAGGGAGACGTTGGTCCCGGCCATTATTTCCAGATGATCAACCTGTCATTTTCCATCTATGACAAATCAGGAAGTTTGCTTTACGGGCCGGCCGACAACAGCACACTCTGGGATGGGTTTATAGGGCCATGGACCGGCACCAACGACGGCGACCCCATCGTATTATACGACGAACTTGCCGACCGCTGGCTGGCCAGCCAGTTTGCAGTAAACACTTCCGATGGGACATACTGGCAGCTTATCGCCATTTCCGAAACCAGCGACCCAACCGGATCTTATTACCAATATGCCTTTCAGTTCCCGGCTTTTAACGATTACCCAAAATTTGGCGTTTGGCCGGATGCCTATTATGCTTCCTTTAATATTTTCGGATCCTACTTCCGGGCGGCAGCTGCCGCTTTTGAACGGGATTCCATGCTCGCAGGAGATCCGAATGCCTCCATGATCCTGTTCGACCTCCCCAATGGAAGCGATCCAGCCAGTATGCTGCCTTCGGATTTCGATGGGACACCCCCTCCTGCTGGAACGCCAAATTATTTCACCTATTTTAACGACGACGTTTGGGGCTACCCCACAGATGAACTCAGGATATGGGAATTTTCAGCAGACTGGGCCACTCCGTCAAACTCCACATTCACGGAATCCAAGATCCTTCAACCGGCAGCCTTCGACTGGGAGATCTGTAGCGCCTACCGCGGACGGTGCATTGACCAGCAGGGAACTTCCAGAAAACTGGAAGCCCTTAGCGACCGGATGATGTACCGGCTCCAATACCGGAACTTCGGCACCCATGAATCCTTGCTGACCAACCATACCGTGGATGCCGGCGGTGGTGTTGCCGGGATACGCTGGTATGAGATCCGGGACACACACAACGGCAACGGATGGGAAATTCACCAGGAAGGCACCTTTTCACCCGACAGCGATCACCGCTGGATGGGCAGTATCGCTATGGATGGCAACGGCAACATTGCCCTGGGATATTCCGTTTCCAGTTCCTCTATGTATCCTGCCATTCGCTTTACAGGGAGGTTTTCCACCGATCCCCCCGGTCAAATGACCATCACCGAGGAAGAGATCCTTGCAGGAACCGGAGCCCAAACAGGTTCTGCCTGCCGCTGGGGAGACTACAGCATGATGGCAGTAGACCCATCCAGTCCAACCACATTCTGGTATACCAACGAATATTTACAAACCACCGGCACAGCACCATGGAAAACCCGCATAGCTTCTTTCTGGTTCCAGCCCCCCATGCCTTCGGTCAATGCCGGTCCTGACCAGATAACCTGTGAGCAGGATCCGGTAACACTCAATCCGACCGTTGGCAATCAAAGCTCTGTGGAATGGAACACAACCGGAGACGGTTCCTTTGATGACCCGGCAC
Organism: Bacteroidales bacterium; assembly: GCA_018400295.1. Lineage (GTDB taxonomy): Bacteria > Bacteroidota > Bacteroidia > Bacteroidales > B18-G4 > M55B132. The sequence goes on along the minus strand of JAGYMZ010000012.1, from coordinate 9,477 downwards.
TTCTGAATGCAACCTATACCCCCGGGACAGGGGATGTCACCAACGATAGCGTTCTGCTTATCCTTACCGCCTATGCCCTGGCTCCCCTCACGGATTCCGTTTTGGATACCACAAAACTCACCATCTTATCCCGTGCGCTGGCTTATTCAGGCAACGATACCACCATTTGCGAAAATGCTTCGCTTGCCACCCAGGGATATGTGGAAAATGCGGATTCTGTACTCTGGAACACCAGTGGCGACGGGACATTCGATGATTCCACCCTCGTCAGTGCATTGTATACACCCGGTCCGGCCGATATAGATTCCGGGTCCGTGACCCTGAGCCTCACGGCTTACTCTATATCGCCATGCACAGGAGACAGTACAGACATTATGACACTTTCCATCCAATACCTGCCGGAAGCAAATGCAGGTACGGATGATACGATATGCGAGGGAGAAACCTATCCGCTTTCAGGTACCGCATCAAACCATGCTTCTGTCTTCTGGACAACCACCGGGGATGGCATTTTTAGTAATGATTCAATCCTTGATCCGGTTTACACGCCGGGTATTGCAGATATTTCCAATGGGACCGTTACACTGACCCTCACTGCCAACGCTGTATTCCCCTGTGCAACGGATTCATCCCATGCCATGGAACTAACCATTGATGAATTGCCAACCGTCGACGCAGGAGTTTTTCAAACCATCCCCTATGGCACTTCCACAACATTATCCGGCGCGGTGAGCGGCGGTTCCGGCTCTTTTTCATATTTGTGGACACCCCAGGATAAAGTCATTGACCCAACCAACCTGACCACTGAAACCGTTATGTTGGAAGCCACAACGATTTTCACACTCACCGTTACCGATCTCAATACCGGATGCGCCGGAGATGATACCGTAACCATAAATATAACCGGAGGACCACTGGCAGCAGAAGCCATGGCAACTCCTGACAATATTTGTGAGGGTGACAGTACACAACTTGATGTCATACCTTCCGGCGGATCTGGAACATACAGCTATGCCTGGACTTCTGACCCTCCAGGATTCAGCGACTCCATTCAGAACCCAACAGCATATCCCCCGGGAAACACAACCTATATCGTGACCGTTGATGATGGATATTCTACCATCAATTCCTCCGTGGACGTCACTGTATTTAATGAACCGTATGCCAACGCGGGAATGGATACGACCATTTGCCACGATGAAACCATAACCCTTTACGGAACGGCAGATAACTACAGCTATCTGCTCTGGGAATCAGACGGGGACGGATTTTTCAATGACCCGGGCATTCTGGATGCCACATATACCCCGGGCACCGGGGATATCGAGAATGGTCAGGCCGTTCTGAGCCTGATCGCTTATCCCATATCACCTTGTATGCAAGCAGACTCGGACGACCTGGTCCTTTCCATTGATGTTTGCTCAGGAATGAAGGGATACATTTCCGGAACCCCCGACATTCATATTCAGCCTAACCCGAACAAAGGGATCTTCACACTGAAAGCAAACGGATTGTCCTGCACTTCAGTCAAAGTGGACATTAGCGACATCCTGGGAAATCATTTTTATGCGAAGGTGTTCCAACCCAATAAAGGATCATTGGATGAAACGCTTAACATGAAAAGCTTTCCTAAAGGCATTTACTTCCTCCGCATTGCATGCGGGAAACAACTCCTGACCAAAAGATTAATAACGCACTGATCATTGCCACGGGCAATTTCATCATTTACTCATTCAAAATCTTAACTCGCTCATTTCGTATTGGGAAATAAGCGATCAGGCCATAGCTTTGAATGAAAATTAACATCAAAAAATCTCAAAGCCATGAAGACAAAAATCTTATACCTTAATTTACTCGCATTTTTCCTGTTTTCAACAGGAATGTTCGCCCAGACAAGCATTTGGGCAGAAGAATTTGGAGACAACCTCAACGATGTAAGCAACAGCATTGTTCAGGATGATGCTGGAAACATTTACATTACCGGGGCATATGAAGGTCCATTGCTGGACTTTGGCACAGGTGTCGTTTTAACCAACAGTGGGGGATGGGACTGTTTTACCGCCAAATTTGATCCCTCAGGAAACATCCTTTGGGCAGAAAGCAGCCAGGGGATCAATGGGAATGAATACGGAAACGACCTGGCTGTAGATGCTGCTGGCAATGTCTATGTGATTGGCTCTTTTGATAACGGAAACATAAGTTTTGACGGGGGTGCATCCATATTGACCAATTCCGGCGGGTCCGATTTCTTTGTAGTCAAATATAACTCCGGTGGGGTGCATCAGTGGTCTGTCACAAACAATACCGGTACGGGTACAGGTGATGAATTCGGGGAAGCGATCACTGAGCATGCCGGCACGTTCTACATCACAGGCTCATTTAACAGCAGCCTGTTAGGAATGGGACCTGTGAATCTTGCAAGTACAGGTGGATTTGATATTTTTATCAGTGATATGACGGCCACGGGTGCATTTGTCAACCCTGAAAACCCCTCAGGGTCAAACGACGATTTCGGCAAAGACATTAGCTTTGACGGTTTGGGAAACATCTATGTTACCGGATACTTCAAGAGTCCTGCGATCAGCTTCAGCCCCAGCTTAGTACTCACAAACGCTGACCCCAGCGGTACAACCTCCGATGCCTTTGCGGCAAGAAAAGCAGGAGGAAGCTGGGACTGGGCGACCAATCCTTCCGGCGATGACAACGACATAAGTCATGCAATTGCTGTGGATATTTCGGGCATGGTGTACATGACCGGGACCTATTACAGCAGTTCCCTGACATTCGGAACACCGGGGATCACAATTAACAATCCCGGCACCTGGCTTATGAGCAGCGACTATTACCTTGTAAAATACGACCCGTCGCTGGCCAGTCCTGAGGTATGGGTACGCACCGCAGATGCGAATGCAGACCCCAACTGGAACTTTAATGATGTTGGTAAAGACCTGGCCATTGACAATACCCTGGAAAAAGTATATGTAACCGGATGGTACAACAGCAACCGCATTGATTTTGGACACGGCATCATACAAAATGCCACCAATAATAATTATTCGGAATTCTTTCTCTGCCGTTACGGATTTTCCGGGACCCTGGACTGGGTTGCCCAGGGCCATGCCGTATTTGATGACCGCGGTATGGGTGTAGACGTTACGGAGAGTAGTTGTCCGGTAATTACAGGATGGTTCAAATCCGATGACTGGAACCTGGCCGGGTCATACCTGACCAATGCCGGTGGAAGCAGCGAGACTTCCGATATTTTTATCAACGAGACCTGCGGCTACGATTGCAATCCGGAATGCCAGAACACCGAAACTACGGCAGAACTGAATACCGGTACAGATATGGTCGGGATGACAGATCCCACATGGATGCTCACTGAGGATCCCTCCGGCCCGGTTACACCAGAACCGGCACGCATTGTCAATTGGTTCGGAAGCAATGGATCCATCAACTGGAGCTATGGACCCCCACTTCCGGGAACGAATTGGATATCCTCCGATTCACTGGCTCAGGGACCCGAAGGAACATATGTTTTCACACGGGAGTTTTCCCTTGATAATTGTGTGAACCCTGTCATTCAGCTTTGCCTGATGGCCGATGATTCCGCTGCGGTATATCTTAACGGAGCATACCTGGGTTCAGCCAGTTCCATGTATACCCCGGCCTATATCAGCTCGGATGGCTACCCACCTTTTATTACCGGTGTAAACACCCTGGAAGTCCACGTGTACAATCTGACCCCCTCTCAAATCGCGTTCAACCTGGAAGGTTATGTATGCTGCGGCATGGATCCGTGTGACCAGACCTATATTGGCATGCAGAAGCTGGACTCCTGTGAATACGATCTGTATATTTCCAATGATGATCCGGACGTGGATTATATATCCCTGACCTTTTCCACCGGAAGCGGTCATGCGACCATACAGTACCCAGACTATTATCCAACAGGTTGGACACTGGACCCTTCAGGAAGTTCATCCTACCCTGTAGCTGAAATGACCACGCTCCCCGCATCTCCAGGAACATTCTCAGAGATCCTAAACCTTTCCCTGATCCCGGATCCGGCACATAACCCCCAGCAGGTGATCGTTGAATGGATGGGATGGGATATGGTTAAGCAAGATACCGTATTGTGTTACGATACCCTGTATTTTGACTGTCCCTATGATTGCCCCTGCACCATTTGCGAACATCCCATGGACTCCATAATGACCGGTCCCGGGGCTTCCGGCACAACGGATCCCACCTGGGAAATCCTGGCCTCTCCAACAGGAGCACCCACAGGACCCGCAATAAACATGGGAAGTATCCCTGCGACCTGGGGAACACCTTTTGATGGAACAAATTGGATATCCTACCAGGAAAACGGTGGCGGTGGATTTGCACCAGTGGGACCTTATACATACATGGCAGAATTTTCAATCCCGGATCAGTGCCAGGGTGATGTATTCATGAAATTCTGTGTAATGGTAGACGATACTGCATTGATCCATCTGAATGGCTCACTGGTCCATGTTTCTTCCTCGGCCTCCGAATCCGACCTGTTTACAATATCGGGGCCCTTCAACATTGGTGCTATCAATCAATTAAAGATCGATGTCATTAACAGCACCCCTGCACATACAGGATTGAACCTGAAGGCCTATATCTGCTGTGACCTCAATACAGGCATGCAGGAACCTTATTCAGATGCCAAAATCAGGATTTACCCCAATCCTGCCCATGATATGCTTTATGTTGAAAGCAGCACACAACCCGTTTCAATCCATATCTATAATCATACAGGCCAATTGATCAAGGTTTTAGAACACCCATCGCTTAAGGAATCGCTGAATATATCCGGATTCCCTGCAGGATTATACATCCTGAAAATCAAAACGACCCAGGGGATCATCACCAAAAAGATCGTTAAGCGATAAACCCCAACACACGCATAGCCATCATGGGTCAGTGAGGGAATTCTTGCTGACCCATTTTTTTCAGATGTCATCCAGATGTCATCCCAGATGTCATCCGGATGACATCTGTTCCTAAATAATTTTGCCAACATCAGCAACCGCGGTATCAACCAAAAATACAGAATATTAACTTAGTGCGGTGTTCCTTTCTCCCGCTGAAGCTTCAACGCTTCCAGGTACCATTCAAATTCATTTAAAAATCTTTTTGCCGACCGATTTATAATATCATTAACCGGTTGATCATCCTTATCAAAAGCATCCTGTACAAACGGCACCGGAAGCACAGAAGGTATGCTCGACATGCCTAACTCGGCCAAGATCGCCCGCAACTGAACAGCAGCACGAACGCCACCAAAATACCCACCGGAATATGACACGATGGCGCTAGGCTTAAAGTAATACTCTTGCTGAAAATGATCCAATAAGTTTTTCAATGCTGGTGGTATGCTGTGGTTATACTCTCCGGTAACAATTATAAAACCATCGGAGCTTCTTAGTTTTTCGGCAATTTCTTCCATGACTTCAGGCGCACTGCCCTGGGGGAATTCCTTGTACATTTTATCAAGGAAAGGCAATTGATATTCCCGGGGATCAATAAAGTGTACCAAATACCCCATTTCTTCCAACTTTGATCTCATATAATTGGCAGCCTTTATTCCTTTTCTTTCAAACCGAACCGAACCATAAATAAGGCAAATAGTATATTTCATAATTATTGAATTTTGTGGGTTTTGCTGTACTAACAAATATAATATATGATATGTTCTCAGATGTCATCCGGATGACATCTGGATGACATCTGTAAAAACCTCCCCCCCAACATCAACATCCGCCAACTTTTTTATTTGTGCATCGTGGAGATTGAACCTATTTACTACTTCAGTTACAAGTCCTTCCCTTACAACCAGCAACCATTTGCCCCCCAGCGCTTCGATCCGGTTTAAAACCGGGGCCCATCCCCGACCCTTCAGCTCAAGCGGACCGATTTCATCGATAATAATGAGCCCTGCCTGTTTTGCGGATCCGGAAATCCATTTGATACCCGCTTCAAATGCTTCCGGATTAAAATAATACCGGCCCACCGCAGGCCACCCCTCGTGCTTTCCGGTGGTACATAACTGTCGCCTTTCCCCCGTTCCCACGTTTTGTATCATATAGCCCATATGTGCTCCGCCTGTGTATTTCTTCTCTGACAGGATCCCGGCTACCTTGATCCCTTTGGATCTCGCCATCCTTATATATTTCTTTAAATAAGATGTTTTCCCCGCATCAATGCCACCTTCCAGAATAGTAACAGTCCTCTTTCCGGCCGTTTTTTGTTCATTGTACAATTCCTCAGCCATGGAAAGTATATAGGCCATTGAACGGACCGGACGTGTGAGCAGGCGGTAAGGTTTGACAAAATGCTTCACAACAGAAGGTAATATGGAAAATGCCAATTCCAGGGAATTATACAGTTGAGGATATCCTCTGTCCACTATAATGGCCCGTACGACCGGACTACGCAACTCCACACTGACAGCGGCAAATCCCACAACGATAACCAGGGCCCTGATCATCATCTTAATTCCTGTGAGCAATCCTTCCATACTCAGCATTTTTCCTGTCTCAACCCACTCCCAAAACAAGGAAGCAACCAACACCATAAACAGGATCTGCATCCAGAATCCTGGCTTGCTTAAATACCGGACCGTTTGCTTATAAAACAGAATGGCAAATACAATGTATAAAAATGCCAGTCCGCCACCCAGGTAAATTGGAAATCGATTGATAAGAAAAAGGACAAGTACCATGGCAAGAATATGCAGAAAAATAAAGAACAGGTTGTTCCTGTGCTTTGGTGGTGCCCACCGGATAGGACCTTTTTTTATATCCTCATTCCCCGCCCTGCCGCTTCCCATTCCCGAACGTTGGAACAGCATGCCGGCCCTAACGCCGAAAAGTGCAGACATAATCCCGAATATTGTATACACCGATATCAGTATCATGAGTGCAACAACAGGTTCCAGTTGTTCAAAACGTAATTGCCCGACGGCAAACAAATACATGCTTTCGATCAAACGTATAAAATCAAATCCATATAAAAGCAAAAGGCTTACAACCTTGTGAACCAAAGTGCTCAAAACTCCTGCGATGCCACCAATAATAAATCCGGCCCAGTTCCTTCCAAAAACAACGATGGACCCTTCCATCAGAAGAGCCTCCATGAAAATACCCACCATAGGACCGATGATCACTGCACTTGGTGAAACGGATTTCATAAGGGCACAGATCAACCCTGCCCGCCAGATGAGTCCTTTATCCCGCCAAACCTGCAGGAATCCCACCATCAAAGCAACCGATACCATGGATAGGATCATGCCCGACAAGGGCACATGAAGATTGTGAAGAAAACTTCCGACAATGATCTCATTGCCAGCCCACAGACTTCCGGCCACGGAGGCTTTGAGCCAGATATCCGAAGAATGGTTCATCTATGTGATGCGTTTTGGAGAAATATTCCACAAAACTAATACAAATGACGTGAAGAACAGGAACAACAATGAGGCATGGTCAAATCTACATAGATAGATCCTCTGCCCGGCTGTATACCACGATGAATAATAAACATATGATCCCCTCCTGATCCGGAAAAGCTCTTTTTCACGCAAAGTATATGCTGCCATAATACATATCTGAGTCCCGGATCCTTTGCCATACTGAAAATTTCTGTGCCGTTTCCTGCATATTTCACAATTCATGTGTATTTTTACACGTTACATATTCATTTTCCATTATGAAAAAGATCCTCATCGCACTTATCCTAAGTATATCCCTTACAGGATACAGTCAGAAGCACCTTCAGATTAAAGACCAGAAAATTGAAATCACCGGGGTTTGGAATGGGGAACCAGCAAAAGCGCAAACAGGTAACTTCAGGGTTATGCTCAATTATGAAACCGGCAGACTGGATATTGTACTTGACCTATCGAACCTGGACCTTATCCCCGAACAAGAAAAATCTGGTGCCGCCCCAAAAGAAAATATTGTCAGGATCACCGGCAACCTGCCTCTGGAAATAATTCAGTACAGCGAAGATACGGATCAGTCCTACACCGTGGAACTGCATTTTTTGCATGAAGAAAATACAGTGACCAGATTGTTTGACCTGGCCGTTAAAAACTATTCAAATCAACGATCCGGATTGCATCGCTTTATAGCAAGCACCCAAATGGACCCGGGTAAGTTTTTTAACAACAATATGGATTCTGCCGGGGAGAAAATCACGATCATTGTTTCTTTCCAGGCTTATATTATTGGCTGACATAAGCGTGCGGGTATCCGATGAATCATCCCTGAAATTATTCGGCCTCCAGATCATATTTCATCAGTTCGGAATCCCTGCCAGCAAAATCTTTAAGCGGCTTATCATCTTCGATAACAAAACCAAATCGTGCAAATAATGCCTTCGCCACTGGCAACTTTTTATGCAGAAAAGCTATGACCTGAATAAACCCTTCCCGTCCGGCGATCCTGATGGCATGATCGAGCAATTTTTCACCGAGACCCCAGCCCCGGTACTCTTCGACAATGACCAAATGATTCAATTCAGCAATGTGTTCATCAATCTTACCAATAATGAACGAGCCCACAACAGAATCACCATACAGCATCAGATACACCCGAGCCCCGTCATCCGCAAAATCCATCGGTGGATTTTCGATCAAAGCACGGTCGTAGGCAGAAAATCCCAATGTCTCATTCAGCCACCGCTCATTAATTCTCCTGAAATCTTCCTTAAACCTGGGATCATAATCAATAAGTTTTGTATTTTCCCTGTACCTTTCGATGATCCTCTTTTTCATTCGCTTGTATAATGACTCCCGATCAAATGCATCTTCCATGCGGGTGATCACTTCAATCAGGTCCACGCCCATCTCGTCGATCAATTCATAAGCAGTTCTGCGCAAATCTTCCCACACAGGGGAAATTCTCAGGGCCAGGTCTTTCCCTTTTGCGGACAGTTTTACCATCCTTTTCCGGCGATCCAGATTGTCCGTGCGAGCATCCACCAGTTTTTTTTCATGCAGTTTATTGACCACCTGAATTACCGCCGGATGGGTCAGATCAAGGGCCTCCGAAATCTGTGTGATCTGCATTTCGCCCTTTTTTTTCAGCAGCAACTGAAAGATCGTAAACCACCGGGGCTCAAATTCCATGTTGAGCTCTTTAAATATCTTTTGGATATCCTTCATCACATCATCCGAAATATTCTTCATTCTGTTTCCAAAAGCAACGGGGCCCAATTCCTGAATAAATTTCATATTCGTAATTACTTACAGTTTCAATGGTAAAGATAGGAATAAACATTGAGCGATACAATAAATCTTTTATCGACGTTCTCCGTGATCCATCCGGAAAACCGGTTACGCATTCCCTTGGGCCATATTATACCAATAAATCATTCCCTTACAGGCCAGAATCTATTAATAAACGGTATTTAACCCCAGGGTAGAACCCTGGACCCATTTTT
>JAGYMZ010000011.1 GCA_018400295.1 Bacteroidales bacterium | reverse complement strand
ATTTTCTCGTCCGCCACAGCGAACGCGAAGGCGGATTAAACAAGCCGCATGAAAACGTATCCGTCGATGCATCCCACATGATGAGCCGGGGATTACCCGCTCCAGTGTCCGGCGGAACAGAGATCAGTACAGCAATGAGCTTCATGCTCGCCGGGGCTGTTCCTCTTTGACTGACGAATGGTTTACAGGAGCACCGCGAAAGCCACGGTGATCATTTCCATGGTGATCATTTCGAGGAGCTTCGGTTTCACGGATCAATCCTGCATTATATTTTCTATATCCTTCACCGTTTTTGGTATGGGTTTGCCAAGGACCCTGCATCCGTCTTCCGTCACAAGAATATCATCCTCAATGCGGATACCACCAAAATCCTTATAAGTAACCACTTTCTCATAGTTGATAAAATCGGCGAATTTACCTTCCCCCTTCCATTGATCGATCAATGCAGGAATAAAATAAATTCCGGGTTCGTCGGTCAATACCCAGCCTGTTTCCATCCTTCTTGCCAGTCGAAGGAATGCCAATCCAAACTGATCGCTTCGTTTGATCTCATCATCATAACCAACATAATCCTCTCCAAGGCCTTCCATATCGTGAACATCCAGGCCCATCATGTGCCCGAGTCCATGGGGAAAAAAGAGTGCATGGGCACCCTGGCTGACAGCCTCCTCCATATCCCCTTTCATCAATCCCAGGTCTTTTAGACCGGATGCAATGACCTGAGCAGCAAGTAAATGCATGTCCTTAAAAGGGATGCCGGGTTTGATGTTCCGTATTACTTCCTCATTGGCCTTAAGCACAAGGGTATAAATATCTTTCTGCCGTTGGTCAAATATGCCACCAACAGGCACGGTCCTAGTAATATCGCTGGCATAATGCATTTCGGTTTCCGCGCCGGCATCGGTCACCATCATTCGGCCCTCTTTCAGTACATTGGCATGAGAATGGTTATGCAATGTCTGTCCATCAATGCTTTGTATAACAGGGAATGATACCGGCCCGCCATGAGACAGTGAGATGCCCTCAACAACGCCGGTAATCTCACGTTCAACCATGCCGGGTTTGGCCATTTTCATAGCGGTCGTATGCATAAGATACGCAACATCCACAGCTTTTTCTATTTCCCTGATCTCATTCCCGTCTTTTATCGAACGCATGCCAACAACTGCATGAATGAGTTCCTCCGATATCATTGTCTTGATGGATTCCAGCGGAAGGTTAAAAAGTTTCATCAGGCTGAGCCAGTGATCGCCTCTGTATGGCGGAAGAATATGGATTGTCCGCTTTTTGGCAAGGGCATCACGGAGAAAGCCGGACAGATCATCCAGCGGCCGGGTCTTCTCTACCCCGACAAGGGAACCTCTTTCCGTCATTGACGGCTGGGGGCCCATCCAGATGATATCGTCCATGGTGGCGTTGTTGCCGAACAGGAGCTCTGAATCCTGGTCTGCGTCCAGTATGCCTGCCAGACCAGCCTGATCAAGACCAAAATAGTATAAAAAAGTACTATCCTGGCGATAATGATATGTATTGGAGGGATAATTCATCGAAGCCTCGTCATTACCGGGCAATAAAATAATCCCGTTTGAAACCTTTTTACGCAGCCGGTTCCTTCGCTCTTTATAAACGTCAGCTTTAAACATATATACCAATTTTAAATTTATTATTCCCTGTGCGATGAACAGATGAACAAAGGTAATGAAAACATCATGCATTTGGGGTCCGGTGAATGAAAAATGCTCATGCAAGGCCACGAAAAGAACCGCAACAATGATGTTCCGGATTCCCCCTGTCAGTCGCAGAACCCTTAGGCCTGACGCCCCATGAGTTCCTCAATCTCTTCCAGATCCCTTGGTATTTGGGCAGTCAGATCAACCGGATCCTGTTCGCTCACCAGGATGACATTTTCTATGCGGATGCCCATATGCTCATCCGGCAAATACAAACCCGGCTCGCAGGTCAGTACCATTCCTGGTTTCAGTTCCTGATATTTGGACCCTGCATCATGCACATCCAGGCCAATGAAATGGCTGACGCCATGCATGAAGTATTTCAGGTATAAGGGCTTGTCTGTGGGTTGATCCTGAACATCTCGCCTGGAAAACAACCCAAGCCGGATCATTTCCTCTTCCATCATCCGGTTTACCCGGTCATTGATCTCATTGATACTCGTGCCCGGCCTGAAAAGCGCAATGGAGCGTTTCTGGACATCCAGGACAGAGTGGTAACATTCCTTCTGCCGTTTGTTAAAATGCCCGTTTACGGGAACCGTCCGGCTTACATCAGCGGCATAATTCCCGTACTCTGCACCGAAATCCATCAACAACAGCTCATTGTCGCGGCAGAGGCCATTATTTTCCGTATAATGTAAAAAGCATCCGCGCGCTCCGGAGGCAATAATGGGCGGGTATGCATATGCAAAGGCTCCGCTTTTCATAAATTCGTAAGTGATCTCCGCCTGCACCTCAAACTCCTTCATGCCGGGCTTCAGGTTTTGCAGTACCCGCTTAAAAGCGTTACCGGTAATGGTGCATGCTTTCCGTATCAGGTCAACCTCGGCATTTTCTTTGACCACCCTGAGTTGATGCAGGACCGGGGCCAGGCGTTCAAAGCGGTGCAGCGGGTATTTTTTGCGCAACTGCTCCGCAAACCGCAGGTCATAATAAGGAACCGGATTTGAATATTTCGGGTATTCGTTTGAATTCAAAAACACCCTTTCTGCATCGCTCATCAGGGTGTTCAGAACTGCATCAAACGTACCGGCGTATCGCACGGTATTTATCCCTGAAATATCAGCAGCTTCCTCAGGCGTCAATTTCTTGCCCTCCCATTGTTCCGTCTGGGGATCAGTTTGGCGGATGAACAGGATCTCCCGCATGCTTTTATCCGGAAAGTCAGGCGAAATAAGCAGATGTGTGCCCTCCTGCCGGATCCCCGTCAGATAAAACAGATCGGAATTCTGGCGGAAAGGGAAATCCTGGTCACCGTTCCGTGGGAACACATCATTGGAATTCAAAACCGCCAATGAACCCTGCGGCAATTTCCCAGTCAATTTTTGCCGGTTGCGTGAAAACAATTCCGATAATTTCGTCGTATCCACCATGTCAAAAAATAATTTAATCTAAATATAAATTGCATTCATTAAAAAAGGCAATAAGGTAAATGACGGGATTTATCCATATTTTTGCCCCTATTCTTATACAAAGAAACAACTTTTTCAACATTGTAATCACATCTGGATAACGGACCCGAAATTCAACGCATCATGAGTAAATTCATCCACTATTCCTCTCTGACAAAAAAATACATCATGTCCATTGCAGGGTTTTTCCTGATGATGTTCCTTATCGTACATCTTGGCATCAACCTGTTCATCCTTCCCATTACCGAAAACCATGAAGATGTTTTCCGTAACGGGGTGGAATTCATGACTTCCAATCCTTTGATAAAAGTCATGGAGGTATTCCTGTTCGCTGCGTTTATCATACATATTATTTACGGAGCGGTATTGCAAATTAAAAACTGGATGTCACGGCCGGTCAGATACAGGATTGAAGGGTGGTCGCATACCTCCTTTTTCTCTAAATTCATGATCCACACCGGGATCATTGTATTCATCTTTCTGGTCATACACCTGATGAATTTCTACCTTGTCAAGGAGGGTTTCACTGAAGCACTCAGTGGGCCGGTCACTGTGGAGAACAATCATGATTTTTACCATATGGCCATAAACCTGTTCACCAACACAACGTATTCCGTAATCTATATTCTGTTTATCGTATTGCTGGGTTTCCATCTGAACCATGCTTTTCAGTCGGCATTTCAATCACTGGGATGGAACCACAGCAGATACACGCCGGTGATAAAAGCCATCGGGAATATATACTCCATTGTGATCCCTCTTGGATTTATCCTCATCCCACTTTATTTTATCTTTTTATATTAATGATTGCCGACAGAAATTCCTAAACACACTGAGATTATGATAAAACTTGATTCCAAAGTACCTGAAGGGCCCATAGCAGATAAATGGAACAATTACAAGTCCTCGCAGGATCTCGTAAACCCAGCCAATAAAAGGAAACTTGATATAATCATCGTAGGCACCGGACTTGCTGGTGCTGCCGCAGCCGCCAGTCTGGGTGAAATGGGCTTCAAGGTCAAGATTTTTGGCATACACGATTCTCCCAGGAGGGCACATAGTATTGCCGCACAAGGGGGCATCAACGCTGCCAAGAACTATCCCAATGATGGAGACAGCATATACCGGTTGTTTTATGATACCGTAAAGGGAGGCGACTACCGCGCGCGGGAAGGCAATGTATACCGTCTTGCCGAGGTCAGCAATAACATCATCGATCAATGCGTGGCAAGGGGAGTTCCCTTTGCAAGGGACTACGGTGGCCTGCTGGCCAACCGTTCTTTTGGCGGGGCACTGGTTTCCAGAACATTTTATGCAAGGGGCCAAACCGGGCAACAGCTCTTACTTGGCGCCTATGGTGCACTCATGAAAGAAATAAGCAGAGGCAGTGTTGAGATGTATCCGAGAAGGGAAATGCTGGATCTTGTCATGATCGACGGACGCGCCCGGGGAATAATTACAAGGCACCTGAACACCGGAGAAATTGAACGTCACTCTGCACATGCCGTAGTTATGGCCACCGGCGGATATGGCAATGTTTTCTTCCTTTCCACCTACGCCATGAACTCAAACGGGAGTTCAGCCTGGCAATGCTATAAAAAAGGGGCGGCTTTTGCCAACCCGTGTTTTACACAGATACACCCCACCTGCATTCCCGTACACGGAGATTACCAGTCCAAACTGACACTGATGAGTGAAAGCTTACGCAACGACGGCAGGATCTGGGTCCCGAAAAAGAAAGAAGATGCACAAAAAATACAAAAAGGGGAGCTCAGGCCAACAGAAATTCCTGAGGAAGACCGGGACTATTATCTTGAAAGAAGGTATCCCGCATTTGGGAACCTGGTACCCAGAGACGTAGCATCCCGGGCGGCAAAAGAAAGATGTGATGCAGGTTATGGGGTGGGCAGCACAGGCCTTGCAGTCTATCTGGACTTTGAGGAAGCCATTCAGCGCCTGGGCAAAAATACCATTGAAGCAAGGTATGGAAACCTGTTTCAGATGTATGAAAAAATAGTCGATGACAACCCATACGAAACCCCTATGATGATCTACCCCGCTGTTCACTATACCATGGGAGGCACCTGGGTGGATTATGAGCTTCAGACCACGATTCCCGGACTATTTTCCGCCGGGGAAGCCAATTTCTCTGATCACGGAGCGAACCGGCTTGGTGCTTCCGCCTTGATGCAGGGCTTAAGTGATGGTTATTTTGTTTTGCCCTACACCATTCAGAATTACCTGGCCGATCAGATCAATGTGCCAAGGTTCAAAACCGACCTGCCGGAGTTTGAGAAATCCGAAAAGGAAGTCAGGGAACGAATAAATACATTGCTGAACATCAAAGGCAACAAAACAGTGGACACCTTCCATAAGGAACTCGGAAAGATCATGTGGGAATATGTTGGTATGGAAAGAAATGCAGAAGGGCTTAAAAAAGCCATAGAAGAAATTAAAACCATACGGGAGGATTTTTGGAAGGATGTAAAAATTCCGGGAGAACCGTTTAACGTAAACCCGGAATTGGAAAAAGCCCTGCGCGTTTCCGACTATTTGGAAATGGGTGAATTGATGGCCCTGGATGCATTGGAAAGGAAAGAATCCTGTGGCGGCCACTTCCGTGAAGAATACCAGACCGATGAAGGGGAGGCCTTGAGGAATGATGAAGATTTTACGTTTGTTTCTGTCTGGGAATTCAAGGGCAAAGACAAGAAACCGGAATTGCACAAAGAACCGCTTAGCTTTGAATTCATTGAAGTAAAACAACGCAGTTATAAATAAAAGGGGGAGCCCCCGGAGTAATTATCAACGTTTCAGCCAATTAAAATCAACTTCATATGAACTTAACCTTAAAGATCTGGAGACAGGAAAACCCACAAGCAAAAGGAAGGTTCGAAAAATACGATGTAAAAGACATTTCATCCGACGCCTCATTTTTGGAAATGCTGGATATACTGAATGAACAATTGATCCATGAAGGAGGTGATCCGGTTGCCTTTGATCACGACTGCAGGGAAGGTATTTGCGGCGCCTGTTCCTTATACATCAATGGCCGGCCACACGGACCCGATACGGGCATCACAGTTTGCCAGATGCATATGCGCAATTTCAGGGATGGATCGACGATAACCATAGAACCCTGGAGAGCCAAGGCTTTTCCAGTGATAAAGGATTTGATGGTCGACCGGTTCGCTTTTGACAAGATCATACAGGCCGGAGGGTATATTTCCGTAAATGCAGGAAGCGCGCCCGATGCCAACGTCATTCCCATTCCTAAGGAAAATGCGGAAACTGCTATGGATGCTGCTGCCTGCATTGGCTGCGGGGCATGTGTGGCTGCATGTAAAAATGCCTCTGCCATGCTTTTCGTTTCAGCCAGAGTTTCACAATTTGCCGTATTGCCACAAGGAAAAATTGAAGCTGCCAAACGTGCAAAATCCATGGTAGCCGCCATGGATGAAATGGGATTCGGAAATTGCACCAATACGTATGCATGTGAAGCAGAATGTCCGAAAAACATCTCGGTTTCACATATAGCCCGTATGAACAGAGAATTTTTCATCGCCAAGGTCACCGACTCTGCCAAGAAATAGCATCCGGCTGAAACCACCGGGTGGTTTGTTTCCTGATTTGGATAAACCCCTGATGCACATTTGGCCCGGATTTATTTTGTCTACCCCTGTTTGCTACTGATCAGGATTAATGCTTATTGATTATGTTGTTTCACGAGATTGCCGGCCACAGAGCGATCAAGGATAATTTGATAAAAACTGTCAGAGACGGAAGGATCAGTCATGCCCAACTTTTCCTCGGCCCCAATGGGAATGGAAAATTTGCGCTGGCACTGGCTTACGCTCAGTATGCCAATTGTACCAACCGAAAAGATACGGACTCCTGCGGAGAATGCCCTTCATGTGTCAAGTTCAATATACTGGCCCATCCTGATCTGCACTTCATATACCCCGTTGCTCAGGTAAAGGACAAAAAGAAACCAAAAAGCCGTGATTTCATTACACATTGGAGGGAATACATTAAGGAATGCAGTTTCTACCCGTCCCTGAATGAATGGTACGAAAAAATAAACATAGAACGCAAGCAGGGGATCATTAATGTACGTGATGCTGATGAGATCATCCGGACCCTGAATTATACAAGTTATGAATCTATATTTAAGATCGTGATCATATGGATGGCGGAAAAATTCCATCACCAGGCTGCCCCCAAAATCCTTAAAATACTTGAAGAGCCGCCGGAGAAAACCATTTTCATATTGATCGCAGAAAAACAGGAAGATATTATTAACACGATCCTTTCAAGAACCCAGATCATTAAAATACCGCGCATACCCGACAATGACTTATACAAAAAACTAACAAGCAACAACGCATTCAATGAAAATGAGGTGAAAAACGCAGTCCGGATCTCGGAAGGAAATTATAAAAAAGCCATCCATTTCCTGAGGGATTCCGGGAAAGAACAGTTCTATTTTGAGAATTTCCAGTTCTGGATGCGGTTATGTTTTAAAGTAGACATCCTGAAACTGGATGATTTCATCAGCGACTTCTCACAGAACCCCCGGGAGGAATTGAAGCAATTTTTCTTGTATGCCCTGAAGGCCACACGGAACAGCTTGCTGTTCAATTATCATAACGAACGCATCATCCGCCTCCCCGGAGAAGAATATTCATTTAACAAGAAAATTTCCCCTTTTATCAACCACAAAAACGGCCAGGAGTTTATTGAACTTTTTGAAAAAGCCCATGACCATATTGAAAGGAATGCCAATCCGGCCATTTTGTTTACTTCGTTATCGCTTAAAATCATAGATCTCCTGAAAATGAAAGCATAAATCGCCCGCTTTCATTACTTTTGTAAATTGAAAGAATTGGCGCAATGGATGAAAACAATGATAAAATAAAGAACAATATATTTCTTACCCGGGGATTGACGGGTGCTCCCGAACAAAACCAAAGAAACAATCCCCTGTTCAAGCACGGATGCTGCAAGCTGGATAGCTGTGAATGGCTGAACGGGATAAACATCCCAAGCCAGACCGAAAAATTTTCATATGTTGAGATCCGCTTTAAGAACAGTCATAAGGATTTTTTTAAAATATCCGACGGCTATGAGCTGAAGGTCGGAGATATTGTAGCCGTGGAGGCCTCCCCCGGACATGATATTGGCATTGTCACGCTTACAGGCGAAACGGCCCGGATCCAGATGAGAAAAAAACTGAATGATTTCGATCCCAATGGCATAAAACAGGTGTACCGGAGGGCCAGGGTATCGGACCTTGAAAAATGGGTATCGGCCGTAAAGCGGGAAGACCAAACAATGAGAAAAACAAAATCCATTCTCGATGATCTGGGGCTTGAAATGAAGATGAACGATATCGAATACCAGGGAGACAATACAAAAGCCATTTTTTATTATACGGCTGAGGACCGGGTCGACTTCAGGCAATTGATCAAAATACTGGCGGAGGAATTCAGGATCCGCATAGAAATGAAGCAGATCGGTGTCAGGCAGGAAGCTGCCAGAATTGGCGGGATAGGGTCCTGTGGCAGGGAACTTTGCTGCGGCACCTGGATCACCAAATTTCAATCGGTGACGACAAATACTGCCCGGACACAGCAATTATCCCTTAATCCCCAAAAGCTAGCCGGTCAATGTGGCAAACTCAAATGTTGCCTGAATTTTGAAAACGATACCTATCTCGATGCGATGCGTGAATTTCCCGAATCAAAAATAACCCTCAAAACAAAAAAAGGAGAAGCCGTTCATCATAAAACGGATGTCTTTAATAAAGTCATGTGGTATTCCTATATTGAAGACAAAACCAATATTATGGCCATTCACATCGACCAGGTGAAAATGATCATCAACATGAACGAAAAAAACAGGCTTCCGGAGAACCTTGAAGATTTTTCAAAGGTTACCGAGAAAAAGGTTGATTTTGAAAATGGTTTTGAACAGGGTGATCTGTCACGTTTTGATTAAATTTTATCTTTGTTTACAATAAATCGGGTCAAAATCCATTTATTAATCAGATATTCCTCAGGAAATGGCTAAAGGGCACTTCATGTTGGTTATAATTGTGTACGCGATGGTCATGGCTTCCTGCAATTCTCCCGGGATCTGTGACGAAAGTTATCCGGTGCCTGAAAAGGGCTGGCATAAGGACTCCATCTTTACTTTTCCTGTTGAAATAAACGACACATTAGCCCTGTATAATTTTTACCTGAACATACGCAACAATACGGATTACTCCTATAGCAACATCTACCTCTTTTTAAACACAAAATTCCCGGGCGGCCATGCAACACGCGATACCATTGAGATCTTTCTGGCCGACCCCAAAGGAAACTGGCTGGGTTCCGGCATAGGAAAGATCAGGGATAACCAGGTCCTGCTCAGAAAAAACCTGAGATTCCCTGAAAAAGGAAAATATATTTTTGGTATAGAACAGGCTATGCGGCAGGATGTCCTGCATGGCATCGAAGATGTCGGCCTCCGTATAGATGCGTCTGATTAACACATTAATTGCTTGCAAATGGCTAAAAAGACCCGGAAAAAGCAGAAATCCTCCAATCTTGCCATGAAATTCTGGTCCCTTTACCTGTTGGGCCTGGCCATGGTATTTTTACTTTTCTTTGCCATTGCCCGGGGATGGCTTGGATACATGCCCTCCTTCGAAGAACTGGAAAATCCCGAAAGCAACCTGGCCTCAGAGATCTATTCGAGCGACAGGGAACTGCTTGGAACATACTATATAGAGAACCGGTCGAACATTAATTATCAAGACCTTCCCTCCCACCTGACCGAGGCCTTGCTGGCCATTGAGGATATCCGTTTTTATGATCACGCCGGCGTTGACGCGAAAGCACTGGCCAGGGTCACCGTTGGCCTTACCACGGGGAATTACCGGGGTGGCGGCAGTACCATTACGCAGCAATTGGCAAAGAACCTCTTCCCCAGGGGCGAAAACCTCTCTAAGCCTGAACTCATTCTGCGAAAATTGAAAGAATGGGTTACAGCAACAAAGCTGGAAAAGAACTATTCCAAGGAAGAGATCATGGCCATGTATCTGAATACGGTATCCTTCGGCCATCAATCTTTTGGGATCAAATCGGCCGTCAAGACTTTTTTTAACAAAACCATTGATTCGCTGCATATTGAAGAATCCGCCCTGCTGGTCGGCGTGGTCAATGCCCCGACTTATTACAGCCCCGTGCGCAACCCGGAACGTTCCCTGGAGCGGAGAAACCTGGTATTAAGCCAAATGAAGAAATATGGATTTCTTAGCGAAGAGGTTTACGACAGCATCTCCGGCATCCCCCTGGATATGTCGAAATTTGGCATTCACGACCATCGCCTGGGCATGGCCAGATACTTCAGGGAGCACCTCAGGCAGGAACTCAAGGCATGGTGCCGCCAAAATTACAAACCCGATGGAACACCGTATAATCTGTACAAAGACGGCCTGCGCATATATACCACCATTGATTCGCGGCTTCAGGAATATGCCGAAGAATCGATCCGCGAGCACCTGAGCCAGGATCTGCAACCTGCATTTTTTGAACACTGGGAGGGACATGCCCATGCCCCATTTGTATTTGAGCCCGATGTCATTGACAAGGAAGTAAAGAAGCTGATGGATCAATCCATGAAACGAACCGACAGATACAAAAATTTACGCAAAGCCGGCAAGCCCATGGACACCATCCGCAAGATATTCGATACGCCCGTTCCCATGAAAGTATTCAGCTGGGATGGGATTATAGATACGGTATTGACCCCCATGGACTCCATACGGTATTACAAGTTTTTCATCAATGCCGGACTTATGTCAATGGAACCGCACTCCGGACATGTAAAAGCCTACGTTGGAGGAATTGAATACAATTATTTCCAATACGACCATGTAGTGCAGGCCAAAAGACAGGTAGGATCGACCTTCAAACCCTTCCTTTATACCCTGGCCATGCAGGAAGGTGAATTTTCCCCCTGCCACCGTGTCGCCAATATTCAGTATTCGGTCGAACTGCCTTCCGGTGAATTCTGGACACCCAGAAACTCATCAAACAAAAGGATTGGTGAGATGGTTACGCTAAAATGGGCGCTGGCCAACTCCAATAACTGGATTTCGGCCTTCCTCATGAAGCGTTATTCGCCCCTGTCCGTCATTAAAATAGCCAGAAAAATGGGCGTAACCAGTGCCATTCCACCCGTTCCTGCCATTGCCCTGGGCTCAGCCGACCTGAGTCTCTACGAAATGGTTGGGGGGTTTAATTCCTTTGCCAACCAGGGCGTATATGTGGAACCCATATTCATAACCAAAATAGAAGACCAGAACGGCAACATTATTGAGCAATTCATCCCGGAACGGCGGGAGGTTATGAGTGCCGAAACAGCATATCTGATGCTTGAACTCATGAAGGGTGTCGTTGAATCCGGCACAGGAATACGGCTGAGGTTCAAATACGGATACGATAACCCGATCGCAGGTAAAACCGGAACTACCCAAAACCAATCCGATGGCTGGTTTATGGGCATCACCCCGGACCTCAGCACCGGTATCTGGGTGGGATGCGAGGACAGAAGCGCACATTTCAGAACCATTACCCTCGGACAGGGTGCGAACATGGCCCTGCCCATCTGGGCCATTTATATGAAAAAAGCATATGCGGATTCCACCCTGAACATCAGCCAGGGTGATTTTGAGAAACCCCTGCAAGACATCACGGTGGAACTGGATTGCGGCAAATACGGTAGTGCACCAGGGGATGAGGAATCCAACGGTACGGTGCCGGAAGAATTTTAGGAGATGCCACATGAATGCCGGAGTCAGTTTTTCGACAACCGGTCCGCAACAAGTCCCGACAAAAACACAAATACCTCCCCTGTTAA
This sequence comes from Bacteroidales bacterium, assembly GCA_018400295.1. Taxonomy (GTDB): domain Bacteria; phylum Bacteroidota; class Bacteroidia; order Bacteroidales; family B18-G4; genus M55B132. Next base: position 59,203 of record JAGYMZ010000011.1, on the reverse strand, counting down.
AAACCACAAACGGCTGGCCACAGAAATGGTCACGGCCTCATCGATCTCCATACCGGCAGCCGTAAGATAACCCACCAGGATCGTTTCCCTGATCCCCAGTCCCCCAGGGGCAATCAGCACCAAAATACCAAAGGAAACCGCCACCGGGAAGATAAAACCGGTATCGTACCCATATACTGAGGAACTTAGGGAAGCGATGAGGAAATAAAACGCCGAGGACATGATCAACCAGTATAAAAGATGGACCGGTATAACCCTAAGCGTGGACAAACGATGAATGCGGGGCAACACGACCAGGGATCTTCCGGAGATCTTATTGATGAGCCACTGGACAAATATATATGGGGCATTCGAAAAAATAAAAAACAAAAGGACCATCCAAATAAGGGCCGCAATGAACACATAAAACTGAAAATTTTTCAGGTAGTTAAGGCTGAACAAACTGAACAGTATGGCAGTCCAGATAGCCAGGATCTGGTCAAAAACAGAATATGTAAAAAGCTTGTCGTTTTTGTAAGCATACTTTTTGTTAATGTATCCCACCTTCCCGATCACCATAAATACTTTGCCCGGTATGTACTTGGCAAAAACCGAAAGTCCCGAAGAGGCAATGGCATCCGCCGTCTTTACATGATACCCCGATACGTTCAGAATGACATTCCAGCGCAGGCAAAGTGTCAGAAAACCGACAAATAATAGCAGGAAAGATATTCCAAGATATGTATGATTGAAGATGTGCGGAACAATTAAATAATCCGCCCTGACCAGGGCAATGACAAGGAATATCAAGGATATATACACCAGGTATTTGAACCAGTTCTTTTTCATCCGGACACCTCGTATTTATATTTCGATAATAATCCCGTGAGGCAATCCCTCATATACGCTTTATGGTCAGGAGTGATCCTGTATTTGGTCTGCTCTTTCCGGGAAATGTTCTTGGGACTGTTCAACCATGCGGTATTCTCTTCCCCGGCCAGGGGATGCTGTCTGAAAAAGTTTCTGAACCGGTTGAGTTGTTCGCAGGCCTCATGCCGCTCTCCCGAAAAAAGGTCCTCAAAACGAATGCAAAGATACCGGTTCGATCTTTCATAGGATCCAATGAGTTCGTTCACATATTTCCAGCGCCGGATCAATATGATTACCGGATCATTTTTCTCCTTTCCCTCCAGATGAAGGTTCTCCAGCCAATACCTGGCATGCATGGCCGTGAACTTTTTGATCCCTTTCCAAAACCCATGGTTGAGGTGGGAATAAATGTACTTTTCTGGATGCCTGACAATATGAACCACCCCGGTGCCGGGAATGCATGTATTAAGGGCCCCGATGCAACCAAAAATAAAATTGCTTGATTCAACGTACAGGTCCAGTTCAGGGTTCTCAAGCATATCCTTGCGGTCCCGGATGAATTTTTTGCAAACAGAGCGCGCCTGCATCTTATGCTGAAGGTAGCGGTTGGAATAGAACTTATATTTCCTGGACGGGCGGGGCTCATGCAGGCACAGGCTTCGGTGAAAGGTTTCGTTGATATAATCCTCGAAAAATTTGGTACCGGTCCGTCCGGTTGAAAGAATAAAGCCCAGCTCAGCCATTACTAAATTGCCGTTTTAGTTGGTACATGATCTCTTCCTGGTTCATGCGCATCCGTGCAAACATATCAAGGATAAAGCCGATGATCAGAAAGAACAAAGACAAAATAACAAAGAAACCGGACACAAAACCGGCCCATTTATGCGGTGAAAATTCTCCCTGTTGTATATAATGGATCAGAAGGAACACACCAAAGCCCAGTCCCACCAAAAAAGCAAACAGGCTCACAAAACCAAACAACTTAAAAGGCTTATAATCCCTGAAAGCCCGGATTATGATCTTCGAGGTTTGATACGCATACCTGAAAAGGTTGGAAGCCACCCGGGATTTACCATGCTCCCTTTTGCCACGGACAGCTACGGGTATTTCCCTGATGACAAGTTTTTTAAATGCCAGATCAATAAAAGACTCCTGGGTATATGTAAAATCGCCGAAGAGATTCAAGCGCAGGAGGGTTTCCCGGCGGTATGCCCTGAAACCGCATGACACATCATAAAACCGTTGTTTGGTCAGCCGTGAAACGAACCACGACATAAAACGGTTGCCAAGGAACTTAACCCTGGACATCTCCGGATAAAAAGACTTATCCTTAAACCTTGACGCCGTCACGAAATCAGCCTGATGCTCGACAATGGGTGTGATGATGTGTATGATGTCCGCCGGGTTGAACTGGCCATCGGCATCCATATTCACCATCAGGTCATAATTAAGCTCAAGGACCTTGTTGACACCGGAATTGAAAGCCGCCCCGACACCCTTATTGGCATTGTGCCTGACAACAAGGGCATTCTTTTGATGTGCTATCTCCGCCGTGCCGTCGACGGATCCATCATCAACCACAATTACCTGATCCACAAAGCCGGGTATGGCATCAATAACGCGGCCGATATTTTGCTCTTCATTGTAGGCAGGTATTACCACCGCTACAGTATAATCTTTATGCATATCAATTCCCTTTTATTCGTCCGTTTTCATCATTATATGAACGGAATGCTTCCTCAATATAGAATTGTTCCAGGGTCACCGCGGCCGAGCCGGCCCGGATTTTCAAACCGGGGTCACGCTCCCCACGGTTCCTCATTTCGTGAACCCTACCGTAAATATGATCATGCAACCGGAATTTATACAATGCAGCCTGCCCTCGCGGAGATTCTGCTACCTTTTCATAATAAGCATCCAATATCCGGCGGTAATTTTCAACCTCCTCCGTAGCGGGAAAAAGATCGTACCGCCATATGGCAACATAATCCGCAATCTTTATCTCCTGATCCGGCCTTCCGGTGGGCCATCGCCTCCTTCTCAACTCATTGACCGGGACATCCCCAACGTAAATCTGAGGCATATCCTGATCCCATACAACGGGGAACTGGCCCCAGGCTTGTGGATTTCCCAGGTTTACGACAGGCTCATCAGAACCCAGGTAACACAAAAAATGTAAATGCACCCAATTGGAAGAAAAGTTTATGGGGAACAGCACCGCATTGTCCCGGATCTTATCCGAAAGATACTTTATTTCTTTGACATCGTCATTCAATTTTTTATAATAAACATGCTGGCTGCTCCGCAGGCTCATCGCAATCACAAAAATGACCAAAACGGCGGAATACGCCATCCATGAAGGATATTTCTGAACGCTTAGCCAGATGATCAGCATGTAGAAAAGCAAAATGGCAATGCGGTTGCTGATGTTCCCCGTTAGTAGGCGGTCTGGAAAAAACACATAAAAAACAAGAAAAGTGACAAACAAAAACAACCATTCAATATGCTTCAAGCCACGGGAATCTTCACGTTTTCCTTTCCCCTTGCCCCGCACAAAAAACCTCACCAGAAGAAACAACAACAGGAAAAGTAAAATTCCCGACAACCAGTGGGTGATCCGCACCTCATCATCATAATGAAACCCGATCATATTCCGGATATCCCAAAGGAATCCCATCAGCTCGCCAAAGGAATATTGCTCCGTGGGCCAGTCTCCCGCCACGGACCTCACCCGCAAATAATAAAAAAACCAAAGGACAACAGAAGGCAATGCGGCAGCCAGTATAATAAGCACCCTGGTCACATATTCCCTGAAAACAGTCTTCTTATGATCCGAACGGTACCATGCCAAAATAAACCGGAACAACACATACAATGCTAAACAAAATCCGGTCAGGGCAAATACGACGGCATGCGACAGGTACAGCAGCAAAAAGAACAAGGCAAAAAGGACCCCCTTTTTAAAAGTAAATCGTTGATGGTTGCGGATCCAGAATCCGAAGATCAGAAAAACAAAAATATAGGCGATGTTATAATTATAATACCCCATCAGGAACAAACCCGTAAAGGCAAAGGGGAAGATCAGGATCATCAGGGGGGATGGCTTCCCGGCAATGCTGATGATCAAATACCTGAAGGACAAACTGATAAAAAGTATGTAAGAAACAATCAATATCTTTTCAGCCAGCCAGTCCGGTAAAAAAGCATTAAACAGCGACAGGATAAAATGCCCCGACCAGTAGCCAACCGGATAGTCATTAATGCTGAAATATTCCTGAAATAACCCATTGGAATGCAAGAGGTTAACAATGACATTGGAGGTATTCAAATGCTGGGGGGCATCCAGGCAGGGAACGTATCTGACGGTTAAAAAAGGGATGATGCTGGCAACCAGGAAAACAAGAAATATCAGATCATTGACCAATCCCTTCGATAAATATTTATATTGCATAGCAGGGCGAAATTAAATGTCACCTATCTTACCTGTATAATTTTCTGTCCCAAATATTATATTTCAATATACACCAGATCGCTCTGAAACCATCCTTTGCCCCAATCTTTTTCCCTTCCTCATAGGTTCGGCCATAATAGGATATGCCTACCTCATAAATCCTGATGCCGGGAATGCGGGAAACCTTGGAAGTGACTTCCGGTTCAAATCCAAACCGTTTTTCCCTGAAATATATTTTTTTCAGGATCTCTGTGCGGAAGAGTTTATAGCATGTTTCCATATCCGAAAGGTTCAGGTTGGTGAACATGTTTGAAATAAAAGTCAGGAATTTGTTGCCAATGGAATGCCAGAAAAAAAGTATGCGGTGGGGGTTGCTTCCCTTAAACCGTGAACCGTATACCACATCAGCATCCCCGGAAACCATGGGTCTCAGCAAAATGTTATATTCCCGGGGATCGTATTCCAGGTCTGCATCCTGTATAATTATGTAATCTCCGGTAGCTTCCAGGATCCCCCGGTGAAGGGCCGCACCCTTTCCCTGGTTGTATTCCTGGTTAAACAGTATGATTTCACACTCCGGGTGGGATGCAATATATTTTTCCGCCACATCCTGCGTTGCGTCGGTGGAGAAATCATTCACGACAATGATCTCCTTGCCCATTCCCTGTATGAGTTCGACTTCCACTACCCGGTCCAGGATATCCTGAATGGTGTCCGCTTCATTATAGGCCGGGATAAGCACTGAAAGCTTGGTCTTTTTCATACGGTATTGTTTGATCCGGATATAAAATCATTCGTGATAATAAACCCTCTTCACGCGCCTGGAAATGGCGGAAAGGACTTCATAAGGTATGGTTTCCATTTCTTCTGCAAGTTCATCGATGGATCTTCCGCTCCCGAAGATGATCACTTCATCCCCTTCGCTGATATCCATTCCCGTAACATCCAACATACACATATCCATACAAACATCTCCGACAATATCCACCAGTTTTCCCTTCACAACCAATTTCCCTTTCCGGTTGCCCAGTTTTCGGGGTATCCCATCCGCATATCCGATGGGCACGACAGCTATGGTCATATCGTTCTCAGACCGGCCATGACGGTTATATCCAACGGTTTCCCCGGCCGGGACCAGCTTGACCTGGGAAACGACAGATTTCAGCGTGCTGACATTCTCCAGTTTTTTTTGCTCTTCCGGATCGTGCGATATGCCATACAAACTGATGCCCAGCCGGACCATTTGAAACTGTGAAGCGGGAAACCGGGATATGCCGGCGGAATTAAGGATATGCATAAGGACAGGATGATCAATGCTTTCTTTGACCCTTCCGGCCATGCGTTCAAAACGGTCAATTTGAACATTCGTGAATGCATCATGCTCCGGCTGGTCACTGGCAGCCAGGTGTGAAAAAACGGATTGGACATAGATGGACCGGTTGGCACCCAGCCGTTGGATAAGTTCGTCAAGGTCCTTTTCTTCAAAACCCAATCTGTGCATTCCCGTGTCCAGCTTGATATGAATTTTTACCGGCTTGTTTGGCGGCAGGAGGTTCTTTCGAATGGACTGTTCCAGCTTGTCAAGCAAACGGAAATTATATATTTCCGGTTCCAGGTTATGGTTTATCATCACATCGAAGCTCTGCTCCTCAGGGTTCATGACCATAATGGGAACAATGATGCCTGCTTTCCTGAGCTCAACGCCTTCATCGGCATACGCGACCGAGAGGTAATCTATCCTGTGAAACTGCAATGTGTTGGCTATTTCATAGCTCCCGCTTCCGTATGAAAAAGCCTTGACCACCGCCATGATCTTGGTTATGGGCTTGATCCGGGCACGATGGTAATTCAAATTATGGACCAGGGCATTCAGATTGATCTCCAGTACGGTCTGATGTGACTTCTGCTGCAAGGCTTTTGAAATTTGCTCAAACTCGAACAATCGCGCCCCCTTTAACAATATGCTTTCATTACTGAACTGCGTAAAAGAAAACTTATTCAGGAATTCCTGGGTGGAAAAGAAAAAATGCTTATCCAACGCAAACTTATCCCTGAACCGGTAAATGGACGGCCCGATCCCGATAAGCCTGTCTATATGTTTATTGTGAAGGATATCGGCAATCTCTTCATAGAGCTCCTCATCATTTTTGCCGCTTTGCATGATGTCGGACAATACAAGGGTTTTCTTTTTCTGGTTGGCTTGCTGCTTGAGAAAATCGATCGCAATGCTCAGGGAATTAATGTCTGAATTGTAACTGTCGTTGATCACCTGGCAATGGTTGATCCCCTCCTTCAGCTCCAGTCTCATTGCAATGGGCTGAAGGGTGACCATGCGCTCACGGATCACATCATTTTCATAGCCCATATACAACATGGTGGCCCAGCAATGGATGGCATTTTCCTCAGAGGCCTTATCTATGTATGGGATCATGATGCCGATCTCCTTATTTTGATATATGCCGGTGAGGTGTGTTTTGCCATCCCCCGGCCTGGATATCTTTGTGATCCGGAGATCGGCCGGCCCCTTCCGGCTCCATGTGAAAGCCTGTATATTGCTCAGTATCTCGGAACGGATAACGATTTCCTGGATCTCATAATGATCAATACAATAAATAAGGGTTTGCACTTTCGTAAAGAGCTTGAGCTTCTCCCCCACTTTTTGGGCCGTACTGATAAAATTCTTATCATGGGCCTGCCCTATATTGGTAAAAATACCAATGGTGGGGTTAATGATGGACTGCAGCCTGTCCATTTCATCGGGCTCACTGATGCCGGCCTCAAAAACGGCCAGGTCATAGGAAGGATCCATTTGCCATACCGACAATGGAACACCTATCTGTGAATTATAGCTTTTTGGGCTCCTGATCACTTTCCTGTCCGCGTTGATCAATTGAAAAAGCCATTCCTTGACCACGGTTTTTCCGTTGCTTCCCGTGATGCCGATCACGGGTATGGAAAACTGTTTCCGGTGCACGGAAGCAAGAAGCTGCAGAGCCCGGAGTGTATCGTTGACCTGTATGAAATTTGCATCCCCGAACGCATCATACCGTTCAGGCAAATGCGAAATGATGAAATTCCGGACCCCTTTTTCATAAAGTTCACCAATGTGCTGATGCCCATCATGGCGCGATCCGGTAATGGCAAAAAACATGCATCCTTCCGGAGCAATGAGCCTGCGACTGTCGATCAAGATGTCCGTAATATCGCTGTTTGGCTCGGAAACACGGATCCAGTCACCCTTCACGATCCTGACGATCTCTTTTATATCATAGCGCTTATCAGGCATTGATCTTTCCCCTTATTGATTATTGTTGCGCTTTTCACTCGTGTTGGCATGATCATCCTCCCCGGTAGTCACGGGCAAGGGATTTTTCGAAAGCTCATCAAACTCACGCCGGTTCCGGATGATGTCCAGAGCCGTGAATATGGCTGATCTCATAGGCTCCGGGTCGGCCAGATTCCTTCCTGCCAGATCATATGCAGTGCCGTGCGCAGGGGATGTCCTGACGACCGGCAATCCGGCGGTGAAATTCACACCGTCCCTGAAAGCCAGGGTCTTGAAAGGGATCATACCCTGGTCATGATACATGGCCAGGATCCCATCAAATTTTGTATACGTGTCTGTGCCAAAAAAACCATCGGCAGGATACGGTCCGTAAACAAAATTGCCTTCTTCAAACAATGCTGTGATGGCGGGGGTCAGGACATGTTCTTCTTCGGCCCCCAGTAAGCCCCTTTCCCCGGAATGCGGATTCAGGCCCAACACTGCAATTTTGGGTTTCCCGATGTTGAAATCCCTGATCAGGCTCCGGTTCATGATCCTGACCTTTTTCATGATCAATTCCGCGTTGATCGCCCCGGGCACTTCAGACAAAGGTATATGGCCGGTTGCCACCCCTATCCGTAAGCCATGGCTCACCATAAGCATCATATAATCCGTATTGCCGAATTTTTGTGCCAGGTATTCGGTATGCCCCGGAAAATCAAAATGTTCCGACTGTATATTCTCTTTATTGATCGGGGCCGTGACAAGCGCATCGATCACCCCCTTTTTCAGGTCACCGGTAGCCTTCTCCAGGGAAATCAATGCCATTTCCCCGGCAATTGGCGAGGCCTTGCCCAGTTCAATCTTAACATTCTGATCACTGCAATTGATAAGGTTCGGTTTCCGGGGTATCGCCGATTCGGCATTCTTGGTACCCTGAAAATTAAAATCCTCTGCATCAATACTCTTGCGATGATAAGAAGCGATCTTGGAATGCCCGTATACCACAGGAGTAAAATTCTCTGTAACCCTGTGATCCCTCAAGGCCTTGATTATCACCTCATAGCCAATTCCGTTGATGTCGCCATGCGTAATGCCAATCTTGGGTTTGCTGTCAACGTGTATTTTTTGGATTTTTTCCATGAAAACAGTTTAATCCGCAAAGATAAGATTTCTGATCACCAAAATCAGGGGGAAAAGATAAAAGATACAGACATGCCGGATCATCCTGGTTTCTGAGATCTAATGGCCGGCCATTCCTTTTATATATTCATAAAGCAACCTCACCCCCATCCCGCTTCCTCCTTTGGTCCTGTATGCATCCTTTTTATCCAGGAAGGCCGGACCCGCAATATCGAGATGAATAAAGGGGTATGCAGTAAAGCGGGCCAGAAACTTGCCCGCCGTGATCATCCCGGCAAACTTACCCCCAATGTTCTTAATATCCGCAACGTCAGATTTGATCAGTTCACCGTATTCATCCCAGAATGGGAATTCGGCTATCCGCTCATAAACCCGCTCACCATGCATCTTTAATTGCTTCATTTCCTTCTCCGCATCCTTGTGCATGGCAACGATACCGACATCCCCAATGGCCCTGGAAGCCGAACCGGTAAGGGTCGCGGCATCAATAACCAATCCCGGGTCATACCCGGAAGCATAGCTGAGCGCGTCGGCCAGGATCATCCTTCCTTCTGCATCGGTATTCACGATCTCCACGGTCATCCCGTTATGCATTTTAATGACATCCCCCGGAACGTAAGCATTTCCGTTAAGCCGGTTATCGGTTGCCGGGATGAGGGTGATCAAATGAACCGGGAGGCGGTTCCTGGCCACAGCACATGCCACAGAGGCCATGGTAGCAGCACCGGCCATATCGCATTTCATGTCTTCCATATAACTCCCCACCTTTATATTCATGCCTCCCGTATCAAAAACAACCCCTTTCCCCACCAAAACAACGGGCTTTTCATTGACCGGTCCCTCCGGTTTCCATTCCATCATGGTAAAAGTAGGCGGATCCGTGCTCCCGCGGTTAACAGCCAGAATTCCACCCATTTTGAGAGATTCGATCTTCTTTTTACTGAACACCTCAACATTCATTCCGGCAGCTTCTCCCTTTTCTTTCATTCGTTCTGCCATTCTGACGGCATTCAAATGGGATACCGGCTCATTGACAAGGTCACGGCAAAACAATACCGCATCCAGCAGATTATTCAGACGGCGCACACGAGACTCCGGTATTTGGGTGGAAACCAGAACCAGGCTTTTCAGTCGGCCTTTCCTATCCTTATTTTCTGTCTTGTATTTATCGAACGTATAACTGCCCAGCACCATGCCCTCGCAATAGGCCAGGACTTCATCCGGACTCTCCGGTTTATCCGCAAGATAGATCCGGTCCAGGCCATGATCCCTGATATACGAAAGCACCTGGTCCCCGGCTTTTCTGCAATTTTCCAGGAAAGCATCCCGGTTGTGGTGAGCTTTGATGTAATGTACGAATATTTTCTGATCGTACCTGTTTAAAGATACCACTCCGGATTCATCCTTTTTTATGATGCTTTTGGCAAATGATGCCTCCTTTTCATTCAAACCAAGCGAATCGATCTCGCCAGGCCCGAATACCATCACAATATAACCGGGAATATCCGGAGGCATTTTCTTTTTAAGGTCTATGTTTGCTTTCATGGTTGAAATGTTTTACGTGTTGTCCTGTTCATACCCGCTCATATACGGTTTCATCTTATCCACGATTATTTGCGCGGCTCCGGAATTCTTCCGGACAAACCGGGTGCAGGCAGCGCCTGCTTTTTCATACTTTTCTTCATGATGCCACAGATCCCGGAAGATGTTCAGAAATTCTCCGGCAGACTCGACGCTGAACGCCCCACCGTGCTTTATCAATGCACCGGCTTCCCAGAACGCAGCATGGTCCGGCCCGAAGATCACAGGTTTGCCAAAAGCCGCCGCTTCCAGGATATTATGCAGGCCCGAACCAAAGGCACCGCCGATGTATGCGATATGGGCATACCGGTAAATTTGCTTCAGCGGGCCAACGGCATCGACGATAAGCACACGCTCCTTAAAATGGGTCCTGTTATCCATTTCCGAATACAGGATCACCTTTTCATGTATGCTTTTACGGATCTGTTCTATCCTTTCCCGCGATACATCATGAGGAGCAATGATCATTTTCAGATCAATTCCTTCGGCATCCAGCAGGGGAAGAAAAATGGTTTCATCGGGAGGCCAGGAACTGCCGGCAACAAAGGCCCGTTTTCCATCCAAAAATTTTCGGACCGCGGGCATATCCCCTGATCCCTTCACCGTTTGTACAACCCTGTCGAAACGGGTATCCCCTGCATAATCCACATCATGGTACCCGGTGCTTTTCAGCAATTCAACAGAATCCGGATGCTGAACAAAAATCCGGTCAATCCTCTTCAGCCCTTTCCTGAACCAGCGGCCATACCATTTAAAAAAACGCTGATCCGGCCTGAAATGGGCAGAGATCAGAAGCAGGGGAATATTTCTTTCATTCAACGCGCGAAAATAATTGAACCAGAATTCGTATTTCACAAAAACAGCCATTTCGGGATTGATGGCTTCGACGAACCTTTTTGCATTGAGCGGTGTATCCAGGGGCAAATAATAAACAAAATCAGCACCGGCATAATCCTTGCGGATCTCGTATCCGGACGGAGAAAAAAAAGTGATCAGCATCTTGCGTCCCGGATACCGTTTCCTGATCTTTTCCATAACCGGTTTCCCCTGTTCAAATTCCCCCAGCGATGCGCAGTGGAACCATATTATGCGGTGATCACAGGGGAAGTCCCTTTGGATCCTGCCCATGAGTCCTTTCCGGCCGATTATCCATCGCCTTGCCTTCTTATTAAAAAGGCTTGCGAGCCTTATCGTACATCCGTAAAAAAAAATTGAAAGATCATACAGGAACTGCATGGCAACCGAGGATTAATAATAATAGAATTCTTCCGGCGTACGCTTGTATATGGGAATGATCCAGCCAATTTTGAACCCGTTCAATGCGTCAAAGCGCGCCGCATCGTCTTTCATCCCGCTATCAAAATTAACCTCCCGCTGGCTTCTCGTCCATGCCTGTATGAATTCCAAACCCACATAAAAATTCAGCAATCTCGTATTGCTCAGGTACATATAACCGACAAACTCATTCACCATGAACCCGGCTGAAAGTCTGTCGTACCCTTTTTCATAATCACCATCCAGCCAGGGAACACTCACATCTTTGACCTGCGCGCGTATCCAGTGCTGCATATATCCGGCACCCACTTTAACAAAAAAGCCCGAGTTCGGATTCGGTGACAGCACAGGAAAGAGTTTGCCAACATGCCCGGTTACGGTGTACCCTCTTTCGAACAGGTCAAACAATGCATAGGTCCCTTCCATGGAGATCACCTGTCCGTCAGCCGTAAGCAAATTGCTCAGGATTTGGTCTGCATTCTTTACCCTGTTTCCCCAAAGGAAATTATATTCCATTCCGAACATGAAACCGGACTTCAATTTAAACTGGACCCCGGGGCCCACCGCCGAATTGCCTCCGAAACGGTCGGCCATATCGCCTGCAGGGGACTGGTACCCATAAAAGCCATAGACCATAGGGACCAAAATGGATGAATCTTTGATGCTCACCTGGCCAGAAACAAAGCCCACAGGCAACATCAGCATAAAAAAGAGGACCTTCCTGAAATACATACCAAAGGGTTAACGGTTCATATAAACGGAAGGCATCAGCTGTCGTGGACTTATCCGCCGGAACTCCGGCTGCAGACATATCACACACCATCCGTTAAGCGCTATATTTATAACGCAAAGATATGGAAAACCGTATTCCAATGGCAATGAGTTTTGGCATGGGGTCAAAAGGGGCTAAAAATGGCAGAAAATGCAATAATTTAACCGTTCAGACTTTTTTACCAGCCAAATATCCATAATTTTGCAACCGTAGTCATTACACCATACCATTAAATAACCGTAAAAACATTCCCATGAAACAGATACAGATGGTTGATCTGCGCAACCAGTATTTAAAGATCAAAGACGAAATTGATGGATCCATTCAGGAAGTCATTGATTCCTGTAAATTTATAAATGGCCCGGCCGTTCATGAATTCAGTAAAGACATGGAAAGATACCTTGGCGTCAGGCACGTCATTCCATGCGGCAACGGGACGGATGCCCTTATGGTTTCCATGATGGCTCTTGGCTTAAAGCCTGGTGACGAGGTTATTACGGCTTCATTCACATTCATTGCCACCGCGGAAGTCATTGCGGTGTTGGGCCTCAAGCCGGTGCTGGTTGATGTTGACCCCAACACCTTCAACCTGGATCCGGACGCCATCCGGAAGGCCATCACGCACAAGACCAAAGCCATTGTCCCGGTCCACCTGTTTGGTCAATGTGCCGATATGGAAGCCATTATGGACATCGCTAAAGAAAATGATCTTTTTGTGATTGAAGACGCATGTCAGGCCATGGGCGCAGATTTCACCTTCAGCAACGGATCATCCAAAAAAGCAGGCACCATCGGTCACATAGGATGCACCTCTTTTTTCCCTTCAAAAAACCTGGGTTGTTTTGGCGACGGCGGGGCAATTTTCACCAATGACGACAGGTATGCAGAAAATATGCGTGCCATCGTCAACCACGGGATGAAAAAAAGATACCATCACGACATGATCGGTGTCAACTCACGACTGGATACCATACAGGCAGCAGTCTTGAAAGTGAAGTTACCCCATCTGGATGAATATGCCAAAGAGCGGAACAGGGCCGCTTCTTATTACGACAGCGCACTGAGCTCCTGCGAAAAAATTAACACCCCCGCCCGTTTTAAAGCATCCACGCATGTTTTCCATCAGTATACATTGAAAACGTATGATCTGGACCGGGATCAGCTACAGGAGCATCTCAGGGGAAAAAATATTCCGGCCATGATCTATTATCCTGTCCCCCTGCATCTGCAAAAAGCATACAAAGATGACAGATATGCAGAAGGAGACCTGCCTGTTACCGAGGACCTAGCCAAAAGGGTTATTTCCCTTCCGATGAGCACAGAACTCGATGATCAGCAACTGGAATACATTACCGGGGCTGTGTTGGAATTTGCCAATGCATAAATTATTCATATATTTATACGAATGAAAATACTGGTTACCGGTGGAACGGGATATATCGGCTCACATACGGCAGTCGAACTTCAAAAGGAAGGCTTCGGGGTATTGGTTATTGACAACCTGTGCAATTCCGAAAAACATGTCATTGACTCCATCGGAGAAATTACCGGTCAGAAGCCTTTATTTGAGCAGATCGATCTGCGCGATCCGGAAGCCACCATGGAAGTTTTCAGCAAACACAACGATATTTCCGGAGTGATCCATTTTGCCGCTTTGAAAGCCGTGGGGGAGTCTGTGGAAAAACCGCTGGAGTATTATCACAACAATCTTTTCTCCATGATCAACCTTTTGAAGGCAATGAGGGAAACCGGGATCAGCAACCTTGTATTCTCTTCTTCCTGCACGGTTTACGGTCAACCGGACCAGCTTCCCGTCAATGAAAAGGCCCCCCGGAAAGATGCCGAATCCCCATACGGAAATACCAAAAAGATATCCGAGGATATTATTGAAGATACGGTAAGGACCACGGGTATGAAAGCCATTGCCCTCCGGTACTTTAATCCGATCGGAGCGCACGGATCGGCCCTCATCGGTGAACTGCCGGTCGGGACACCCAACAACCTCGTTCCTTATATTACGCAGACCGCTGCAGGAATACGGGATCATTTGCGTGTTTTTGGCAACGACTACGACACCCCCGACGGAACACCCATCCGGGATTACATTCACGTGGCTGACCTTGCGCGGGCACATGTAATTGCCATGAACCGTATGCTCCGCAACCAAAACAAGGACCGGTATGAAATATTCAACCTGGGCACCGGCAATGGCTTTACGGTCCTTGAAGTGATCAAATCCTTTGAAAAGGTCTCCGGCATAAAACTCAACCATAAGATCGTCCAGCGGAGGCCAGGGGACGTGGAAAAAGTATGGGCCGACACCACCCATGCCAATGAGGAACTCGGCTGGAAAGCAGAAAAAGGCCTGGATGAGATGATGCTCTCGGCATGGAACTGGGAAAAATCCCTGCAGGCACAAAAAAATAAAAAATCATGAAAAATATACTCATTACCGGGGGAGCCGGGTTCATCGGATCGCATGTGGTCCGTTTATTTGTGACGAAGTACCCCGATCACCAGATCTATAATCTGGATGACCTAACCTATGCCGGCAATCTTGAAAACCTCCGGGATATTGAAAAACGGCCAAATTACCATTTCATAAAGGCAGATATTGTAGACGAAAACCGCATCTCCGGTCTGTTTGAAAAACATGCATTTGACGGGGTTATCCATTTGGCGGCAGAATCCCATGTAGACCGTTCCATCAGCAATCCCACCGAATTCATTTATACCAATATCATCGGGACGGTCAATCTGTTAAATGCATTCAGGCATATTTGGGGAAACCGGGCAGCGGGCAAGCGCTTTTATCACATTTCCACCGATGAGGTATACGGTTCCCTGGGGAACGAAGGACTGTTCACGGAAAACACCCCCTATGATCCCCGAAGTCCCTATTCAGCCTCGAAAGCCAGTTCCGACCACCTTGTCAGGGCTTACGCGCATACTTTTGGCTTACCGGTAGTATTGTCCAATTGCTCAAACAATTATGGCCCTTTCCAGTTCCCGGAAAAGCTCATTCCCCTGGCCATTAATAACATCAGGAACAACAAACCCATACCTGTATACGGTAAGGGGGAAAATATCCGCGACTGGCTATATGTAGAGGATCATGCTGCAGCCATCGACCTGATATTCCACGAAGGCAAACTGGGAGAAACATACAACATTGGCGGGAGCAATGAATGGAAAAACATCGAATTGATCCGGCTTCTTTGCGATATCATGGATAAAAAGCTCAAGCGTGAGGAGGGTGCATCGGCCAGACTGATCACCTTTGTAAAAGACAGGGCAGGGCATGATCTCCGGTATGCCATAGATTCTTCCAAAATACAACAGGAACTGGGTTGGAGACCCGCCCATACTTTTGAGGAAGGCATGGAAAAAACCGTGGAATGGTACCTTGAAAATGAACAATGGATGCGGAACGTAACCTCAGGGGATTATCAAAAATACTATTCAAGCCAGTATGAAAAAAGATGATGTACACGCTGAATTTTTGAGCTCCGCGGGTTGATCACACATCCATATCGTTTATTTCCGCAC
Organism: Bacteroidales bacterium; assembly: GCA_018400295.1. Classification (GTDB taxonomy): domain Bacteria; phylum Bacteroidota; class Bacteroidia; order Bacteroidales; family B18-G4; genus M55B132. The sequence continues at coordinate 43,318 of JAGYMZ010000011.1, read as the reverse complement.
TGTATGCTTTCACGTCCCTTTTCACCTTTTTAACAAGGCCCTGCAAGACCTTACCGGGTCCAACCTCTACAAATTCAACCGCGCCATCAGCGATCATATTCCGGCAGGTTTGGGTCCATCTTACCGGGGAAGTCAACTGTGCAATAAGGTTTTTCTTAATTATTTCAGGATCGTTGACAGGCTGGCCTGTGACATTTTGATAAATACGGCAAATCCCCTTGTGAAACCTTGTCTGGTGAATAGCCAAGGCCAATTCTTCAGCAGCCGGTTCCATAAAGGGGGAATGAAAGGCACCCCCCACTTTCAGGGGTATAACCCTTTTGGCACCTGCAGACTCCAGCGCTTCACATGCAAGATCCACGCCTTTAACAGAGCCGGAGATAACCAGTTGCCCGGGACCATTATAATTTGCCGGTACAACGACCGCATCAATGTTCTTGAGTATTTTTTCCACCGCTTCATCCTGCATTCCAAGGACTGCGGCCATGGTAGAAGGTTGTTTTTCACATGCCTTTTGCATTGCCAACGCCCTTTTGTATACCAGTTTCAGGCCGTCTTCAAAAGACAAGACCTTATTGGCTGTCAGGGCAGAAAACTCACCCAGGGAATGGCCGGCCACCATGTCTGCTTTAAAGTCCTTCCCCAGAACACGCGCCAGAATTACCGAATGCAGAAAGATCGACGGCTGGGTGACTTTCGTTTGTTTCAGCGCTTCTTCCGTCCCCTCAAACATGATGGCGGTGATCTCGAAATTCAATATTTTGTTTGCCTTTTCAAACATTTCCCTGGCTAAAGCAAACCGGTCAAACAAATCCTTGCCCATTCCAGTATACTGGGCTCCCTGTCCAGGAAAAAGATAAGCTCTCATAAAGTGTGTTTTAATGAATCCCTGTATCTTATTTTCTGTTTCCTAATAGGCGCAGCAAAAATAGAAATAAATTGATAAAATCAAGGTATAGCCTCAGTGCACCCATGATGATCAATTTTTTTGTCGATTCATGGCCATATTCCGTGCCGCTGCCGATCCTTTTTAATCGCTGCACATCATAAGCCGTTAAACCCGTAAAGATCAATACGCCAATGATGCTTATGATGTAATCCATCATGGAACTTTGCATGAAAAAATTAACAACCATGGCGATGATCAAACCAATCAATCCCATCATCATCAGGGATCCGAAACGGGTCAGGTCAGTTTTGGTAGTATACCCCAGAACGGCCATGGTCCCGAACATGCCGGAGGTGATCAGGAATGTCGTCCAGATAGAACTGGCCGTATATGCAAGCAAGATAAAACTAAGGCTCATCCCCATAAGAATGGAAAACAACAGAAAAAGCAGTGTGAGCGACGCGGCCGAAAGCTTGCTGAACCGGAAAGACATCAGCATGACGAACCCAAGGGGAGACAACAGGACGATCCATCCCAGGACCGTCATCTGCCCGGTCTCAAAATTCATCAATGCGCCCAGTAATTGCTGGCTCGAAGCAAATACATATGCAGTCAGGCTGGATACGATCAGGGCGGTGAACATCCACATAAAAACACCCGACATAAAGGTACGTGACAGGGAATACCCTTCCGAACGTTGCTGGGATATACTTTTCGAATTGTTATGATGTGCCATTCTGTGGTATTTTTTTTGATGTACAATAGCTAACGTTGATACCAACGATTTTGTTTTTTCTAATGCAAGTTGGATCCGATGAGGTGGATGAATTCGGCCCGGGTTTCCTCTTTTTTAAAAGCACCGGTAAAATCCGATGTGGTCGTCACGGAATTCTGCTTCTGAACTCCCCGCATCACCATGCACAAATGTTTGGCCTCTATAACCACCGCAACGCCCAAGGGTTCAAGCGTATTATGAATGGCTTCCTTGATTTGGGTGGTAAGCCGCTCCTGAACCTGCAACCTCCTGGAATATGCTTCAACCACACGGGCGATCTTACTCAAACCGGTGATATATCCATCCGGTATGTATGCAACATGGGCTTTGCCAATAAAAGGGATCATATGATGTTCACAAAGCGAGAATATTTCAATATCCTTAACGATCACCATTTCGCGGTAATCCTCCTTAAACTTGGCTGAATTCAATATTTCAACCGGATCAATATCGTAACCGTGTGTCAGAAACTGCATGGATTTGGCAACCCTCTCGGGTGTTTTCTTCAATCCTTCCCGTTCCGTGTCCTCACCAATCAATGTGATGATCTCCCTGTAATTATCCGAGAGTTTTTTGATCTTCTCAGGATCAAATCGCTCTATTTTTTCATAATCCAGACTCCCGTTATTCTTATTGTACATACCAAAATTGTTTAACTTCTGTTCGTAAAGCTGTAAACCTGGTCAATAAAAAATCGTTTTACAAAAAAAAAGTGATTCCGGCTGCAAAAGTATACTTTTTTATTTCACAGAACGCTTTCTCTGTTTTTCCCGCTCTGTTTTGCGGGAAAGCCTCAGGATGGAAAATATTTCAAAGGTCGTATACAAAACGTAAAGAATAAAAAAGGTGATGATAAACCGTGCAGCATCCTGCCGGAATACCAAAGCATAGCTCACCATGACCAGCAAAAAAATGAAGAGCTTGCCGGTCGTGATCAGCATAAAGCGGTGAACAAATTTGGCAGGTCTTTTATGAAGTGCTTTGAACAAAAAGTAATGTCCGGTCAATGAGACGGACAAAAAGAAAAGGACCATAAAGGGAAAAACCGGTGTGTAATATTCAGCGTGTATCAGCGCAAAAATACCAAGGGCAAGCAAAACCACAAACACAGTGAATATCAGGGACTGCTTCACATAGGAAAGAAATTCGGATCGCATCATTTGAATTTTATAAAGTCCTTTATGGCAACATAAATGGCCAGTGCAACGGAAATTATTGACAGAAGCAATGTAAAAACAGGGAAACCGGTATTGATCCATTCATCCAGTTTATACCCCCCGAAAACCCCCAGAAGTATTATTACCAACATCTGCAATGCAATGCTGGAATACTTGCCATAATTCTTAAGATGATTTTTCCTTTGCTCGTTCATAATTTGTGGGGTGACTTACAGGTTTGGCCTTTGCACCGGTTTGATCAGTCATGTTGCACGAACCTGTAAACCTGGCTCCGGGTTCAATCGCCAGTTTGTTTGTGTACACTTCCCCGCTCAGATTGGCAGAAGCCTTTAGTTCAAGCAGTTCACTGACACGCATCGTGGCCTTCACCTGGCCGGAAACAACCGCATTCTGGCAAGAGACCTCGCCTTCAACCTTTCCCGACTGCCCAATCACAATTTTCCCTTTGGATTCAATGGATCCGTTTAACCCGCCATCGATCCTGAAATCGCCATTGGATACAATTTCACCCTTGAAAGAAGTCCCTGAACCAATTTGATTGATCGACTGGGATTCCTGAATATTGTTCTTTGCCATAATATCGCTGGATTTTTTTCTTTTCATTTAATATATGTCAAATATACGTCATTTCCGCCTATTCAGTTTCATAATACTGGTTAAAAAAGAGCGTATACAATTCAAGGTCTTTGTCTTTATAGAACTGCGGATAATTTTCGCTCGAAATAATCAACTGCTGATAATTGCCCGGGGAAAGATCAGAAAACACATACCGGCTTTTCTGGATCGCCCGGTAATAATTAACAGCCCGTTTGGCATCTTCAAAATTGCCCACGGTAATAAGATATTGATTTTTATCCAGCAATACGCTGTTAACCTTTAATTCTTTCAACCGGAAATACTTGGTGTTGAAATCAGAGATCTTGACTTTGATGGGATTTAACTTTACCGCCTGCTTTTTCACGATCAGCATATACATGTGTGTTGCTTCCGGATCGTAGGTATACGGGAAGGTAATTACTGTATCACTATCCTGGGCATCATCCCCTGCAAACCGGGGATTCTCCTTTAGAATATGATCCAGCATATTTTGGGCCAGGGGTTCCACCTCCGAGTCCGGATATTTTTCCACAATCTTTCGCAGGGATACCACCAGGGAATCAACAACATCAATTTTTCCAATCGAAAGTGCCTTTAAATAAGCAAATTTCGGGATCAGGCTTGCCGTATCCCCAAAATCCCGGCAGGCGAGGTCCACATTGTCGATCACAGAAAAATATCTTCCGTCCGTGTAGGCATTATAGGTTTCCCGGTACAGTTCGGCAAGCTTGTTTGTCCGCAACCTTGCCTTCTTATAATAATCAGGGTCATCGATGATCATGGCATATTCACTGTCAGGATATTCCCGCATGATCAGTGTTTTATAATAATCCGCCCGTTCCTGATTGTTTCGCTGCGTATAGATACGGTAGAGCTGGTAAGAGGTCTGCAGCCTGTATGCATTTTCCGGATACCGGGACATAAGTTCTTCATAGGTATCAATCGATTTTACAGGATTTTCCAACGCTTCCCTGTACAGCAGTCCCAGGTTATAATATGCCTCCATGATGCGCTTGTCGGAAGCCTCTATGGCTTCTTCTGAAAGTGGCAGATCCGAGAGATAATATTCTCTTTTCAAAGGATCATTAACCAGCATCAGGATGCTGTCACCGGCTACGGAATCCATGGGTATTTCAGCCAGCTCATCAGGTTCAAAACTAACAGCCTGCTTGTCTTTCAGCCTCCAAAGGTCCTCCAGCTTTCTCCTTCCCCATTGTTGCACAAATTCCGTATATCCCTGTCCAACGGCCGATGCATTATAAAAATACCAGTTCCCTTCCACGCTGGATCCAAATCCCTGGCCAACATTGCCCGGACCCACAAGAAATTCGTTTTCAGCCTGTTCCTGTTCTCTTTCCTTTCGCAACCTTTCTTCTTCCTTATGCGCTTCGATCAAGCCGTCAATAAATGCAAGCCTCTGTTCTTCAGGCATCCGGGCAATAGCCTGCAAGCTATCCTCCTTCTGGATGATCTGGAGATTAACCACAAGTTCGGACAATTTTTCAGCCTTGGTATTGATCCGGTCATAATTGGGATAATCCTTTGGCAGGAACCGGACAGCCGTATCATAATATGCCTGGGCACCCTCATAATCCGGAAGTTCAAAATACAGGTCCGCCAGTCGCAGGGATGATCTTGCTTTCTGGTAATCATTGGATACACTGGTCAATACGGACTTTTTCAAATAACGGATGCCGGCAGAATCATTTCCCCGCCTTAAGGCAACTTCAGCGAGGGCATAATAGATCTGATCCGTATAATCCTTATTTTTTTCATCTTTCAGCATTTTCTGCAAAATGCGTGTGATCTCTTCACTGTCTCCCTGGCCGGTTTCAAACGACATTGCCAGGTTTATCTTTGCATGGAAAGCCATCTCGTAGGGAGGATTTCGTTTGATCACCCGCGTATATAACCGGGATGCTTCCGCGTAATCCCCCTCCTGCTGATATATTTGTGCCAGGATAAAATTCAGTCTGGTCTTCATATCCTTTTGGGGATTGTATTGCAAGCCATCGTATATATGATCTACCGCCGGTGAATACTTTTCCTGAAGAATATAATAATTGGAATATACAAGGGGAAGCTTCTGGATGGCTTCCCTGGGGACCTTTTCATCAGCGGCATCCACTTGTATGAGGTTCAGGACAGGCTCCGCTTTTTCAAACTCCTCCAGTTGCATATATGTTCTGGCCAGCCATAACATGGCCGTATATTTTTCGGGCGTGTTGTCAAAGTTTCGCATTACATAGTGGAAGGACCGGCGGGCACTGTAAAATTCCTTTTTATAGAAATACGATTTGCCGATAAGCATATATGCATCATCAATCCATTTGACATACTCTTTACCGCCAAATTCCATGGAATGCCTGAGAATGGTCTTGCTTCCCTTTTCAATAGCACGGTCGAGCAGGGGTGCCACACTCTGTGCATCGGCCTCAGAGTGATCTTTGAACACCGGAAGGACCTTTGTATAGTTATCATCAGCCTGCTTATCCAGTTCCAATTCTGCCTCCAGCAAAGCCTCCCTGCCATTCCAGTAAACATTGTAATGGGCCGTCAGATTATGATAGACCCTTCTGGTAAATGTATTCTTTTCTGTCGAACATGAAAGAAGCAGAAATACCGGCACCAGCGAAATGAAACAGAACAGTATCCTATATGAATTCGTTGTTCTCAAATGATTCCTGTTATGTTTTGTATAACTTCGAAAACCGGAAATTATTATATCCCGTCTGCTTAGCCCGGCAAAGATATGTATTTTAAAACCAGATCATGTGGGCAAGCAATTATCTTTTTATTACCGGCCGATTTTTTACGATATTTGCACCATATATCAACGCGAGTTCATGGCTAAAGAAAAAGATCCGGGCAAAAAAAAATGGTATTACCGCCTCCGGGATAAGTACAGGCTTGTGATCATGAATGAGGAAACCTATGAAAAAAAGCTTTCCTTCAGGCTATCCAGATTAAATGTGTTCGTGACCATCACCACCATCTCGCTCCTCATGATCGTGCTTACCATATTCATTATAGCATTCACCCCGCTAAGGGAATATATTCCCGGCTATATGGATCCATCCATCCCGGCGAAAGTATATCATCTGAGCCTGAAAGCAGACTCCCTGGAAAAGCACCTTGCACTCAAAGACCATTATATCCGGAATATACGCAGGATCATTTCCGGAGAGGAAATTCACGAAGAGATCCATACTGAAGGCCCGGAAAACGTTAACTACGATACGATAACGCTTCGACCATCCAGAGAGGACTCCATTTTACGCGCCGAATATGACAGGCAAAACCGTTTTACCCTGCTCTATCAAAATTATGAAGAGTCGTACCGTTTCACCGGTCCGGAAAGGGATATTCTTTTCTTCCCGCCGGTGAAAGGGATCATTACCAATCATTTCGATCTCGGATCAGGCCATTATGGTATTGATATTGTCGCAAAAAAGGGGGAACCCGTAAATGCCATCCTTGACGGGACCGTAATTATATCAGAATGGACGGCAGAAACCGGTTATGTTATCGGCATTCAACACCACAATAATTTCATTTCATTATACAAGCACAACTCCGTGCTCCTTAAAAAACAAGGAAACACCGTGAAATCAGGGGAGCCTGTGGCCATCATCGGCGGCTCAGGCGAACTTTCCTCCGGACCGCACCTGCATTTTGAACTCTGGAGCGATGGAACCCCAGTGAATCCCGTAGAATATATCTCTTTCGAATAATGGAAATACAAAAAAAGCATATTGCAATACTGGGTTCGACAGGTTCCATTGGCAAGCAAACCCTTGAGATCATCGCTGCTTTTCCGGAATATTTTGTAGTGGAAGTGCTCACAGCCAATAAAAATGCGGACCTGCTCATTGAGCAGGCACTAAAATACAAGCCCGGCAGTGTGGTCATCGCCGGAAAAGAGCATTATCCAAAAATAGAAAAAGCACTTTGGAGCAGGGGCATAAAAGTATTCGCCGGCAAAGATTCCCTGGAACAGATCCTCGAATCGGATACCATTGACATTGTCCTGAATGCCCTTGTGGGTTTTTCGGGGTTTTTGCCCACCTGTTCAGCAATAAAGAACGGCAAAGCGGTCGCACTGGCCAATAAAGAGTCGCTGGTCGTTGGCGGAGCCCTGATCAAGGAAATGCAGAGAACACATAAGAGCCGGATCATTCCGGTGGATTCTGAGCATTCAGCCATATTGCAATGCCTCATCGGGGAAGAATTAAATCCGGTGAAAAAGGTCATTCTAACTGCCTCCGGCGGACCGTTCCGGAATTACACCCAGGGATCGCTGAAAACCGTGACGCCAGAACAGGCCCTGCAACATCCGAAATGGAACATGGGCAAAAAAATAACCATCGATTCGGCAACAATGATGAACAAAGGCTTTGAGGTGATCGAGGCAAAATGGCTGTTTGATCTGCAGGCGGATCAGATAGAAGTGATCATACACCCACAATCCATTATCCATTCCATGGTCCAGTTTGGAGACGGGGCATTAAAAGCCCAGCTGGGATTACCCGACATGAAGACCGCCATACAATATGCCCTCTTTTTCCCTTTGCGCATGAAATCAGAAAGCAGGGAGTTTCATTTTGCCGAACATGCCGAACTCACATTTGAGCCTCCGGATTTAAAAATTTTTCGTAATCTTGCACTCGCTTATGAAGCCATGAATGAGGGGGGCAATATTCCCTGTGCCATGAATGCGGCCAACGAAATAGCCGTCGAAGCTTTTCTCAACAAGAAAATCGGGTTCCTTGAGATCTCCGGGATCATTGAGAAATGCATAAAGAAGATCAATAAAACAGCGCATCCCACACTGGATGATTATATATCGACAAACCAGGAAGCACGAAAACTGGCCTGGTCTTATCTTTAATAGAACATGGACGTACTGATCAAAATATTACAACTACTGCTCAGCCTGTCAATATTGGTTATTTTTCACGAAATGGGCCATTTTATTGCAGCCAAGATCTTTAAAACCCGCGTAGAAAAATTCTACCTCTTCTTTAACCCCTGGTTTTCCATCTTTAAGTTTAAATACAAAGGGACTGAATACGGGATGGGCTGGCTTCCCCTGGGCGGATACGTAAAAATATCCGGAATGATCGATGAATCCATGGATAAGGAACAAATGCGCAAGCCTCCGAAACCCTATGAGTTTCGTTCCAAACCCGCGTGGCAAAGGCTGATCATCATGCTCGGCGGTGTGACGGTCAATGTATTGCTGGCCATGGCCATATACATTGCCATGCTTTTTAACTGGGGGGAACAATACCTGCCTACAAGCGAGGCAAACAAATATGGCATTAGCGTCGATACGCTCGCTTACGAAATGGGCCTGCGGGAAGGCGACCAGATCACACGGGTGAATAATGAATACGTGGAGGACTTTAACAAGATCCCGGTAAAAATTATTTTGGATGAAGCAAAAAACCTGCAGGTTATCCGGAAGGACACCGATACTGTTATTAACATCCCGAAAGGGTTTTTGAGCAAAATGATCAAACATCCGAACCCCCACTTCCTTTCTGTCAGATTCCCTTATGAAGTGGGCGATTTTACGGAACATTCAACAGCAAGGCAGGCAGGGATAAAAAAAGATGACCGCGTGATCGCTCTCAACGGTGAACCCATGCATTATTTTCATGAATACATCAACAAGATACCCCAATTTACCAACGATACCATATCCCTTACCGTTATCCGGAACAACGACACTTTGGTTTTTCCGGTCAGTGTTCCGCCCGGGGGAAAGATCGGGGTATTCCCCAAATCACTCGATAATTATTTTGAATTCCGGGAAAAGAATTACAATCTTGTTGAAGCGATCCCGGCCGGCATTGTTAAAGCATTTAATGGCATCGGAAGTTACCTGAAGCAACTTCGCCTCATTTTCTCCCCGGAAGTCAGGGCATACGAATCCGTGGGCGGCTTCATTACCATTGGCAGTATTTTCCCTTCGCAGTGGAACTGGCAGCAATTCTGGACGCTGACGGCCTTTTTGTCAATAATGCTCGCCATTCTTAACGTCCTGCCCATTCCCGCACTGGATGGCGGACATGTGATGTTCCTTTGCTATGAGATGATCGCCGGACGAAAACCGAATGAAAAATTCATGGAATATGCGCAGATCATTGGCATGATCCTGCTTTTCGCGCTGCTCATTTTCGCCAACGGCAACGATATTCTCAAATTGTTCAGATAAGCATGATCATTCCGACACTTTCTCCTTTAAAGATTTGAACCCGTTCCCAAGGATCTCATTCGCATTGGTCACGGTAATGAAAGCAGCCGGATCAATCCGGTGAATATAATCCTGAAGTATCTCCAGCTCCCTGCGGTTCAGCACGGTATGGATCACCTGCTTGTCTTCCCCGGAATACATGCCGCTGCCCCGGAGAATGGTTCCGCTCCGGTTCAGGTCATGGATGATCTTTTCGCGGATAGGCTCCGGATCCCTTGAAATGATCAATACGCTTTTGTCGTACGATACCCCCTGCAATATCAGATCAACAACCCTTCCCGTAACATAAATGGTGATGAGGGAATACAGGGGCACGGTCCAGTCCTGGAAAGCGATCAGCCCAAACAAAACAATGACCGAATCCACCATGATCAGCAACTGGCCTATGGGCATGCCCGAATACTTTGAAACGATCATTGCGATGATATCGGAACCACCGGAAGTGGCCTTTGATTTGAAAATGAGGCCAAGGCCCAATCCGATCAACACCCCGCCAAAGATCGCAGAAAGCAGAATATCCTCCTGGATCAACGGTGCATCACCGTATAAGTAGGTTAAAAAATCCACCCAGAACGCGGTAAATACGAACCCCATGACCGTCTTGATCCCAAATCTCGGTCCCAGTACCCGAATGCCAATGATCGTCAGTGGTATATCGAAACACAAGGCCGTTAACCCGACTGGAAAACCGAACAAATGATGCAACACGATCGCGATCCCATAGACCCCTCCGGGTACGATCTTGTGAGGGGTAATGAACAGTACAAATCCCGATGCCATAATAAAAGCCCCCAGAACAATAAGCGCATAGGACAGGAACCATTTTCCGGAAAACAGTTTCTCGTGGTGAATGAATGCCATGTCTTTATCCTTTTTAGATTTTTAAAAGCCTGCAAATGTATCGGATTTTTCAACATTCCCTGAAGAAATACAGGAATTTTATCCGGAGCCGTAAAATTATCCGCAACACTGTAAGATCAAGACATACAGGATCATGAAAGATCCTTCCCGTAAGCAAGTACCAACCCGGTACAATAGATGGGACTTTTTTACATTATACCTTTACTTATTAAAAACTGAAATATTGGCACGCTTCCACGGGATCATGATCGCATTGTTGCTGGCATCCTTGTTCGCCAAAGGACAGGAATTCGGTAATTTTCGTGAAAAACAGCTGGAGGCCGTTTCCGACACTTTGCATCCCGACACATTAAGCCTTGTACCCGGATCCGTTTCCATAACAGACAGCAGCCAAAGAAACCTCACAAACCATTATGCCATTGATCATGCCGCTTCGCTGTTGATGCTTAAAAAGGAGTACCGGGATTCATTGTATTCCGGACCGCTGATCATCAGATACAGGACATTACCCTATGACCTCAGTAAGGAATTCCATAATAAGGACGCATCCTGGCTCTCCGTCAAAACCGAAGAACCCGTGAATCCGTTCGTCTACAAAACAGACAAAAATCAAGGCAGCATCCTTGATTTTGATAACCTGAACAAAAGCGGGAGCATTTCCCGGGGGATCTCCTTCGGGAACAATCAGGATATGGTCGTGAATTCCAATTTTAACCTCCAGCTCTCGGGAAAACTCAGCCGCGAAATTGATGTGGTAGCAGCCATCACCGACAACAACATCCCTATCCAGCCTGAGGGGAACACACAGCAGCTACAGGAATTTGACAAGGTCTTTATTAAGCTGTCGGCCCGGAACAACGAACTCACCGTGGGTGATTACGACCTGGCATCCCCCGGCAGCCATTTTATGAATTTCTTCAAAAAGGCCCAGGGTGCCGAATTCAAAAGCAGGTTTGACATCATGAACAAAAAAAGGACGTACACGCGTGGGCATATGAAAGTACGGGGCGCCGCCGCCCTGTCCAGGGGAAAATTTGCCAGGAACAAATTCAACGGCAATGAAGGAAACCAGGGCCCTTACAAGCTGGAAGGCAATGAAGGAGAAACCTTTATCATCATCCTGGCCGGGTCGGAAAAGGTATATATTGATGGCCGGCTGCTTCGGAGGGGAGAATCAAAGGATTATACCATCAATTATAATACCGGCGAAATTACGTTTACCCCGAACATACTGATCACAAAAGACAAAAGGATCGTGGCAGAGTTTGAATATTCTGACAAAAGTTATGCCCGGGCCATGTTCTTTGTAAACAATGAATACAAGAACAAAAACCTGCATATCCGGATCAATGGCTTTTCAGAAAGCGATCTGAAAAACCAATCCCTCGATCAGGAACTTACGGCCGGACAAAAAGAAATACTGAGAAAAGCCGGTGACAGTACCGGGGATGCCTTTGTATATAATATCGACAGCACCGGATTTGCCGGTGATGAGGTAAGATACATGCTGGTGGACACCCTGGTCAACGGGATCCTATACGACTCCGTGCTTGTACACTCGGACAACCCCGGCAAAGCCATTTATAAAGCTGGATTTTCAAATGTGGGCGCAGGCAAGGGGAACTATGTGCTTGTAAAAAGCGATGCCAACGGAAGGGTTTTTGAATGGAAGGCCCCGGTAAACGGTGTATTGCAAGGATCCCATGAACCGGTACAATTGCTGGTTCCTCCCAGGAAAAAGCAAATGCTCACCACTTCAATGGAGTTGCAGCTTCCGGGCAATGCGCAGGTCTTAACCGAATTTGCCGTCAGCAACCATGATGTCAATACATTCTCGGACAAGGATAAGGGGGACAATACCGGATTTGCCTTACGCACCTTACTGGACAAAACCTGGCGGCTTGGGCGTTCCGATACAACCTGGACACTGAACACGGGCATATTTTATGAATGGACGGGACACCGGTTCCAATACATCGAACCTTACAGGCCGGTGGAATTTGAACGCGACTGGAATGTCGAAGACAATGGCAAAGAAACAGAGAATCATGCCGGATTGCATGCACACCTCCGGCATCCTCAAAAAGGCAGTCTGAAGTATGAACTGCTCACCCTGCTGCGGAGCAATGGCTACAAAGGACTGAAGAATGATATTTCCGGCGGCGTAAAGGCCGGAAAGATGAACGTGGATTTCAGCGGAAGTTACCTGAATACAAGCAACCGGAAATTGACCAGTGATTTTCTGAGACACCGGATCGATATTTCCCGGCGTGTTAAGAAAATCAGGATAGGACTGAGAGACGATCAGGAATACAACATCCTTCACCGAAAAGAAACAGACTCCATAACACTGAACAGTTACTCATATTTCGAATGGGGGGGCTATATTGCCAACGCCGATTCGGGTCATACAAATTACGAGATCTTTTACAATCAGCGATACGACAAAGCGCCCCGGAACAATCAGCTCAGGAATTCGACCAAAGCGGAAGAACTTGGCTTTAAGGCAGATTTCGAAAAGAACCGCAACAACCGGCTGAATATTTCCGGGACATACAGATCCCTGCACGTGTATGACAGTCTGACCGCAGCCCGGGAACCTGAAAACACCCTCATTGGAAGGATTGAACATTTTCTTCGCATCGGAAAAGGAATACTGACCATGAATACCTATTATGAGATCGGTTCCGGCCTGGAAGAAAAGCAGGAGTTTTCATACCTGAAAGTTCCCACCGGGGAAGGGATATACACATGGATCGATTACAACGGGGACAACATACAGCAGCTGAACGAATTTGAGATCGCACCGTTCAGGGATGAGGCAAACTATATCAGGATCTATTCCCAAAGCAATGATTATATCAAAGCCTATTACAACCAGTTCAGTGAATCCATTTTGCTGAACCCGGCAACGGTATGGTCGGTTGAAGAAGGTATCAAAAAGTTCATCTCCAGGTTTTCAAACCAGCTTTCTTTCCACATATCCCATAAAACATCGGAAAATGATCCGGCCAAAGCTTACAATCCCTTTATAAATGAACGCTCCCTGAACGACAGTCTTCTGCTATCCCTGAGTTCCAGCTTCAGGAACACCTTGTATTATAACCGTAACAATCCGACTTTCGGTGCTGACCTTAGCATACAAAGCAACCGGAACAAGAACCTTCTCGTAAACGGATTTGAAACCAGGGACATCCAAATGCAGAAAATCAACCTGAGATGGAATTTCTTTAAAGGATTTTCCATGATCCTGGGGGGGGAAACCGGCAACAGGAAAAGTTTCTCACAATTTTTCAGCGCCCGTAATTATCATATCAAATACTACCGTATTGAACCCACCCTGAGCTACCAGCCCGGTCCGGAATTAAAAATTGACATCAACTATGTTCATACGAACAAAGAAAATGTGCAGGATCATTCCGGAGTGAAGGCCATCGTCCATGAGGCAGGAATCGCGCTCAGTTATAAGATCGTCAACAGGGGCAGCCTGCAGGCCGGGGCCAATTACATCAATGTGCATTATAATGACAAGATGGGTACACCGCTGGCCTTTGAAATGCTGGACGGCTTCCAGCCCGGAAGGAACGGTACCTGGAACCTGGTATTCCAGCAAAACATATCCGGCCATCTTCAGGTCAGCCTTCAGTATAACGGCAGGAAATCACCGGAAATACAAACGGTTCACCTGGGGAGCATCCAGTTAAGGGCCTATTTTTAATCATTCCGGATCAAAATAGAACATCCGGCAAAATATTTCATTACAAAACAAAATTAATCAGAAAAAATGCCGTTGTCTATGAACCTGAATGCTAATTTCCCGGATCCTGTAAATTTCAAAATGCATGAATGCAGCGAATTAATTTTGCTTATTGTGTGGTTTTAAAAAAATGTATTACTTTAGCTATCCTCTTTCCGGAAAATCAATAATACATAGATGAGCAGAAAATCTATACATAGTGTGATCGCTTCTTTTTTCATTATTTCCGGAGCATGGGCGCAGCAGGAACCGCAGTTCACCCAAAACATGTTCAATAACTTCACGGTCAATCCGGGGTATGCAGGCTTAAACAATGCCATATGCGTTTCCGGGATAGTCAGGCAGCAATGGGCCGGTTTTAAAGATATGGACGGAAACAAAGTGGCTCCGGAGACATTTTTATTGAGCATCCATGCCCCGGTGAAAATTCTTCACGGCGGAGTCGGGGCCATCATCATGCAGGATCAACTCGGATTTGAAAAAAATATCAGCCTCCGGGTAGGATATTCCTACCATAAGGATATTGGTTTCGGAACCCTGGGCATCGGGGCCATGGCAGGCTTTAACAATAAATATATTGATTTTTCCAAGCTGGAACCTGCTGAGCCTGATCCTTTGCTTGAACAACTCAGCGGGGAAGAAAGCGAAATGCTCATCGATTTCTCCCTGGGCGCATTCTATAATGTGCCGGAATCCTATTATTTTGGTGTTTCCGCAAATCAGATCCTGGAAAACACCGGCAAGGATCTTTCATCCAGGACAGATTCAACCGGGACCCATGTGCTGGCCATGAAGCTGGACAGGACCGCATACCTGACCGGAGGATATGAATTCGTTTTCCCCAGAAATCCCGCTTTTGCCCTGGTACCATCGGTGTTGATCAAGACAAATTTTTCTGCCATCCAATACGACCTGAGCTCATTGGTGGTATACAACGATAAATTCTGGGGAGGCATCAACTACCGTGTGCAAGATGCGATTGGCATCATTTTGGGGGCAGAGATCAAAAATATTCAAATCGGATACTCATATGACATAACAACCTCCAAGCTGGGACTGTCAAGGACTGGAGGAAGTCATGAAATTTTATTGAAGTATTGTTTCAAACTTAAAGGTGAAAAAGAACGTAAAAGCTATAAAAATGTCCGCTTTCTGTAAAAATTACAAAAAATTGCTTGTCGTTTATTCAGAATAACTATTTTTGGAGCCAAATAAAATATTCTAACTGCAAGTATCGTTACGTTGACAATTAAACAGGACAAAAATGAAAAGAGCACCATTTTTTCTATTCGCTTTATCTTTACTGATAATTTTCGATAGCTGCAATAATTCGGGAAATGGGGAACTGGTCGGTGTCAGGAGAAGCAAAAAAAGTTTTTACCAGCCCGATCCTTATGGTATGGTATTCATCCCTCAGGGCAGTTTTACCATGGGTACAGGCGATGAAGACATTACGTACGGGCAGTTGCATCAACCCAAAACGGTATCTGTTTCAGCTTTTTTTATGGATGAGACCGAGATCACGAATAACGAATACCGTCAGTTTGTTTACTGGGTGAGGGATTCGATTGCCAGATGGATGCTTTATGATAATGGCATCACAGACCCCCCTTATGTCCGCACCGAAACAAAAAAAGGAGCGATCATTGATCCGCCGGCGGTAAACTGGGACGAAGAGGTGCCGTGGGATTCGGACGACCCCGAAATTCAGGCCGCATTGGAAGATATGTATCTCCCGGAGCACGAACGCTATTTCAGAAGAAAAGAAGTGGATACCAGGAAGCTCTACTACGAATATTTCTGGATCGATCTGAAAGCCGCTGCCAAGAAAGACAATACAGTGGAAGGAGATCCGGAAGATGCCATGTACGCGCAACGCCCCCAGGGAATGCGCGACCGCTCGGTATACGTGAGAAAAGAGCTGATCAATGTTTATCCGGATACGCTATGCTGGATCCATGACTATACATATTCCTTCAACGACCCGATGACAGAAAAATATTTCTGGCATCAGGCCTTTGACCACTATCCGGTGGTAGGTGTCAACTGGCGCCAGGCAAGAGCATTCTGCATCTGGAGGACAGAACTTCGCAACTCCTACCTCAGAAGCAAACGCGGAGAAAATGTGGTGGCAGAATTCAGATTGCCTACCGAAACCGAATGGGAATGGGCCGCCAGGGGTGGTTATGAACTCAATCCATATCCATGGGGAGGCCCGTATACCCGCAACGATAAGGGCTGTTTCCTTGCAAACTTTAAACCCCTCAGGGGCAATTACATTGATGATGGCGGACTGAGAACAGTGATCGTGGCGCATTATCCCCCAAACGACTGGGGCCTTTATGATATGGCGGGCAACGTTTCCGAATGGACAAACAGCGCGTTTGATCCGGTATCTTATGATTTCACATGGGACATGAACCCCAACTACACGTACAATGCCAAGGAATCCGATCCGCCGGCAATGAAACGCAAAGTAGCCAGAGGCGGTTCATGGAAAGATATTGCATATTACCTGCAAGTATCTACCCGTGCCTATGAATATCAGGATACAGCCAAATCTTATTTGGGATTCCGGTGCATACAACCATTCCTCGGCAGGAACAAAGACGATAATCCCGCCAGGGCATCAAAAGTATACAACTAATCCACTGAGCAAGAATATTAACCAGAAAAACTATTGTCAGATTCTTAATTTGTTAAATCATGGGTATATTTAATTTCACCAGAAGTAGGGGCTACAAAAATTTTATGGCCAGAGTATATGGTTTGGGAGCATCTGTTGTTATCCTTGGAGCCTTGTTTAAGATCAACCACTATCCCGGGGCAGATTTTATGCTGATCGTGGGATTGGCCACAGAATCCATAATATTTTTCTTTTCAGCATGGGAGCCGCCGCACGTGGAGCCGGACTGGAGCCTTGTTTATCCTGAACTGGCCGGCATGTACGGACCGGAAGAAGATAAGAAAAAGAAAAAACCCACAGAAGAATTGGACAACATGCTTGATCAGGCAAAAATCGATCAGGAGCTGATCAATAACCTCGGGCAGGGGCTCAGAAGCCTGTCTGAGAATACCAGGAAAATGGTGGATCTCTCCGATGCCACGGTGGCAACCCAGGATTATATCGGGAACATCAAAGGAGCTTCTGAGTCCGCCAATGAACTTACCCAGTCGTATAAGAAAACATCGGAAGCATTAACCAGGGATGCCGGTGTGTCCGAAGAATATGCCAGCAGCATTAAAAATGCATCCGAAAGTGCTTCCGGTCTTGCGCAAGCCTATTCAAGAGCTTCTGAATCCGTAAATAATGAATTGTCTGCCACAGACGACTTTACCAATAGCATTCAGTCTGCATCCCAATCCCTGAACACCCTTACAGAACATTATACACGTTCTTCCGACCTGCTTTCCAAATCTGCGGAATCACTTGATATCACATCCATGGACGGGCAAGCGTACAACGAGCAATTGAAAAAGATCGCCGATAACATGGCCGCGCTGAACAACGTCTATGAATTGCAATTACAGGCAAGTGATAAAAATGTGGAATCATCCTCCAAATTGCAACAGACCATTGAAAAATATCTTGAGAACCTCAATGCATCCGTTGAAAATACCGAACGGTACAAAGACAACCTGTCTGCCCTAAATGCTGCTTATGAACTGCAATTGCAGGGATCAAGCAAGCAGGTGGAATCCATCGACCAGCTGCAGGAAACGCTTGGGAAATTCCTGGATAACCTGAATGTATCCAGTGAAAAAACAGCCAGGTATAAAGATCAACTGGAAATACTCACCGAGAGAGTAACAGCACTGAACCAGGTTTATGGCAATATGCTTACAGCTATGAATGTAACCTCGCCCAAAGAATAGCATGGTTTAATTAATTAACTGAACGTTAACGGTATAAAATACATTTATATATGGCTGGATATAAGGAAACACCACGACAAAAGATGATCGCCATGATGTACCTGGTGTTGACTGCTTTGCTGGCGCTCAATGTATCCAAGGAAATCCTGGACGCTTTCCTTGTGGTGAACGAAAGCATGATAGATACGAACGAATCTTTTAAAAGAAAAATACACAACACCTACGAACAATTTGAATTCCAACATTCGCTCAATCCAAATAAAGTTGGCCCCTATTGGGAAAAAGCAAAAATAGCCCGGGAATTGACCCAGGATATGACCCGCTATCTGAATGACATAAAATTTGAGATCGTCCAATACTCGGAAAGAACAGACTCCGTAGAAACCATTGAGAAGTTTTATGTCACCGAAGAAGTCCCGGACCCTGACAATCCGGCCCAAATGAAGGAAAAGCTGGAACTGAACCTGGAAAGCGTTCCTACCAAAGACAAGTACGACCGCACCACCAATTATTTCATCAACCAGCGCAAAGCTTATGAACTGAAGGACCGGATCGAAGCGTACAAAGACACGATGCTTAAACTCGTTGATACGGCCCGCAGGGATTTGCTCAATCTCGGCTTAAGAACCGACGGGACCTACTATAATGCCAGTGGCCAGAAGGAATCCTGGGAAATGCATAACTTTTACGCAACGATCCTGGCCGCAGAAATTACCATCCTGAACAAACTTATCGCTGAAGTGCAAACAGCCGAGTTTGACGTTATCAACATGTTGTTCACTGAGATCAACATCTCTGACTTTAAATTTGATGAGGTTGATGCAAAGGTGATCCCAAAAACAAGCTACGTGCTGAAAGGGGAAAACTATGAAGCTGAGGTCCTGGTTGCCGCTTATGATTCAAAACAAAATCCGCAAGTGTTCATTCTGAAAGGCGCAGATAAAATCACCACTGAAAATATTGACCGGGCGCAAAAGATCGAAGGAAAGGATGGAACCGTCAAACTTGAATGGGCTTCAAATGTGGAGGGTCCGCATAAGTATGCCGGACTGATCCGTATCAAGGATCCGGAAGGAAACGATGCTTCATACCCGTTCAAGCATGAGTATATCGTTGCCCCTCCCTCATTGACGGTGGCCGCAACCAAAATGAACGTATTTTATATTGGCGTCAATAATCCTGTATCCATCTCCGTGCCCGGTGTTGCCAAGGAACGTATCCGGCCTTCCATTTCAACCGGTACGATCAAACCGGACCCGCAAAGCAAAGGCGACTGGATCGTCCGGGTCCCCACCGGAGCCAGGAAAGCTGTGGTCTCTGCGCAAGCTGAATACCAGGGCCAATTCATGAATATGGGATCTTCGGAATTCCGTGTTAAAAAAGTACCCGACCCGGTGGCTGAAATTGCCGGAATGAACCAGGGACCCATTGAAAAAAATGTTCTGCTTGCCGCCAGCGCCATCATCCCAACCATGAAAAGTTTTGAATTTGAAATGTATTTCACCGTCACCTCCTATAAAATGATCACCATTATCGGAGGCGACCTTGTTCAGAAAAATATCAGGGGAAACAGGTTTACTGAAGAAATTGCCAACATCATCAGAAATGCACGAAGGAAACAACGGTTCCTTTTCGAGAACATCCAGGCCGAAGGACCGGATGGCACAATACGTACATTGAACCCCATTAACCTTGAAATACAATAAATCGCAGGAGATTAACCATATGAAAAAGATAAGCATCATTTTAACGGTTGTTGTACTGATCATTGGAATACAAGATCGCTCCACAGCTCAGGTTTACAATAATGAACCTCCCGTCGATGGTCTTTTTTCAGACGGGGGCGGATTTATCAATACCAAACCGGTCCCTTATCCACCCCTGCGCAAAGCAGATGTCATGTGGAAAAAAAGGATCTGGAGAGTACTTGACCTGAGACAAAAGATCAATCAACCGTTCTATTACCCCCTTGAACCCCATAACGATTGGCGCAACCTGATCACAGTGATCATGGATGCTTTAAAGGAGGGATCCATCACAGCGTATGATGCAACATCCCAAACCGATGAGTTTCTGATCCCCTTGACGTATCAGGAAGTCATCAACCGGCAGGTAGACACCATCCATAAAACGTTTCAAAGACCCTACCCGCCTTATGAAGAATTCGACTCTGTTATTTATTCTTCTTTTGATCCTACCAGGGTCATGCGTTTCAGGATCAAAGAAGACTGGTTCTTCGATAAACAGCGGTCACAACTCATGGTACGCATCATAGGTATTTGTCCGGTCATGATGAAAGAACTTGAAGGCGTCGAATTCCCGGAACCCCTGTTTTGGGTATATTTCCCGGAAGCCCGTCCGGTATTCAGCCAGGCATTGATCTATAACAGGCATAACGATGCCATGAAGCTCACCTACGACGATATTTTCTGGAAAAGAATGTTCGGGAGTCTCATTTATAAAGAATCCAATGTTTACGACAGAAAGATCAACGAATATGCCTCGGGGCTCGAAGCACTCTATGAAGCGGACAGGATCAAAAATCAGATGATGAGATTCGAACAAACCCTCTGGGAATATTAACGCAATATGATCATACAAGGATAGCATATATCCCCGCGACAAAACTCCCCCTCCCCCGGGGGAGTTTTTCTTTTTATCCCCCCTTTTCACTACATTTGTAGCCAAACCCCGCCAAGTAAATGGATCTGGACACCCCCATAGAATACCTGAAAGGCGTTGGACCCAAAAGAGCAGATCTTTTGAAAAAAGAACTGCAGATATACACGTTCCGTGATCTGCTCTACTACTTTCCATTCCGGTATACAGACCGGAGTAAATATTTCAAAATCAATGAGATAAGCTCCGATGCATCCTATGTTCAGATCAAAGGCAAAATCCGCAATATGCAGGTCGTCGGACAAAAAAGAGGGAAAAGACTCTCCGCATGGCTGCAGGATGATACCGGGAAAATCGAATTGCTATGGTTTAAAGGCATACGCTGGTTTAAAGATGCGTTCAATGAGGACACAGAATACATTGTCTTCGGCAAACCCTCACTGTTTAACAACCGGTTCAATATACCCCATCCTGAAATTGAACCGGCTTCAGAACGAAAGGACAACCTGGGAAATACTCTCCAGGGTTTTTACAACACGACCGAAAAACTCAAGTCCAGGGGCTTGTCCAGCCGCAACATCAGTAAGATCATCAAAACACTGATGGGCAAATTGCCGGGAAATATTAAGGAGAACCTTCCGGAATACATTTTATCCATGCTCAGATTGACCGGCCGTGAAGAAGCCCTTATAAACATACACTTTCCAAAGGATCTTGACATCCTGAAAAAAGCACAGGCAAGACTGAAATTTGAGGAGCTGTTTTTTATCCAACTCCGGTTGCTTCATCACAAAGCCGGAAGAAATAAGAAAGTCAGCGGGCATGTTTTCATAAAAATAGGGGATTATGTGAACGGATTTTATAAGCATCACCTGCCCTTTGAATTAACCGGCGCCCAGAAAAAAGTGATCAAAGAGATCCGCAATGACCTGGGGTCGGGCAAACAAATGAACCGTTTGCTCCAGGGCGATGTGGGCAGCGGCAAAACCCTTGTGGCATTGATGTCAATGCTGATTGCCCTGGATAATGGATTCCAGGCCTGTTTTATGGCACCTACGGAAATTCTTGCCAATCAGCACTACGAAACCCTGGGCAGGATGCTGGACAGCATGGGGATTAAAATCCGCCTGCTGACCGGATCAACCAAAGCCGCAGAAAGAAAAGAAATTCTGTCCGGCCTCCTCAATGGCGAGATCCATATCCTGACAGGCACACATGCCCTGATCGAAAAACCGGTTGTATTTAAAAACCTGGGACTCGTGGTCATTGATGAACAGCACCGCTTCGGCGTAGCACAACGGGCCAGGTTATGGGAAAAAAGCTCCCGGCCACCCCATGTGTTGGTCATGACCGCCACCCCCATCCCGCGGACCCTGGCCATGACCCTTTACGGCGACCTGGACATCAGCATTATTGATGAACTTCCCCCGGGAAGGAAAAAGATCAAAACACATCATTTTTATGACTCCAAAAGAAAGAAACTGTTTGGTTTCATGAGAGAACAAATCAAACAGGGCCGGCAAATATACATTGTTTACCCCTTGATCAACGAATCCAGCACCCTTGACCTGAAAGACCTCATGGACGGCTATGAGAGCATATGCAGGGAGTTCCCGCTTCCGGAATATGCCGTAAGCATCGTGCACGGACAAATGAAGCATGCCGATAAAGATCACGAAATGCAGCGTTTCATTCGTAAGGAAACACAGATCATGGTTGCCACTACGGTCATAGAGGTGGGAGTGGATATACCCAATGCCAGCGTGATGGTCATAGAAAATGCGGAACGCTTTGGCCTCTCTCAGTTACATCAGCTCCGCGGCCGGGTGGGACGTGGCGCCGACCAATCGTATTGCATCCTCATGACCGGCTATAAAATGACCCACGAAGCCCGTCTGAGGATAGAAACCATGGTGCAGTCACAGGACGGATTTGAGCTGGCTGAAGTGGACCTGCGGTTGCGCGGGCCGGGCGACCTGCAGGGAACCCAGCAAAGCGGCATCATCAACCTGAAAATTGCCAACCTGATCAGGGATGAGAAAATATTAAAATACGCACGCAGCCTTGCATATGAGATCCTGAACAAGGACCCGGACCTGTCATCAGAAAACAATGTGCGGCTCAGGAAATATCTGTCTTACCTCAACAAAACCAGCCCAAATTGGGCTTCTATTGGCTGAGAACAGATTAAAATCATTACTTTTGCCCGTATAAAAACACGCGCTATGAAGATATCTTACAACTGGTTAAAGCATTATGTAGATATAGCGGATTATACACCACAGGAAATAGCGGAAATACTTACCAACAGCGGACTGGAAGTTGAAGGTCTGGAAAAATATGACTCCGTCAAAGGAGGCATGGAAGGGATCGTGACCGGTAAAGTACTCCATTGTGAAAAACACCCCAATGCAGACAGGCTTAGCTTAACCACAGTGGATATCGGAACCGGCCGGCCGCTTCCGATCGTTTGCGGCGCACCCAACGTGGCCGAAGGACAGAAAGTCGTTGTGGCCACCGTGGGTACAACACTCTATACCGGGGATGAAACATTGGAAATCAAGAAAGCAAAAATACGCGGGCAATTATCTGAAGGCATGATATGTGCGGAGGATGAAGTGGGCCTGGGTTCTTCCCACGAGGGCATCATGGTATTGGATGAAGACACCCCGGTGGGAACCCCCGCACGGGAATATTTCGACATTAAACAGGATTGGATCTTCGAAATAGGCCTCACCCCCAACCGGACGGATGCCACGGCACATATGGGTGTCGCACGGGACATCGTCGCTTCTCTGAACCAGCAGAAAAAAACCGGGTTGAAACTAAAAAAGCCTTCTGTGGAGGGATTTTCGATAGATGAACTAAAGAAACGCATAGATGTGGCGGTGGAGGACATTGAAGCATGCCCGCGATACAGCGGGCTTACCATGATGAACGTTGCGGTAAAAGAATCGCCTTCGTGGTTGAAAAATTCCCTGAATGCCATCGGCATCCGGCCCATCAATAATGTGGTCGATGTGACCAATTTTGTGCTCATGGAAACCGGACATCCCCTCCATGCCTTTGATGCCGACAAGATCCGGGGTGATAAGATCGTTGTTCGCAAAGCCCGCAAAGGGGAAAAATTCATTTCCCTGGATGAAGAAGAACGCAGGTTGCTGGAGCAGGACCTCATGATCTGCGACAGCTCGGAGGGCATGTGCATCGCAGGGGTGTTCGGAGGCATTGGCTCCGGGGTGAACGAAAAAACACGAAATGTTTTCATCGAAAGTGCATATTTTGATCCATTCCACATCAGAAAAACATCCCGGCACCATGGCCTGCAAACCGATGCTTCCTTCCGTTTCGAACGTGGTGCTGACCCGAACATGACGATCTATGCACTGAAAAGGGCAGCCATGATGATCCGGGAAATTTCCGGCGGGGAGATCACTTCAGATGTTGTGGACGTTTATCCGAACCCTGTTGATCCCTGGACTGTAAGCATCAACCTGGACAGGATAAACACCCTCATCGGACAAAAACTGGATAAAGACACCGTAACAGGCATTCTTAACGATCTCGAAATAAAAATAGTCAGACAAAAAGGCAGGGTTATGGATGTCCGGATACCCACTTTCCGGCATGACGTCCGGCGCGAAGCCGATGTGGTTGAGGAAATACTGAGGATATACGGCTATAATAATATCCGTACAGGAGAAAAATTGCATGCTTCCCTTTCGCACGCTGAAAAGCCTGATCGCGGGAAGATGCAAAACATCGTATCCGATTTTTTGAGCAATAACGGATTTGCGGAAGTCATGAACAACTCCCTGACACGCTCCGCATACACAGAAAAACTCCCGGGTTTCGATCCTGACCATAACGCAGTCATTTATAATCCTTTAAGCTCAGACCTGAATGTGATGCGGCAATCCCTCCTCTTTGGCATCCTGGAAACCATCCTGTACAATCAAAACAGGCAAATACATGACCTGAAGTTATTTGAGTTCGGCAACGTGTACCGGGTTAGGCCTGAGAAAAAGGAACATACGGACCCATTGGAAAAATACCAGGAAAATGCCTTTTTAAGCCTTGCGGTTTCAGGAAGAAAAAACCCGGAGAGCTGGAATACACCGGCTGATAAAAGCGACTTTTATTTCCTTAAATCATACATCAACCGGATCTTTGACCGCATAAAACTGCAAGGGCCCCTCAACGCCGGCACCGAAAATCCTTCGGAGAAATATGCCTACTCCCTCCGATATACACTCAATAACAAGACCCTTGCGGAATTTGGCAGGCTTTCCGACACCATCACCCAATATGCCGGCATAAAACAGGCCGTATATTATGGGGAGATCCATTGGGACCGGATGATGGGATCCATGCTCCCGGACCCTCTGTATTACCGGGAAATACCAAAATTCCCGGAGGTAAGAAGGGACCTGGCTTTGCTGGTGGACGACCACATAACATTTAAAACCCTCCGGGACATCATACTGAACACAGGCAAGGATCTTATCAAATCCGTGGGCCTGTTCGATGTTTACGAGGGAGATAAGCTGGAGAAGGGAAAGAAATCCTATGCGGTGAACATCATCATGCAGGACACCAGAAAAACCCTCACCGATAAAATGGTTGATGCATTGATCAACAAAGCCCTGAAAGCACTGGAAAAAGAAACAGGGGCGCAAATCCGTTAACAACCCCACAACCAAGCATTAATAAGCATGAATATGGAGCAGGAAAAAAAATATTCAGTAAGTCCGGAAGGAAAAAAATTCCCGATACCCCAAGCGGGGGAATTTGCGCCCGAATATGAACGGATTAAACGCCTGGCAGACCAGGCCCGGATAGAGGGAAAAGAAATCGTGGTGGTTATGGGGGTCGGCTTTGTTGGTGCCGTTATGGCTGCCATCATTGCAGACACAAAAAATGAGAAAGGGAATTATACAAAATTTGTCATTGGTTGCCAGCGGCCCAGTGTACGGAGCTATTGGAAAATACCCGTTCTGAACGAGGGCCGGTCTCCGGTCAAGGCCGAAGATCCGCAAGTGGATCAATTGATCCGCCGCACCGTCAACGAAGAAAAGACATTGATCGCGACCTATAACAGCGATTGCCTGAAACTGGCGGATGTCGTTGTTGTAGACGTACAATGCGACTACACCAAAAATGATCTTGGCAATATGCGCAACGGTGAAGCAGACATGGCCGCGCTGGATGCCACCCTGAAAACCATTGGGAGCAAGATACCCCATTCGGCATTGGTGCTCATAGAAACGACCGTTGCACCCGGAACGACGGAATTTGTCGCATGGCCCATCCTGAAAAAGGAATTCCGAAAAAGGAACATGCAACAGACACCCTTGCTCGCCCATAGTTTTGAACGGGTTATGCCTGGAAAGGAATACGTTGCCAGTATCCGGGATTTCTGGCGCGTCTGTTCCGGTTGCGATGAGAAAGCCCGCATCCGGGTGGAAAAATTCCTCCACGAAGTACTGAATACCAAAGAGTATCCACTCACGGTCATGGACAGGCCGATCGAATCCGAAACCACCAAGATCGTGGAAAACACTTACCGTGCCAGCATACTGGCCTTCCTTAACGAATGGAGCCTTTTTTCGGAACGCAACGGCGTGGACCTCATCAAGGTGATCAATGCCATAAAAATGCGGCCAACCCACAGCAACATAATCTTTCCCGGACCCGGGATCGGAGGTTATTGCCTGCCCAAGGACGGGGGACTTGGTTACTGGTCTTATAAGCATATTCTTGGCTTCGAAGATGGGGACAATATTTTCCGCATCACTCCCGAAGCCATTGACATTAATGACACAAGGGCATTGCATGTTGCAGGCCTTACCCGTGATGCCCTGAGAAATATGTCGCGTTACATTGCAGGATCGGATGTCTTGTTATGCGGGGCCAGTTACCGCCAGGATGTGGGAGACACACGCTACAGCGGCAGCGAACTGGTGGTGAGAAAGCTTGTTGAAATGGGCGCCGAGATACGCATACACGACCCCTATGTGGAACACTGGTATGAATTGGAAAATCAGGATGAATACCCGGCCCCGGGCAAATCCTGGAAAAGGTTTTTCCGGAATCAGGAACACCTTAAAGAAGCAAGGGTTCAAAAAGATCTGAAGGCATCCTTAAACGGAGCGGAAGTCATGATCCTGGCCGTTCCCCATGCACCTTATATCCACCTCGACCCCAGGCAGATCGTAGAATGGGCCGGTGGACCCCTGGCCATCATTGATTGTTTCGGGATCCTGAACGATGAAGAGATCCGTACGTATTTTAGCCTCGGATGTGAAGTGAAAGCCCTGGGAAGAGGCCATATTCAACGGATCAAAAAAGAGGTCCGCAACGGAAGCTAACCCGGCAATATTTATCCGCCGATATCCGTTACGGTTTTCCCGGGTAAATCAATTTTGTGTAACTTTACACATGAGGATATCAGAGACAGACATCGAAGCATAACGTTATGGAAATACAAACCATAAAACAACGGTTTGGTATTATTGGCAATTCACCGCAGCTGACCAGGGCGATCGAAGTTGCGGTGCAGGTGGCATCTACTGACCTCACCGTATTGGTGCAGGGGGAAAGCGGTGTGGGCAAGGAATCTTTCCCAAAGATCATACACCAGATGAGTGCCCGCAAGCATGGGGCGTACATCGCAGTGAACTGCGGGGCAATACCCGAAGGCACCATTGACAGTGAGCTCTTCGGACATGAAAAAGGATCGTTTACCGGAGCGCATGAAGCCCGCAAAGGATATTTCGAAGTCGCCGACGGAGGGACCATTTTTCTGGACGAAGTATCAGAGCTGCCCCTTTCCACCCAGGTACGCCTTTTAAGAGTGCTGGAATCCGGTGAATTCCTCAAAGTGGGCTCTTCAAAAGTCGTTAAAACGAATGTTCGTGTGGTGGCCGCCACCAACATCGACATATCCGAAGCCATCCAAAAGGGTAAGTTTCGCCAGGACCTCTTTTACAGACTAAATACGGTGCCCATTATCATACCGCCACTCCGGCGAAGAAAAGAAGACATTTATTTATTGTTCCGGAAATTCTCTGCCGACTTTGCCGAAAAATACAGAATGCCCCCCCTGCAGCTTAGTGAGGAAGCCAGGGAAGAACTGATGAATTACAGGTGGCCGGGCAACATCAGGCAATTGAAAAACCTGACCGAACAAATATCCATCATCGAGGAAAACAGGGACATTTCTGCCAATACACTCAGAAGTTATTTGCCGCAAACACGTTATAACGATTTGCCGGTCTTGTATAAAAAATCGGATGAAGAGACGTCCTTTTCGGAACGGGACTTGTTGTACAAAGTCCTGTTTGACATGAAAAAAGACATCAATGACCTGAAATCGGTGGTCGGACAGATCATTAAAGACCGCGGCGAGGGAGAAGAACAACTGGAAAGCAATTACAGGCTCCTGAAACAATTGGATTCCAATACGGATGACCTTTCAGGTTTTTCCGAAGGTGTGGAAATCAAACCAGAGGCTTCCGACAACGGATACAACGCGCCTATCGAAGAATCTGAGATCCTGGACGAATCCCTTTCCCTGCAAAAAAAGGAAAAGGAGCTGATCAAAAAGGCGCTCGACAAGCATCATGGTAAAAGAAAGGATGCCGCTCACGAACTTGGGATCTCTGAACGCACATTGTACCGGAAAATAAAAGAATACGACATTTGATCAATGCATACCGGAAAATCCATCATGCGCAGCAACATAACATTACATATATTGGCACTGGCCTTGCTGGCAGGCATCCTGAATGCTTGCGGTGTATATTCACTTACCGGCGCATCCATATCACCGGAAGTAAAAACCATCTCCATCCAACGCTTCCCCAACAATGCACAATTGATCGAACCTTCCCTGAGCGAGAATTTTACCAATGCCCTGAAAGACAAATTCGCTTCTGAAACAAACCTGACCCTGGTGGAAAGCGGTGGAGACCTGCGGCTGGAGGGGGCCATTACCGATTACAGCACCAAACCGGTGGCCATACAGGGCAATCAGACCGCTGCTCTGAACAGGCTTACGATCGCCATAAAGGTTCGTTATACCAATACCTTCGACGAATCCAAAAATTACGAAACCACCTTCTCAAGGTACGAAGATTTTCCCAGCAGCCAGAACCTGTCGACCGTACAGGAAACCCTTATCGGTGAAATAAATGACATGCTGGTTGAGGATGTTTTTAACAAAGCAGTAGTAAACTGGTAATCTGATACATATGAATGCGACCGCCATCACAAGAAAACTTGAATCGCCAGCCATTTTCAGTGAACATGAAATGGCTGACCTGGAAAAGATCATCCATGAATATCCCTTTTTCCAGATGGCCCAAATATTGTACCACGTGCAATATGCCCTTTTAAACCCCTCCCAAAAATACGTGCACATGCAGGCGGCATACGCTTACACGCGTTATAACCATATGGTCGATAATCTCTACGAAAAGATCGATAAAGACCGCTTTCATTCAGGCAGGAATAATACGTCGTGGAAAACGTATCTTGAAAAGGACCCAAAACAAAAAGAAAAAGCAACACCCCTGCCAGATACCGCTGAAAAGGCAAGCAAACCGATTGAAAAAGAAACCAAACCGATTGAAAAGGAAACCAAATCCACTGAAAAGGCAGCCAGGCCCACTGAAAAGGCAAGCAGGCCAATATCCGGGGATCAGAAAAAGAAAGGATTGAAACCAATGGATCCTGAACGCAAAAAACCAGCAAAGGAACCAAAAGAAAAAACCGTAAGTGCTCCTGAGGACCGGTCACAAAAGCTTCGGGAGATCATGAAAAAAAGACTGGAAGAAATACAATCCACAGAAAAAACACCCGCCGGTGGACCCGCCAAATCCCGGACCAGGAAAAAAGAACCCAAAAAGAAGCCGGCCACCGGAATGGATAAAAAATCACAATCCGAGTTGATCGAAAAATTTATCCGGGAAGAACCCAGCATCTCAAGAATTCAGGGAGATGTGGAAGGGGATATTGAACATGCCAAAAAAAGCACCGAGGAAAATGAAGAGATCATCAGTGAAACACTGGCCGACATTCACCTGAAACAGGGCAATACATCCAAAGCGATCGAAATATTTGAGCAATTAAGCTTGAATTATCCGGAAAAAAGCAGTTACTTTGCATCCCGAATTAAAAAAATAAAAAACAACGCTTAAGCAACATAAAACGATGGGTTTATATATATTAATCTCCGTACTTATCCTGATCACCTGTGTTCTTCTGATCCTCGTGGTCCTTGTTCAAAATTCCAAAGGAGGCGGCCTGGCTTCCAATTTTGCCAGTTCAAACCAGTACATGGGCGTCAGAAAAACTGCCGATTTCCTTGAAAAATCCACCTGGACCCTGGCAGTAGCCTTGTTGATCTTCAGTCTTGCCTCCATTTTCGTCATCCCCAGGGGGCAGCGAATACAAGTAAACCAAAGCGAAATCCAGGAAAAAGTCGACGACGTTCAAACCCCCGAACCGATGGAAGATTACCAGCTACCACCCCCACAGGAAGAAGAAAACTAAACGTTTAAAAAATGTCAGAATGTCATAAGGTTCTGACATTTTTTTTTATTTATCGATTTGGCATAAAATATGCCATGTCATTTTTGTCAGAACAAGGCATTGTAATCGTTTAATATAAAAAAAACTGGAAAAAAATGGCAAAAATTAACATTAAACCATTGGCTGACAGGGTAATATTAGAACCTGCAGCTGCTGAAGAAAAGACTGCAGGAGGCATCATTATCCCTGACACAGCGAAAGAAAAACCTCAAAAAGGGACGATCGCAGCCACAGGCCCCGGCAAAAAAGATGAGCCAATGACGGTAAAGGTTGGCGACAAGGTTTTATATCAAAAATATGCCGGGACAGAGATCAACTTTGAGGGCAAAGACTATATCATCATGCGGGAATCGGATATAGTGGCGATCATTTAAACACACGGACAGATGATGGGAAAGTTTCCTGTCATTCGCCACCTTCAGCATGGGATGTCAGCATCGATCATCACCGCCGGCACCATGGAAAAACAAACATAAAAAATATCAATAAATAAATAATCATTAAAATTTTTGAAAAATGGCAAAAGATATCATATTTGATCTTAAAGCTAGAGATGGATTGAAAAAAGGAGTGGATGCCCTTACAGACGCTGTTAAGGTTACGCTGGGACCAAAAGGAAGAAATGTGATCATTGATAAATCCTTTGGAGCTCCTTCAATGACCAAGGACGGAGTGACCGTAGCCAAAGAAATCGAACTTAAAAACGGTGTTGAAAACATGGGGGCCCAGATGGTCAAGGAAGTGGCTTCCAAAACCAATGATGTAGCCGGTGACGGAACCACAACGGCCACCGTCCTGGCACAATCTATCGTAAACACAGGCCTGAAAAACGTTACGGCCGGTGCCAATCCCATGGATCTGAAAAGGGGCATTGAAAAAGCCGTCACGGCAGTCATTGCAAGCCTGAAAAGTCAATCGAAAGAAATTGGCGACTCCTTTGACAAGATCGAACAGGTTGCTTCGGTTTCAGCAAACAACGACCATCAAATCGGAAAACTGATCGCCGAAGCCATGGGCAAAGTAAAAAAAGAAGGGGTAATCACCATTGAAGAAGCCAAAAGCATCGAAACCTATGTAGATGTTGTGGAAGGCATGCAGTTCGACAGGGGATATATTTCTCCATACTTTGCTACCGATACGGAAAAGATGGAAGCCGTTTATGAAAATCCTTACATTCTGATCCATGACAAGAAGATCTCGGTCATGAAAGACCTGCTTCCCATCCTGGAAAAGGTAGCCCAGGCAGGGCGCCCAATGATCATCATCAGTGAAGACGTCGAAGGCGAAGCCCTGGCCACCCTCGTAGTGAATAAGATCCGTGGCTCACTGAAGGTGGCTGCGGTAAAAGCTCCCGGATTCGGTGACAGAAGGAAAGAAATGCTGGAGGATATCGCCATCCTTACCGGAGGTACGGTTATCTCCGAAGAAAAAGGATACCGCCTGGAAGACGCCGATATCTCATACCTTGGAGAAGCTGAGAAGATCACCATCGACAAGGAAAACACGACCATCGTCAGCGGTAAAGGGAAAAAAGAAGACATCAACGCAAGGGTCAAACAGATCAAGGGGCAGATTGAAGCCACGACTTCAGATTACGACAAGGAAAAGCTCCAGGAAAGACTGGCCAAGCTTGCCGGGGGAGTCGCCGTTATTTATGTAGGTGCGGCCAGTGAAGTGGAAATGAAAGAAAAGAAAGACCGCTTCGATGATGCCCTCAACGCAACCCGCGCAGCCATTGAAGAAGGCATCATTCCGGGAGGCGGCATCGGTTATATCCGTGCCATCGGCAGCTTAGGAAATATTAAAGGGGATAACGCTGATGAAAATATCGGGATCGCCATCATAAAAAGAGCACTCGAGGAACCGCTCCGGCAAATTGTTGAAAATGCCGGACTGGAAGGATCGGTCATCATACAGAAAGTAAAAGAAGGAAAAGATGACTATGGATTCAATGCAACTACCGAGGTATACGAAAACCTCTTTGAATCCGGTGTGATCGACCCGACCAAGGTGGCCCGTGTTGCCCTTGAAAATGCCGCTTCCATTGCAGGTATGCTCCTGACCACGGAATGCGTGCTTGTTGAAAACAAAGAAGATGAAGACAAGAATGCAATGCCCGCAGGGGCCCCGGGAATGGGCGGCGGAATGCCGGGCATGTATTAACAGGGAATAAAATCACCAACCATAAAAAACCCCTTCATGACGGAGGGGTTTTTTTTATCGTTAAATTTGTAATGAGGATATGCAGAAACATATCGATATATGCTCCCGTAACGATCGTGATTTAATCAACCCATACGTATTAAATATCCTGGTCGCACAGGAAAAAAAACCACAGGACATGGATACAAATCGCAAGCACTCCGGTTTCATAAAAATAAAAAGAACGGTCACCCTGATCCTCTTTGCCGGGCTTTTCCTGCCCGCCGCAGCTCAGGATACCACGGCCCCGGATATTCCGGTTGATGAGATCACCGGGCAAATTATCTACCAGGAAGTCGTCCCGGAGGAAGGAACCAAAAGAGAACTTTTCAACCGGGCCAGCGAATGGCTCCACCAGTTCTTCGCAAACCCGGTATATGTAACAAAGGTCAGGGATGCCTCCAGCGGCGTCATTAAAGGCAAACACCAGTTTGAACTGGAATATACCGACGATGACGGAAACATCAGAAAGGGGGCAATGATCATATACGACTTCCGGATCGAATGCAGGGACGGCCGTTACAGGTACACCATCGACAACCTCCTGCGGAAACAAGCTTCAAGATATCCCCTGGAACGCTGGCTCGATAAAACAGACCCTTATTATAACTCCCAATGGGAAGCGTACCTGGAACAAGTAGATCATTACATCCGGAATGATTTTGCGGCAAGCCTCAAAGAAGCCATGGAACCTGAACCTGTCATCGAAGAAGAAGAATGGTAAGCACCCCTCCGGTCTGGCAACAACATCCGGAGATTCGTACAGCATCAGAACCTTTGCTCCAAAGGGGTTTTCGTAGTATTTGCCACCATTGATTCAGGATTCCGGGCCGGAAATGGAAAAAAATCATATATTTTTGCAGGGTCATACAACAATGCAGGGCTATGAAAAAAGAACAGGTTTTTAGCGGGAACATCGCAGATGTAATGCGCCGGGAAATATATCCGGGCTCTGTGAGCATCCGGGATGGAAAGATCCATAAGATCGTACGTGGGAAAAATACTTCGGGCCATTATATTGTTCCCGGCCTGATCGACGCACATATCCATATTGAAAGCTCCATGCTTGTGCCCTCTGAGTTTGCCCGTGTCGCGGTTACGCACGGAACCGTAGCTTCGGTGTCGGATCCGCATGAGATCGCCAATGTGCTGGGAACCGAAGGCATCAAATACATGATCGCGAACGGGAAAAAGGTGCCGTTCAAATTTTACTTCGGTGCGTCTTCCTGCGTTCCCGCCACCGGCTTCGAAACTTCCGGTGCCCGGCTGGGTGCGGATGCCATTGAAGAATTGCTGCAACAAAACGACATCAAGTACCTGTCGGAAATGATGAACTATCCCGGTGTCCTGCATAAAGACCCGGAGGTAATGACAAAATTGGATATGGCCAAAAAATATGCCAGGCCTGTCGATGGTCACGCACCGGGATTAAAAGGAAAAGAAGCCAAAGCATATGCAGAAGCCGGCATCAGCACCGATCATGAATGTTATCAGCTGGATGAAGCCAGGGATAAGATCCGGTATGGCATGAAAATACTCATACGGGAGGGCAGCGCGGCAAAAAATTTCGACGAGCTCATCCCCCTGCTCGCAGAATACCCCGCGCAGGTCATGTTCTGTTCCGACGACCGCCACCCGGACGACCTGGTCAGGAACCATATCAACGACCACATCAAACGTGCCCTTGCCAAAGGGTATGATCCCATGGATGTTCTCAGGGCCGCTACCTGCAATCCGGTCATGCATTATGGGCTCGATTGCGGACTGTTGCGCGAGGGAGACCCGGCCGACTTCATCATCGCCGATAACCTGGAGGAATTCAACATGCTGGAAACATACATCAACGGAGAACCCGTTGCCCGGAACGGGAAAAGCCTTATTCCACAACAGGAAGTGACAGCCGTTAATAATTTTTCTGCGACACGGCTGTCGCCAAAAGACCTGATCATCCCCCCTGAAAGCGACACGATCAGGGTCATTCATGCACTGGATGGCCAGCTTATAACCCAATCGTTCCTGGCGCCCGCAACCATTCAAAACCACAGCGTTGTTTCCAACCCGGAAACAGACATTTTAAAGATGGTCGTCCTGAACCGCTATACGCCATCCCCGCCCGCCCTGGCCTTCGTAAAAGGATTTGGCCTGAAACAAGGGGCCATTGCTTCCACCGTTGCCCACGACAGCCACAACATCATTGCGGTCGGGACCACGGACGGGGAAATCGTTTCGGCGATCAACCTGCTTATTGAAAACCAGGGCGGAATAGCCACGGTTGACCGGTCATCAAAAACAGTGCTGCCCTTGCCGGTAGCAGGACTGATGACTACCATGGACGGTTGGCGGACCGCTGAAAAGTATGCGCAGTTAGACAAGCAGGCAAAAGAAATGGGATCTACCCTGCATGCACCCTTTATGACCCTCTCCTTCATGGCCCTTTTGGTCATTCCCCGGCTAAAACTAAGCGATAAAGGCCTTTTCGATGGCAAAACCTTTGCATTTACTGATCTTTTCGTTATTTAATATAAAATATTTATATATTTACTTGACTATTATATCAAATTTTTCATATTTTTGTAAAAAAATCAGATATGGCCAAATTAAGATTAGAGATCACCAAGCTTGAAAGTGCTGCCAGTAAATTAAGAGCAATTGCACACCCGATGAGAATCGCCATTATTGAGCTTTTAAACAACGGGAATAAGATGAGTGTAACGGAAATTTATAAAAAGCTTAATATAGAACAGGCCTCAGCTTCTCATCACCTGAATATTCTGAAAAACAAAGGTGTTCTGGAATCCAAAAGGGATGGTAAAAAAATATTTTACTCCCTGAAGAGCCAGACACTCAGGGAAATTATCGACTGTATCAACAGATGTAACGACGAATAACGCGATCAGGGATCCAATTCCCAGCTTTCCTCTACATCCCAGTTTGCTCTCACATTGATCACTTCCGGATAATAGAACACTTTCTCAGGCTGAATGTCTTCCAGATAGATGCCCGTGTCCCATTTTTTATTGCCGTTCCGGTCCTGTATGGCTTTGATCTGATAATCACCCGGATCGAGCATTTCTAATTCATATGAACCGCGCTCCCGGCAGTAAACTTCTTGGATGATACGGTCTTTTGTATCCATCAGCTGTACGATATACGGATATACAGGATCCTGTATGACCATATTCAGGCGTATGATGCCGTAGTCGGTCAGCGGCCGGGTCCTGAACACAACATGGATGCTGTCGTTTTGCTGATCGAGCCAGTCGGTCAATACGGAATCGGGAAGCATGATCTTATAGGAGGCATCGGGTTTCCACTTATGCACGACCCGGAGCCTGCGTTTCAGGACCGTATCCTTAAACTCCATTTGGGCCCTTAAAGTATCGGATCCTTCGATCAGCAAGGCCTCAGAAAGATCAGCATGAAGGATGGGATTTGAAAATGTCAGGGTAAGCTCCCTGTCAATATCAAAACGGCTTTGCCGCACATTGGCATTGTAACGGACAGGTTCAGGAACCGGATCTTCCTTACGCATCCGTCTGCCTTTATAATCTTCCTTCAGGGCCATATCAAGCGTGTCCAGTACAAGGGTGTCGTCCAGGATCACAAACCTCATGGAATCGATCCCATTTGGCCGGACCCAATAATTCAAGGTATCCATCCGGGGGTTCCATTCTTCGATCTTCCGGAGCTGGCCTGAAGCAGTATCCAGGGGAATGATGGCCGGATCTTTTACCGGCATCCGGAATATAAACACGAGCAATCCCGGCCTGGACAGGCCGGCTTCCAACAATCTTTGGCTCGAGTCCACTTCCTGGAAAAGCATAAGCTCGTAAAAAGGATATTCGCTCTCCTGCATCAGGGTGTCAATCCCGGCTTCATCCGAAAAGGGGATCGTATCTTTTACCTGGCCGTATTTGTGTAGCGTATCGCCGGGGATGGGTATGGTATCGTCGCCCAGGATCATATGATATCCGGGCGCCATCGTATCGCCCGGTACTTCACCGGCCGGGCCGGCCGTATCACCGGATATGGAATCCCGTTCTAAAAACTCAAAATAATAAGGACTTACAAGGGAATCAACAAAGGCGATCTCTTCCGTTGGCTGATCGTAAAGGTAATTTTTGTTCATGTCGTTCAGGGCAAACATCTTATATTTTCCCGGACGCAGGTTGTTCAGCACAAAAGACCCGTCCTCAAGGGTTTTGGCCACATAGAAAGGCCTGATCAAATATGGGACGGAATCCAGCGGAATGGTATCGCTGCCGGCAGGGTACAGCATTACAAGCACATCCTGCTGAGGTTCCAGATCTCGGGCACGCATCACCCGCCCTGCCAGGCTCAGGGAATCCAGTACATCGCCCGTGGAAAAAACGTATGTGGTATAGGGCATTGGATTCCCCTCGGTAATATCTGTCACAGCTTTGCCCAGGAATATGGAATAGGTGGTGCTGTCTTTCAGCGCCTGGTTTAAATCAATGATCACGGATTTTCCGCGTGTTTTATACTCCGGCGTCTCTTCCAGGGGCGGCGAAATAAACACTTCTCCGGCCGGATTGTTCAGCTTGACAAATTCATCGAAATATAAGCGTATCCTCCCGGATTCGAAACCGGTCGTGGCATTGGGTGGTTCCGACCCGAGCATCTGCGGAGGGTAGACATCGCGGGGGCCTCCGGTGGGGGCGCTGGGATTGGCACAACAGGCCAGAAACAGGGCAAGCGATAAGCACAGTGCCGGATTGAACATAAAATATAAATGCCGGATATTCATGGTACAAAGATGCTAAAAAACCTCCGATCCGAATGCATTATAAGATCCCGAATGCATAACCCCGCTCCCGGGCCGCAGCAATGAACAAAGGCAATACTTTTTCCACGGTACCCCGGGCTTTCAGACTGTCGTGAAAAACAACAATACTGCCTTCGCCCTTCATGTTCAGGGCATTTTTAAGGCATTGCCCTTCATCGACCCCTGCATCGTAATCTCCCGAAAGGGCGGTCCACATGACGATCCGGAACCTGCTTTTCAGTCCGGCCACCTGTCTTCTGCGTATCCTGCCGTAGGGTGGCCTGAACAGGTCCGAATCGACCCATTCGCTGCATTTTTCCACATTCCGGATATATGCTTCCCGGCTTGTTTTCCATCCGTTCAAATGATTAAACGTATGGTTTCCGGTGCGATGGCCTTCGGCCAAAATCCGCCGGTATACATCCGGATATCGTTTTACATTTTCCCCGACACAAAAAAAGACAGCCCCCACCCCTTCCCTTTTCAGGATATTCAGGACCTCCGGGGTAATATCAGGATGGGGGCCATCATCGAAGGTCAGGTAAACCGTTTTTTCCTTACCCCTGACCGACCATATCAGGCCGGGGCCATAAAGACTTCTGAGCAGCCGGTTCGGCTTATACTTATAATGGTGCAAAATACAGGTGCTTAATCATATGTTTTACCAACATAACGCTGATAATAGGCCTCAAATTTTGATCCAGCCCGGCCGGCAAGACCGGTCCTGCCGTTCCGCCGGGCCGTCTTGGCGATCTCCTGCATGATGGCCAGGTTCTGTTGCCGTTTCCTGTCCACCTTTTCCGCCTTATTGCCCGTAAAACTAAAATAGTATTCGATATTCCCGGAATACATCTCCAGCATGGTTTCCAGGATGGCATCCCCTTTCTCCGTCTCACCGGCCTCATAATAAGCATCTGCAACGGGTATGACGAAAAAATCGTAGGATATGGTCTCGTTGGGGATCATGGTGGTGATCTTGTCGCAAACCACCACGGCCGAATCGTATTTTTTCTCATGGACCAGGGCAAGGGCCAGCCGGCCATACACATTCCGGAGGTTCATTGATGAGCGGATATGGTCCTCGCTCATGTACTGCCCCGGGTCCGTCATGTCCACCCAGGTTTCCTCCACCAGGTTTTCATACAGGACATCCGTATCGATCCATCCGGTCTGCGGGTCGGGACCCGGCCTCTTCACCGGCATGAGACGGTAGGTCATGCCTTCCTGCGCGAAATAATCCTGCAAACCCAGGTAGGCATCCTCCCCGGTGGTTGATGAGAAATATACCGGGCGCTCCCAGTCATTGTGGGTCAGGAAATCCAGGATCATCAGCTGGTTCTTCTGTATCCCCACCCGGTCGATGGTCCATTTGAGGTCGGTGATCTCCCCGGAATATTCAGGCGGGACCGTCCCGTTATCCACCACCGTGGCCGAATCAACCCGTATCAGGAATTTTTTGGCCGGGAAGTAGTCATATACTTTTCCCCCCGATGTGATCTTGAGCTTTTCCTCATTGTTTCTCAGGATCCGGAATATTTCCTTCAGATCGACGAAATCCTTCAGGTTTTCATTCTCGATCAGGTAAACCACATCGCGGGTGCCGTTTTTGTACTGGTCGAACTCCAGGGAAAACGGCACCGGGTCCGATCCGTAAGTTTTATATTCCATCTGCTGTATGTACCAGTCGCCGCTCAGCAGGCTCATATTACAGACCCGCACATCGGTGCGTATGCCCTCCACTTCCTGGGCATACCACAGGGGGAATGTATCGTTATCGCCATTGGTGAACAAAATGGCATTGGGCGCGCAATTATTCAGGTAACTCTTTGCCATTTCAAGCGCTGTATACCTTCCTGAACGGTCGTGGTCGTCCCAGTTCTCCCAGGCCATAT
Organism: Bacteroidales bacterium; assembly: GCA_018400295.1. Lineage (GTDB taxonomy): Bacteria > Bacteroidota > Bacteroidia > Bacteroidales > B18-G4 > M55B132. Next base: position 4,027 of record JAGYMZ010000011.1, on the reverse strand, counting down.
TGGCCGGCACCGCGATGGCGGCAACCAGGAAAGCGGCGGCGACAGCGATCCCCGCTTTCAGGAACTTCCTGAGCAGATTGGCCAGGGACAAAACACCGAGGCCGATCCATATTGCAAAGGCATAAAAAGAAGCGGCGTAAGCATAGTCCCTTTCCCTGGGCTGCGGAGCGTGCTGGTTCAGGTAAACGACGATGGCGATGCCGGTCATGATGAACAGCAGGACAACCACAATGCCGTCCTTATATCTCCTGGAAAACTGATGGACCAATCCAAGCATCCCCAGCAAGAGCGGCAAAAAGTAATAGGTATTGCGTGCCTTGCTGCGAAGGTTATCCGGCATATTATCCTGGGGTCCCAGGCGCATCTCATCAATGAAGTTGATGCCGCTCAGCCAGTTCCCGTTTACCAAACCGCCATGGCCCTGTATCCCGTTCTGGCGCCCCACAAAATTCCAAAGGAAGTAGCGCCAGTACATATGGTCGAGCTGGTAGCTGAAAAAATACCTGAGGTTTTCGCCGAAGGACGGGATGTGTTTGTTGTTGGGGTCGCTCTGTATACCGGCCCATTTCTTGTATCCGGCCGCATACTTGGGGTCTGTGTTGTTCCACATCCTGGGAAAAAGGGTGGTGTATTGCTTGTCGTAGACGGCAACCCCATGCGCATTTTTATCCTTGACCACATACCGGCCTTTTTCATCGCTGCGCATATAAACGGGCCTGCCCGGCTTCTCCTCCACAATGGGCGCATTGTAATAATTCCCATACAAAATGGGCCAGTCGCCATACTGCTCCCTGTTCAGGTAAGAAAGCAGGCTGATGGCATCCCTGGGACTGTTCTCATTGATGGGTGTGTTGGCATTGGAACGGATCACAAGCATCAGAAAGGATGAATATCCGATCAGGATAAAAGTCAGGGCCAGGATGACCGTTTGCTGCAATGGGCGTTTCCTTCGTGACCAATGGAAAAACCAGAATATTCCCGTCAAAACGGCCATGCGGAATATCAGCGATCCGGCGGAACGGCTTTCCAGCAGGAACAACAAAGCCATAACCCCGGAAAGGATGTATACAGCTTTCAAAAGTTGTTTATGCTCACTGCGGACATAAACCAGGGAGACAACCAGCAGGGAAATGAGCAGGAGAGCGAAAAAGACCGTCCCGGAATGGAAAGGCAATCCCAGGGTATTTACGAAGAGCATCTCGGTACTGGCAAACAGGGTAACGGTTTCCGGTATGACCCCGTACATAATGGCCGACAACACCAAAAAGGAGATCAGCAGCACCAGCACAAAGCGCCAGAAGGAAAGCTTTTGATACTTCCTGAAGTAAACCACAAACGTAATGGCGGGAATGGCCAGGAGGTTCAGCAGGTGGACCCCGATGGACAAGCCCATGAGGTAAGCGATCAGGATCAGCCAGCGATTGGCATGCTTTTCATCCGCCACAGCTTCCCAGCGGAGGGCAGCCCAGAATACCACGGCGGTAAAAAAGGACGACATTGCATACACTTCCCCTTCGACCGCAGAGAACCAGAACGAATCCGTAAAGGTATACGTCAGTGCCCCGACCGCCCCGGCAGCAAAAACCGCCCACATATTGGCCTTGTTGACCGGAGGGAGGAGTTTTTTAGCCAGCAGGGTGATGGTCCAGAACAGGAACAGGATGGTAAAGCTGCTGGACAGGGCCGACATTGTGTTGACCATGCGGGCGACCAGTGTCACGTCGCCGAAAGCAAAGAGTGAAAAGAACCTTCCCACCAACTGAAAGAAGGGTGCTCCCGGCGGGTGGCCAACCTGCAGCTTATATGCCGTGGCGATGTATTCCCCGCAATCCCAGAAACTGGTCGTGGGCTCGGAAGTAAGGATATATACAAGGGAAGCGATGAGGAATACAATCCAACCGATCAGGTTGTTAAGTTTCCGGTAAGATCTCATAACACCAAATTAAATTAAACAGGTCTATGCGAAAATAGGAAAAAACAAGAACCCCTTTGATCAATATTTGCATAATTTTGTTTAGCTTTATGAAAACCGTTAACACTAAAAAATCAGGACGATGAACAAACTTGTATTGGTCAGGCACGGAGAATCCATCTGGAACAAGGCCAACCGTTTCACCGGGTGGACCGATGTAGGTCTTTCGGAAAAAGGCATAAAAGAAGCTGTTGAAGCGGGAAGAACCCTAAAGAAAGAAGGGTATGCATTCAAGGTCGCCTATACCTCCTACCTCACCCGGGCCATCAAAACCCTTTGGATCATGCTGGAAGAAATGGACAGGATGTGGATACCGGTTTACAATAGCTGGCGGCTGAACGAAAAGCATTACGGGATGCTGCAGGGGCTGAACAAGTCAGAAACAACAGATAAATACGGCGAGGAGCAGGTCCACCTGTGGCGCCGCAGCTATGATGTACCTCCCCCGCCCATGGAAGCGGACGATGAGCGCAGCTCCGCCCGGGACCCGAGGTATGCGGACCTGCCGAAAGAACAGATCCCCATGACGGAATGTCTGAAGGACGTGGTAGACCGGATGGTACCTTACTGGACCGGTGAAATAGCCCCGGCCTTACGGAAGCATACCCAGGTACTGGTCTCTGCACACGGCAACAGTTTGAGGGCAGTGGTCAAGTATTTGAAAGACATGAGCCCAGAAGACATCCTCAAATTCAACATACCCACCGGTATCCCTTATGTATTTGAATTCGACGACGGCTTGAACCTGCAGAAAGACTATTTTCTGGGGGATCCTGAAAAGGTCAAAAAACTCATGGAACAAGTAGCCAACCAGGCAAAGAAAAAATAAGCATGGCCAAAAACTGGGTGATCCCCGACATACACGGATGCCACAAGACCTTGCAGTCGCTGATCGAATACCAGATCTCGCCGTCGAAACACGACCGGCTGTATTTTCTGGGCGATTACATTGACCGGGGGCCGGCATCCAGGCAAGTGATCGATTATATAATGCATCTGCAGGAGGAAGGATACCGTATTTACCCGCTCATGGGGAATCACGAGGACTATATGCTCAAGGCTTATAATGAGGCCCTGGAGCAGTCGAACTTCATGGGGATCAGGTCGGCCGCTCCCATTCGCAGCGCATGGAAATTCATCGGGGCCAGGGAAACGCTACAAAGCTTCGGCATAAAAAATCCGGCGGAAATCCCGGAAAGATACATTGCATGGCTAAAGGGCCTGAAATTATACATTGAACTGGATGAACACATCCTGGTCCATGCCGGATTAAATTTCGAAACCGGCGATCCTTTTTCCGACGAGCAGGCCATGCTCTGGATCCGCGACTTCAAGCCCCAGCCGGAGAAGATCCGCAACAAGACGGTAATACACGGCCATATGCCCATCAACCTGGAGCTCATCTATCATTTAAAAGACAACCCTTCGCACAAGGTCATCGACCTGGACAACGGCATTTACATGAAAAACGTTTCCGGCTTCGGGAACCTGGTGGCCATGGAGTTAGGATCCGGGGATCTGGCAACCCAGTATAATTTAGATCTGTGAAAATATCGATTTTGTCTTTCCTCGGTGCCCAGGGCGAGGCAATGGCCATTTTACATACCTGGGGCAAGCCCTCACCTACCATCCCCATATACATATGATCGTCCCTGCAGGCGGACGCCCGGAGGATGCCATGGAGTGGGTTCCGGCTTGTAAAAAGTTCTTTATTCCCGTAAAAGCCCTCAGCAGCGTGTTCCGGGGTGTTTTGTTGAAACTGCTTCAACAGCATGCCCTTACAGGAAAGATCAAACTGCCGGGCGAAATACCGGATTTTAAGGGAGTTTATCAGGCGCTTTCTCCAGCATGTACTCCCTTCAGGCTTTTACAAGGTGCGGTATTTGGGGGTTTTAGCAATTTGCAATATCAAAACCAAACTGGCTGCCTGTAAAGCATTCATCGGGAAAACAACGTGGCTGCCACAACTTCAAGGGCTTAATGCCCTGGAAGTAATGCGTTGTCTTACAGGAAATGATCTGCACAGATGTCCGAAATGCAAACAGGGCAGAATGA
>JAGYMZ010000010.1 GCA_018400295.1 Bacteroidales bacterium | reverse complement strand
GCAGGGGTATTATGGGGTTGACCTGGATGTTGTGCTGGATCTTGGTGAAATATGTGATGTGCAAAACATCGGTGTTGGCTTTTTGCAGGATATCGGGTCCTGGATATTCATGCCTGAAAAGGTTCTTTTTTATATTTCCGGGGATGATGATCGTTACCGGCTGCTGGGTTCGGTGGAAAACGATATTGATGAACGCGAAACCGGGGCCATCACCAGGGATTTTATGCTGGAAGGCCTTCACGAAAGAGGGAGGTACATCAACGTAGTAGCACGAAACCGGGGTATTTGTCCGGAATGGCACAAAGGCGCCGGTTCAAAAGCCTGGATTTTTGCCGATGAAATATGGGTGAATGAATAGGAAAGGGGACAGCGTCCCCTTTTTCCCTAATGTGCATGTTTCTTTCCCAGGTATGAAGCGACACCTTCGGCCGTCGCCTGCATGGCATCATCACCTTTGTGCCAGTCGGCCGGGCAAACTTCTCCATGCTCTTCAAAATACTGAAGGGCGTCTACCATTCTGAGGGCCTCGTCCACACTGCGGCCGAGGGGTTGATCATTAACCACCTGATGACGCACGATCCCTTGCTTGTCGATCAGGAAAAGGCCCCGGTAGGCAACGGCTTCTCCTTCGAATTCCATTTCCCCTTCTTCATTATAGTCGTATTCCCCGGCCAGGACATCGTAATTTTCGGCTATGGTCTTGGAAAGATCAGAAACGATCGGGAATTTGACCCCCGCTATCCCTCCTTTGTCCACCGGGGTATTTAACCATGCCCAGTGGGAAAATTTAGAGTCGATCGAGCAGCCGACGATGGCTACGTTCCTTTTATCAAATTCCTCTGCTTTTTCCTGGAAGGCCAGGATCTCTGTGGGGCATACAAAGGTGAAATCCAGGGGATAAAAGAAAAAGATAACATGTTTCTTCCCGATATATTGTTCCAGAGAAAATTTTTCTGCAAATTCTCCGCCGTTGACAACGGCGTCCGCTTCAAATAACGGTGCTTTTTTTCCTACCAGTACTGCCATAGTGTATCTGTTATTTTTTATATATTAAAATTAATTGTGTTATTTATCGTGCATAATTCCTGTATGTGGGAATTATTGCATTGGATGCATGGTTGTTCAATCAGTCGATGTATCCTATTTCATCAATGCTGAAATCTATGACCTTGTCGTTTTCAAAATCGTACAGGGTTAGTTTCCGTATTTCATAATAGTTCGTCCAGTAGCCCTTTAAAGCCCTGAAATAGTCTTTTTTGGCATTGTCGTTATCAATTTGCGCATTGTTCAGTTCCAGGACATCGTTGACTTTTCCGATCATGTATCGTTTTTTGGTGACATCGTATCTTTTTTGAGCCACCGTATCAGATTTTGCAGCAATGTACAATTGATTTTGCTGCATGTTAAATTTCATAACAGTCAGGAAAATGTTTTGTTCAAAATCAATTTGTTCCTGTTCTACTGAGGTACGGATCAGTTCCTGGCTGGATTCTGCCATTTTGATGGTGCCTTTGGCCAGTCCCCAGTCCAGGATGGGAATGTTAATGCCGAGGCTTACTTGTTGCTGATCCTGAGGGTCTCTGTATGCGTCCGGCAGCAGATCCCCTGTTTGGGTAAGTCCGAAAACGGCATACAGCTCGGCATCGAAGCGGCCGTCCATTTTTGCCCGGTTCACCTCTCGTTCGGCTTCCATCAGGCGCAATTTAAAATCCATGGATGATGAGGCATTCTCTTTGGCTTCTTCGATAGCTTTGGCAGCACTGACGTCGAAAAAATCAATGTTCGTCGGGGGGATCAATTCAACCGGTTCTTCCTTATTAATGCGCAAAAAAGACCTTAGCCTGAAAAGGTTGTTTTCCAGCTCAAGTTCTGCATTTTCAACCGCAGCTTCCGCTTTGAGATAATTCAGCTCAAGCTGCAGCAGTTCGTTCTCTGCGATCTTGCCTAAAACAAAACGGCCTTCCGCTATTTTGTAAAGGGTATCATAATTGAGCAGGTTTTTATGGGCGATTTCCTTTTCAATCTGTGCCAGCAATAAATTAAAAAAGTAATTGATGGCTGTTATGGAAACTTCTTCCAGATTTTCCAGGTATTCTTTTTTCGCTTGTCTGTATTTCAGCGGTTCAATCTTTTTATCCCATTTGTAAGGGTTAAACTGAAAAATGGGTTGGCTGTATCCAAGGTTGACCGGGGTTGAAAGGTAAGATGTATTGGTAACAGAGTCTGTGATATTATCCTGGCGTTGTAAGCCCGATCTGAGGAAGAATTCGCCTCCGGTGAAGCCAACCGTTTGCCGTACTGACATTTCAAGGGATGTATTGGCAAATTGCCTTTCTTTATATAATTCTGTTCCGTCCGGTTGGGTTATGATGTCTATGGAGCGGTTGAAGGTGGGTAAATTTCCTTCCAGGCTGAGCATGGGTAAATAATTGGCCTTATATCTTTTGAATTCCCAGAAGCTCCGCCTGAATCTGTGCTTGGCAATGAGCGCATCCGGTGATTGCTGTTGTGCAATATAGATGACATCATCGAGCGTCAGCCGGTTTGTTTTTTCTTGCGATCGGATGGCCGGCAAAAAAAACAAGATCAACAGTATGCCGGCAAGTGTCTTTTTTATTATCATAACATCTTAATTATTCATACCTTAATGATTCCACTGGTTCGTGATCGGAAGCCCTTTTGGCGGGCATGTACCCGAATAATATGCCGATCGCCGCTGAAACCCCGAATGAAATAACAATGGAAAGCGGGGAAATAATCGTCAGTATCCCGGTTGCTTCCATAATGATCCTGGCAAAGGATATACCGATGATAATTCCGATAATCCCCCCTGCCAGGCTGATGAGTATGGCTTCAAGCAGAAACTGGATGATGATGTCTTTTTTTCTTGCGCCGGTTGCCTGACGGATGCCGATCTCTTTCGTTCTTTCCATAACCGATGCCAGCATGATGTTCATGATGCCAATGCCGCCCACGATCAGTGATATCCCGGCAATGACCGCAAGTACAAGGTTGAAGATGTCCTTGGTCCGTTGCTCCTGCCTCAGCAATAGCTCCGGCACCTTGATCTCAAAGTCTTCCAATTCAAAATGACGGCGCTTAAGCATCTTTTGTATGATCTCAGTTGCAGGTATCAGGTCGCTGCTCTCACTTACCTGTACAACGATTTTATCAAGCTGGTTGCGGTTTTTATCGTCACTTTCTTCGCCGGAAGAGGAGACCCTGACCCTTCCTCTTGAAAAAACGACACCGCCCGAACCTCCGTAAACTGCCTTGGCATCAATGATTGACCGGTCTTTAAACCTGAGAAGCACCGTTTCCAGGGGTGCATAAACATTATTATTGTAATCGCTGATGCCCAGATCCTGTTTGTCTCCCAGGGTTACTTTCCTGTATTGCAATACGCCGATCACCTTCAGCCATATATGTCCGCATTTGATGTATTTGCCTATGGGATCTTCCTGGGGGAAAAACCGGGCTTCTATGGTTGGGCCAATAATGCAAACGGCGGAACTGTTTTTCGTATGTTCATCGGTAAGGTATATGCCATTGCTGAGCTGCAGGTTGTATACGTCAAAAAATTCAGGTCTGACGCCACTAAGCTTGGCGGATTTTCTTGCACCGTCCTTGATGATGGAAGTTTCATAGGTTACCTCAGGACTGACAGAGTTGACCGAAGGAAGGATGTTCCGGATGGCTTCCGCATCTTTAAGGCTTAATCCCGGAGAGAACTTTTTTTTCATCGACTTGCCTTCTGCTTCCTCCTCCTCTTCATATTCTTCCGATGCTCCCGGGGTGATGATAATATTATTCACACCTACGAGCTTGATCTGGTCAAGGATTTCTTTTTTGGCCCCTGAGCCAATGGCCATCATGGCGATCACCGCCGCCACACCGAAAATGATGCCCAGTGTTGTGAGAAATGACCTGAATTTATTGGCCAATACAGCTTCCAGGGCAATACTGAATATTTGTAAATACCGTTGCACACTGATGCTATTTAGGATTGCGATTTTTGTTTGTTCTGATGCGGCCTTTTCCTCTTGGCGGGGTATTCCCTTTAAGATTCTGTAATTGCCTGTCCCGCATTTTCTGCTTTTTTAGTTCTTTCTGATTTTCCTCTTCTTCATAAATTTTCAGGATCCCGGGGGCCAGGGAAGACAGTTTGTAATCCTCCGGGTTATCCGGCTGCAGCAAATAAACTTCATCGCCTTCTTTCAATCCTTCCCGGACGATGATCTCGTTTTCATTGCTTTTTCCAACAATGACCTGCTGTTTTTTTCCGGAAGTGAATACATAGGTGAGGCTGTCGTTGCTGTGAATGCATTCGATGGGCACATACAACACACTGTCGATAATATCCGTGATGATCACGTTTTTTGTTGTCATGGATGGCCTCAGGATGGAATCGTATTCGTTGACTTCAATGATCACTTCAAACACTTTGGCATTGGAGTTCCGGAGTTGCTCGCCAATGTTGGCTACCTCCGTCACGGATCCCGTATAGCTCATGTCCGGGAAAGCATCCACACCAATCTCCACCTTCTGGCCGGTATTAACCTTGCTGATGTCGATCTCATTGACATACGTCTTGGATATCATTTCCGTCAGGTCGGGAAGTTCGGCGACAACCGGATCCCACACACTCACGGTGGCGCCAATGCCTTGTTTCTGTCCGTCCCAGCTGCGCCTGTATATGACCATGCCGGATTTTGGGGCGGTTATCAGGAATTCTTTTTCCAGCTCCTTGATCTGATCGTATTCCTGCTGATCCTCCCGGAGGGCCGCCGATATTTCCTGCATGTCGGCTTCTGCGCGTTCTTTCTTGATGATATAATTATTGACAGCCCTTTCGTATGAGCGCTGGGCTTTCTCCAGGTCAATCTTCGCCTGTCTTTGTGTGGCAGGGGGCTCGTAAATCGATTGATCAAGGGCGATCTGTTTTTCTTCCAGATTGTATTTCAGGTTAATGAGCTCGTCCCGGGCTTCCCTTAATTCCAGGGTAGTATCCAGGCGTGTTTTTGTGTATTGTGTTTCCGACTGTTCCAGGTCAATTTCCTGATCCTTGAGCTTGTTTGTAAGCTCGGTTTTATCAAGCCTGGCCACATAATCACCGGAATCCACCACGGTGCCGTCCGGGATAATGTCTTCTATTTTGATCTCCCAGATACGGAAATTCCTGAGGCCGCGTGGGCCGTAGATCTTTTCTGATTTTTTGGCTTCCAGCTCGCCGGTGGTGGTTACGTTGATCCTGAACTGTCCTTTTTCAACCTCAACCTTCAGGTTCTTGGTTTCCTCCTGACCTGAGGTGAAAACGATGAGCAGTACGATGAAAAGGATTACTGCCGATAGAACACCGATAATAATTTTCTTTTTTTTCATGACATGAATGGAATGTTGTCTCCTGTGCACAAGAGGATGTTTGATGAAAATTGCATTTATGGGTTCAGGAATTTGCTGATTATTTCCTGCACACCTATTCCGTCCGCTTCTGCTTTATAATTTCTTACGATACGATGTCTGAGGATCGGCAATGCTACAGCCTGGACATCTTCTATATCCGGGGAATATTTGCCCTGCAATACAGCATGGCATTTGGCCCCTATGATCATGTACTGGGAGGCCCTGGGCCCGGCACCCCAGGTAAGGTATTCATCGGCCCAGGCATGGGCTTTTGCGGTGAAAGGCCTGGTGGAAGCCGCCAGGTTCACCGCATATGCATACACATTTTCCGGGACGGGTATTTTACGTATCAGTTTCTGGTAAAAAAGGATCTCTTCGGCATTCAATACGATCTCCGGTTTTTTTAATTCATCAGTGGTGGTGTATTTTACAACACGGATCTCTTCATCAAACGCAGGATAATCCAACCATATATTGAACATAAACCGGTCGAGCTGAGCTTCAGGGAGGGGATAGGTCCCTTCCTGCTCAATGGGGTTTTGCGTGGCAAGGACGAAGAAAGGCTCATTTAATATGTGTCGCTGACCGGCCACTGTAATTCCTTTTTCCTGCATGGCTTCCAGCAATGCAGATTGCGTTTTTGGCGGTGTGCGGTTGATCTCATCGGCCAGGATGATGTTGGCAAAAACGGGCCCCTTTATAAATTTGAAATTTCGGTTTTGATCCAGGATCTCCGTACCTATTATATCGCTGGGCATTAAGTCGGGCGTAAATTGTATCCTGCTGTAACTAAGGCCAAGTGCCTGGGCTATGGTGTTAACCATCAGTGTTTTTGCCAGCCCGGGAACCCCGACCAGGAGGCCGTGCCCACGGCTGAAAATAGAAATGATCACATTCCGGAGCACTTCATCCTGTCCTACGATGACCTTTCCAATTTCTTTTCTGAGGATCATGTATTTTTCTGTAAACGCATCTATCGCTTCAACATCTGATGTGTACTTCATGGTTTGTTTTTCTGTTACTGGTTCCAGTCGTTCTCGAATGCGCAATCTTTATATTTGTCGACAATCTTGATGTACGTGTTTGTTGCTTTTTTTGAGATCCATTCGTTGTATGCCTTTGATTGCTTCTCCTGCAGGGCCCATTCCCGGATACGGTTGTAATCTTCTGTGAGGTTTGCCCTGTGTGGAAGGGTCCTTTTTTTAAGGTACAACAGACGGTAGGCTTCCTGTCCCGTTTCGGTCTCCATTGGCACCGGGTCGGAGATCATTCCGGGCTTCAGCTTATCAATGACGAAGGAAACACTGGGATCCAGTTCGGTGACTTCAAACCGGGTGGTTCCTGTCATGGGATTAATGAGCAATCCCCCGCTGTTTTTGCCGGGGTCATCGGAGAATTTGGTTACCGCTTCCTCAAAATCCAGAACGTCGTTCCGGATAAGTGTGGCCACACTGTCGAGTGTGATCCTTGCTTTATCAAGGTCCTCCGGAGAGACTTTGGGGCGGATGAGGATGTGCCTTACGTTGACATATTCACCTTTGCGCTCGATCAGCTGCAATATATGAAAGCCTGCTTCGGTTTCCACGATCTCGGATACTTCGCCTTTGTTCAGCTTGAAGGCGACCGCTTCAAATTCCGGATAAAGCTCGCCACGGCCATAAAGGCCCAGCTCGCCTCCTTTTTTGGCGGAGCCGGGATCTTCAGAATACAACACGGCGAGTGTGGAGAACTTTTCCCCCTTCACGACCCGGTCCCGCAAGCTCCTGAGCTTCTCTTTAACCGCTAGCTTTTGTTGTATGCTGATGGGTGGTTTTTTCACGATCTGTCCTATGATCACTTCCGAGTTTATCAAAGGAAGGCTGTCGGTGGGTATGGATTTGAAAAATTTATTCACTTCCGAAGGGGAGATGGTGACATCCTGGTTTATTCCCTGCTGAACGGATTCGATCATAAGCTGATTTTTGATCTCGTCCCGGAATTCTTCCTTGAATTCAGGGATGGATTTTCCGTAATACTCCTCAAAAGCTTCCTTTGAGCCTATTTGTGCAATGAAATAGCGCAAACGCTGATCCATGGTTTGTTCAATCTGACTTTCTGTTATTTCGACGCTGTCAAGCTCAGCTTGGTTTAATAAAAGGTTTTGAAAAAGCATACTTTCCAGTATCTGGCATTTCACCGTGCCCTCACCCCCGGAAATATCCCCCTCCATCCGGTATTGATAATACTGATTTTCAATATCCGATTCAAGGATGATGTTTTGGCCAACCACCGCGGCAACCTGGTCTATGATCTTTTCCTGTGCATGGGCATGTGTGTATGAAAAAAGGGCAATAATGAGAAGCATGCCTGCTGATTTCTTTACGCGTTGTGGTTTCCACCTGGGTTTCATATCTTGTATAACAAATCGTTAAATTAATTATTGTGTTCTGTCATTCTAATAAATTTCTGCTTCATTATTTTTATAGGCTTCTTCCAGGATTGCCCGGTGCATATTTTTCAGAAGGCCGGATTTCCTTTTATTAACAATTATTTCCCTGATCTGTTCTCCGGCATATGAAAGGGGTGCTGTATCCCCGGCAGGGATCGTTTCTCTGAAAATGACAAGCTTTATGGTGCTGTTGGTGGCGATCTCATAAATGCGTTCTTTTTCCGGTATTTGCGCAGCATCCGGGTTCCATCCCGGGAAAAGATGATATATTTCCGACCGGGTCATCCAGAGATTATTGCTGAGATCATAGGAGTAGGAGTACCCAGATATAATGTTGGCCAGCGAATCCAGCATGTGTTTTTCACTGCACCGGAAAAGTTCCCTTATCCCCGGTTTGTCAATCAGGGTGTCCGGGATCTCCATGAAGTTTGTCCGGTACAGGTCCCCGGATACGATGAAGTTTCCGGCATTCTCTGCATAATACTGATTGATCTCCTTCTCCGTGACCGTGGTATCGAGTTCCTGCATCACGAAGTTTTTTTCATATTCATATATCAGCAGGGAATTCCTGTATTCCTCCAATTGTTTTGTAAAATCCTTCTGCTGACTTGTCAGGTTTGCCCCCGCTTTTTTTATCAGGATGTTCTTTTTGATCCAGTTATTGATGTAATTTTTAACCAGGATCAGCGAATCCCGTGTCCGGATACCCTGGGGCAGTATTTCCCGGAGATCTGATTCATAGAGATACTTATCGTTTGCTCTGGCAAGTACATTGTCATTTTCATTGTCGATTTGAGCATTGCATGAAAATAAGAACAATGTGATGAATATGGCGATGTGTTTCAATATATGTTTATTTGATGGATAATAGAACATCCTCATTAACCTCGACCTTGTATTTGTTTTTCAACTGTTTGATCCATTGTGCTTCCAAATAATTTTGATAATCGGAGGTGATTAATCCGCGGGCTTCGTCAAGCGTTTTGGGCTGGGGTTTTATCTTCTCCTTAATTTTTACGAATACCCTGGCTTCATCTTGTATTCCTTGACGGGATTTCAAAGAAGGATATTCCCTGACCTCATATATTTTACTTATTCCTTTTCCCCAGGAAATCTTGTCAACAAGCGCATTGTCCCCGCGGGCGAATTTTCCCGATTCGATAAACACATGTTTCTGGTCCCCGGTATTGAATTTTTCCAGGATCTCGCCACTGCCGGCATCATTTTTAACCATTTCTTTTACTTTGTCCACATCCAATTCCGGGTTGACTATGTACAGGGTTGCATCCACCCGTTTATCCCACATATAATCTTTTTTGTTTTGTTCATGGAACCTTTTCAGTCCGGCCGTGTCTTTAATGGCTTTTGACCATACTTTTTCATCGGTCAGGTTGAAAAGCAGGATGCCATCTTTATATTCCTGCATAAGCATCCGGAATTCCGGATATTTCTCTTCCAGGTGCTTGTCCTCATATGCAATGCATGCCTTTTCTGCAAACTGGTCATACTGTTCCTGGAAGAAAACGTTTGGTTTTTTGATCCCCCTGCGAATTTGATTTTTTTCAAGATGTCTGGCAAAATCGCCTTTGGTGTAGGTTTGCTTTCCGATGATCAATAACGGTTTTTCCGGATCTTCGACCACACTGGCATTCCAATTATTATTCAGGAATGACGAATCCAGTTTGCTGTATATTTCTTCTCTGGCACCGGGGAATTCTTCGAAGCCATATTCTTGCCGGATCCTTTTGATCACTGCCTGCCGGCTTTTCTTTGCCCTGGAATCTTTGATCAGTCTTCTTTTCAGGGTTTCCTTTTCTTCCTCGTAATTCCCGGGGGTTTCCCTATCCCGGAGCTGAATGATATGCCATCCGAACACGGTCAGCAGGGGTTTGGAATAATCACCGGAATCCTGCAGTGTTTTGACAGTTTGAATAAACTCGGGGACCATCCGGTTCGAACCAAACCAGGGGAGGAGCCCTCCGCGTTCAATTGTGCCTTTGTCGTCAGAGTATTTCCTGACGGTTTCTTCCCATCCGGTACCGGATTGCAACTCCTGGTAGATCTTTAGCATTTCATTTTCCAGGCGGACCGAATCTTCGGCGGTAGCAAAGTTCGGGAAGGATTTGTAAATATGTGCTACCTGGGCCCTGCCCAGTGCAGGTTGCTTGTCGGTAACCTTAATGATATGATATCCGTAATCGGTTCGGACCGGCATGGTGATTTCGCCAACCGGCGTATTGTATGCGGCATTTTCAAAAGGATATATCATATCAAAAACGGAAAAGTAACCCAGGTCGCCGTGGTTTCCTCTTCTTCCGGGCCTGTTTTTCTCAGCGGGCCTGTCCTTGGCGCTCGGGTCATCGGAAACCTCCCGGGCCAGTTTGGCAAAATCTTCCCCGTTCAAAATACGCTGACGGATCTCCATGGCTTTATTGTATGCTTTCAATGTGTCTTCCGGTTCTGCTTCCGGTTTAAGCTTGACCAGGATATGGCTGGCCCGCACATCGTATTGCATCCTGTCGCAGGCATTTTTCAACAGCTGCTCATTCACTTTTTCGTCTACAAAATAGGGTTCGGCCAGTTGATCACGGTATCCACTGAGTTCTTTGAGGAATGGTTCGGCAGTATCCATGCCCAGGTCTTTGGCTTCCCTGACTTTTAATTTGAAGTTGATGAACAGGTCCAGGTATTCCTGAATGGATTTCCTGTCTACCATGTCGTTGTTCACATTATTTTTCTGGTAGACATTCATGAATTCTGCAACGGTTATTTCATTTTCATCGATGGTGAGCAATACCCGTTCATCATTATCATACTGGGCAAATGCCGCCTGGGTGAATGTTGCCAGGATTATCCATAGGATCGCGTTACAAATACCTGATATTTTCATTGCGGTTATTTTTGGTTTACAAATACACTTGTTTTTTGATGGTTGTTATCTGCTGTAGTTGGGTGCTTCTTTTGTAATTGTGATGTTATGCGGGTGACTTTCGGTAACGCCTGCCGCGGTGATCTTCATGAACCTGGCATTCTGAAGGTCTGCGATGTTATGTGCACCGGCATATCCCATCCCTGCCCTCAGTCCTCCTACCAGCTGGTAGATCACTTCAGACAGCATTCCTTTGTAAGGGACCCGGCCAACAATCCCTTCAGGTACCAGTTTCTTGATGTCGTCTTCCGCATCCTGGTAATAGCGATCTTTTGATCCTTTCTGCATGGATTCAATGGATCCCATGCCGCGGTATAGTTTGTATTTACGGCTTTCATAGATGATGGTTTCCCCCGGCGATTCTTCCACGCCTGCAAACAATGAGCCGGCCATGATGGTATGTGCCCCGGCAGCCAGTGCTTTTGTAACATCACCGGTATACCTGATGCCCCCGTCGGCAATCACAGGTATATCTTTGTCTTTCAATGCCTGGGCGACGTTGTATATGGCGGATAATTGTGGTACCCCAATGCCTGCAATCACACGGGTTGTGCAAATGGAACCCGGTCCGATGCCAACCTTGACCCCGTCAACACCCGCATCATACAGGTCCTGTGCTGCTTCGGCAGTGGCTATGTTACCCACGACCAGGTCGGTGCCCGGGTGTTCTTTCTTGATCATGCGTGCATGGTTCAGTACTGCTTTTGTATGGCCATGGGCGGTATCGATCACGATGGCATCCACGCCCGCATCAATGAGGGCTCCGGCACGGTCGAATATGTCCCTGCTGATCCCTATGGCAGCTGCAGCCCGCAACCGTCCCCGTTCGTCTTTAAAGGCATTGGGGCGGGCCTTGATCTTGATGATGTCTTTATAGGTTATCAATCCGACCAGCTTGCCGTCCTTATCCAGGACAGGCAATTTCTCGATCCGGTGCTTTTGAAGGATCTCAGCGGCCTTTTCAAAATCAATGAATTCTGATACGGTGATCAGGTTGTCTTTGGTCATGATCTCATATACCGGCCTGTCCATGTTTTTCTCAAAACGGAGATCCCGGTTGGTTATGATGCCGACAAGTTCGTGCCGCTCATTGACGACCGGTATGCCGCCGATGTTATATTCATGCATCAAATTGAGGGCATCAATAACCAGTGCATCTTTATTGAGTGTAATGGGGTCCAGTATCATCCCGTTTTCCGCTCTTTTAACCTTACGGACCTCATTGGCCTGGTCCTCAATGGTCATATTTTTATGTACGACCCCGATACCCCCTTCCTGGGCAATGGCAATGGCCATTTTGGATTCAGTAACGGAATCCATGGCTGAGGTGACAATCGGAATATTGAGCTTGATATTGCGGGAAAAAACAGTGCTGGTATCTGTTTCACGGGGCAAAACTTCCGAGTATGCCGGGATGATCAGCACATCATCGTAAGTTAACCCTTCCCCCAGGAATTTATTCTTGTCGAGAAACATATTTGTCCTTTTTGAGGTGCAAAGGTATGAAAATTATGCGATGGGCATTATTAAAAATTGTTAATCGACAACCCTTTGAAGGATATTCAGCGCAGGAGAATAAAGCTGCCTTTATCCTCGTAAAAACTACCATCCGGTGATTGGCCGGAGATTACATAAATATAAGCTCCTGCTGGTGATCTTTCACCGTTGTAATCACCATTCCAGCCTTTATCAAACGCATTGGATTCAAAAACCAGCACTCCCCAGCGATTGTATATTCGGAGTGTATAACCGGACAGGTTGACAAACCTTCCCACCGGCTTGAATACGCTGTTGATCCCATCCGGGCGGAATGCATTCGGCATGAAGATCTCCGGCTTCTCTTTGATCATGGCTTCATTCGAGTAGGAGCTGCGTTGCAAACCGTATGCATTTCCGGGGCCTTCATGTGCCGCGACCAGGTAGGCGAATGTATTCCCTGTGTTGCCGGTGTGTGTGAGGTCATCGGTATATTCCGTGGTTCCCGCCTCTACAGTGGCTATGCTGGTGCTTGTGCCCTGATCCCTGTTTATCCTGAATACCTCATAGGTGGATGTGCCGCCGTCCCAGCCGGTGAATGGATCCCAAAGCAACTGCACCTGGTTGCCGTTGATCATATCAGCCCTCAGGTGCATGGTGTTCAATTCATTCGAGTATGCCGAACCGGCCCCGCAGCTGTCCCTGAACGTATAAACGTACCGGTAGCTGCGGTTCAGCGGATCGGTATCCCTGTCTTCAAAGGTCATGCCATCTTCGTGATCCGTTTCCAGGGTGGCAATCACTTCCATGAACCCTGAATTGTCATTATACCTGTGGATCATGATCTCATTGATGGTGGCACTGGTGTCAGGGAACAATTCAAGCCGGATATAACTGTCCTGAATCACACTGGCATTGGCAAGATAATGAAAGGCAGGTTTGGCATATGCCGAAACGTACCCGCCTGTGATGCAGGAAGTGGAGGAATTCTCATTTTCCAGGTTAAAGGCCCGTATATAATAATCGTACCGGGAACCGGGCTCAGGGATATCATACAAAAATGATTGTGTGCCGGTTGAAGTGGTTCCGGCCAGGGTAAACGGGCCGTTGTCCCTGCGCACATAGATCCTGTATCCTTCCAGTTGAGGATTCATGTTAATGTAGGAGGACCACGTGATCAGATGGGTGAGCTGGCAGGGGTCGTATGCAGGTGGATCGATCCGTATGGTTTGCTGTGGATGGAGGTAGGTTCCCAGACTGGGATTTCCACAGCTGTCGAGGGCCGCCATGGCATAAGACTCGGATTGGGTGCAGGGCTGGGCAGACGGATCTTCATAGATTGTATTGAACCTTCCCCAGACTGTGTCCAGCTTGATCCAGTTGCCGTTGGTGAAACGATATATGACGTAGGCTTCGACATCGGTGGCCGGACTGGGTTCCCAGCCAATGACCACATGTTCTGTGCTGCTGATGACACTGACCGAATCCATCACCGGCATCGGGGGTTGACGGATGTTGTCATAAGTCCCTCCCGCCAAACCGGAAACCGAGGTGCATCCAATGTTGTCCGGTAATTCCACCCGGAAAGTGAGGGAATCCCCGCAGGTTGTCACTTCATGCACATACTGTTCCGCAACCGTGGTTCCGAGTGATGTCCAGGTTCCCTCCGGGTACTCCATAAATATTTCGTAACCGGTATTCCAGGAAGGTAAAACAGGACTGTGCATTGGGTTCCAGGAGAGTACGATGTCACCGTTGCCCGGGTCCGTGACCGATAGATTTATGGACTTCAATGTATCGGAATAAATGGGGGGGAGGTTGGTTGTGATGGTTTTCAGGTAATAATAATGGTTCTTTTGGGGATCAATATTGCTGTGTATATGTGTGTTGGTAGTAAAACCGGTAATTTCTGCGATCCTGGTGAAATTTAAGGGCAGTGGGGGCGAGGCATGGTAAATTTCGCAGGATATGAAATTGCCTGCATTTCCCTGATTTTCCCATGTTAATTCCATGGTATTTTCGTTCACTGCAAGGCAATGGAGATAATGCACGGGTTGTGCCGGCATACCTGTGCTCGTCAGGATGATCGGGATGGCATATATGATTGCCGGCAATTTCATAAAAATTGTTTACATAATAACTGTCAGATAACGCATTCATTGTATTGCCACCTGCAATATTTGTTATTCTGTTTCTTCCCGTTCATGCATGTCTGAACTGCAAAAATATAGGAGATTTTCGGCAGGTTGAAAAATTTCCAGTATTTTTGTGCATAATGAAGGGGCCCATAATTAAGAAACCACAATAAAATCAAGTTCAATGGAAAAAGACAGACAGGTTTTTGACATCATTCAAAAAGAACGAAACAGGCAAATCAACGGTATTGAATTGATCGCTTCCGAAAATTTTGTGAGTGATCATGTGTTGGAATCCATGGGTTCCGTGATGACCAACAAATATGCGGAGGGGTATCCCGGCAAGCGATATTATGGTGGTTGCCAGTTTGTGGATGAAACTGAGCAGCTGGCCATAGACCGTGCCAAAGAATTGTTTGGAGCGGAATATGCAAATGTACAGCCCCACTCGGGAGCCCAGGCGAATATGGCTGTCTTTTTGGCCTGCCTTAAGCCGGGTGATACGTTCATGGGTCTGGACCTGTCACACGGTGGCCATTTATCCCACGGATCCCCCGTAAACAGTTCGGGCATACTTTACAATCCGGTTGCCTATGAATTGGATAAAGATACTGGCCTGCTCAATTACGGAAAAATGGAAGAGATTGCCCTGAAAGAAAAGCCAAGGCTTATTCTGGCGGGGGCATCTGCGTATTCGAGGGACTGGGATTATGCCAGGATGCGGGAAATAGCCGATAAGGTTGGCGCCATACTGCTGGCCGACATTGCTCATCCGGCCGGTCTGATCGCCAAAGGCGTACTCAACGATCCCATGCCCCATTGCCATATTGTTACTACGACGACCCATAAAACCCTTCGTGGGCCCCGGGGAGGAATGATTTTGATCGGTAAGGATTTTGAAAATCCATGGGGCCTGACTACGTTGAAGGGTAAGGTGAAGATGATGTCGCAGGTAATGAACTCTGCTGTGTTTCCAGGCATCCAGGGGGGGCCGCTGGAGCATGTTATTGCTTCCAAAGCGGTTGCTTTTGGTGAAGCACTGACCGATGGTTTCTTCGAGTATATCCTTCAGGTTAAGAAAAATGCTGAAGCGATGTCCGACGCCTTTATTGGCAAGGGGTATCATGTGATTTCCGGCGGAACTGATAATCATCTGATGCTCATTGACCTGAGAAACAAATTTCCGGACCTCACCGGAAGAAAAGTTGAGAATATTCTGGTGACTGCCGATATTACGGTCAACAAGAATATGGTGCCCTTCGACAGCCGGTCCCCTTTCCAGACGTCCGGGCTGCGTGTTGGTACTCCGGCCATTACAACCCGTGGAATGAAAGAGGAACACATGGCCCCCATTGTTGAATTGATCGATGAAGTGATCGGCAATGCTGACGATGATATGGTTATCGCCAAAGTGAAGCAAAGGGTGAATGATATGATGAAAGATTTCCCGATGTTTGCCTGGTAGAAGATAAGCATACATATGAAAACCCTCTATCTTGTCCGTCATGCAAAATCTTCCTGGAAACATCCCGAATTATTGGATGAGGAACGGCCTTTATTGGAAAAGGGTAAAAGCAGGACCTGGAAAGTCATTGATTTTTTACTGTCCCGGAAAATCACCGTGGATCTTATCAAATCAAGCCACGCTGTCCGGGCATTGGAAACCGCGAAGATCATTGCTCATGCATTGAAGTTTCCGGAAGAAAACATAATCGTGGAAAAGCAGATTTATCATGCCGATTCGTATCGCCTCCTGGACCAGTTCTTTGATGTTTCCGATTCGTTCGAATCGCTCATGCTTGTGGGGCATAACCCTGCTTGTACAAACCTTGCAAATTATTTTCTTGAGAAAAGGATCGATTGGTTGCCTACTTCCGGTGTGGTTAGTATTTCGTTTGATACGGACAAATGGGCTGAACTAATAAATGCAGACCGGAAAACCAATTTTGTTGTTTTCCCGAAAAAGCTGTAAATTACCATTTTCAATTCCGGGAAATGTATGGCTGTTCGGGCTGTTTACAAAGCCGCGTCAGCCAGCCTTTGTATTTAAGGAAGATAATTGATTCATCGTATGAAAGATCCAATATTGATAAACAGGGAAATCAGTTGGTTGTATTTTAATGAGCGGGTGTTGCAGGAAGCCATTGATGAATCCAACCCCCTGATCGAAAGGGTCAAGTTTCTGGGGATCTTCTCGAATAACCGGGATGAATTTTTCAGGGTACGGGTGGCTACCCTGCGGCGCGTATTGAATTTTGAAAAATCCAAAGGCATTGAAGATCCGAATGTTGAGTCCGTGCTTCAGGAGATTGCCAACATTGTTGAGAAGCAGGAAAATATATTTACCTCTGCCTATGAACATATTGTCCGCTTGCTTGCGGAAAAAGATATATACATCATTAATGAGAAGCAATTAACCCCTGCGCAGGGGCGCGTGGTTCAATCACATTTCCAGGATGAGGTCCGGCCTCATCTCTTTCCTTTAATGCTTGATAATTCCACGGATCTTTCCATATTGAAAGACGAAACCATCCATCTTGCCGTGCAACTAAGCCATAGCCAAAACCGGCAAAAAGAGAATTTTGCCATCATCAGCCTGCCCATCACAGTGGTCCCCCGCTTTTTATTGCTGCCTCCGGAGGGTGAGAAAAAGTATGTGATCATTCTGGATGATGTGATCCGATATTGCCTTAACGAGATCTTTTCCGTATTCGGGTATGACCGCTTCAATGCTTACACGATCAAATTCACACGGGATGCCGAATTGGATATCGATAATGACGTTTCCAAGAGTTTTATGGAGCTCATGAGCGAGAGCGTCAAAAAACGCAAAAAAGGAGAAGCTGTTCGTTTCGTTTATGACAAGCAAATACCGGAAGCACTCTTAAAAAGGATCAGCAAAAAGCTGAACATAACAAAACGGGATCATACACGTGCCGGGGGGAGGTATCATAATTTCAAGGATTTTATGTCATTTCCCAGGGTTGGGCCTGCTGACCTGGTCTATCCTTTCACTCCGCCACTGCCTCATAAGGACCTGCCGCGGAACAGGAGTATTATAGAGATCATAAAGCATAAGGATGTCATGTTGCATTATCCTTATCAGACGTTTCAGTATGTCATTGATTTTCTGCGAGAGGCCTCCATTGATCCGCGGGTCCGTGCCATAAAAATGACTTTTTACCGGGCTGCAAAGGATTCCAGCGTTATGAATGCCTTGATAAATGCCGTAAGAAATGGCAAACAGGTAACCGTTTTTCTTGAACTGCAGGCACGTTTTGATGAGGAGGCCAATATATACTGGACCGGAAAATTGCAGGAGGAAGGCATTAAGATCATACAGAGCATCCCTGGGTTTAAGGTTCATAGCAAGCTGATCCTTGTAAGGCGTAAAGAGCAGGGAGCGCATTGCTATTATGCAAACATCAGCACGGGTAATTATAACGAATCCACTGCCAAATTGTATGCCGATGACAGCCTTTTTACGGGCAATCAGGAGATCACCGCTGAGGTAAACAAGGTGTTCCATTTATTTGAGTCCAAGTTTATTATGCCTACCTTCAGTACACTTATCGTAGCCCCTTTCTATATCCGGAATTTTTTTATCCGTATGCTTGAGGATGAAATAGCAAATGCCCGTGCCGGAAAGGAAGCATGGGTTATATTGAAGATGAACAGCTTGTCTGATAAAAAGATTGTTCCGAAAATCTATGAAGCCAGCCAGGCCGGTGTGAAGATCCAACTGATCGTCCGGGGGATTTGCATTCTCGTTCCCGGGGTTGAAGGCATGAGTGAGAATATTGAAGTCATCAGCATTGTGGATAAATTCCTGGAGCACTCACGGGTATATGTGTTTTGCCATGGCGGTGACAACAGGTACTTCATATCCTCTGCCGACTGGATGACCCGGAATTTCGACCACCGTGTGGAACTCGCCTGTCCCATTTACGACAAGGATATACAGCAGGAATTGATGGATATGCTGCAGATCCAGTTGCGGGATAATACCAAAGCACGGTTGCTTGGGCCGGAAAACCTTAATCAGTATAAGAAATCCGGAGGATCCGCATCCCATCGTTCGCAGTTTGAAACATACGCGTATTTCAAAAATATGTTGAATGCGGAATCAAAATAAGGGAGGGTATTCCTTTTGAGAAACCCTCCGTTGTTTTTTTGAATTATGTGTGTGCCGGATTAAAAGCACCTTATTTACATTATTTTTTGGCCTGGATTTTCTCCAGGGCTGCTTCGGCTGCTTTTATAAGTACCGGCTTGGTGGGTGCTGCAGTCAGCAGCGGATGCGTCCCGAGCTGAAACGAGATCAGGTCGTAAATGGAAACTCCTTTCTGGATGGCAAGGCTGATGGTGTTTATGATCTCGCCGGCCGGATTTGCTCCCCAGGATTCACCGCCAAGGATGCTTCCATCCGAAGGGGACACATATAATTTTACCGTTATGGGTGAAGCATCCCTGAAAGTCCCCGGATGCTTGTCAACATCGGAGAATTTTCCCGACACGAAATCTACATAGGCATTGGCGGCGTTGTTTTCGTTAACACCTGCACCGGCCATGGCTAATCCGTTGATCTCAGTGGAAAAAACGGCAAGTGTGCCCGTGAAGTATTTTTTAATGTTGATGTCAAACAAATTATAACCGAGTACCCGTGCTTCGGCAGTGGCCGTGGAGGCCAGCATGATGTTATCCAGTGTGCCGGTCAAAAACCCGATGGTTTGCGAACAATCCCCAACCGCACAAACATCCTTCACGGGTGTTCTCTCGTAGTTGTCCACGATGATGCCGCCCATCCGGTTCAGTTCCAGGCCGGCTTCTTTAGCCAGGGCTGTATTCGGGTGGTATCCTATGGCCATGATGATCGCATCCGCTTCGATTATTTTTCCGGTGCTGAGCTCGACCTTTTCGGCCGTATGATTTTTGCCAAGGATCTGTGTCACTCTGGATGAAGTATGTACATTAACATTGGTCTTTTTTAACTCTCCGGTAGCAATTTTACTGAGTTCCGGTGAGAAAGCCCTCATAAAACACGCTTCTTCCATTTCAATCAGGGATATGTTTTTATCCGGCTCGAGGGCCAATTGTTCCGCGACTTCTGCTCCGATAAAGCCGCCACCGATGATCACAATATTCTTTTTTTTCTTTATTGTGTGAAATAATTGCTGTATGTAACGGTAACTTTTCCTGATATAGAAAACATTTTCGAGGTCGTAACCGGGGATGAATTTGGGTATGATCGGGGTTGATCCGGTGGCAAAGACAAGTTTTTCAAAAGCTACCTCATCACCGGATTTCAATATTATTTTTTTTTCTTTCAGTTCGATCTTTTCCGCAGGGTCTGTTCTGACCTCACCGCCGGCATCGATAAAAGGCTTCGGGCCCATTTTATTTTTGTCAATATCCCCAAGTGCGTGAAAAATGTAAGGGATGCCGCAGGGTACCAGTCCATGCTCTTCTTCCTTCAGCATGAGCATTGATTTTCGGGGATGCTTCTTTTTGGCCGTGGTCCCAGTGATTATCCCTGCCGGGCCGGCTCCGATGATAACAACGTCGTATTTTTTCATGTCCAGGATTTTTTTGCAATAATAGTGAACATATGTTCATTATGCAAAAATGTGGTGTTTGTTTTTCAAGATGCATTTGGTCCCGTATCTGAGAAATGAACGGGTACCTCCCCCATTTGCTATGGCCTTCAGAACGCTTTGGTCACCCGGCCTGAAAGTGGCGCCGAAAATGGCATGAATGTTATTGTACTGAAACAGTTCAACAGACATAATGGCCGAAGGGCCCAAAACAAAAATATCGCATGCGGGCTTCGTCGTATGGATGATTTCCGGGAAGGTGCCATTGAATATGGAAGTTGCGGTCAGGATCACTGCATCCGCCTGTTTCAGATGTTTTTCTTTATGACCGTAAGGTGTTAGGATCTCCTCGCAAACCCTGCGATCAAAGATGCTTAACGGGATGTCCTTCTCCTTGAATTTTTTTGCCACAGGACGGAAATATCCGATCATGACAATCTTCTCATAGTGCTTAAAGTCAATCGAATCAAAGATGTCACCGTTATCGCGAAAGCAAGGTGCCACATGGTTCAGGATGCTGTTAAAGTATGCATTGAGCAGAATGCGGTGTGAAAGCGTGTTGGGGTCGATGCTGCTGTAATGGTGCTTATCTGTATTGACGGGTGCCCCAAAGTTTGCACAGACCCCGATCGTATGCTCATCCGACAACACCGCCGTATATTTCCTCCCTGTCACAATTTGCCTGATCCTGTGTACATCGAATGCATTTTTTGACAACAGGAATTTCAGGGGGTCCTTTTCATAACCGTTCATTGATTTCTCCATTAGGCAGCATTGTATCGGGATGCGCAATATTGTTTTCCACGTTTTTGTATCTGATGCATTTCTGCCATTCACCTTTGCAATAGTTGTTGATCCAATGTCTGTCGAGCCTGCCTTCTTCGTAAAACTTTTTCATTGGACAAACATAATACCATTTGCATACATTTTGTCTCATACCATCCAGATCTGTGGTTTTAGTTTTTTTCTTTCCTCTTTTCCTCCAGCAGTTCTTCTCTGATCATGGGTTTTCCACAATTGGGGCATTTGATTTTCGTGCATTTGGTTCCGTGTTTGTGCGGGAGTTTTTCACCGCATTTGGCACATACGCAATATCCGCCAGGGCCATAACTGCCTCCTTTATTGCGGCCTCTTCCTCCGCCCCGTCCAAGTCCTTTACCAGTATTCATGGGATCTGTTTTTTGATGTTCATGTTTTGTCTCTGCAACGGATCTGTTGCCGGTAAAACCGGCATCGACTGCTGATCATACCGGCAACATTGATCTTTAGGTTTCTTCGTTCATTTTGGAACGCGTTTTTTCAAGGAAAGATAATTGTTCCTTAAGCGCGCCGATCTCATTATCCAACGCTTCTTTATTATGCAGATCAGCAAAAACCGGATAATTCCGGTATCCTGGACCGGTATCTCCGTATCCTCTGCCCCTTCTGCCTGAAAATCTTCCCCTACGTCCAAAACCGAAGCCCATGGGATGGCCGGGATCCGGATCTTCGTTCCCGGCGCAATATCCCATGCGCCTTCCTGTTAAAGGGCCTGCTCCCAGCGGTCCCCTTCTGTCTCTTCCTGGCATATTTACCTCCTTTTTTGTTTATGGTATCTGTTTGCAAATATAATGAACATATGTTCATAATGCAAGAAAAATCCACGGGAAATATGGATATTGGAAGGCTGGTTTATGATTGGCATGTTAAGGGGAAGGACCTGAGGGGTTGATTTTTCATTATCTTTGTGCATTATTGAAAGCATCTTAGATTGATTAGCCATGATTCCATTTAACGAAGCATTTGAATTGATAATGCAGGATATTCCCCTTATGGGTGTTGAAAGAATAAATTTTTCCATCTCACTGGGCAGGGTTTTGCGTCAGGATGTGATCTCAGACCTGGACATGCCCCCATTTGATAAGTCGGCCATGGATGGCTATGCGTGCCGGATGCAGGATATTGACAAGACGCTGAAGGTGATTGAAGTAATTCCGGCCGGTAAAATTCCTGAACGTTTTGTTTCCGAACGGGAATGTTCAAAAATTATGACCGGAGCGATTGTACCGGGGGGAGCGGATTGTGTGATGAAAGTGGAGGACACGGAGGTGCCGGAGGAAGGGTATGTCCGTTACACGGGCCATGCTACCCGCTCCAATATTGCACGCAAAGGGGAGGATGTTAAAACAGGCGCTGTGGTTTTGCGTGATGGCTTGCAAATACAACCGCAGCACATTGCCGTCATGGCTTCTGTTGGTTGTGTTGAGCCATTCGTATCAAAAATGGTTCGGGTGGGTGTTTTATCTACCGGTGATGAGATTGTGGAACCCGAAAGAAAACCCGGACCTTCCCAGATACGGAACAGCAACGGATACCAGCTTTTTGCACAGATCATGCGTTCCAGCGCTGAGCCTGTATATTATGGGATCGCAGAAGATTCCGCTGCGGCAACCAGGGAGATTATTGAAAAAGCGATGGATGAATGTGATGTGGTACTTCTGACCGGCGGTGTGTCGATGGGGGATTTTGACTTTATCCCCGGCGTGCTGGATGACCTCGGTACGGAAATACTGTTTAAAACCGTAGCCATTCAACCCGGAAAACCGACGGTTTTTTGTAAAATGAATGATAAGCGGATTTTTGGGCTGCCCGGGAACCCGGTCAGCTCATTTAATACTTTTGAGATCTTTGTCCGGCCTTTGATCATGAAAATGATGGGTTGGAACGGATCATTCCCGACATACCGTTTACCCATGGGTAAAAAATACCGGAGGAAGAAATCCCATCGTATGTCCTGGATGCCTGTGATGATCGGCGGGGATGGCAAGGTATATCCAATGGAGTATCATGGTTCGGCCCATATTCATGCCCTCTCGGATGCACATGGCATGATCGCCCTGCCGGTAGGTGCGACGGAGCTTAAGGAAGGAGAGATGGTAAATGTTAGACCAATTTAACCGCAACATAGATTATTTGCGTATTTCTGTGACGGATCGTTGCAATCTGCGCTGTGTTTATTGTATGCCCGCGAGCGGCATTAAACTGCTGCCTCACGAAGCCATCCTATCTTACGGTGAGATCACGGAGGTAGCCAGGGTGGCGGTGGCAATGGGGGTAAGGAAGGTCAGACTGACCGGGGGTGAGCCATTGGTACGCAAGCACATCATAACACTGGTCGGGCAATTATCGCGGATCGAAGGCATTCGTGATTTTGGAATGACCACAAATGGTATTTTGCTGGACCGGTATGCGGCTGCATTGAAAAATGCGGGGCTGCACAGGGTGAATGTAAGTCTGGACACCATGGATCCGGCCAAATATGCAGAAGTGACCAGGGGAGGGAATATTCATAAGGTTTTCGAAGGTATTGAGGCGGCCCTCAATGCCGGATTGACCCCGGTTAAGTTGAATTGTGTTATCCGGGATTCACCGCTTGAGCCTGATGCGGTTGATGTTACCCGTTATGCTGAAAGGAAGGGTCTGCAGGTAAGGTATATCAAACAAATGAACCTGACATCCGGTTCTTTTTCAAAAGTGATTGGCGGGGAAGGAGGCAACTGCAGGCATTGCAACCGGCTGAGGCTCACATCTGACGGCTACCTGAAGCCTTGTCTCTTCAGCGACATAGGCTACAGTGTCAGGGAGCTGGGCCCCGCACAGGCTATTGAACTGGCATTGCAGAACAAACCCTGGTGCGGGATGGAGAATCATAGCGGGACATTTTACAATATTGGGGGTTAAGCAATTGTATGGAAACAAACCGAAAAACTGCATAACGCATGAACGAATTGAGTCATATAGATAAATCCGGAAAAGCAAGGATGGTGGATGTCAGCTCAAAGAAACCTATGTTGCGGACGGCGAAGGCAACGGGATTCATCCGGTTGTCAGCATCAACGTTGCAGCTTGTCCGGGAAAACAATCTGAAAAAAGGTGATGTGATCAGCATTTCTGAATATGCAGGAATACAGGGGGCCAAGCGCACCAGTGACCTGATACCCCTCTGTCATCCCCTGGCTCTGTCAAAAATTGAGGTCAACGCCCGGATAGAGGAAGGGGGTATCCGGATCAACAGCATGGCCCGTTGTATTGGCCCCACGGGTGTGGAAATGGAAGCCCTCACCGCAGTCCAGGTGTCATTGCTTACCGTATACGATATGTGCAAAGCTGTGGATAAATCTATGCGCATAGAACATGTCAAATTGACCGGCAAAACCAAAGAGGAGATACAGTAAACTTGAAAAGGTACGTATTCATCGGTGTTTTTATATTACCCCTGCTTTTGCAATCGCAGATAAACATCAAGCATTTCATGACCATGGGGAGGGGCGCCCTTATGGACAACAAGTATAATGCGGCCCTGAAAAATTTTAATGTCGTTATCACATTCAAACCGGATCTTTTCGAGCCTTATTTTCTCAGGGGTATAGCCAAGTATAATCTGGGAGATTTTATGGGGGCCGAGCGGGATTTTACCCGGGCCGTCGAAATGCACCCCTTGTACTCTCCGGCGTATCATTACCGGGGAGTGACCCGCGATCAAATGCAAAACTATCACAGTGCACTCCAGGATTTTAACAAAGCCGTGGAAATTGATCCTTTCGATGCCTCCATTTATGTGAGCCGGGGTGCCACCAGGATCCATATGAAGAGTTATATCGGCGCGGTGAAGGATTTTGATCATGCGATCAAATATGATCCCAACAATGCCCTGGCCTATTTGAACCGGGCCATGGCCCGGGAGTTGCTGAAAGATCATGATGCCGCGATTGAAGATTGCAACAAAGCCATTCAGCTGGATTATTTCAATACACGGGCTTATTTGAAGCGTGGACTTATCCGTATTCAAATGGATGATTATGCGGAAGCCCTCAACGATTTTCAGCAAGCCGTAAAACTGGATCCCACAGATCCCTATGCATATTTTAACCGGGCCCTGGCCCGCATTAATCTCCAGGATACCTTGGGAGCCTTGCAGGATTATTCTATGGTGCTGGAACTGGATCCTTACAATGCCCTTACATATTATAACCGTGCCCTGCTGAAATCCGGTATGAACAACCTGGAGGGTGCCATCGAAGATTTTGATAAGGTTTTAAAAATCAATCCCAAAAATGTCTATTCCTATTATAACCGGGCGGTGGCCCATCATCGGCTGGATGCGTTCAGGGATGCCATCGATGATTACAGCCATGCCATTGAGCTTTTTCCCGATTTTGCCGGAGCTTACCTGAACCGTTCGGCCGCAAAAAGCAGTCTCCGGGATGTGGAGGGTGCACGTTCGGATCATGAAAAGGCCATGCGCATCATCAACGATTTGCATGGTTCCGGGATTGCCCAGGAAAGGCTCCTGAAGAAATATGCCGACTCTGCATATTTTCAGAAGATCTTGCAATTTGAGGCCGGTTTCAATACCGGAAGCATAGATGCGGCTGATGTTGCCACAAGGGATAGATCACTTGAACCGGAAGGGTTGTTTATGATCACGTTGGTCACGGATAACCGTCGCTATATTGATGCGTCCAGGTCGGGCAGGTATTTTGAGAAATCCTTTGAAATACCCCTGACAAACAATCACTCCCTTTCCACCACCCTGAACAATTCCCGTATTTCCCTGAAGGAAACCGATGCTATGAAATATAAAAAGATCTCAGACAGTCTCATGGTCTATGATCCGGTTTCTGTTGAAGCGGTGATGCTTGACGGGATCATCAATGGCTTGCTGAAAAATTATAAAAATGCTGCGGACGCATACGATCGTGTTATATATATCGATGATGAATATGCACCGGCTTACCTGAACCGGGCAGCCATCCATTATAAAATGGAATTGCTCCGTGGTTCCGGGGATACATACGGGCAAAAGGTGAGCATTTCCTGGGGCAAGACCGATCCGGCCATCATAGCCCAGGAAACCAGGTCCATGGATTTTTCACCGGCCCTGGACGATCTGAATACGGCCATCGGGCTGGATCCGAATTGGTCTGTTGCATACTTCAACCGGGCGACAATACGATTGGCCATGAAAGATTATGAAGGCGCCATACAGGATTATACTTCTGCGATCCGGTATGATCATGCGTTTGGTGAGGCCTATTATAACCGGGGGCTTACCAGGATATATCTGAACCGCATTGATGAAGCCTGCTCAGATCTTGGGAAATCGGGCGAATTCGGAATACAGGAAGCGTATAAGGCGATCAACAGGTATTGCTATAAAAAATAGGGGGCATTATCAAAAATAATGGGCCATAGAGAATAATGCGCCGAACACTCCCAGCGTCAATCCAATGACCGATAACACAATGGCAATAAGTGCCAGCACTCCGCTGATCGTGAAATACGTTTTCAACTGGTCCATGGACCGGATCATTTCATGTTTATCACCCATGACAAAGGCTTTTTCAGCTGAGGATGCGGATTGGAATATCAATATTCCAAGCCAGATGGGAAGCCATGCAATGATGATCCCGACGATGCTGAGCGCCAAAAGCGCACCATAAATAATAGAAATGATGCCGATGAATTTCATCCATCCCCTGCTTTGAAATATGGGGGAGCTTACTTCTTTGATCAGCTGCTGTTCTTCCGGTTTGTTTTCCATTGTTTTGATTTTTTGTTCTACTTTTGTGATCCGGCTTAATTCAAGCAGGGTCTTTCGGGTGTTCAAGGTACAATTTTTTTTAATATGAGCGGAAAAATCACGGTGAAGTCTGTCAATTTGTCCAGGGAAAAAGGGACCATCAAAGTCCCTGTGGAAAGGATCGTTTTAAATGCACATG
Source organism: Bacteroidales bacterium (assembly GCA_018400295.1). Taxonomy (GTDB): domain Bacteria; phylum Bacteroidota; class Bacteroidia; order Bacteroidales; family B18-G4; genus M55B132. The sequence goes on along the minus strand of JAGYMZ010000010.1, from coordinate 45,083 downwards.
GGGTCGAGGGTGATGCCCATGCCGGAGCCTGGCACAGGCAGGTAAGCATGCTGGCAAGGGAAAGCATTGAGAAATTTGAAAAAGAGGCCGGCCGGAAGATTGGATTCGGGGAATTCGCTGAAAACATCACGACCGAAGGCATGCTTTTGTATGAGGCGAATCCACTTGACCGGTTTGTTTCGGAACAGGTTGCGCTGGAGGTTACCCAGATCGGTAAAAAATGCCACGGTGATGCCTGTGCTATTTTTAGGGAAGTGGGCAATTGTGTGATGCCCAAAGAGGGGATCTTTTGCCGTGTGATCAAAAACGGCGGCCTCCAGGCCGGTGATCCCATGGAATACATTCCCCGTACTTTTCATAATACGGTTGTTACTTTGAGCGACCGGGCCAGCAAAGGGGAATATGAGGACCGCAGCGGTCCGGGCGTTGTTGAGCATCTTGAACAGTATTATCATACCCTTGGCTGGAAGCATGAAATTGATCATCATATCATCCCTGATCAGGCCGAGCAGCTGGATTTATTGTTGAAGGATGCCCGGGTCAAAAAAACGGATGTTTTCATTACCACCGGAGGCACCGGGATAGGCCCGCGGGACATTACACCGGAGGTCGTACAGCATAATCTGGATATGATCATCCCCGGGATCATGGATGCGATCCGACTGAAATACGGACAGGAAAAGCCCAATGCATTGTTGAGCCGGAGCCTTGCAGGCGTGATGGGCCAGACACTTGTGTTCGCCCTGCCCGGAAGCGTTAAGGCCATAAGGGAATATATGCCGGAAATTCTTAAATCCCTGCGGCATATGATCATGATGCTGCACCATATAGATGCACACTGAACAATGAATACAGATACGATAGCATTGAGATTTGCCCGCGCGGACGATCTTCCCGAAGTGCTGTCCCTGATCCGTGAGCTGGCTGCTTATGAAAGGGCCAACGGTGAAGTGACCGTTACACTGGAGGAATTGGTGGAAGATGGTTTTGGTGAACACCCGCTGTTCCGGATCATCCTTGCCGTTGACCGGGAAAAAATCCTGGGTATGGCTTTTTTCTTTATTTCGTATTCTACCTGGAAAGGAAAATGTTTGTATCTTGAGGATATCATCGTCAGAGAAGCATACCGTGGCAATGGTATCGGGACACAATTGTTCGATGAAGTGATCAGACTGTCTTATACCATGGGTGCCAAAAGACTTCAATGGCAGGTGCTGGATTGGAATACCCCTGCCATCCGGTTCTATGAAAAATATGATGCGGATATTGACCGGACCTGGCTGGATGGAAAACTAACCCGGGCGCAATTGTCGAAAGCCATGGAAAAGATCAATGGCGCCCCTGATCTGTAAGTTATGAACAATGGACTGGTGATGTTTTTTTGATCAGGCCTTGCTTTTGCTTCCCAGGGATGTTAAATTTGTTGTAAAACAGGACCGCGCATATGCTTACTACGATATTGTCATCCCTGAATAATAAATATGTTGTTTCCACGGCAGCCTTTCTTGTCTGGCTGATGTTTTTTGATAACAATAGCCTGATCAGGCAATCCAGGTTATCAGGACAATTACGGGATCTGAAAAAGCAAAAAGCGTTTTATGAGGAGGCCATCGGAAAGAACAGGGAAGCTTCCCGCGAACTTATGAACGATGAAGATCTCCTGGAAAAGTTTGCCCGTGAAAGATACCTGATGAAAAAAGAAAATGAGGATATTTTCGTGATCATCAGGGATTGAGCTTTATAACGGATCGGCATCTATCTGAATTTGTATCCTTTTGTATTCTTGTGTTTCCATCAGATCATTGACGCATTCAAGAATGGCGTTCCGGCTGAACGTTACGGAAGCACTTTTCTCCAGCTTGATCAGTATTTGTTTTATATATTGATTTTTGATCCGGGTCACCAGCGGGTATTCGGGACCCAATACCCGCTTCCCGAAAGTTTTTTTCAGACCGGACCCCAGTGCATCTGCTGCCCTGTTCATGACATCCTGGTCGCGATGCCTGACCTTTAAAGAGATAAGCCTGTAAAACGGAGGATACTTGAAGGTTTCTCTTTCCGTGATGTGTGCATGATAGAATGAGACATAGTCGTGGTTCAGTACATCTTTAAAAACCGGATGTTCCGGATGGTATGTCTGTATGAATACGTTGCCCCTGCGGTGTTTCCTCCCGGCACGTCCGCTTACCTGCAGCATGAGCTGGACACTTCGTTCAAATGCCCTGAAATCGGGAAAGGTCAGCATATTGTCCGCATTCATGATGCCAACCAGATCGACATCGTTGAAATCAAGTCCCTTGGTTATCATTTGAGTCCCTACCAGGATATCTATCCTGCGGGATTCAAAATCGCTTATGATCTGTTGGTATGAATACCTGGAACGTGTTGTGTCCAGGTCCATGCGTCTGATCCTGGCCCTGGGGAAAAAGGAATTCAATTCGTCCTCTATTTTCTCCGTTCCAAAACCTTTCATGAATATTTCCTTGCTTCCGCATTCCGGGCAACGTGAGGGGACAGGTGAATGGTATCCGCAGTAATGGCAACGCAGGTGGTTTTGATATTTATGGTAGGTAAGGGATATGTCGCAATGGACACACATGGGGATATGGCCGCAATGGGAGCACTCCAGTCTCAGGGAAAATCCCCTCCGGTTTTGAAAAAGGATGACCTGCTTGTCATCTTTCAGGGATCTTTCTATTTCATTCAGAAGGACGGATGAAAAATGGGATCTTTTTTTTGATGTCATGTGGTCTTTGCGGAGGTCGACGATGCGTATCTTTGGCAATTCAATGTTTCCGTATCTTTCCTGTAATCTGACAAGACCGTACTTTCCGGTCAGGCCGTTATAATAACTCTCAAAAGATGGGGTGGCTGTGCCCATCAAAGTCTTTGCACCAAAAAGCCTTGCCAGGTATATAGCGGTGTCCCTGGCATTGTATCTTGGTGCCGGATCGTATTGCTTGTATGAAGTATCGTGTTCTTCATCGATAATGACGAGACCCAGGTTACTGAAGGGCAGGAAAAGGGCGGAACGAGCTCCCAGCACGAGGGGTAGCGGATTTTCCTCCCTCAACATTTGTCCCCATATCTCTACCCGCTCCATCTGGTTGAAACGGGAATGATAAACACCTGCCGAGGAGCCAAAATATTTGGTAAGCCGGCGGATGACCTGAGTGGTGAGGGCAATTTCCGGTAAAAGATAAAGTACCTGTTTGCCTGAACGGATCATTTCTTCGATCAGTTTGATGTAAATCTCGGTCTTGCCACTGGAGGTGACGCCGTGAAGCAAAATGACATCCTTTTGATCAAATGCTGCATGTATCCCGTGGAGTGTTTCTTTTTGGGGAGCAGTCAGCACAATATCTGAGGGTTTCCGGATGGCTTTTTGAACCGGGATACGATTTTCCGCTTTTTCATAAGTACTCAGAATGCCTTTATCAACCAGGGAATTGAACTGTGCATGACTGCCCCCGGCACTTTTGATCAAGGTGGATTTTTTGATCTCCTTTCTTTCGGCATCCTGTGTATTCCGGGACAGGTTGATGAAGGATAACAACATTTGCAGTTGCTTATAGGCGCGTTTTTCCAATGCATCCAGGGCTTGCTTCATTTTTTCTCCGTCCTCGTATTCTTTGGATAAGCGGACGTAGGTTTCAATTTTTGGACTGTATTTTTCTTTGACCTGTTCCTGTGTTATTACCAGTGACCGTTCAATGAGGTTGCGGACCAGGTGCATTACCTTTTTCTGGTTCAAAATATTGCTGATCTCTGCTATGGTCAGGGGGCCCTGGCAGGTTAACGCTTCGATGATGGTGCGTTCTTTGTGGTTCATGAATTCCGGTTCTGGTGCCGCGTTCCGGTTCAGGGCGATCCGCGTTTCGCTGGCCAGTTTTAGTCCGCCCGGCAGGGCTGCATTGGATACTTCCCCAAGTTCACACATATAATAATCCGACATCCAATACCAGAGTTGCAGCTGATAACCCCGGATCACCGGTGCATCGTCAAGAATGTCCAGGATGTATTTTACATCATATGCATCCGGGACTTTTTCATGAACCTTGGCAACGATTGCGGTATAGATCTTTTTCCGGCCGAACTGAACAACGACCCTTTTTCCGATGGCTATGGCTTCGTTGTGCTTCCTCTGCAAGCGGTATGTAAACGTACCGCTGACGGGAAGGGGAAGGATGACATCGACGAAGCGTGTTTTGTAGTCCATAAAAGCATGAAGGTTCAGATGGCCAGGATCCTTGAAATTTCAAGTAATTCCAGATTAATGGTACGGTGGTGCTTGATGGATTTTTCGAAAGGGGTTTGTATGATCTCTTTGTTCACCTGTCCGACCATTACCCCATGCTTGCCTTCCAGAAGGGATTTTATGGAAGCGTAACCCAGTAAACTTGCCAGGACACGATCCATGGCCGTGGGCGATCCCCCCCGTTGTATGTGGCCCAGGATGCTTATGCGTGTCTCATACTGGTCAAATTTTTCATTGATCCGTCTTGCCACCTCGAATGCCCCTCCGGAATCGTCTCCTTCTGCTACGATGATGATCCCTGATGTTTTGTTTTTACGCCAGTCGTGCTTTAGCAAACGGATCAGATTATCCATATAGGTTTTGCTTTCCGGAACCAGGATCTTTTCTGCCCCGGTGGCTATGCCGCTGCGAAGGGCTATAAAGCCGGCATCTCTGCCCATTACCTCAATGATAAAGAGCCTGTCGTGTGAGTCGGCAGTATCGCGGATCTTGTCCACTGCCTGAACGACCGTATTGATGGCTGTGTCATATCCAATGGTATAATCCGTACCATAGAGGTCATTATCAATGGTGCCCGGGAGGCCGATGATGGGGAAATCATACTCTTCTTCAAATATCCTGGCGCCGGTGAAAGTGCCGTCGCCCCCGATGACCACCAGTGCATCGATGTTGTTTTTTGTAAGTTTCTGATAGGCTTTCTTTCTTCCTTTGCTGTTCCTGAATTCCTCGCTTCTGGCAGATTTAAGTATGGTGCCTCCCCGCTGGATGATGTTGGATACGGAGTGGCTTTTCATCGATTTCATTTCTCCGTTGATCAGGCCCTGATATCCGCGGAAGATCCCTGCAACTTCCAGGTTTTCATAAATGGCGGTCCTGACAATGGCCCGGATGGCTGCATTCATCCCCGGAGCGTCACCTCCCGACGTTAATACGCCTATTTTTTTGATCGTATTCATGAGATCACAATTTATTTATGATTGCTGCCGGTTGTTGCCAACTTCTTATTCCTGTTATATACAAAAATATCCTGATAAATTCAAGTAAAAATCATTTTATGTTTTATTCCGCGGCATTTTTTTCAGGCTGCCCGGATAGATCTCAAAGTTAAGCAATCTGCATTCCAGTTGTCCGTTGTACAGCCGGATTTTTTTTGATGTCCTCAACCCGGTATGTTTTGCGGATTTATAGTCTGCCGTGAGGATCCATGCGGAATACCCTGTGTATTTATGCTTTAACGTATCTCCCATGGTTTTGTAAAAGCGCTCCGGTTCCTTCAACGGGATCCGTTCACCATAAGGGGGATTGGTAATGAGTGTTCCGCTTTCAAAGGGTGCATCCCTATGGAGAAAGTTTGCTTTTTTTAATGAGATAAATGGCCGGACTCCTGCAAATGTACTGTGCGAACGACTGACAGATATCATGTTGCCATCGGCATCGGAGCCTTCTATCCGGCAGGGAAGTGTTTTCAATATCTGATCGTCTGCGTCCTGTTTCACCGCATTCCAAAGCGTATCGTCAAACGTTAACCAGTTCATCAGTCCGTAATGCTTACGGATTTTACCGGGGGGCAACTTCAGCGCTTTCATGGCTGCTTCTATGACAAGGGTCCCGGAACCGCACATGGGGTCAATGAAATCTGTTGTGCCGTTCCATCCGCTCATATCAATTATTCCGGAAGCAAGCACTTCATTCAGGGGGGCGGGGCTGTTCCGTTTCCTGTATCCTCTCAGATGCAGGGAACCACCGGAGCTGTCCAGGGAAACGGTACAAGTATTATTGTTCAGGTGGATGTTTATTCTGATCTCCGGGTCCTCCGTATTGACGGTAGGCCTTCTGGAATATTTCTCCCTGAAATGATCGGCAATGGCATCTTTGGTTTTCTGGGTCAGGTAACGGGAGTGACTGATCCTGGAATCAAATGTATTTGCATCGATGGCAAAGGTTTGGTGCACTTTGAAAATGCTGTCCCAGGGAATTTTTTTAACCCGCTCGTACAACAGGGTTTCATTGGGTGCATGGAAGGAAGTTAGCGGGACTAAAAACCGGAGGGCATTCCTGCAACAATAGTTCACTTTATAGAGGGTTTCCTTATCACCTTCAAATTCGGCGCCCCGGGTAAGGCTGTGTATGTTGTCCGCACCGAGGGAAAGAAGCTCGCCCCGGAGTATTTCTTCCAGGCCCGGCAAGGTTTTGGCGATGATCTGGAATTTGCCTTCCAAGTATTTCAAATGGACCGGTTTTGAATGTTTGGTTCCGGCAAAAATACTACTTATTGCCTTTGTTTTTTTCCCGGAAGGTAAATTGTTTCTGGAGCCATATTTTCCAGCGTGATTTGCTATGAACACGGTTCCCAATGAGAAAGGCATAAGGTTTTAAGGGTTCAAAATGTTCAAAGGTGATCTTGATCATCGCCAGGACCGGTACAATGACGAACATACCGATCAGGCCCCAGATCATGCCTCCGACAATGATGGAAAAAATGGTAAATAAGGGGTTTAAATTCACGTAGCTGCCTGTGATGTTCGGGGTTAAGATGTTATTCTCAATGAATTGAATGATGATAAACAAGAAAATAACTGCCAGTGCCAGATGTGGAGTGCTGCCTGTCAAAAGTGCAAACAAAAAGGGAATAATGGCTCCGATCCATGTTCCGAAATAGGGGATAAAATTGAAAATGGCCGAGATGATCCCGAAAACAATGGGATGGTCCAGTCCGATGATATACAGTCCGATGCTGTTCAGTACCGACAGGATCAGCACTACGGTGAACACTCCCCCGATATACCGCGGGGTGACATAAGAGATTTTGGATACGATATCGTTGATGGTATTTCTCCTGGATTCGGGAATGGCTTTCAGAATGAACTCATGGATGTGGTGGCGGTAAAACAATAAATAAAAGATAAATACAGGCAAAACGGCCAATTTAAAAATGGTGGATGTGGTGGCTGAAAATATGGACTTGGTAAAAGTTCCGCCTGCGGCGAAAAGATTGGATATGCCTTCTTTAAGATAGGTTTTCTGGCTTTGAATGGTTATGCCAAAGTTCGCTTCTATAAAACCGGCCATTTGGTCAATATTTTGATTCGCTTTGGCTTTCAATGTTGGCAGATCGCTGAGCAGAGCCTCCAGGTTCTTGTACATGATAAGAATGATGGATGTCAATATCACCAGCAAAAGCAGAATACTGATCAGGTTTGCCAGGATGCTGTGAACATTGTGCTTTTCTAAAAAATTCACTACCGGGAGCAATAGATAACTGAAAAGTATTGCCAGGACGACCGGTGCCAAAAAGTCCCTTGCGAGAATTATCCCCGAAATAAACAGGAAGACAAACAATAATGTAACGGTGAGTGTATAGATCAGTGGGATTTTTTTTTCCATATGGCCTGTTTTTTTGTATTTTGGATCCCTCCAAAGTAAATAAAAAAACAGTATATCCCAAATAAAATGACATACAGAGCAGGTATCATCCTGATGTTTTTGTTCCTTTTCCTGAATGATCTTTTTGCTCAGGATTATCGTGTTTCCGGAAAAGTGGTTGATAAATCCAATCATCATCCCCTGGCTTTTGTGAATATTCGCATCAATGAAGGGAATTATGGCGGGACCACGGATATTGATGGCAATTTTGATATACGTACCCGCTTTCCGGTACATTCGTTGGATTTAAGTTATGTAGGGTATCATCCGGAGAAATATGCGGTGTCAGAAGATGTGGAAAAGAATATTATCGTTGCCCTTGAGCGCAAAGAGATCGTGTTGGATGAAGTGCTGATCTATCCTGAGGAGAACCCTGCACACCGGATCATACATAAGGTCGTTGCCAATCGGGATGCCAATGATCCGGAAAAAATGGAGTCCTTTTCATATACATCGTATGATAAGATGATATTTACGGTGAACCTGGATTCGCTGAACCGGCAGGATACTGCGCTTTTATCCGCCTCAGAGAAAGAGCTTGTTGATTTTTTTGGCGAGAAAGATATATTTATTATGGAAACGGTTTCCGAACGTACGTTCCTTGCGCCCGACAGAGACCATGAAAAAGTGATTGCCACCAAGGTCTCAGGCTTCCGTGACCCTGTTTTTGTTTTTTTGATCTCCCAGATCCAATCGACTTCTTTTTATGACGAGCTGATCCGCATTGCCGATAAGAATTTTGTAAATCCCATAAGCAAAGGGAGCACCAGGAAGTATTTTTTCCAGATTGAGGACACGACCTATTCCAGCGCCAGCGACAGCATATTTATAATTTCTTTCCGTCCCAGGATCAACACGAACTTTGATGGTTTGAAGGGGGTGCTGATGATCAGCTCCAATGGCTGGGCGATCAAGAATGTCCGGGCTGAACCTGCAGATGAGCGGGGAACGGTCCGCATACGGATCCAGCAGATGTATGAACATATTGATGGCCGGAGGTGGTTCCCGGTACAGCTGAATACGGATGTGATCTTTGGCAATATCGCAGCAAACACAGATTCCGCGTCATATAACCTGCTGGGAATTGGTAAGAGTTATTTGCGTGATATCGAACTTGATCCTGAGATTATCCGGAGGAAATTAGGCCCTGTGGGTGTGGATGTGGAACCCCGGGCGACAGAGCGTAAGGAGGAGTTCTGGGGGAAATACCGTGTGGATTCCCTCAATGCCCGGGAAAGAAAGACCTATGCGTTTGTTGACAGCATAGGCCGGGAAATCCAATTTGACCGGATGGCAAAGACTTTTGAAACCGTCTTGAGAGGGAGCATCCCATGGAAAATACTGGATTTCCATTTGTACAGGCTCATGCGGTACAACCCTTATGAAGGGTTTTACCTTGGCCTTGGGGCAAGTACGAATGAAAAATTGTCCCGTTTCATCAGTATCGGGGGATTTTGGGGCTATGGATTTAAAGACCAGCGGGCAAAGTTCGGAGGGAACCTCGATTTTAATATATACAGGAGAAACGAGGTAAAGCTCGGTTTTCAATACTATAATGATGTCAAAGAGCGTGGCGGGGTGCGGTTTTTTGATGATCAACCACGCCTGTTAAGGCCCGATTATTTCAGGAATTTTCTGGTCAGGCAAAAGAACCATACGGAATCTTACAACGCATCCCTGACGTTCCGGGCCCTGAAGCATTTTACCTGGTACGCGGGCTTCGGTATCAGCCGCAAAGAGGCTTTCCAGGACTATTATTACGGAAACAGCTCCAACGGTACTTCCCTGCTCATGAACACCTTCCACTTTACAAACCTTACCCTGGGGACACGCTTTGCATTCCGGGAGAAGATCCTTCGGACACCACGGGCCATCTTGAGTCTGGGCTCGGATTATCCGGTGTTGCATTTACAATATACAAGGGGTTTCAATAATGTCATGGATGGGGAATTTGCCTACAACCGCGTTGATGTGAAAATAGAAAAAACCTTCTATACAAAATATCTCGGGGAGACAAGCCTTATGCTTAAAGGCGGATACGTTGACGGGGATCTGCCTCAATGCAATCTGTACAATGGAAACGGAAGCTTCCGCACCTTTACTGTTTTTGCACCTCAGAGCTTTGCTACCATGCGTATGAATGAGTTTTTGTCCAACCGATATGTTGCCTTGTATTTTACGCATGATTTCGGTAATTTGCTGACAGGTGGTGAGAAATTCAATCCCAAGTTTATGATATCTGCCAATGCAGCCTTCGGCGATCTGAATAATACAGAAAAGCACTTTAATACCGGCATCAAAACCCTTGAACACGGGTATTATGAGTCGGGTTTGTTGATAAATAATTTGCTGAACCTGAGAATATATGAGATTGGCATCGGCTATTTTTACCGCTTCGGGCCGTATTCATACCGAAAAAGCTTCGAGAATATGGCTTTTAAGATTTCTGTTGTTTTTCCGTTTCAGGGCTTTTCTAACCGTTAAAAAAAATAAACAAGGGTACGTATATCATTCCCGCCAGGATAGAAAAAGAAAGCAAACTCGCTGCAAAATCCTTGTCCAGGTCCTCCAAAGAGGCAAATGTAAGTGTGTTAAAGCCGATGGGAGCGGATGTTCCAAGCAGTACGATCGTACGGGTAAGCCCTTCTAAATTCAAGGCTTCCGAGAATACATAGCCAATCAGAAGGCCGATCACCATACGGATCAGAATGGCAGAAAATACAGGAAGAGGCCGGATAAGCCTGGGTGAAAAATATATGCCCAGTGCGATCATAATGAGGGGTATCGTAACCTCTCCCAGTATTTTAAATGTATCCTGCAGGAAGATGGGTATGCTTGCACCGGACAGGTTCAGGGAGATCGATAGTATGATGGCCCACACCGGAGGTGACATCAGCAACTTTTTTGTCATGGTCCGCCGGTGTTGGGAGTTCCCCCCATACCTGCAGGCAAGGTAATAAACCCATGTGAAGGCTAGAAAACCGTTCATGAAATCAAAGAGCAGGATCCGGGCCATCCCTTCATCCCCATACATGCCGTATATGAACGGGAAAAGGAATCCATTGTTCAGGATCATCGTGCCTATAATAAAGGTGCCCCTGGTTTTGCGCGGAAGCCTGAATGCACCGGAAATAAAATAAGATATCAGGTACATCGTGCTGATGGTAACCACGGTAATGGCCGGTAAAAAAAGGTAATCAATACTGAGCTTTATTTGGGTAAAGGCATCGAATATCAATGCCGGCAGGGAAACGTTAAATACCAGTAACAGTAATAAATCCCCGTCTTCCCTTCGGAAAATGCCCAATCTCTTAAGCAGAAAACCGATCAGGGCTATCAGAATGACCGGTCCTACATTGTTGATTATTTCCATTTTTGTCTCCGGTAAGGGCAAAAGTAGGAAAAGTCGGTCACTTTGTATGATCTGCATGGAATAATGCGAGGCTGCTTTTTTGCGGACTTTCGTAAATACCTATGATGTTTTTATGCTGCTGGTTCACATGGAGGCAAAAAGTGTTGGCTTCCATATTCGCATATACATTCGGCAGGATCTTTTTTAGCAGCAATTTCCCGTGCTTGTCCAGGATCCGGTATTCATAAAACGCTCCTTTTTTCAATACACAGTACACCGAGTCGTTATGGAGTGTAATATCTACCACGTGCTGGTCCATGCGGCTTGTGTATTCCCGGATATGGTCCATCGGTGACCCGTTTATATTGCGGGGTTGCTGGAACTTCCGGTTGGTATACAAAAGGGTTTTTTCAACGCCATCCTGTTGGGTCAGGCTGGAATATTTATATAAGATGCCTTCGTACGGGTCAGCATACCAGTATGTGTTTCGGTCATGTCCCATGATCGGACTGGAAAAAGCATACCCCAGCCTATGCTTTACAAAGAAGGGCCCCAGCCTGCCCCAATAACCCAGCATGTCTCCATGTCTGTTAAATATGGCAAACAGTGGGGCATTGTCATAAAAAGCATCAAGAAAAGGATTGTCCGTACTGTCATGTATATCCAGGATCTCAGATCCGGAAACCGGCCAGCCCTTGCTTACAGGGATAACAAAATATTTGCCCCGGCGGGGGAAATACGTGGAAAGATGGTCCAGGGTCAGGGAGCTGTCAGGTGGCACTTCAGGCGTAACGTACCCGATGATCCCGCCCTTGTCCAGGTCGTAATAAAGATAGGTGATCTGATTATAATAGGCGATGTTCTCCTTTTCCCGGTCCTGCCAGAATACCCTGGGCAAAGATGCGGAAACAACAAGGGTATCTTCCAGGAATTTGCTGCTGAAAAACATGGAGTTCAATATATTCAGCGCCTTTAAAAACCTGAAAATGGTGTCGTTGATCCCCGGACCGGTAAACATTCGGTCTTCTTTTAACCCTGGCCGGATCGTATTTTCCAAAATCCCGCTGTCGCTCTGTAGTTCGTATACATAAATACTGTACGACAGGTCGTCCATAAAGGCAAAGCGCCTGAGCTCTTCATCGAATTCCGGATATTCAATATGTGAGAGGGGGTTATTTTCATCTTCTTTTATGTGAATTTCCCTGTATGGCATCAGTACCGTCCGATCGTTCTTATCCAGGGAAATTTCCGGTATTTCTTCGTGGGGAACAGGATCGTGGGTGCGGGAAATTTTTGGCATGGTGCTGCTTTCAGAAAGGATATACCTTACAAATTTTTCAGACAGATCCAATCCAAGCGTTGACTTTCCTGTGATCAGGTCTCCGGAAGATCTGCAGATCTTTGTAAAGAAAGGTACCTGCATGTTCCCGAAGCCAAAATCAAAATTGTCCAGAAATTGCTCATCTGTGCAAGCCAGCATGTGATCCGGCTGGAATTTTCTTTTATTCAAGTATTCCCTAAGTGCGCTCTCTTTTTTGTAAAACGCGATGAGCATAGTTTCTGCCTTGGGATCCAGTTTTTTAAGCTCTAAAATAAAGGGATTGATCAATCCCTCGCACCGGGAACAATTCATGGGCGGGACCAAAATAACATACAAGGTGTCTTGCTGAAAATCCAGGTGGCTGCTTTCAAAGAACCGGATGATCTCTTGATTTGTGTTTTGGTATTGATGGATCTGATGCAGGTCATCTGAGATTTTGCTGACCTCATCCTTTGTGGTGTTGTGGTCCTGGGAAAAGCATATATTGAAAAGTATAATTTGCGCTGCAACTAAAAGAAAAAGATGGTTCTTCATATCTTGCGTTTTATATTGTTTAAAATGTACCGCCCGGGGGGTAACCCAGGCGGTAGGCTTCGGGTCAGTTGACCACTTCAACAAGAATGTCCTGATGCTCAACGGTCATTTCATTGCCATTGATCTCTGCACAGGAGACGGGATTGATCCAGGTGATGGTTACCTGGTATTCTTCTGTTTTCGTCCCCTCTTCATTATATACTACTGCATTTCCGGGTAATGGCATGTTGGTGTTCACATCAGGGTCCCAGCATCCGTCATTGGTGATCCAGCTCCATATATCCGACCATGATACCGTGATCTTACAGCATTTCCGGAAGGAGAACTGCGGACAAAGCTTCACTTGTCCTCCGGGTGTTACCGTTGCACCGCCTTTTCCCAGTTTAATGATATTGACAGCATTTCCGTCCTGGGCACCCATGAACAATCCCATCAAAACGATCATCATTGCGATCATAACTTTTTTCATAGCAGTTGATTTTTTATGGGTTCAGTCCTTTTACGACAATACTTTGACAGGAATAGCCGGCGGGTGTCCTGGACAATTCCGGCAAATCCATGACTTCAACTTCTGTTGATTTGCCGTCGTAGTTCAGTGTGCCGCATATAACGGTTCCGTCAATACCAACAATGTCGTCCGGCAGGATCAGTTTGGCGCATTCCTCTGAGCTGGCGTTCGGACATATAATGACGGATCCGCCCGGCCCATTGACCATGCCGCCTTTTCCATAAATGGTGATCTGGATTTCAGCCATTGCCGAAGTCGTTCCTGCTGCCATGATAACAGCCAGTGTGAGTAATTTGAAAATTAATTTCATTGCTCTTGGTTTTTGTTAAAACAATTCGTGGTTTATGCATTCGAGTATTAAACATTGAGCTGGTCAGGCTCTTTTGCGATCCGACACACACCTCCCCGTTTTTTTAAGGATGATTTTGTTCACCCTCTCTGCTCATTAATACCCAAAACCGTTTTTTATACCCAGCGCCGGGGGTATTTTTTTTATCGATCATCAAAAATTGGCAGATGGGAGCTTGCTTAATAGTGTTTATTGAATGTTTCGAAGATGCTTGTGTTCACTCGCTGCAGGAGCTTGCTGTAAACAAGATCCGCGACCGGGATGGTGAAAGTCCGTATTCGCAATACCGGTAACATACCTGGACGGGTCCTTGTTTCTTTCACGGGGCAAAAATCCGGTATTACCCAAGCGGGTGTATCAGAACCTATGTATCTTATGTTTCAGGTAGGTGCTGAACAGCAATGCATATTTTACAGGATCAGGTATACGGATCCTTTTATTCATCAATTTTTCCGCTTTCACCCGTTTGATCTTCCTGAATAATTTATAATAATAGACATAGGCCAGGTATACCCCGAACCGCGTACCGGGTGGAAGTTCTTTGATCCCTTTCAGGCCTTCCCTGAAATCCGCTTCGATCTCAGATTCGATCCTCCTTTTTTGCCTGTCGTTGAACTGATCGTTTGCCATATCCGGGAAATACGTCCTCCCGAGTGTTTTCCGGTCTGCTTTCATATCCCTCAGGAAGTTGATCTTTTGGAAAGCTGCGCCGAGTTTCATGGCCGGATGCGTCAGTTCGGAGTATTTTTTCGTGTCTCTGCCCACAAATACTTTCAGGCACATTAGTCCGACCACTTCTGCTGAGCCCAAAACATACGCATCAAACTTTTCACGGTCATACCTTTTCTGGTACAGGTCCATTTTCATACTGTGCAGGAACTGTTCGATAAGCCCCCGTTCAATGTCGAATTTGTTTACTGCCCACTGTAAGCTGTTCAGGATGGGATTCATGCTGATGCGATCTTCGATGGCTTCGAAAGTATCCCTTGAAAATTTCTCCAGTAATTTTTGCTTGTTATAATCATGGAATGTATCCGCAATTTCATCGGCAAACCGTACAAAACCATAGATGGCATAGATGGGATCATGATATTTTTTGCTGAGAAAACGTATGCCCAATGTGAACGAAGTGCTATAGGCTTTTGTGGTAATTGCACTTGATTTCTTTGATATGGCATCGAACGTTTCTTTCATTTGCCTGCATTTTTACTGATCAGGTCTGCGGCGACCTTTCCTGAGATAAGGGCGGGGGGTACACCGGGACCGGGTACGGTCAGCTGTCCTGTATAATACAAATTCCGTATGTTGCGGCTTTTCATTTTTGGTTTAAGAAAGGCTGTTTGAAAAAGTGTATTTGCCAATCCGTAGGCATTTCCTTTATATGAATGGTAATCTTCCTTAAAATCCTGAAGCGCATAGCTTTTTTTGAAAACAATGTTGTGCAACAAGTTATGGCCTGTCAATCGTTGTATCCTGTCCAGGGTTATGTTGAAATACCTTTCCCTGATCCCTTCCGTATCGTTGAGTCCGGGGGCAACAGGGATAAGTACCATGAGGCTTTCGTGTCCTTCCGGTGCTGCCGTGGCATCCGTTTTGGAGGTATTTGAAAAATACAGACTGGGCTTCTCAGGCCATTCAGGATGCTTATATATGCTGTCGGCATGCTTGCTGAAATCCTCATCAAAGAAAAGGGTGTGGTGCAGGAATTTTTCAAGGGGTTTGTTAAGACCCAGGAAAAAGATCAGCGATGAAGGCGACATGGTGCGCCCATTCCAGTATTTTTCACTGTAGGAACGGCTTTTTTCGGGTATCAGGCTGGATTCCGTATGATGATAATCCGCGCTGCTCACAATAATGTCGGCAGGATATGCATCTTTTCCGCTGATCACTTCTGTGATGCGGCCATTGCGGACCGGCAGATAATCGACCGTCGTGTTGTATTTGAACCGGACCCCCAGTTCTTCTGCCAGGGTGACCATTCCCTGAATGACACGGTACATTCCGCCCCGGGGATACCATGTGCCCAGCGCCATATCTCCGTAATTCATCAAACTGTACAAGGCCGGCGTGGTTTTCCCCGTGCCCCCCAGGAATAATATCGGGAATTCCAGGATTTGAAGCAGATGGGGGTGGCGGAAAAATTTCCGTGTGTATCCATTGAATGATTGGAAAATATTGAGCTTGATTATGTTGGAAGCAACGACGGGATCGATGAATTCCTTGAGCGACAGACCGGGTTTGTAAACAACGTCTTTCATGCCGATTTCATACTTCCTTTTTGCTTCAGACAAAAATACATCCAGTTTCTTACCAGCCCCATGTTCGTATGATTCAAAGAGGTCCCGGAGGCCCTGATAACTGGCTGGCAGATCAATGATTTCATCTTTACTGAAAAAGATCCGGTAGGAGGGATCCAGGCGTATCAGGTCATAATAGTCCGAGGGCTTTTTTCCGAAGCATCCGAAATAATCCTCGAAAACATCGGGCATCCAATACCAGCTGGGACCCATATCAAAGGTGAACCCTCCGGAGGAAAATGACCGGGCCCTGCCTCCGGGCCGGTTGTGTTTTTCCAGTACGGTAACCTCAAATCCCTGTGCAGCCAGGTTGGAGGCTGCAGATATGCCGGAAAAGCCTGCCCCTATTACGATCACTTTTTTCATGAACCTCAATAATGTATTCAGGTTAACAATCTGTAAAGAATAAATGTTTAATGGCGACGATCTTATGTGAAAACAGACATGGTGTCTATACAAGGATCGATCTGTGAAAAAGTGCCGCATTGCTTTTAAAAAATAGAATAAAGGTGTATTTTTAGCATCTTTAAATAACAGGGAGTGTATGGTAACCAAATATCCTTTTCTTTTCACATTGTTGGGCTTGGTTTTGGCGATCGTGTTTGTCTGGTATTTTTCTGATATTGTGATATATGTGTTGGTGTCAGCCGTTTTGTCGGTGATGGGACATCCCCTGGTCAATTTGTTTGACAAGATCAGGATCAGAAATTGGGGATTTCCCCGGGGGCTGAGCGCTTTTTTGACCCTCATGGTCATCATTGCTTTATTTTCCGGATTCATTTGGTTTATTGTCCCGCTTATTTCTGATCAGGCCAGGATCATATCCCAGATCGATACCCGGCAAGTGGTCGAGTATTTTCAGGAACCGCTGGATAAATTCCAGAAGTTCCTGATCCGCTATGATATTATTCAATCCGGTGAAACCATTCATAGTTCCCTGGAGAATCAACTGTCGTCGGCAATCAGTATGGTAAATTTCTCCCTGTTATTCAAGAACCTGATCAATGCCACCGGTTCATTTTTTATCGGGATCTTTTCTGTTTTATTCCTGACCTTTTTCTTTCTGAAAAATTCGTCCATGTTGTCAAATTTTATAATCCTTCTTGTTCCGGAGAAGTATGAGCAAGAGATCCGGCATATTTTTAAAAAAATGAATTATCTGTTGTCCAGGTATTTTCTGGGACTTTTGGGGGAGCTTGTTTCAATGATCACCTTGCTGACCATAGGCTTGACCGTTTTGGGGATCAAGAATGCATTGATCATAGGCTTTATAGGAGGCCTTATGAACATCATTCCGTATCTTGGGCCTGTGATAGGGGCCATTATCGGGACCATCATCGGAATGACAACCGCCCTTAGTTTTGGCATGTATGATTCTGTAGTACTTATTGGTTTTGAGGTGGTGGCGGTTTTTGTGGTCTGCAACCTCATCGATAACATCTTATTGCAGCCCCTGATCTATTCTAACGTTGTGAAGGCACATCCGGTGGAGATCTTTCTCGTGATCATCATGGCAGGCAGCCTGGCCGGTATTCCCGGCATGATCCTGGCCATACCGGGATATACCGTGCTCAGGATCATAGCCAAGGAATTCCTGGGCAAGATGCGGTTGGTTAGGAAGTTAACTGAAAAACTCTGACTCCTGTGGGCCTGAGCATGTCCGTTGAGGAAAATCATATGATCCGGAAAATTACACCAAAGAAACTATGGAATGCCGTTAAGGTGTATTTAAGCTTTTGGTTTTCCATTTTCCTGAAAAGGCCGCTTCATTGGGGAATGCCTTTAAGCCTGTCCGTCGAGCCAACAACCTCCTGCAATCTCCGGTGCCTGGAATGTCCTGTGGGACAAAAACAGCTTCAACGTCCGGCCGGAAACATGCGCCCGGAATTATTCAGATCCTGCATTGACCAGCTTTCGGATACGCTTGTTTACCTTATGTTGTATTTCCAGGGGGAGCCTTTCCTTTATCCCGGGATCATCGATATGATACGTTATGCCTCCGAAAAGGGAATATATACCGCTGTTTCTACAAATGGGCATCATCTGGATAAGGACATGGCCAGACAGATCGTTCCTTCCGGGCTGGACCGGTTGATTGTTTCCCTGGATGGTGCTTCCCAGGATACTTATGAGAAATACCGGGCAGGGGGGACGTTTGAAAAAGTCGTGGAAGGCCTTGATAACCTGGCAGGGATGAAAAGGGTGCTCAATAGCCGTAAGCCTTTCCTGGAAATTCAGTTCCTGGTTATGGGCCATAATGAACATGAGATCCCGGAGATCAGGGCGCTGGGAAAAAAATTCGGCATCCCGGTTACTTTGAAGACCATTCAGATCTATAACCTTGAAAAGAATGTCCGCCTCATTCCCCAAAACCCATTTTATTCACGATATATAAAGGATGTCCATGGGAATTTTGTAATAAAAAGCCGTTTACCCAACCGTTGCTTCCGCATGTGGAGCGGTGCAGTGATGACCTGGGACGGCATGGTGGTTCCCTGTTGCTTTGATAAGAATGCCGATCATGTCATGGGAACAATAAATTCCTCAGAATTCCGGGAAATATGGAAAGGAAAAAACTATGCTGAATTTCGCCTTGGTATCCTGACATGCCGGGAGTGCATAGATATCTGCAGAAACTGTACCGAGGGGCTATCCAACTGACATCAGACGGTCATGATGTCTTTTTCTTTTTTCTCCAAAAGTTCATCCACTTGCTTTATATATTCATCGGTCTTTTCCTGTATCTTATCCTGAAGCTTTTTGGATTCATCTTCCGGCAACCCTTCCTTTTCAAGGTCTTTGGCCAGGTCGTTGGCACTTCTTCTGGAGTTCCGTATGCTGATCCTGGTTTGCTCCGCTTCGTTTCTTGCCTGTTTGACCAGGTCTTTCCGCCTTTCTTCTGTAAGCGGGGGAACGATGATCCGTAATATTTCACCTTCTTTCTTCGGGTTGAAACCCAGGTTGGCTGCCAGTATGGCTTTTTCAATTTCCGGTATCACGCTTTTGTCCCAGGGCTGGACAATGATCTGCCTGGGATCCGGTGTATTGATATTGGCTGTTTGCTCAATGGGCGTCTGTGTACCGTAATAATCAATTTTGATACCTTCAAGCATGGAAGGATTTGCCTTGCCGGCATGGATCTTATGAAACTCTTTCTCCAGATAGGAGATGGCATTGCTCATGCTTTCATTTGCTTCCTCCAAAACCATGGTTACTTCTTCATTCATCGTGTTCGAATTTTTATATAGATACAAATATAACATTTATTTTGCTTATTTGATTTAAACTCTATATTTGCAAAAAAGTATATATGTATCTATGAAACATAAAAGCTCGAATGGCATAATTGGGAAGCTCCTGAATTCTATTGAATGGTTTGGCAATGCTTTGCCTCATCCCGCAACCCTCTTTGCCATTTTTGCATTATCGGCCCTTGTGCTTTCCTGGATCATGCACATATTTGGTGTTGAGGCGGTTAATCCGGCAACGGAAGAACTGGTCAAACCCGTCAACCTGCTGACCGTTGAGGGCATTCGCCGTATACTGGAAGAGATGGTCACCAATTTTACGGATTTTGCACCCCTTGGAATCGTATTGGTGGCTATGCTTGGAATAGGCATTGCAGAGAGCAGTGGATTGATCGGGGCGCTGATCCGTTTGCTAGTATTGAATGCTCCCGGGAGGATCTTGACGTTCGTCGTGGTTTTTGCCGGTATTTTATCCAATTTTGCCAGTGATGTAGGCTATGTTTTGTTGATACCACTGGCCGGAGTTATCTTTATTGCATTTAACCGGCATCCGCTGGTTGGTATGGCTGCGGCTTTTGCCGGGGTATCCGGTGGGTTTAGTGCCAATCTGATCCTTGGTACCATAGATCCCCTGCTGGCCGGGCTTTCGCAGGAAGCTGCCCGGATCGTTGATCCGGAATATACCGTCAACCCAACGGCAAATTACTATTTTATGGTCGTTTCAACATTTTTTATTGCTTTTACCGGGACCTGGGTGACAGAACGGATCGTAGCCCCACGGTTTGGGGAATACCATGGACCGGAAGCTGAAGAGGGGGTTGAGAAATTGTCTCCTCTTGAAAAAAGGGGGCTTATGTATTCCGGATTGGCGGTCTTGTTCATGATCCTCATTATCCTCTGGGGCATCATTCCTTCCAGTGGTTTTTTCCGGGGCCCGGATGGTGGGATTTTGTCTTCTCCCCTCATCGAAGGGGTTGTGGCGGTCCTTTTCCTCTTTGCGGGCACGGCAGGCCTGGTCTATGGGATCGTTACCCGTAAATACAGGTCTGATGCCGATGTTATGAAAGGGATGAGCGAAACCCTGAAGTCTCTGACCATGTACATTGTCCTGGTATTTTTTGCTGCTCAGTTCGTGGCTTATTTCAAGTGGTCCAACCTGGGGATCATTTTTGCCATTTTGGGAGCTGATGCCCTGGCTGCTTCGGGGCTGGGACTCATTCCTTTGATGATATTGTTTATTATTTTTGCTGCGTCCATTAATATGATCATGGGTTCGGCCTCGGCAAAATGGGCCATAATGGCACCGGTCTTTATTCCCATATTCATGTTCCTGGGTTATTCTCCGGAATTATCGCAGGTTGTTTACAGGATAGGCGACAGCATAACCAATGTCATATCTCCCATGATGAGTTTTTATGCCCTGATCATTGCGTTTTTCCAGAAGTACGAGAAAAATTCGGGGATTGGAACGGTTATCGCAACAATGCTGCCGTATTCCGTTGCTTTTTTCATTGTGTGGGTGTTGTTGCTGGCGGGTTGGGTATTGCTGGACCTTCCCCTGGGGCCGGGAGTTAGCCTGCATTATGATTTTTGAGGCATCGATGGACTTAACGGACCATTGTACCGACGGATTTGCCTTTGATGATGTTCAGCAGATTTCCTTTTGTGTTCATGTCAAAAACAATAACCGGGAGGTTGTTTTCCCGGCAGAGGGTGAATGCCGTGCCATCCATGATCTTTAGGTTGCGGTCAATGGCTTCGTCAAACGAAAGTGTATCAAATTTTGTGGCTT
Source organism: Bacteroidales bacterium (assembly GCA_018400295.1). Lineage (GTDB taxonomy): Bacteria > Bacteroidota > Bacteroidia > Bacteroidales > B18-G4 > M55B132. Next base: position 24,001 of record JAGYMZ010000010.1, on the reverse strand, counting down.
CCTTATCTTTTTCCGGATCGGATGTGTAAATGCCATCCACACGTGTACCTTTAAGCAGGGCATCTGCATTGATCTCAAGGGCCCTGAGGGCGGCGGTCGTGTCGGTTGTAAAAAACGGACGGCCGGTACCTCCGGCCATAATTACCAACTTTTTGTCTTCAAGGCATTCTATAGCTCTACGGCTGCTCATGGAACCGGCTACAGGATCTACCGGCAACCCGGACAAAATTTCGGTCCGGATCCCAAGATTTTCCAGTGATGATTGCATGGCCATGCTGTTGATAAGGGTAGCCAACATGCCCATGTAATCTCCCTGTACCCGGTTGATGCCTGAACCGGCACCCTGAAGTCCCCTGTATATATTACCGCCACCCATCACGATACCCATTTGTACACCTGTGCTGTTTGCCTCTTTTATTTCCCTGGCGTAATGCTCCAGGCGGACAGGGTCAATACCATATCCATCACGGCCTGCAAGCGATTCACCGCTCAACTTTAGAAGGATTCGATTCAGTTTCATGCCTTGCTTTTATTACCCGGGAAAAGCAAAAACACATTTTAAATAAGGGCTTTGCATTTTCCCGGAACGATTACTATCTGATAATGGTCATGGATTTCACCACGACATTCTGATCGGTTATCATGCGGTAAAAGTACCGGCCAGCCGGCAAAGAACCGGCATTGACATCAATTTGATGGGTTCCGGCAGCATAGGATTTGCTGGTAATTTCCATGACCTTTTTTCCGGTGATGTCAAAAACATTCATATTGACCTTCCCGGGCGTGCTGAGTTCAAATCCAATGGTTGTCCGGGAATGGAATGGGTTGGGAAAGTTCTGAAAGAGTGAAAAATCATGCGGTTCAACGGATGCAACCGACACGGGATCAATGAAATATTCTGTTTCCATGCACCAGTTTGCCAGGAGTCCTTCATTACCCGGTGCAGCATCGTAGATCCTGAGTATCCAGTTGCCATCCAGGGGCAGGCCGGCCATGGTATGAAGGGGTTCCTCGGGTTTGAAAGTGCCATTGTATGGTGGCGTGCCATTCGTAATGGAAGTTTCCGCATCGTCATCAAATACCGTATTGATAAAATTGCTTCCATTTCCGCCATTCCCTGTACTTAATTCTATTTCGGTGCCATCCGGACCGATCAGGTAGATATCAAGTTCTCCGACTGCCGGGTGGCTGATGGCCAGCCGTACATTCATGTCTACGACGATCCCCTCGTGGTTGACCGGGATGGTATCGTATATGTTCTGCAGGTCACGGATCTCTTTGGGAGCAGTGGTCGTGCAAAATTCTTCAACCGATATATCGCCCACGAAATATTCGAAAAGCTCCTCCGGGTTGCTGGTTCCCGGTGGGTTGATCCCAAGTCCCCCGGAAGGAAGCGTGGATATCAGGTCCCCGTTTTCATCCTGGGCGGCAAAATAATAATATACGGTGGAGCCGATCGCTTGTCCCGGAATAAGAAAACGAAAGGTGTCGGCATGCTGTTCATATGCATGAAGGTATTCAAAATCGCCGGTGCCTACTTTATAATACAATCTGGGGGCATTTTCTCCTGTGGCAACGGGGTGGTTGGATTGTATAACGAGTTCAGCAATCCTGCTGCTTGTAATGCTTCCCGGCTGCAACGGATCGTGGTCCAGCTCCATGATATAATCCAGTGCGAGGGATGAAAACGTTGCCGCACAGGTTTGCGCCATATTATGAAAGTAGGGGATGTTTAAATTATCAAAATTATCCTGTACCGTATGATAATATGGATGAAAATCATTCCAGTCCTCAATAACCAAAATAGCCTGATATCCGTTGGCCCAGAATGGATAATGGTCGCTGGCCGTTGTGGAGATATAATTATACGACATTTCAGGATGATAAATATGCATGGCACTGGTAAAATAATCTGCGAAAGGCATGGAACTGCTGTTTACGGATATGGACATCATATTGTCGCCGTTGGAATCGTAGGCGAGCATATCCATGTTCAGCACGCCAAGAATATCATCGGCATTGTTTGATGCTTCATCGGCATAGGCCCAGCTACCGATCAGTCCGAGTTCTTCCTCATCGAATGCAATAAACTTCAATGTATACGATGGGTATATATCTTTAAGGATGCGGGCGGTCTCGAGCACCCCGACAACCCCTGAAGCATTGTCATCGGCGCCCGGGGCAAAATTCTGTGGGGGCATATTGTCATAATGTGCACAGATAATATATTGCTGGTCCGGATAAACCGTACCTGTGCGGGTGGCAATGACATTCTCCCCTTTGGAACCGAAATACTGGTATTCCACTTCATATCCCAGTGCTTCCAACTGTTCATAGATCCATTCGGCCGCCAACGGGTTTGTGGGTGCGTTGGCATAGCGGCTGGTAATGGTTTCTTCCACTCCATTGACCACAACGGAGGTTTCTCCGGTGAGTTTCAGTTCAAGGTCACTGATGGATTGTTCTGTGATCAGATCCACCAGGGAATCGATTACCGGGCTGTAGCCGAGTTGACCATGTGCCAGCATTGAAAACAAAATGGAAGCAACGATGAGTGTAAGATGTTTTTTCATAGCGGTTCAAGTTTTGTCAGGGTTGTGTGTTGTGTGAGCGATCATGTTACCAATTGGCAAGCACCGCGTTGAATGTCGGGTTCAACGAGCTTATATTTCTTTTCAAGGATCCTTCCGTCATTGTACTGCACCTTTACTTTTTCGTTTCTTCCGATCTTTCGTTGATCACGTTTGATGGGCTGTGGTTTCCTTGGTTCTTGTGTGTCGCTGTGCGACTGCGACAGCAGGTCTTTTCTTTCTTCTTTCACCTGCCGTTGATCGAGGCCTTTCGGTAATTGGGCTTCCCTGACATTTTCGGCATCTTGCAGAGGAAGGTTGCCTTTGATCAGGAAAGAGGATATGTCTTTATTGATCTTCAGGATCATGGATTTGAACAATTCGAAGGACTCGAATTTATAAATGAGCAATGGATCTTTTTGTTCGTACGTGGCAGTCTGGACCGATTGTTTCAGGTCATCCATTTCTCTCAGGTGATCTTTCCATGCTTCATCAATAATGGCAAGGGTGATGGATTTTTCAATGGACAGATTTATCTCTTTCCCTCCTTTTTCGTATGCATCCTTCAAATTTGCCACCACATTGATGGTCTTTATACCATCGGTAATGGGAATGGCGATGTTTTGATATTGTGTATGTGTTTCATACACCTGTTTGACAACCGGATAAGCCTTTTCGGCAATGACCTTGCATTTTTCACTATAGCTTTCATATACATTGTCGAAGATGGTCTGGGTTATTTCTTCCGGGTTTACAGAAAAGAACGCTTTTTCATCGTAATGGGGTTCGGCAGCCATGTTACGCATCAGCTCGATTTTGAATCCTTCATAATCCCTTGAGGCCTGATGTTCTATTGTAAGTTGTTCGATCACATCGAACATCATATTCCGGATATCCACCTCCAGCCTTTCTCCGTGCAGGGCATGTTTCCGTTTAAGATAGATCACTTCGCGCTGGGCATTCATCACATCATCATACTCCAGCAGTCTTTTCCGTATGCCGAAATTATTTTCTTCCACTTTTTTCTGAGCCCTTTCAATGGATTTTGTGATCATGGAATGCTGTATCACCTCCCCTTCCTTCAGGCCCAGTCTGTCCATTATCTTGGATATTCGTTCCGAGCCGAACATCCTCATCAGGTCATCTTCCAGGGATACGAAAAATTGAGAGCTTCCGGGATCTCCTTGTCTTCCGGCCCGTCCGCGCAACTGCCGGTCCACCCTTCTGGATTCATGCCTTTCCGTGCCAATAATGGCCAGTCCTCCCGCTTCACGCACCCCGGTACCAAGTTTGATATCGGTACCCCGGCCTGCCATATTTGTGGCAATGGTGACCGACCGGGGTTGTCCCGCTTCGGCGACAATGTCTGCTTCTTTTTGATGGAGCTTGGCGTTAAGGACATTATGCTTAATGTGTTTTCTGGCAAGCATCCGGCTGAGCAGTTCCGATGTTTCAACGGATGTTGTACCCACCAGTACGGGCCTTTGGTTATTGATCAGTTCTTCGATCTCATCAATAACCGCACTGAATTTCTCTCTTTTGGTTTTATAAACAAGGTCCTGCCTGTCGTCGCGGATGATCGGCTTATTGGTTGGGATGACCACCACGTCCAGTTTATATATGTCCCAGAATTCGCCGGCTTCTGTTTCAGCAGTACCCGTCATGCCGGCCAGCTTATTGTACATCCTGAAAAAGTTCTGCAAGGTGATGGTGGCGTATGTTTGGGTTGAGGCCTCGACTTTTACATCCTCTTTGGCTTCAATGGCCTGGTGCAAACCGTCGGAATACCTCCGGCCTTCCATGATCCTTCCGGTCTGTTCGTCCACGATCTTGATCTTGTTCTCCATGATGACGTATTCCACATCCTTTTCGAACATGGCATATGCCTTAAGGAGCTGATTTATGGTATGTACCCTGTCGGATTTAACAGAAAAGTCCCTCAACAATTCATTTTTTTTCTCAATGATCTCTCCTTCACTCAGGTCGGATTTTTCGATCTCAGCGATCTCGGAGCCTATATCCGGCAGGAGGTAAAAATCCGGATCCTGGTAGGATTCAGTCATCAGATCGATCCCTTTATCGGTCAGCTCGATCGAGTTGCTTTTTTCATCGATCACAAAGTAGAGTTCATCATCGATAATATGCATGTTTTTGGACTGTTCCTGCATGTAGAAATTTTCCGTTTTCTGCACCAGGGTGCGGTTCCCGGGTTCACTAAGGTATTTGATCAGGGCATTGTGCTTGGGAAGTCCGCGGTGAGCCCGCAACAATAATTTTCCACCCTCTTTTTCCTGTTCGGTGCTGGGGTCACCGGAAAGCAGTTTTTTGGCCTCTGCAATGAACTTGTTGATCAGGTTGCGCTGGGCAGTATATAGTTTTTGAACCACGGGTTTCAGTTCATGGAAATCATGACTTTCGCCTTTAGGGGTGGGTCCGGATATGATGAGGGGGGTTCGGGCATCGTCAATGAGCACGGAGTCGACCTCATCGACGATCGTATAATTATGTTTCCGTTGCACGAGTTCGCTGGGATTGCCTGTCATGTTGTCGCGCAAGTAATCAAACCCGAATTCGTTGTTCGTACCGAAAGTGATGTCGGCACGATATGCTTCTTTTCTGGCCGGGGAGTTCGGTTCATGGTTGTCGATGCAATCCACTTTAAGCCCGTGAAATTCATAGAGCATTCCCATCCATTCCGAGTCTCTCAATGCAAGGTAATTATTCACCGTGACGATATGCACTCCTTGGCCTGGAAGGGCGTTGAGGTAAACAGGCAAGGTAGCCACCAGGGTTTTACCTTCTCCGGTAGCCATTTCGGCAATTTTACCCTGGTGCAGGACAACCCCTCCGATCAGCTGCACATCATAATGGACCATGTCCCAGGTGATCTTGCTCCCGCCAGCCATCCAGCTGTTTTTATAATGTGCTTTTTCTCCCTTGATCTCAACATTGTCTTTTTGTGATGCCAGCGTTTTGTCGAATTCGGTGGCCGTTACGATGATCTCTCCATTTTCTTTAAACCTGCGTGCGGTTTCTTTCATTACAGCAAAGGCTTCCGGAAGGATCATGTTCAGTGCCTCCTCGGTTTGTTCGTCCCTGACTTTTTCCAGTTTGTCAATTTCTTCCCACATCGCTTCCCGTTGCTGGATGTCTTCTTCTGCTTCGATTTTTTCTTTTAGGTTGCTGATCTCCTTTTCCTGTGCTTCGATGTGCTCATGGATCCTCTTTTTGAATTCCATGGTTTTGGCCCTGAGCGCATCATTATCCAGATCCTGAATGCTTTCGGATTCGTGATGAATCTTCTGGAGGTATGGTTTCAGGTTCCTGAGGTCCCGTGTGGATTTGGTGCCAATAAAATTCTGTAAGAAACTCATATATTGTTGTGAAGATTTTTTGCGCAATATCAATGGCAAAATTAATTGAAAAATACCGGATTATCTATTATTGTTTGAGTATTCTTTTCAAATATCCTGCCAGATCCTCACTGGGGGAAAATGCCGGATAGGAAATGAACGTTCCGTCCGCATCTGCCATTATGAAGACCGGCGTCCTGTTTATGCCGTATTTATTGATTATCTCACCTGGATGGGCCAGCGAATAAAAATCCCAGTTGAAATCTTTATCCTGTTTGAGTTTGATGGCAGAAGATATATCGGGGTCAATGGAAATGGAAATGAACCGTATCCTGTTTTTTAATTCCGGATAAATTGTTTTCATCATTTCAAGTTCTGCCACACTGCCCGGCCTCTCCGGATGGATAATGGATAAATATACGGGTTTGCCCGGCAAGGAGGATAATCTGACATCGCTGCCTGCAGAATCCCTGATCCACAGATCCGGCAAGGGCTTTCCCGGCGAAAAACGGGTGAGTGTTTTCAACAGGCTGGCGGCAATTTCCCTGTTTTCCGGATACGGGGATTGTTCAGTGAGCTCACGCAGGAAAAGGCCTATCTTATGCTGGTCGGCGGAGGGCACATAATATAGTTCTTTGAGGTTGCAAAGCAATGCAAGTTCCGTGACTTTTGCATTACCGGTCAGCCCTGATCGTTGGATCAGGCTGGCCAGGGCTTTGTATGACTTCTTATCACGGATTGTTGTGTTTACTTCTTCCGGGGAAACCAGGGCGGGATGGCTGATAAGCATTCTGGAATACAATGCGTGAAAGAAATCCATATATTCAATGTTGTTGTACAAAACGGGTTTATCCCAAATGTAATCCCCGGCCAGTTTTTTTTTGCTGGAGCGTTTGGCGAGAAGTTCAAGAGAGGCTATTTTATATTCAATGTAATCCTTTAGATATGGATGTCCATTTGCGGTGATCTCATCAAACAGGATATTCCTTAAATGGTCTGCTTTGGATTTGCTTATACGAGTGTATGCATTGCTGATGTTGGATACCATATAATTGTTGTAGTGGTTGTTGATCTTCCATATCTCACTGGTCAGGGATGTATCCGGCTCAATGATTTGCACATGAATGCTCCCCAATCCTTCAGTGTGTTTTTCGGAAGGGTGGATTTGCAAACGGTATTTTGCCCCAGGCTCAAAATAAAATTCACTGTACTGAAAACAGATCCCGATTTGGGTGTAGGTTGTCACATCAATATCAAATTCAATTTTGAAATGGCCGTCTTCATCTATTTTCCCCTGCCCCAGCACATATAATTCGTTTGAGATAAAATTTTTATAACCAGATATCACTACATGATCGCCGGGAGCAGGTGTGTTAACATGACCCTCAAGAACGGTAACAGCCGGCTGTGCAGCCATTGAGATCAAAAAAAGCATAAGGGTACATATCCATTTCATAGATCAAAATGTGTTGTTGGTGTATTAACGGTCAGGAACAAAGGATTATTGGGTTATACCGTTCAGGGGATCCGGATCGCACCGGGCACAAACTGGCTGACATCTCCTCCGTGCTTCAGTATATCTCTTACGATGGATGAATTAACGGCGGTATACTCCGGCGTGGTGAGCAGGAAGACGGTTTCTATTTCGGGATAGATCTTTTTGTTTACCTGGCCTATGCTTCTTTCAAATTCAAAATCCGCCGATGTCCTCAATCCCCGCAGGATATATTTGGCATTTACTTTTTTGCAATAATTTACCGTCAATCCTTCAAAATGGGTTACCTGAATGTTGCTGTATTCTTTAAAAACCTCTTCAAGCCATTTTTTGCGCTGATTGACCGGAAAAAAGCTCTTTTTTTCCGCATTGATGCCAATGGCAAGGTATAATTTGTCGAAAAGAGGAATTGCCCGTTTAATAATGGATTCGTGCCCTTTGGTGATCGGGTCGAAGGAGCCCGGGAATACTGCTATTTTATCCATATCATTATTTTGCATAAAATTACTAAAAACTTTATACATTTGCCGGGATGATTTACAACGAAGAAACGGCGCTGCGAACAGCTGAATTGTTGTTGCAAATTAAAGCAATCAAGCTGCATGTTGCTGATCCTTTCACCTGGGCATCCGGAATTATCTCCCCCATATACTGTGATAACCGTATTACGCTTTCTTATCCGAGGGTGAGGACATATATTCGCCAGGAATTTGCCGGGGCCATTAATGAAAACTTCGGTGATCCGGACGTAATTGCAGGCGTGGCTACCGGAGGTATTGCACAGGGTGCACTTGTGGCTCAGGATCTGGACCTTCCATTTGTTTATATTCGTACTTCGAAGAAGGCGCATGGATTGGCAAACCAAATCGAAGGACATGTAGAATCCGGGCAGTCCGTGGTTGTTTTGGAAGATCTGGTATCTACCGGCGGAAGTAGTCTGAAAGCCGTAAATGCACTACGTGATGCGGGCTGCTATGTAAAAGGCATGGTGGCCATATTCACCTACAACCTGGAAATTGCGCGGAAAAATTTTGAAAAGGAAAAATGCCCGTTGATCACCTTGTCTGATTACGATCATTTGATACGAAAAGCCGTGGAAAAGGATTACATTGCGGAAAAGGACCTGCTGAACCTGGAGCAATGGCGCGAGGATCCTTCCAAATGGGGAAAATAGCATTTATGAATGTATCTGTTAAAAGTGATAAAGTTGCGGTTGACCGTGAAGTCCATGCGGTATATGTTTTCCTTTCGGATTTCAGGAATTTTGAGCATTTAATGCCTGAACAGGTGGTGAACTGGAAGGCAACAGAATCCGAATGTTCTTTTACCATAAAGAATATGGGCGATGTTGCAATGAAAATGTCTGAAAAAGATATGGATTCGCGTATTGTTGTGACCTCTGCAGGAACCATGCCTTTTGGTTTTGATCTCAAGGTGATCCTGGAACCGGCAGATGCGGAAAAATCCTTCGTATTGATCACGCTGGAAGCGCAAATGTCCGCTATGCTGAAAATGATGGCAAAAAGGCCTTTACAGAACCTCGTTGATCATATGGCGGGAAAAATACAGGCGTATTATCAGTCCCCGTCATAGAAATATTACTTCTTTCATATTCAGGGTCAAGGTATTTCCCTGTTCATCCACGATGATCAGCCTGCCAAATTCATCCACTCCGGTTATGGTCCCCTGGATCAGTCTGCCCGGGACCTTATATTTTTTGCGCTGGTTAACCTGGAACAGGCGCCGGAGATAACCCCGGTGGATCCTTTCCTCTTTTCCCCTGAGGAATTGGTTCATTCTTCCGTTCAGATGATCCAGCAGGCTTGTGAAGGATTTTTCAAGGTCATGGGATCTTCCCGTGATCTGCTTAATGGATACCGGGTTGGGAAGTGAATCCGGAAAGGTGTCCTGGTTTATGTTCAATCCGATGCCAATGATGGAGGAGGAGACCGTTTGTCCTTTTATCTGGTTCTGGATAAGTATTCCTCCTGCTTTTTTATTGCCAATGTAGACATCGTTGGGCCACTTGATGCTTACATGGGATCCGGGATCCATAGAAAGGCCTGTCAGGTAATCGGTTATACCAAGGGAAATGATCTTATTGATCATGAATTGTTTTTCTGCCTGAAATGTTTCAATAGATAGAACAACACTGAACAATAAGTTTTTCCCGGGATCGCTGAACCAGGTACTTTGATCCTGTCCCCTGCCTTTTTCCTGGTAGGCAGTCCGAACGACGGTCCCATGCCGGGCCTGCCCCGATCCAAGCAACCGGGAAGCATACATATTGGTTGAATCGGTGGTATCCAAATGAATGACCTGGCTGCCTATGGGTTTTAAAGTCATGTTGTACAAACGAATGAGCCATTAAACAATTATATAAAAATAACGTTAATATTTTAACGTTTGAACAGTGATGGAATTAGGAGCCTAAAATTCCTTAATTTTGCTGCATTGTAACCCATTAAACAATTGAATGATAATAAATACTTACGAAGAAAGCAGAAAATTAACCGATACTGTGATCCAGGGGATAAAAGACAAAAAGGGGAAAGACATCGTCTGCATTCACATTGGAAAGAATGAAAACGCTGTAGCGGAATTTTTTGTTATCTGCCATGGAACTTCCAGGACACAGGTGGGGGCTATTGCAGATTCTGTTGTGGAAAAGGTTCGCCGGGATGAAGCGCAAAAACCATTGCATGTGGAAGGATTTGAAAATGCGGAATGGATTTTGCTGGATTATATTGATGTGGTGGTCCATGTTTTTGAAGAGGAGAAAAGGGCGTTCTTTAAGCTTGAAGATCTGTGGGGGGACTCGGATGTAGAGAGGATGGACGAAAAGTACGAAAAAGACTAATGAATGGAGAAAATAAGACATAATGGCAGATAAGACAACCAATCACAATAATTCAAACAATTCTGCAGGAAAAGGAAGTGAAAAGCCGAAGAGTCCGAAGGGTAAAATCAATTTTTATTGGATTTACGCCATCCTGGCGCTTATATTTTTCTCGGTTTACTTTTTCAACACGGAAGGAACTTCTGAGAAAACCACCTGGGGAGCGTTGCGACAGATGCTGATGAATGGTGACGTTGAGCGTATTGTTCTGGTGAATAAGGAATATGCGGAGATATACATCAAAGAGAACAAATTGTCCGGATCCCGCTATGAGGATGTCAGGAGCCAGGGTATGGGAGGACCTCAATATCAATATGTAATTAGTTCACCTGAGGTCTTTTATAATAAGATAGATGAGGCGCAGGAGGGTGTTGAGGATCCGGTATATGTGGAAAATGAAAACCGCCGGAACTGGGGGGGGGAGATACTCGGATGGCTTATTCCAATTGCCGTCCTTGTTGGGGTTTGGATACTGATCATGCGGATGATGAGCAGGGGCGGGGGCGGCCCCGGAGGACAACTCTTCAATATTGGAAAATCAAAGGCCCAGCTTTTTGATAAAGCCAACAATGTTACGGTAACCTTTAAGGATGTTGCCGGATTGGAAGAGGCTAAGATGGAAGTCAAAGAGATCGTAGATTTCCTGAAAAGTCCTGCCCGGTTTACCAAACTTGGGGGCAAAATACCCAAGGGTGCAATTTTGGTGGGTCTTCCCGGGACCGGTAAGACCTTGCTTGCCAAGGCCGTGGCCGGAGAGGCCAAGGTTCCGTTCTTTTCCATATCCGGTTCTGATTTTGTGGAAATGTTTGTCGGAGTCGGGGCTTCCAGGGTGCGTGACCTTTTCAAGCAAGCCAAGGAAAAAGCTCCGTGCATCATATTCATTGATGAGATTGATGCGATTGGACGTGCCAGGGGCAGGAATCAAATCACGGGTGCCAACGATGAACGGGAAAACACGCTGAATCAGCTTCTGACAGAAATGGATGGCTTTAGCAGCAATACGGGTGTGATCATTCTGGCCGCAACAAACCGTGCCGATGTCCTCGACCGTGCATTGATGCGTGCAGGACGTTTCGACCGGCAAATCCATGTGGAGCTCCCGGATCTCGAGGAACGTAAAGCCATTTTCAAGGTACACATGCGTCCGCTGAGGGTGGACGATACTGTAGATGTTGCATTTTTGTCCAAGCAAACACCGGGATTTTCCGGTGCCGACATTGCCAATGTTTGTAATGAGGCTGCCCTGATTGCTGCCAGGCGTGATAAAGAAGCCATTGGGAAGCAGGATTTCATGGATGCCATTGACCGGATCATCGGTGGACTGGAAAAGAGGAATAAGATCATATCTCCCAGGGAAAAACGCGTTATTGCTTTTCATGAAGCCGGACATGCTTCCATAAGCTGGTTGCTGGAACATGCCCATCCCCTGGTCAAGGTGACCATTATCCCGAGGGGTAAAGCGCTGGGTGCTGCCTGGTATCTCCCTGAGGAACGGCAAATTACAAATAAGGAGCAAATGTTTGATGAGATGACGGCGGCCCTGGGGGGCAGGGCTTCGGAAAAGGTGGTCTTCGGGAAAGTTTCCACCGGCGCTTTGAATGACCTCGAAAAGGTGACCAAGCAGGCGTATAATATGATCGTATACTTCGGCCTGAATGAAAAGATAGGGAACATCAGCTACTATGATTCTACCGGGCAACAGGAGTATAGCCTGCAAAAGCCATACAGTGAAAAGACCGCAGAGCTTATTGACATAGAAGTGAAAACGCTGGTGGAGGAAGCATACAAGCGGGCTGTCACCATACTGCAGAAACATAAGGTAAAACTGGAAAAATTGGCCCACCGATTGCTTGAAAAAGAAGTGATCTTTAGCGAAGACCTCGAGGAAATATATGGCAAAAGGCCCTATGAAGAAGAGCCCGTGGACAATAAAACCGATCGCAAAAAAGTAAAAAAGAAAGCGGATGCGGAGTCCCGCAAAGCCAGGACTAAAGTCGCCGGTAAGGATACAGCTCCCAAAAAACGCCGGACCACGGTGAAGAAATCCGGAGAAAAACCAAGCGCTGCAGATAAAAAGGATGTGGAGGAGAAAAAGGTTAAGGAATAAATAAAAAGGGATCAGTTCTTAAAATAACCAGGGTGTCCGATCAAAAAAATTATATGATGTATGGTTTGTCCAGGGAAAAAGTCCTGGCCCGCATAAGAAATGCCCTGGCGGGCATATCCAAAGATACGTCAAGACATGTTAATTTATCTGCCCCGGTACTCAAACCCCTGGTCGACACGCCGGATGTTGCTTTTGCACGGGCATTCACGGAAACCGGAGGGTCTTTTGTATATTGCGGATCCATAAAAGAATTCCAGGTTAAGCTGATCGGTTTGATGGAAGAAAGATCCTGGCAATCCGTTTATTGCCGGGATAAAACCTTGCAAGCCCTGCTGAAAGATCTGAAAATACCATATACTTACAGCGATAAAGGGCTGCAAGGATCTGCAGCCGCCATCACACGCTGTGAATATCTCGTAGCCAGGTTTGGTTCTGTCATGGTCAGTTCGGGCACGGGTTCCGGACGAAAGGCACATGTATATCCGGATACACATTTGGTTTTTGCGTTCACTTCTCAGATCGTGCAGGAGATTAAAGATGCATTCATTAACATTCAACAAAAATACCAACGGGCAATCCCTTCAATGGTTTCTTTTATTACTGGCCCCAGCAGGACGGCCGACATAGAAAAGACACTGGTTATGGGTGCTCATGGCCCGGGAGAGCTTATTTTGTTTTTGGTTGAGTCCTAGACGATGATGTCCGGGGTGCGAAGAAAGGATGACTTGTTGTGAAAAACTTGATTCAGAGAACGGTTACCGGTTCCGTATTTGTTATTTTGGTATTGGGTTCCATGGCCTATAGTCCGGTGCCTTTTTTCTTGCTTTTTCTGGCCTTTACGATTTTGGGATTATGGGAGTATTTCCGGGTGCTGAGCGCTAAGATCAGAACAGGGTATTCAGTCGTTGGTTTGTTTGCCGCTGCAGTTGTATACATTAGCACAGGATTGTATGCCATGGGTGTTTTTCATGAGAACATCCTGCTGGTGAACCTTATCATCCCTGTTTTTCTTTTCGTCATAGCCATTTTCACAGACGGGAACGTGTCCCTGGAAGGTGTGGCTATTACATTGTTGGGGATTGTTTATGTGGCCGTGCCTTTTGCCCTGTTGAATTTCTTTTACGATTATGAACCTTCCCGGGATATATACAAGCCCGGGATACTGGCTGGTTTTTTCCTGGTCCAGTGGACCTATGATATATGCGCTTATGTGGGGGGGAGACTGGCGGGCCGGCATTCCCTGTTCCCCTCAATTTCCCCGCATAAGACATGGGAAGGCACAATCATTGGTGGCTTAATGGCGGTCTGTGTTTCTGTTTTGGTTGCCTTCTACCTGGTCGATATGTGGTACCTCTCCTGGATCGTTATCGCTTTGATCATCATTGTATTCGGGACGCTGGGCGATTTGTCCGAATCCATGATCAAGCGTTATACGAATGTGAAGGACAGCGGGAATATTTTTCCCGGTCATGGCGGTATGCTTGACCGGTTCGATGGTGTCCTGTTCTCGGCACCGGCGGTTTTGTTATATTTAAGCTTAATACACTGAAATGCGTATTCATAAGAAAGGTTTGATCCCGGTCATGGTGTTGCTGGTGACGGTATTGCTTATTCTGGGGCTGGTGAATGTTTTTTTTCCTGAGCAAAGTGTTGTTCATTGGTTCCTGTATGCTGCCGGCACCGTTTTTATGGCATTGGTGACGTTTTTTTTCCGTTTTCCCAGAAGAACCGCAACGCAGGATCCGCAAAAAATATACAGTGCCGCTGACGGAAGGGTGGTTGCTATTGAAAAAGTGCTGGAAACAGAGTATTTCCAGCAGGAAATGACGCAGGTATCGGTTTTTATGTTTCCATTGGATGTTCATGTTAACTGGACCCCCGTTTCGGGAAAGATCATGTATCAAAAATATCACCCGGGAAGGCATTATCCGGCATACAAACCCAAGTCATCCCTTGAAAATGAAATGTACACGACAGTAATAAAAGACGATCGCGGGAAATACACAATGATCCGGCAGATAGCCGGCATTATGGCCAGGCGGATCCTTTGTGAAAAAGCGGTAAGCGACACAGTAGCCCAGGCAGAATACCTTGGCCTGATCAAATTTGGATCCAGGGTTGATCTGTTTTTTGCATGTGATGCTGATGTGAAGGTCAAACTGGGACAGCGTGTGCGTGCCTGCCATGATGTTATTGCAGAATATTCCTAGAATATCTCTTTTAATTCCCGCAACTCCCTGATCTCGTATTTGACCTTTTCATGGTGTGTTTTTTCTTTGTCATTGAAATATACCTGGTCCATTGGTATTTCTTTGGCTCCCAGGATGTCCACTTCCAGGTCATCCCCGATCATTATGCTCTCTGCAGGGTCTGCATTTGCTTTTTTCAGGGCATACACAAAAATGCCGGGATCCGGCTTTTTAACGCCTGCTTCCTCGGAGGTGGTAAAGGTCTTAAAAAACCTGTCCAGTCCGGATATATTCACTTTCCTGACCTGCACTTCCTCAAACCCGTTGGTAATGAGATGAAGGACGTATTTTTCGTAAAGGTAATCCAATACATCAATGGCATCAGGAAAAAGGTAAACATCCTCGTTCCGTATGGTCAGATATTCATGGGCAATGGATGAAGCCATTCCGGGATCGTGGATGCCGAAATCCTGCAGGGTGAGATCAAAGCGCTGAATACTGAGTCTTTCTTTTTTGATCTTTCCCTGCCTGTAAAGATCCCACAGCATCTCATTGTGGTTTGCAAACCTTTTGCGGAATTCCTCCCAGGAAGGGATCCCCTTTGATGAAAGATCGTAGTGGTCATAGATCTTTCTGAATTTTTCATTCGAATTCGTCTCAAAATCCCATATGGTCCGGTCCAGGTCAAAAAATATATGCTTGTAATGATTCATGGCTGTGTCATTATTGTTTTGGACGGATCATGTTTTGGGGATCCAGGATCTGGTCCAGCTCTTTTTTTGAAAGAAGATCCTGTTCCAGTACCAGGTCGTAAACCCTCTTGTTTTTTTCCAGGGCTTCCTTGGCAATGCGTGTGGCATTTTCATATCCGATATATGGATTAAGCGCTGTAACCAGGCCGATGCTGTTTTCAACCATCTGCCTGCAATGGTCCTCATTTGCTGTGATAAAATTAATGCACCGGAACAGGAGGGTATTCATGCCGTTTTTCAGCATTTCAATGGATTCAAACAAGCTTTGGACAATAACGGGTTCCATGACATTGAGTTCCAGCTGACCTGCTTCTGAAGCCAGTCCAACGGTCATGTCGTTCCCAATAACCTTGAAGGCAATTTGATTGACCACCTCAGGGATCACCGGGTTCACTTTCCCGGGCATGATTGATGAACCCGGTTGCATGGGTGGCAGGTTGATCTCATTGATTCCGGCACGCGGTCCGGAGGATAACAGCCGGAGATCGTTGGAAATTTTTGACAGCTTAATGGCGAGGCTTTTAATGGCCGATGAATACATAACAAAACTGCCTGTATCCTGTGTGGCTTCCACCAGGTTTGGCGCAATCTGTATGTCCAGTCCAGTGATCTCCCTCAGATATTTTACCACAATGTTGCTGTATTTCGGATGCGCATTGATCCCGGTCCCGATAGCCGTACCTCCCATGTTTATGGAAAGAAAAAGACGGGCGTTATCTTTCAGGCGATGGATCTCTTCTTCCAGTGATGTGGCAAAAGATCCGAAGGTATGCCCGAGGGTCATGGGGACGGCATCCTGGAGCTGGGTCCGCCCCATTTTTATGATATGGCTGAATTCTTTTTCTCTCATTCTCAGGGACTGGATCAATTGTTGCAGCACCTGGATCAGTGTTTCATTGCTTTTATACAGGGCCAGTTTCACGGAAGTAGGGTAGGCATCATTGGTTGATTGGGATAGGTTTACATGATTGTTGGGGTGGCAGAATTCGTATTCGCCCTTCTTATGTCCCAGTATTTCCAGGGCCCGGTTTGCAATGACCTCATTGGCATTCATATTGGTGGATGTTCCTGCGCCTCCCTGGATCATATCCACCACAAAATGAAAATGAAACCTTCCGTTGGTCAGTTCATCGCAGGCTTGTACAATGGCTTTGGTAATGCCGCTTTCCAGTAATCCGAGTTCATGGTTTGCTTGTGCAGCGGCTTTTTTAACCGTGGCGAGAGAATTTATGAGCAAGGGATAAAAATTGAGTGTTACCCCGCTGATGTTAAAATTTTCCGTGGCCCGCAAGGTTTGAATGCCGTAATAAAATTCATTGGGGACCTGCCTGTATCCCAGCAAATCGTGTTCAGAACGTGTTTGTCCGGATTCATACTGGGCTGCCGAAGCAACCATATGGGCATTGGCCTGTCGCATCCTGCGGGAAATAACCCTGGCTATGTTGGAAAATATCTTAACCGAAATAGGGCCATGTTCCCTGAAAAATGCTTCATCGAGGGCAAAGACCGTTGTTTTATTTATGGCCCGGGCAGAGGTTGAATGGGGAGAATCTCCGGTCAGGGCTCCTTCACCTATAAAATCATAGGGTCCGAACAGGGATAACCTGGTTTCCCCTCCGTAGGTGGAGGTTTTAAATAGTTCTACCTTTCCCTCATAAATAATAAAAACCCCTTCCCTCGGGGCGTTTTCCGCGAAGAGAAAGGAACCCGGTGCAAAGTTCCTGGTTTTGCAGTGTTGGGCAACGGTTTTATATTCCCTGTTATCAAGGCCTTTAAAGAGTTCTATCCCTTTAATGAATGATTGTATGGTGGATGTGTTGATCATGGTGGGTTGTTTATGGTTTGTGGGGCAAATTTCCAATTTTTTTACCTTGCCAGGCATTTCTTTTCTCAAGTTCTTTCTCGATTTCCGCTATGAGCTGGTCATTTCTGACCAGTCCCCAGCCCGGTCCGGCCAGGAACCGGGGAGGGACCTCCCCGGCAAAGCGTTCGATGACAAATTCCGGGTTCAGGTATTCGATAAACTTCACAATAAAGTCGATGTATTCATCTTTGGTGAAAAAGTTGAAATCATCCGGGTTCATCAGGTATTCTTTTGCCATCGGGGTGTTTTTCAGGATCTGAAGCTGATGGAATTTAATGGTATCCAGAGGCAATCCTGAAAGGATGGATGCTTCAGCCATCATATCCTTACGGGTTTCCCCGGGCAGGCCAAAGATGACATGCGCCCCGGTCCGTATCTTTTTTCTGTTGGTTCTCCGGATGGCTTCCTGCGTTTGCTCAAAGGTATGCTGGCGGTTTATTCTTGCAAGGGTTTTATTGTAGCAGGATTCCAACCCATATTCCATAATGATGTAATGGTTTTTTGACAATCCGGCAACATAATCCAGCATCTCTTCATCCACACAATCCGGCCTGGTGCCAATGACCAACCCTTTGACCGATGGCACATCCAGGGCTGCCCCGAAAATTTCTTTCAATTTCTTCAGGGGCGCATAGGTGTTGGAATATGCCTGAAAATAAGCGAGGTATTTCCCGGTCCTCCGGTATCTTTTTGCATGGAATTCCATTCCTTCCTCAAGTTGTTGTTTGACGGGCTTGGAGGGATAACAATACGAAGGATTGAAAGCATCATTGTTACAGTAGCTGCAACCACCGGATGCCAATGTACCGTCGCGGTTAGGGCAGGTGAATCCGGCATCGACGCTTAATTTTTGATAGCGTTCGCCGAATGCTTTCCGGAAATAATTGGCGTAGGCGTTGAACCTCCGGTTATGACCCCATGCGAATTCCATGGTGCAAAGTTAGCGAATTATGGAAGGGATTATCCGCATCCCGGGAAATTCTGACCTGTCCGGTATGCTGATGAAAAAAAGGGAGCGCCCCCTGTGGAGCGCTCCCTTTTATGCGGAATGACCTTGTATGCTTAATCGGAAGTGGCTCTTTCCAATTTCTTCATAATGGAGAAAATAAATATGGCGGACAGGATACAACATGTCACAAATACGGCCCATACCTGCCACAATTCCACCCTTTCCCAAAGCTCGGTCCCAACGAACAACAGGAGGTTTCCGAGGGCTGTTGCGCCAAGCCACATGCCCTGGGCAAGTCCTTTGAACTTTGGCGGGGCCACCTTGGAAAAGAAAGATATGCCCATCGGGCTCAAAAAGAGCTCTGCGATCGTTAGAATAAGGTATGTATTGATCAGGAAGTAAGGTGAAACCCTGTCATAGCTTGCTGCCGTGGCAATTTCACTGGGAGCGATCAGATTCCGTGATCCGATGACCATCACCAGGAATCCAACGGCTGCCAGGATCATACCAATACCGATCTTTCGGGGTGTGGATGGTTCTTTGCCCCTTTTATAAAGCCAGGCAAAGAAACCTACGACCACCGGGGTCAGGAACACGATGAATATCGGGTTGAAATGCTGGAATGTTTCCGGTTCGATCTGGTTGGCTGTACCGTAAGTAGAGTAAAAATAAAAGCTCAGAAAGCCACCGGCAAGTATCAACACACCGCCAAGCATGCGGTTCATGGCTTTGGCAGATTTCTGAACGACCAATACAATACCAATGACTACCGCTATGAAAGACAGCAACGATTTAAGGTCGAAAAACATGTAGGTGAGCGGCCCGACTTCACGGACCACATAATCCCGGGCAAACAGGGATAAGGTCAGTCCGTTTTGGTGGAACGACATCCAGAAGAACATAACCACCAGCATTACCAGGATCATGGCAATAAAACGCTGGCGAACCTGTGGTCCGCTCATTTCCTTTACCACCGTTGCTCCATGGGTATCTTCATCAATGCTTTTATCATCATCGCTTTTGATGATCAGGTCACCTGCCCTCAGGAATTTCTTGAATCCGAGATATACGGCCAGGGATATTAGCATGGCTATTCCGGCCACACCAAAGGCATAATGAAAACCTGTAGAGATGGCGTCAATATAGTTCCGGGAAAATTCCGACAAGTTGGTAATGGCTGCCTGATTGATTGTGACCTCATTGGCAAGCTCCTGGAATTTGGTGACGTCAATTGGTTCACCGTTCATATACCGATGGGCAAGTTCAGGGATGGCGTTGTCGTATTTTAGTCCCTGTGTACCAAGATACCATGTGCGAATTCCCCGTGCAGCATTGGGGGCAAAGAACGCGCCGATGTTGATACCCATGTAGAACAAGCTGAATGCACGGTCACGCAGATGGGCATATTGGGGAGCTTCATAGAGGTTCCCGACCATGGCCTGCAGGTTGCCTTTAAATAGCCCGTTTCCGAAAGCGATGATAAATAAGCTCACAATACTGACCACGAGGCCAACCGTACCTTTGTCGTTGAGGGGTATGGTCATGAATATGTATCCAAGGAACATGATGACAATGCCCAGGGTAATGGTTTGTCCAAGACCTCGTTTTCCTTTCCGTGTCAGATGGTCAGCAATTATACCTCCAAGTATCGATAGTCCGTAAATGGAAAAATAGAAGATGGAATAGATCAGGCCGGCATGAGTTCCACTCAAGCCATATTTCGCTTGAAGGAAGAAAACCAGGATCCCCATCATGGTGTAGAAACCAAACCTTTCGCCCATATTAGCAAAAAACGCTACTACAAGCCCTTTAGGATGTCCTTTTAGCATAATTGTAAATTTTGATGAATATTATTTATTTCATTGGATTATAATACCAGAGCCCATTTAAATTATAAAGGATACAAATATAAATAAAAAAACAAGTTTACCAAGACCCTTTGAAATGGTTTGATTTGGAAA
Source organism: Bacteroidales bacterium (assembly GCA_018400295.1). Classification (GTDB taxonomy): domain Bacteria; phylum Bacteroidota; class Bacteroidia; order Bacteroidales; family B18-G4; genus M55B132. Next base: position 3,862 of record JAGYMZ010000010.1, on the reverse strand, counting down.
AGAATGACAGAAAAAATTTCCTTTATTTTGTAATAACCGGATGTGTCGTTCGTCATACCAGTGTTATGGACCTTGAGGAATTCAGAAACCAGGTGTTGCCCTTCAAAGACAGGCTTTATCGCTTAGCTGGGAGGATGCTGAACCATCACGAAGAAGCCATGGATGTTACCCAGGATGTTATGATCAAATTATGGAACCTCAGGGATGACCTGGATAACTACCGCAACCTGGAAGCTTTTGCAATGGTCATGACAAAAAACATGTGCCTTGACAGATTGAAATCAAAACGTTGGCAGGAAATATCCCTGAAACAGGAAATGGTCCCGGGCTTCATGAGCAGTCCGGAAGCCCAGTCGGAAATGTCCGATACGATCCGTTTCATCAACAAGCTTGTCAACAGATTGCCCGAAAAGCAGAAGATCATAATGCAACTCAGAGATATAGAGCAACTTGAATATGAGGCGATCGCGGAGATCACCGGACTTAGCCTTAACAACATCCGGGTTATTTTGTCGAGGGCAAGAAAAAAAGTGAGGGATGAACTGATAAAAGTGAACAGTTATGAATTTTCAAAGAATTAATAAATTGTTGGAAAAATATTACGACGGGGAAACTTCCCTTGCTGAAGAAAAGGATCTCAGATCATTTTTTGAAACGGAAGAAGTGCCCCGGAACCTGAAATTTGCCCGGGATCAGTTCCGTTTTTATTCCCGATCATACCGGCAAGAGCATACGGATGAAGATTTTGAAGATAAATTCCTGGAGAAGTTGCGCCATTTGGATACCGTTGCACTGAGAAGCAACCGCCGAACCTGGATGTTCATGATAAGCAGTGCGGTTGCCAGTATTGTGATCCTGATAACTTTATTTTTTCATTTTAACATGTTTACCCGGAACATAGAAGATACAATGAGTAATCCGGAAACGGCATATAATGAGGCCAAAAAGGTCATGTATTTTGTATCTGAAAAATTCAACAAGGGCACCGGTCAGCTCCAGGCTGTTGGAACGTTTAACAAAGGACTTGAAAATGCCCGGAGCATCGGTCAATTCGATGTTGGCATGGAAGAAGCTTCCAGGATCAATGAATATAATAAAATGAGTAAATATATTAATAACCTTGCTGATTGAACAGATCAGCGAAACACACAAACACTATGAAAAAAAGAATGATGTTACATTTTGTTGCCGTCCTGTTTTTGTTGCCATCCTTTCTTGTGGCCCAGGATAGCCCGACCACCAAGTTGTTCGAGAAATATAACGGAAAAGAAGGATTCACCACTGTCCACATCACGAAAGAGCTTTTTTCGATGATCTCTCAGATGGAGGATACGAACAACCATGAAATGAGGGATATGAAAGATGCCATGGAAGGTCTTAAGTTCATACGCATACTTATGCTGGAAGATAAATGCAAGGTCAGTAAAAAGGATTTCGAAAACTTCAGAAAGGAAATTCAGGATTTTGACCTGGAGGGGTTCAGTGAATTGATGCAGGTAAAGGAATCCGATCAGTTGGTAAAGTTCATGATCAGAAAAGAAGGGGAGAATTTTCAGGAAATGCTCCTTTTGATCGACCAGCCTGATCAGTCCGGATTCATTAGCATCTATGGTAACCTGGACATGCAAGCCATGTCGAAACTATCCAAAACCATGAATTTCCACGGGATGGATCAGCTGGACAAAATCAAGGATGAATGATCAGGGCCTGAACATAGCTGGATCCGGCCTGTGCATCCAGGACTGCCCGTCCTGAATGCACAGGCTGTTTTTTTATCCGGTGCACCGGCACAGGACAATGAAGAAGTGAGTTTTCTGCCGCCGGACCGGCCATTCCGTAAAAAGCTTTTCCGTTCCTGCAATGCAACGGTCAATTTTATTAATTTTGGCAGCGTATAACGCAAGGAACGGCATAACTATGGAAATCCCAAGCAAATATAATCCTTCCAAAGTAGAGGATAAATGGTATAAACACTGGATGGATCAGGGCTACTTTCACTCCGAGCCGGATGAAAGGGAGCCTTATTGCATTGTAATACCCCCGCCGAACGTGACCGGTGTCCTTCACATGGGACACATGCTAAACAACACCATTCAGGATGTTTTGGTCAGAAGGGCCCGCATGAAAGGGAAAAACACACTCTGGCTGCCGGGAACCGACCATGCCTCCATTGCTACGGAAGCCAGGGTGGTGGCCAGGCTGAAAGAGAAGGGCATCGATAAATCAAAACTCAGCAGGGAAGAATTCCTGCAACACGCCTGGGAATGGAGGGAAGAACATGGGGGCATTATCCTGGAACAGCTGAAAAAGCTCGGGGCAAGCTGCGACTGGAAACGGACAAAATTTACCATGGATGAGGATATGTATGCATCGGTTATCCGGGTTTTCATTGATCTCTACGAAAAAGGACTGATATACCGGGGCGTGCGCATGGTCAACTGGGACCCGCGTGCCCTCACGGCCATTTCGGATGAAGAAGTTCACTACAAGGAAGTCAACTCCAAACTGTATTATGTCCGGTACCTGGTAGACGGGGCCCGGGGCCGGCGCCCTGAAGATTGGGTCACCATTGCTACCACACGCCCGGAAACCATACTGGGTGATACTGCTGTCTGTGTTCATCCGGATGACAAGCGGTTCAGACACCTGCACGGTAAAAAGGTCATTGTTCCCCTGGTAAACCGTCCGGTACCCGTGATACCGGATGAATATGTGGATATGGAATTTGGCACGGGCGCACTCAAAATAACTCCGGCACATGATATCAATGACTATAACCTGGGTATAAAACACTCCCTCCCTTCCATCGATATTTTTAATGATGACGGCACATTGAATGAAAAAGCGGAGGTTTTTGTCGGGGAAGACAGGTTCAGGGCAAGGGAACTGGTTGCCAAAGAACTTGATGGAAAGGGCCATATGGTTCAGGTGGAGGATTATGTAAATAAGATCGGGTATTCCGAACGCACCGATGCGATCATTGAACCCAAACTATCCCGGCAATGGTTTCTTAAAATGGATGAACTGGCGAAACCCGCATTGGAGGCTGTTATGAACAATACCGTCAGGTTCCATCCTGCAAAGTTCAAAAATACATACCGGCATTGGATGGAAAATGTCCGCGATTGGTGTATCTCAAGACAACTATGGTGGGGGCAGCGTATTCCCGCCTATTACCTGCCCGATGGCAATGTGGTCGTTGCAGAAAACAGGGAGAAAGCCCTTGAAAAGGCACACGAAAAATATAATGATCCCGGGATCACACAGGAAGATCTGTCACAAGACGGGGATGTGCTCGATACCTGGTTCTCATCCTGGCTATGGCCCATATCTGTGTTCGATGGCATTCGTCATCCGGATAACCGGGATATCTCTTATTATTATCCTACAAACGACCTGGTGACCGCTCCGGAGATCCTGTTTTTCTGGGTGGCGCGGATGATCATGGCCGGTCTGGAATACCGGGGTGAGGTGCCGTTTAAGAATGTTTACCTGACAGGCATCGTACGGGATAAGTTCGGCAGGAAAATGTCCAAATCCCTGGGCAATTCACCGGATCCGATTCAATTGATGGAGAAATTCGGGGCTGATGGCGTACGCGTGGGTATGCTTCTTACTTCACCCGCCGGTAATGACCTTCCTTTCGATGAGGGCCTGTGTGAGCAGGGTCGTAACTTCAGCAATAAGATCTGGAATGCCCTGCGATTGGTCAAAAGCTGGAAAGTGGAAGAAACCCTGGGACAACCGGAATATGCCGGACTTTCTGTTCGCTGGTTTCATTCCAGGCTGAATCAAACCCTCGGCATCCTGGAAGACCATTATAAAAAATACAGGATTTCTGATGCACTGATGACGGTCTACA
>JAGYMZ010000001.1 GCA_018400295.1 Bacteroidales bacterium | reverse complement strand
AGACTGTAAATCTGTTGGCTTTCGCCTTCGGAGGTTCGAATCCTCCTCTCCCCACAATTATCGCGGAAGTAGCTCATCCGGTAGAGCGACAGCCTTCCAAGCTGTAGGTAGCGGGTTCGATCCCCGTCTTCCGCTCAGCAGCCATTGTAGCTCAGGGGTAGAGCACTTCCTTGGTAAGGAAGAGGTCACGAGTTCAATTCTCGTCAATGGCTCAAGATAAGAATTTAAGAATAACAGTGTAATTTATAAACAGTTTTTGTTATGGCAAAAGAAACATTTAAGCGTGAAAAACCTCACGTCAATATTGGAACGATCGGTCACGTTGACCACGGAAAAACAACACTCACCGCTGCGATTACACTTAATCTGCAGGATAAAGGATTTGCAGCGTTTAAGTCATTCGACGAAATCGATAATGCTCCTGAAGAAAAGGAAAGAGGTATTACTATAAATACTGCCCACGTTGAATATGAGACTGAAAACAGGCATTATGCGCATGTTGACTGTCCCGGCCACGCCGATTATGTTAAGAACATGGTCACAGGTGCTGCCCAGATGGACGGTGCCATTCTCGTGGTTGCGGCAACCGACGGTCCCATGCCTCAAACACGCGAACATATACTTCTTGCCCGCCAGGTTGGTGTTCCCAGTATCGTTGTTTTCATGAATAAAGTAGACATGGTAGATGACGACGAACTGCTCGAACTTGTTGAAATGGAAATCCGTGAACTTCTCGAATTTTATGAATTCGATGGTGACAACACACCGATCATACGCGGATCCGCTCTCGGAGCGCTCAATAAAGAAGAAAAATGGATTGAAAAAGTAATGGATCTCATGGTCGCATGTGACGATTGGATCCCAATGCCCCAGAGGGATGTCGACAAACCATTCCTGATGCCTGTGGAAGACGTGTTTTCAATTACAGGCCGCGGTACAGTTGCTACCGGAAGGATCGAATCCGGAATCATCCATACGGGAGATCCGGTAGACCTGATCGGGCTGGGAGCAGAAAAAATGAAATCCGTTGTCACGGGTGTTGAAATGTTCCGTAAGATCCTCGATGAAGGTCAGGCTGGAGATAATGCCGGGCTCCTGCTCCGCGGTGTGGATAAAAATGAGATCCGACGTGGCATGGTTATTGCTGCTCCCGGATCCATTACTCCCCATACGAAATTTAAAGCAGAGGTGTATATCCTGAAAAAGGAAGAAGGCGGACGTCACACCCCCTTCCATAATAAATACCGCCCGCAGTTTTATTTCAGAACCACGGACGTAACCGGTGAGATCATTCTGCCGGAAGGTGTTGAAATGGTAATGCCGGGAGACAACCTTACCATTGAAGTAGAGCTCATCGCAAAAGTAGCCATGGATAAAGGACTTCGCTTTGCAATTCGAGAAGGTGGCCGTACGGTTGGTGCTGGGCAGGTAACTGAAATAATTGAATAGAATTCTATACGGAAGGGATTTGTTCCCTTCCGCTAATGAACGGGTGTAGCTCAACTGGTAGAGTAGTGGTCTCCAAAACCATTGGTTGGGGGTTCGATTCCTCCCACCCGTGCAAAATGTTAGGTTAAATGGCAAAATTTAAGATACAGGCTTATATGAAGGAAAGCTATGATGAATTAATTCATAAGGTTTCCTGGCCAACATGGAGTGAATTGCAAAGCAGTGCAATTGTGGTATCCATTGCTTCCCTTATAATCGCTATTGTCGTTTATTTGATGGATATTTCATTCCAAACACTCCTGGAACAATTCTATAAGCTCTTTTAGTTTAGTTAGTAGTAGCCTGGACAATAATAATCTAATATTTTGTTAGTATATAACAAATATAAGTCTAAGCTTGGGTATGAGTGATAATGTGAAAAAGTGGTACGTTGTGCGGGCAATCAGCGGGAAGGAAAAAAAGGTCAAGGAGTATCTGGAAAATGAAATAAGTCGCTTGAATTTAAACGATTATATTTCACAAGTCCTTATTCCGACTGAAAAAGTCTACCAGGTAAGACGGGGAAAAAAAATTTCCAAAGAAAGAAATTACTTCCCCGGTTATGTTCTTATCGAAGCGGCTTTGGTTGGCGAGATCCCACATATTGTTCAAAACATTCCAAATGTATTGGGGTTTTTAGGAACAAGAGGTGAACCTGACCCACTCCGTCCCAGTGAAGTGAATCGCATTCTGGGCAAAGTTGACGAGCTTGCCGAACAAGGCGAGGAAGTCAACGTTCCTTTCATCATTGGCGAATCCGTTAAAGTAATTGACGGGCCGTTCAACAGTTTCACCGGTGTTATCGAAGAGATCAATGAAGAAAAGAAGAAACTCAAGGTAATGGTGAAGATATTCGGAAGGAAGACCCCACTCGAATTAAGCTTCATGCAGGTTGAAAAAGAGTAAGTGGAATTGACCATTTTGAATATTAACGCAAAGGAGAAAATCAAAAAATGGCAAAAGAAGTAAGCGGACTCATTAAACTACAGATCAGAGGAGGTGCAGCAAACCCTTCACCACCGATTGGACCGGCTTTGGGTGCAAAAGGTGTGAATATTATGGAGTTCTGTAAGCAATTCAATGGCCGGACACAAGACCAGGCAGGGAAATTGCTTCCGGTGATCATTACCGTTTTTAAGGACAAATCCTTTTCTTTTGTTGTTAAAACTCCTCCGGTCGCCATTCAATTATTGGAAGCCGCGAAAATCAAAAAAGGCTCTTCGGAATCGAATCGCCAAAAGGTGGCAAATGTTACCTGGGATCAGGTAAAAACCATTGCAGAAGCCAAAATGCCTGATTTAAATGCATTTACGGTCGAATCCGCAATGAAAATGGTTGCAGGAACTGCCCGCAGTATGGGTATCCGTATTAAAGGAGAAGCGCCTTTTGCAAGATCTGAAAGCGAATAATTGATAAACCGGTGATCACGAGTAACTATTTGAAAAATGACAAAAAAAACGAGAAAACATACGGAAGCTATTGATAAATACGAAAGAAACAACACGTATCCTCTTCCGGAAGCAGTGGAAATCGTAAAAAAGATCTCCTACACAAAGTTTGATGCTTCCGTGGATCTGGACATTCGCCTGGGCGTGGATCCCAGAAAAGCGAACCAGATGGTCAGAGGCTCGGTTGCTTTACCCCACGGAACCGGAAAAACCATCCGGGTACTGGTACTTTGTACCCCCGATAAAGAAGAAGAGGCCAAAGCGGCCGGAGCCGATTACGTTGGATTGGATGAATTTATCGATAAGATCAAAGGCGGGTGGACAGATATTGACGTGGTTATTACCATGCCCAGTGTTATGCCCAAAGTGGGGCCGCTTGGACGGATCCTCGGCCCCAGGGGACTTATGCCCAATCCAAAAACAGGTACGGTGACAATGGATATCGAAAAGGCTGTTAAGGACGTCAAAGCCGGTAAAATTGACTTTAAAGTTGATAAATTCGGGATCATCCATGCCTCCATTGGTAAAGTGTCTTTTGATCAACAACAACTCATTGATAATGCCAAAGAACTCCTGCAAACCATCATTAAAATGAAACCTGCAGCTGCCAAAGGAACCTATATGATGAGCGTGTTCCTTTCCAGTACAATGAGCCCGGGCATTAAAGTTGAGCCGAAATCAATCGCATCTTAAATTTCTTTGCTTTTAATTCAAAGAAAACGCACGACATGACAAGAGAAGAAAAAAATCAATTAATAGAAGCGCTTGCAGAGGAATTGACCAATACCCCGAATTTTTACCTCGCGGATGTATCGGAACTTAATGCCGCAGTAACCACGGACCTGAGAAGAACATGCTTTAAAAAGGATGTCCGCCTCAGAACGGTCAAAAACACCCTGCTCAAAAAAGCAATGGAAAAAACGGATAAAGAACTTGATCCCTTATACGAAGCGCTTAAGGGGCCTACATCCGTTATGTTTTGTGAGGCAGGAAATGCACCCGCAAAGCTGATAAAAGAATTCAGGAAAAAGTATGCCAAACCATTGTTAAAGGGAGCATTTATCGAGGAAATGACATACCTCGGTGATGACCAACTTGAATTCCTGTCAACGATCAAATCCAAAAACGAATTGATCGCCGACCTGATCGGATTGCTTCAATCACCCATTAAAAATGTCATGAGTTCCCTTGGATCGGGTGGAAATACACTGACAGGCATACTCAAAACATTATCAGAAAAATCAGAATAATAAACCATTTAAATAAACGCGTAACATAATTTTTAAAAAGATAATAAAAATGGCAGATCTTAAAAAGCTTGCAGAAGAATTAGTTAATCTGACAGTCAAAGAAGTAAATGAATTGTCAGACATTCTCAAAGAAGAATACGGAATTGAACCTGCTGCTGCGGCAGTGGTTGCAGGACCGGGCGCCGGAGCCGGAGAAGAAGGAGAAGCTGCTGAGGAACAAACGGAATTTGACGTTGTACTTAAAGCAGCAGGACAAAAGAAACTTGCGGTTGTTAAGCTGGTTAAAGAACTCACAAGCCTCGGACTAAAAGAAGCAAAAGAACTCGTCGACAGTGCACCCAAACCCATCAAAGAAGCAATCGCCAAAGATGAAGCTGAATCACTTAAAAAACAACTCGAAGAAGCTGGCGCAGAAGTAGAAGTTAAGTAGTAGTTTTTCTTTCTTTGATTTGAAGACTGTCTTCAATGCATGTATTGAAAACAGTCTCTTCTCTTATTTAAAACAATTACAAACTACGCACTTAAAACATTACAACATTGGCAGCCAAAAAAGTTGAAAGAATCAATTTTGCATCCACAAAGATCAGTGCTGATTACCCGGATTTTTTGGACATTCAATTGAAATCTTTTCAGGATTTTTTCCAGCTGGAAACAAATCCCGAAGACAGGATCAATGAAGGTCTGTATAAGGTATTCAGTGAGAATTTCCCAATCACGGATGCACGGAATAATTTTGTCCTGGAATTCCTGGATTACTTTATTGATCCACCCAGGTATTCGAAAGAAGAATGTATTGCCCGCGGTCTTACCTATAGTGTCCCCCTGAAGGCAAAACTCAAACTTTATTGCACAGACCCTGAACATGAGGATTTTGAGACCATTGTCCAGGATGTGTACCTTGGGATGATACCCTATATGTCGCCAAGGGGATCGTTTATTATAAACGGGGCAGAACGCGTTGTGGTTTCCCAGTTGCACCGTTCGCCCGGAGTTTTCTTCGGCACCAGTCTTCATGCCAACGGCCAGCAGCTCTATTCCGCTAGGATTATACCTTTTAAAGGTTCCTGGATGGAATTTACCACGGATATCAATAATGTGATGTATGCATATATTGACCGGAAGAAGAAGTTGCCTGTAACAACGCTTCTCAGAGCCATTGGTTATGAAAGTGATAAAAATATCCTGGAAATATTTGATCTGGCCGAAGAGATCAAGGTATCCAAAGCCGCGATCAAAAGAGCACTCGGAAGGAAACTCGCCGCAAGGGTGATCCGTTCCTGGATTGAGGATTTTGTGGATGAAGATACGGGTGAAGTGGTTTCTATTGAAAGGACAGAAGTCATCATAGACCGTGAGACCGAACTCGAAGAACAGCACGTTGATATGATCGTTGATGCCGGCGTAAAAACCATTTTAATACACCGGGAAGACATCAATACGAACGACTATGAAATTATCTTTAATACGCTCCAAAAAGATACGGCAAATTCTGAAAAAGAAGCGGTTGAATTTATATACAGACAACTGCGTAATGCAGAACCGCCGGATGAAGAAACCGCCAGGGGAATTATCGACAAACTGTTCTTCTCAGACAAACGCTACGACCTCGGTGACGTGGGAAGATACCGGATCAATAAAAAGCTTCAGCTGGATACACCGGATGATGTGAAGGTGCTTACCAAAGAAGATATCATTTCCATCATTAAGCATTTGATTGAATTATCCAATGCAAAAACAGAAGTGGATGATATTGACCACCTTAGTAACCGCAGGGTTAGAACCGTTGGTGAACAATTGTACGCCCAGTTTGGTGTGGGGCTCGCGAGAATGGCCAGGACCATCCGGGAAAGGATGAATGTCAGGGACAATGAGGTGTTTACACCCGCAGACCTGATCAATGCCAAAACCCTTTCTTCTGTGATCAACTCCTTTTTTGGAACGAATCAGTTGTCGCAGTTTATGGATCAAACCAATCCGCTTTCGGAAATAACCCACAAGCGAAGAATTTCTGCCCTCGGGCCTGGCGGACTGTCCAGAGAACGGGCCGGATTTGAAGTCCGTGATGTTCACTATACCCATTATGGCCGGTTATGTACGATTGAAACACCGGAAGGCCCTAATATCGGACTGATCTCTTCACTCTGCGTTTACGCCAAAATAAATAAGCTGGGCTTTATAGAAACACCCTACCGGAAAGTAGAAGAAGGAAAAGTGTTGCGCGATGAAAACCCTATATACCTCAGCGCAGAGGAAGAAGAAACCAAAATCATTGCCCAGGCCAATACCATATTGAACGATCAGGGGCAAATGGTCAGAAACAAGGTAAAAGCCAGATTTCTGGCCGACTATCCCATCATAGAACGGGAAAAGGTAAACCTGATCGACAGTGCTACAAATCAGATCGCATCCATTGCCGCTTCTTTGATCCCATTTCTGGAACACGATGATGCGAACCGTGCACTTATGGGGTCCAATATGATGCGGCAGGCAGTGCCGCTTATGCGTCCGGAAGCACCCATCGTCGGAACCGGTATTGAAAAAGATGTTGCCAGGGATTCCAGGGTGCTGATCAATGCCGAGGGTGATGGGATCGTTGAGTATGTTGATGCAAAGGAGATTGTTATCCGGTATACCCGGATGGATGAGGAAAAATTGATCAGTTTTGACGATGATGTAAAACGCTATCACCTGACCAAGTTTTCCAAAACGAACCAGAATTCATGCATCAACCTGCAGCCCATCGTTAATAAAGGCGATAAAGTAACCAAAGGACAAGTGCTTTGCCAGGGATATGCAACCCGCGACGGGGAACTGGCCATCGGCAGAAATATGTTTGTCGCCTTTATGCCCTGGAAAGGGTACAATTTCGAAGATGCCATCGTTATTTCAGAAAAAGCGGTAAAAGAAGACATCTTTACTTCTATTCATATCGAAGAGTTTACGATGGAAGTGCGGGATACCAAACGGGGCGTTGAAGAGCTCACCAACGACATACCCAATGTGAGTGCCGATACGACAAAAGACCTTGATGAAAACGGACTTATCCGTGTCGGTGCCGAAGTAAATGAAGGAGATATATTAATCGGTAAGATCACACCAAAAGGAGAAAGTGATCCTACACCTGAAGAAAAATTATTACGGGCCATTTTTGGTGATAAGGCCGGCGACGTAAAAAATGCATCCCTGAAAGCTCCTCCGGGAATGAAAGGGGTCGTTATTGAAAACAAGTTGTTCTCCCGCGTGTTGAAGGACAAAAAATCCAAAACCAAGGAAAAAGACGTCATCGAATCGCTGGATAAACAATTTGAGAAGGAATCCCGGGATCTCAAAGCCAAACTTGTCGATAAACTCATGGTCCTGGTAAGTGGCAAATCTTCACAGGGGGTGTACAATAATTTCAAGGAAGAACTAATCCCGAAAAAAGCAAAATTCACACAAAAATCACTGATGGCCATTGATTATACCACGGCCAATCCAAATAAATGGACCACGGATAAGAATAAGAACGAACTGATTAAAAGGGTCATTTATAATTACAACATCAAATTCAAGGAAATTCTTGGCAATTATAACCGGGAAAAATTTGTTACCACCGTTGGTGATGACCTTCCCAATGGCATCGTTCAAATGGCCAAAGTCTATATCGCCAAAAAGCGTAAGCTGCAGGTCGGAGACAAAATGTCCGGACGACACGGGAATAAAGGCATTGTTGCCAAGATCGTGCGCGAAGAAGACATGCCTTTCCTTGAAGACGGCACCCCGGTAGACATTGTCCTTAACCCCCTGGGTGTTCCCTCACGAATGAACCTGGGCCAGATCTATGAAACCGTGCTGGGCTGGGCCGGAAAGAAGCTCAATTTAAATTTTGCATCTCCGATTTTTGACGGGGCCAGCTACGAACAGATCAATGAACTCCTGGCCAAGGCGAATCTGCCACCCGATGGCAAAGTATACCTTTATAACGGGGAAACCGGGGAACGGTTCGACCAGCCAACGACCGTGGGTTACATCTATATGCTCAAGCTCCACCATATGGTGGATGATAAAATGCATGCCCGTTCCATCGGCCCCTATTCACTTATAACACAACAACCGCTGGGAGGCAAGGCTCAATTCGGGGGACAACGGTTCGGAGAAATGGAAGTTTGGGCATTGGAAGCCTTTGGTGCAGCCAATGTACTTCAGGAAATCCTGACGATAAAATCAGATGACGTTCAGGGCAGGGCCAAGGCTTATGAAAGTCTGGTGAAAGGAGACAACAACCCCAGGCCCGGTGTTCCCGAATCATTTAATGTCCTTATTCATGAGCTCAAAGGACTCGGGCTCAATGTTACCTTTGACCTCTAAGGATGGTGGCATACACCTGAAAAGAGCGTACATCCCGGCAACGAGCATTTGTTCATCAAACATAATAAAGGAAAGATCGAATGGCATTCAGAAAGGATTCAAAAATATCCAGTGAGTTTTCAAGCATGACAGTGAGTCTTGCATCGCCGGAACAGATCCTGGAAAGATCTTATGGCGAGGTATTGAAACCGGAAACCATAAACTACCGGACTTATAAACCTGAACGCGATGGATTATTCTGTGAAAGGATATTCGGGCCTGTCAAGGATTGGGAATGTCACTGCGGAAAATATAAAAGGATACGCTACAAAGGGATTATTTGCGACCGTTGTGGCGTTGAGGTTACTGAAAAGAAGGTCAGAAGGGAACGTACCGGCCATATACAACTGGTTGTCCCGGTGGCCCATATCTGGTTCTTTAAATCCTTACCCAACAAGATCGGTGCCCTGCTCGGGCTCCAGACCAAAAAGCTGGAATCCATTATATACTACGAGAGGTATGTAGTGATCCAGCCGGGCATCAAAGAAAAAGACGGACTGAACTACATGGACTTCCTCACCGAAGAAGAGTATTTCGATATAATTGACGCCCTTCCGGCAGATAATCAATACCTTGATGACAACGATCCGGAAAAATTCATTGCAAAAATGGGCGCCGAAGCAATTCATGATCTTCTCGGAGGTCTGGATCTGGATCAACTTTCGTACGATTTAAGGCATAAGGCATACACTGAAACCTCACAACAGCGCAAGCTGGATGCCCTGAAACGCCTTCAGGTAATCGAAGCATTCCGTGATGCAAATACACGAATAGAAAATAAACCGGAATGGATGATCGTTAAGGTTGTCCCGGTTATCCCTCCAGAACTGCGACCCCTTGTGCCCCTGGATGGCGGACGCTTCGCCACATCCGATCTCAACGATCTGTACAGGCGCGTTATCATCAGAAATAACCGCCTCAAGCGCCTAATCGAGATCAAAGCACCGGATGTGATCATGCGTAATGAAAAGCGCATGCTGCAGGAAGCCGTTGACTCATTGTTTGACAATTCAAGAAAAGCAAACGCGGTCAAAACGGATTCAAATCGCGCTTTAAAATCACTGAGCGACAGCCTTAAGGGAAAACAGGGGCGGTTCCGTCAAAACCTGCTCGGCAAACGTGTCGATTACTCCGGTCGTTCGGTTATTGTGGTCGGTCCCGAACTCAAACTGAATGAATGTGGTATACCCAAGGCCATGGCAGCCGAACTGTTCAAGCCTTTTATCATACGCAAGCTGCTTGAACGCGGAATCGTGAAAACCGTGAAGTCAGCGAAGAAAATCGTAGACAGGAAAGATCCGGTCGTGTGGGATATCCTGGAAAACATCCTTAAAGGACACCCGGTTCTCCTCAACCGTGCCCCTACCCTTCACCGTCTGGGCATCCAGGCTTTTCAGCCAAAGCTTATCGAAGGAAAAGCCATTCAGTTACACCCATTGGTGTGCACCGCCTTTAATGCCGACTTTGACGGTGACCAGATGGCTGTGCATGTTCCTCTTGGAAATGCCGCCATACTTGAAGCACAAATTCTGATGCTGGCATCCCATAACATCCTGAATCCGGCCAACGGAGCACCCATTACCGTACCTTCCCAGGACATGGTACTGGGCCTCTACTATATTACCAAAGGCAGAAAAAGCATCCCGGAAAATCCGGTCAAAGGTGAAGGAATGAAATTTTATGGCCCTGAAGAGGTCATGATCGCATACAACGAGAAGAGGATAGACCTCCATGCCATCATTCATGTACTGGTCGATGACGTCGACAAGGGAGGCAAACCTGTTAAGCGCATGATCGAAACAACTACGGGAAGAATCCTCTTTAACCAGGTCGTTCCGAAAGAATATGGTTACATTAACGAATTGCTTACCAAAAAATCCCTGCGCGACATCATTGGGAAAATCCTGAAAAAGACAAGCACGGATAAAACTGCCAATTTCCTGGATGCTATTAAAAATATGGGCTTCAATACGGCATTTAGAGGAGGGCTATCCTTTAACCTGGGAGATGTGCTCATCCCTGAAAGTAAGAAATCCCTCATCGACGAAGCCAATGCAGAAGTTGAAGAGGTAATGGCCAACTACAACATGGGGTTCATTACCAATAACGAGCGATACAATCAGATCATTGACATCTGGACACATACCAATTCGCTGCTTACCCAAAGCCTTATGCAAAAGCTGACCACGGACAAGCAGGGATTCAATTCCATTTTCATGATGCTTGATTCCGGTGCCAGGGGCTCTAAAGAACAAATCCGCCAGCTTGCCGGGATGAGGGGACTGATGGCCAAACCACAAAAATCCGGTGCCACCAGCGGGGAAATTATTGAAAACCCGATCCTCTCGAATTTCAAGGAAGGACTTTCGGTCCTGGAATACTTTATTTCTACACACGGTGCCCGAAAAGGTCTTGCCGATACAGCACTCAAAACGGCAGACGCCGGTTATCTGACACGCCGCCTGGTTGATGTGGCCCAGGATGTGATCATCACAGAGAACGATTGCGGAACCCTCAGGGGATTGACCATATCGGCGCTCAAGAAAAGTGAAGAAATCGTTGAATCACTCTACGACCGGATCCTCGGCAGGGTGACGCTCCATGATGTACTCCACCCGCTGACAGGAGAATTGATCATTGGAGCCGGCAAAGAGATCAATGAAGACATTGCCAGAACCATCGAAGAATCACCGATAGAATTCGTTGAGATCCGGTCCATGCTTACCTGCGAATCCAAACACGGTGTTTGTGCAAAATGCTATGGCAGAAACCTGGCTTCAGGGCAGCTTGTGCAGGTTGGTGAATCCGTGGGCGTGGTTGCGGCGCAGTCTATCGGTGAACCGGGAACACAGCTCACCCTCCGTACTTTCCACGTTGGTGGTACGGCATCCAATATTGCCGTTGCCTCGAAAATACCGGCAAAATACAATGGCCTGCTTGCCATTGACGAATTAAGAACCATCGATTATACGGATCCGGAAGGAAAAAAATACGATGTTGTTGTCGGACGTTCAGCTGAAATGCGGATCATTGACGCGAAAACCAATATCGTCCTAACCTCGAGCAACATACCTTATGGAGCCAACCTCTATAAGAAAAATGGCCAGGAAGTGCAGAAAGGTGAACTGATCTGTGAATGGGATCCGTGGAATGCGGTGATCATTTCTGAAGCCAGCGGTAAAGTTAAATTCGAAAATATTATAGAGGGAAAAACCTTCCGCGTTGAATCGGATGAACAAACAGGATATCATGATAAGGTGATCATCGAGACACGCCAAAAATCTAAAAATCCGACCATCCACGTTGAAAACAAATCCGGTGAGGCCGTAAAATCATACGATATCCCGGTTGGAGCCCACATTACCATCGAAGAAGGATCCACCATTAAAGCCGGAGAAGCATTGGTTAAAATTCCCAGGGCCATTGGAAAATCGGGCGACATCACAGGTGGCTTGCCGAGGGTGACCGAGCTATTCGAGGCAAGAAATCCCTCCGATCCGGCCAAGGTCTCTGAAATCGACGGCGTTGTTTCTTTTGGGAAAAAACTGAAACGCGGAAACCGGGAAGTGATCATCACATCCAAAACCGGTGAAGAAAAGCGATATCTGATCCCGACTTCAAAACAGATCCTGGCTCAGGAAAATGACTTTGTGAAAGCAGGCACACCCTTGTCGGAAGGTGCATTAACACCGGCCGATATCCTTGCCATTAAAGGACCGATGAAAGTGCAGGAATATATCGTTAACGAAATCCAGGAAGTATACCGGCTTCAGGGAGTTAAGATCAACGACAAACACTTTGAAGTTATCGTACGACAAATGATGCGTAAGGTAGAAGTCGCTGATCCTGGAGATACAAAATTTCTGGAAGGAGAACTGGTGAATAAAATAGGTTTTCAGGATGAAAACGATGAGATCTTCGGTCAAAAAGTAATTACCAACCCGGGAGATTCCGTTGGCTTTAAATCAGGCCAGATCATCAGTGCCAGGAAACTGCGGGATGAGAATTCCCAGTTGCGAAGGAAAGATAAGAAACTCGTGGAAGCCCGTGATGCTCAGCCCGCAACGGCCAGACAGGTCCTGCAGGGCATAACCAAAGCATCCCTGCAAACAAATAGTTTTATTTCCGCAGCATCCTTCCAGGAAACGACAAAAGTGCTCACCCAGGCATCCATTCAGGCCAAAAGAGATACGTTGTCCGGACTGAAAGAAAATGTCATCGTAGGTCATCTTATCCCGGCCGGAACAGGATTGAAAAATTATCAGGACATTATAGTGGGATCAAGGGATGAGTTCGAGACACTTACAGGAACCACGGAAGACGCTGAAAATGAGAAAGAACTATAAAATTATAAATCATTAATCATGGCAGATCAACAAGATAAAAAAAAGAATCAAATCAATATAGAACTGAAAGAGGAAGTAGCCGAAGGGATTTATTCCAATCTGGCTATGATCACACATTCCAATTCTGAGTTTATTATTGATTTTATCAAAATGATGCCCGGTATACCCAAGGCACGCGTTCAATCAAGGATCATCCTTACCCCCCAGCATGCGAAACGATTGTTCAGAGCCCTTAAAGAAAACCTGACAAAATTCGAATCCCTTTACGGCGAAATAGACATCCCGGAAAGCGGGGACATCATTCCACCGTTCAATCTTGGTGGTCCCACACCTGAAGCCTAGATCTTGAAATCCTTATGTGTGGACAGGGGCAACGACGTGTACCTGAAGGATCTATGTCTTTGCCTCTTTATTGAATGAGCAATTTACAGGATTGGAACTCCATCCCGTTGAAGCCGGCAACCACGACATACATGCCGGGAGCAAGATCAACCGGCTTCAGGACAACTTTCTTATCCCCCCCTGTCAGCCTATGCAATACAACATTTCCGGAAATACTCCGGATCGTTATAAAGGATATGTTCCGTGTGGAAAGTATCGTAACATGATCATCAGCCGGATTGGGATACACGTCAACATTCCGGTCCTGCATCACCAGACATCCAATACCCACAGCATCCTGATACTCATAGGGGCCCATATCAACCATGCCGTTGACAACCCTTGGATCTTTATTCAGATCAAGAGGCGGTATAAGCAAAGACAAGCTGTCAAGCAAGCCGGCGTCTATGCACGGAGACCCCTCCTCCAATTCATAAGAACCCGGTTCTTGTGAAAACACCGGATCCAGACTGATCATACCTTCGCCAAAAAACACATCATATGCGCCGGTTCCTGAAACGGATCCGGCACCATCCTGTATGTTTGAATAATGAACCGCAAAGTACGCCGTAGCATTGTTCCCGTTAAGGTAGATCAGGTTTCCCTGTAACCTGCCCGGATCCCAGAAAATAGAATTATAAATGGTCGCAGAGGCATCATATATGTATAGGTCTGCCCCGAGGTCAGAATCATTGGATGCAAAAGTGCAATTTATAATTCCGGCATTATTTTGACCAAGGTAAATACCGCCCCCACCCTGTGCGACATAACCATTGGTATGGTTTCCTGAAAACAAACAATTAATGGCATCCATGCCGGATTCGGTAAACACGGCTCCGCCTTCGTCATCACTCTGATTCCCGTCAAATACACAGTTTGTAAAAGTGATCGCATTATCAAAGGCTGTAACAAAGACGCCACCGCCAAAAGCCAGGAATTGATCATGAATGGCAGAATTTCCGGAAATTTCCGTATAGGAAAATGCACTGACCGAATTTTCGAGTATGGCAACCCCACCCCCGCTGCCATGGGCCAGATTATCCGATATCCTGGAATTATGTACCGTGAAATCAGATCCTTCATGCAATACGATGCCCCCACCGCCGCCCTGGCTTATATTGCCTTCCACATGAACATCCTCCATGGCAACATCAGAGATCCGGGCATACATCGCAGCACCGGCAAATGCCGTGTTGCTGTATACATCCGTGAAAAAAAACGATGCACCGGATTGTAACAGATACAGGGCGCCTCCACGATTTGCAGCATGATTTCCATAAAATTCTGAATATTGAATGATCAGCGGGGAATTTTTAAGATAAGCCGCACCTCCATGTTCCGCTGCAGAATACCGGACCGTATTGTGACGAAAAGCAATCCGGACTGAATTCTCAATATACAAGGCGCCTCCAAATCCATCACCATCTGTATTCACAGCATTTTCCAGGATTGCATATTGGATCCTTGTCGAATCCTGTGCAGCGTTGACCTGCGAATACAGGGCCAGTCCCTTCCAACCCTCCAGCGTATCCGCAGGAAAGAACCGTATGCTGTCGTCAGCAGCACCGGAAGCATCCAAAACCCCGTATACTTCCATTTTATATTTTCCCCGGAAAACGACATCCACCCCCGGTTCAATGGTCAATGCGGAATCAGCAGGGATGCATACATCCCCTTCAATCCAAAAAGGGGAATCGGTCTTTTCCCATACCCCCGATACCGGTCCTTCCTGAATGATAACCTGACCCTGAAGAGCGGTGATCCAGCACGCCATAACAAACCACAAGGATATTTTCATCATACGCCAAAGACAAAAAAAAGAGACGCAACAGATGCGTCCCTTTTGAATTAATTCCCCGGATCAATTAGTTTGTCTTGTCCGGATACGGAGGAATGGGCTGAAGTTTTTCATAAGGGAAATCCTCCATTTCTTTCAAAATCACTTCGATGGCTTTATTCAACTGTTCATCCTCACCGGCATATTCTTTTGCCGGATCGTTTTCCACCCGGATGTCCGGTTCCACACCAACACCTTCAATTGCCCAGTTCCCTTCCAGATCATACGTTGAGAATTCAGGTTTCCGGAGATCGCCTCCGTCAATAAATGGCAAAGAACCGCGGATACCCACAACACCGCCCCATGTCCTGACACCAATCACCTTACCCAGGCCCATCTCTTTAAACTGGTACGCAAAAAGGTCGCCGTCGGAAGCAGAATAATTATCGATCAGCAATACTTTAGGACCAACCAGGATTTGACGCGGCATGGTGTAATAATCTGTATTCCTGGCCATACGCATCAATACAAGCTCCCTGCGCAGGCGCTCAATGATCATCGGGGAAACATTCCCTCCTCCATTTCCACGGTCATCAATGATCAGGGCTTTTTTATTCAGTTGCGGATAAAAATGCTTGACAAATTCATTCAATCCTCCGGGGCCCATATCCGGGATATGAATATACCCAACCTGTCCGTCCGTTGCCTCATTCACTTTCTCAATATTTTCCCGGACCCAGTTATAATAATAAAGATGGGATTCGTCATCGATGGGCTTGACAATAACTTTCTTACTCCCTTCCATGACGGGATCCCCGTTAACTGTCAGTTCGACCTGCTCCCCTGCTTTACCAGCCAGTGAACGGTAAATATTATCCATTTGATCCGTAGGTTCGCCGTTTACGGCAAGTATAAAATCCCCCTCATGAACATCCACACCAATTTCAGTCAGCGGAGACCGTTTGCTGCTGGTCCAGTTTTCCCCTTCAAGGATTTTTTCAATCACATAATAGCCATGCTCGCCTTTTTTAAGTTCGGCACCAAGCAAACCGGTCTTGATCCTTTCCGGCTTAGGCTTATCACCGCCACTGACATATGCATGCCCAACATTCAGCTCCCCGATCATTTCACCCATGACATAATTCAGGTCATTCCGGTTGTTCACATAAGGAAGCAAAACGGAATACTTATCATAAACGGCATCCCAATCCAGACCGTGCATATTCGGCGCATAAAAGAATTCACGCATTTGTCTCCATGCTTCCCGAAAGATCTGCGCCCATTCTTCGTTGAGGTCAATCCGGACTTCCATATTGCCAAGGTCCACAAATTTTTCAGGCTTAATCTCGGATTTCGGCAAATCGATCACAGCATACTTCTTGCTGTTCTGGACAACCAGCATTTTACTTCTGTCGGCAGAGACAATATATCCCTTGATATGCCCGAGATCTTTTTCTTTCTTGTCTTTTAAATCAAAAAGCTTAAGACTGGCCTTGCTGTCTTTGGATGAATTCTGCATATAATACACGGCATTGTCAACCGGGGTTATGCTCCAGTATCGCCCGGCATCTATGGGAAGGCCTTCCACGCGGTTTATAATGCCATCAAAATCTATGTTGACACGGACCGGTTCATCTTCATCCTGAACTTTATCATTGGATTTGCCTTTTGCACCTTTTGACCCGGCATCCTTCACCTCCTTCACTTCAACCGTATCGTTCTCGGGCTCAAATGGAGAAGCAGTGCTTTTTTCAAGGGTAACAAAGTACACTTTGCTCATATCCTGGTATGCGTGGTTCCATTCCGTCCAGCTGTAGATGGGATTAAAGTCCCGGTTGGATGTAAAAAACAAATACTTGCCATCATCACTGAACACGGGATCTCCGCAATTATACCATTCGTCGGTCACCGCTTGTTTTTCCTTTGTTTCCAGGTTATATACCCATACCCTGGAAACCCCGAAATTATCGGGGACAATGTATGTAATCCATTTGTTGTCCGGTGACCAGTTGTATGACCGGATCTCCCAATCCTCCGCATGGTCGGCAACAACAAGCTCTTTGGTGTCAATGTCAAGATAATTCAGGTTTAAGGCTTTATCCGACCAAAGGAGTTTTTTTGAATCCGGTGACCAAATGGGATTGTATTCGTATGTAGTATTGTTGAAAGTAAGTTGAACAGGACCTTGGCTGCCATCCCCGGCCATGATGTATATTTCATCCTCTCCGGTCATATCAGATATGAAAGAAATATACTTTCCATTGGGCGACCATTCAACATTCCGGTCGTGGACACCCGAAGATTTTGTCAGGTTCCATGTAATTCCGGATTCTGCGGGAACAGAAAACACATCTCCCCGGGCTCCAAATACCAACCGTTTACCAGCCGGTGAAACCGCATAGGAATGGATTTGCTTTGAAGCGTCTTTAACAACGCTCCTTCCTGAAGCCATGTCCCCGGCAATGATAACAGGAATCTGCATGGCCTGTTCCGTGCGTATATCAAAATAATAGAGAAACCCGCCTTTTTCAAAAACAATGGCATCTTTTCCCAATGAAGGGAATTTAACATCATAATCCGTATAATTCGTTAATTTTCTTACCTCCCTGGTGTTATAATCAATTACGAACAGGTTCATGGTACGGTCACGGTCCGACAGGAAATAGATATTGTCCCCGTGCCACATGGGGAAAATATCCTGATTGTTGTTATTCGTCAGGTTTTCTGTCTCCCGGGAATCAAAATCATACACCCATATATCATCGGCCATTCCACCTTCATAGTATTTCCATGTCCGGAATTCCCTGAAAACCCGGTTAAAAGCAAGCTTCTTCTTATCCGGGGAATAGGAACAAAATCCCCCACTGGGCAAGGGTAATTGTGCCGACATACCTCCTTCCCGGGAAACTTCATAGAGATGACCCTTGAATGAATTGAAGGATTTTTTCCTGGAACGGTAAACAATTGCGTCATCATCTTTCCATGCCATGACGATATTATTCGGGCCCATCCGGTCGGAAACATCATCACGGCTTAGTGTTGCCGTATACGTAACACGAACCGGGACACCTCCCATCACAGGCATGACATATACTTCCGTATTGCCATCATATTGCCCCGTAAAAGCAACAAACTCCCCATCCGGGGATATCCGGGCAAACATTTCATAACCATCGGGATCGTTGGTAAGTTTACGGGCAATTCCACCTGTTTTATCAACCGTATACAGATCACCGGCATAACTAAAGATCACCGTATTTTCATAAATCGTTGGAAAACGCATAAGCCTGGCACTTTCCCGGGCCTGTATAAACATACCTGTAAAACAGATCCCAACAAATAACAAGAACAATCTTTTCATAATAATCGATTTTTGTTAAACAAATAATATTCCACGGGTACGTCCGAAATGTATGCCAAAAAATGCAAGTATTTATCATTCAGCTTTTTGCAATATTGCAAAAACAGCAATCCGGATCATTTTGTTCACAAACGAACCAGTGGTTGTTCATATGCGTACAATATCCGGCTTTTCATTCAGATATAAAAGATACATTCCCTTCACATCCATTCCCATTGATTCCACCAAACGGGCATATTTTTCCAGTTGAAACCGGTATGCAGGATTATGTGTGCCCGTTTTATAATCCACAATAACCGCATCATTGCCACGCATCAACAACCTGTCTGGCCGATGGATATTCCCTGTGCTGTCCAATATCTCACATTCATTTTTAACATTCCAGTCGGGACTGAACAGAAAGGACATTTCCGGACTTTCCAGCACCTTTTTCAGTACCTTACGGATGATATCCGCCTCTTCAACATTAATAAAGCCGTCTATTTCAAAATGCTTAACGACCCTTTCTGCATCTTCTTTGTATGTTATCCCTGATAAAACCCTATGAACCAAAGTTCCCCACTGGCGATGTTTGTCGGGTGATCCTGTATCCCAATAACCGGGGGCCTGCATGCTCATCAGTACCCTTCTCCGCCAATCCACAGATAAAAATGCATCAAAATCCAACATATGCCGGGGTTCCTCCCTTGATGAAGGCTTATAAGGTTCTTCCGTGCCAATCCTGACCCGGCTGCCCTGAACGGGGAATCCCCGTTCCTGAACAAAGTTGTTCATGAACTTACTCATCGCATTGGATGACGATCCTTTGGCATCCGGCCTTTTCTGAATAATGCAAAGGCTTTTGACGGCCCTGGTCATGGTCACATAAGAACGGTTTACCGCATCCAGGCATGACTTCTCCGATTCGCTGGTATATATCTTTTCATACCGGGTCCCCTCCAGTTTCCTGTTGACCGGTATCAATGCAGCAGGAAGCCCCGGAAGATCCGGATCGTCCAGGTCAAGCCAAACTTCCTCCTTTCCCAGTCTTGTTGGTGGGAATGATTCATCAGCGTATGGATAGATGACAGCAGGAAATTCCAGTCCCTTGGCTTTGTGTATGGTCATTACGCGAACAGCATCTAAATCTTCAGGCATTTTTAAGGAGAGGTTATTTTTATTCTCCTCCCACCAATGAAGCC
Organism: Bacteroidales bacterium; assembly: GCA_018400295.1. Classification (GTDB taxonomy): domain Bacteria; phylum Bacteroidota; class Bacteroidia; order Bacteroidales; family B18-G4; genus M55B132. The sequence goes on along the minus strand of JAGYMZ010000001.1, from coordinate 153,443 downwards.
ACGCCTGTATTGAATTCTTCCGGCCGGCTCCGATTTTCAGAATGCCATCCAGCAATACCTGAATATAAGGATTAAATCCATGGTCCAGGCGGAAAAGACGAATGATCGTTTCCGCAAGGTCATACAGGGACAGATTTTGCCATCCGGCCGGGGGCCATACCAGGGATATTTTCTTAAAAAGGTTTGAAAGAAAACTTCCTGGAGCCATATCACACATACCATCCATAAGCTGATCAAAACCGGTAGCTCCGAACCAATTTTTGGTATGCAGATAATACACCATTTGAAGAACGAAAACAGGGTCCCGTGATCCGGTCAGCACATACATACAACTGACCAGAAACTTGACATCCGGGGAATGCATCAGAAGAAGGGAATCCGCACTGACCACCCGGATCCCATGTTCCAGCAAATAACCCGCAATGGCGCTGCCCTCTTTATTTGTACGGCAAAGTATGGCCATGTCGGAAAAACGGTAATTCAGGGTGCTCAGGTGATCAACCTGTTCATGGATCGCATCCTGGGTATTCTTTTCATAGGCTTTATTATCGTCACCGGCATCAATCCAGCGAATCTCCACATATCCGCCGGGATCCTTGCCTGCCCATGCCTGCCTGGACCCGGAATAAACATTTCCAACTTTTTTCGGCAGCTTTGAACTCAGAAACCCAAAGAATTCATTATTGAATTGCACGATCTGCCGGGCGGACCGGTAGTTTTTATTAAGAGGCCGCTCTTTGGCAACAGCTTTCATCAATGCACCCCGGGCATCCGCATTGCCTCCCGGATCAGCACCAATTTCCGGCAAGCGGATAAACTGCTCTGCATCCCCTTCCCTCCAACGGTAAATGGCCTGTTTTGCATCTCCGACGACCAGGCAAAAATAACCAGATGCAAGGGCATTATGAACCAGGGGCAACAAATTATTCCATTGCAATACGGATGTATCCTGGAATTCATCAATGAGGTAATTCCGGTATTTTTCTCCAATTCGTTCATAAATAAACGGCACAGATTCCTTTGCAATAACATCCGATATCAAACGGTTGATCTCCGAAATGTGAATACGGTTTTCCTCTGTCCTGTATTCATCGATCACTTTTTCTATTTCATTCAGGATCGCCATGGGATAGATATTCCTTCGGATCATTTCATATATCCTAATACGCGGATGATCGTTTTCCAGCAATGCCGCGATCTCTTTCAGGATACGCTTCAGTTCTTCCTGGATATTCCTAAGCGAAGCAGCTTCCGTGGGGCTTGCCTTGGGTCCGGCCCAGCTATCTTTTTCCAGCATGCTGTATACAATCTTCTGAATGCCGGCATCCGTGGTATGGTCTCTGACTTTTCGAAAAAAGGACAATATCCCCCTTGAACCCTGAAAAAATGAAGCATCTGAGAGGTTTTCCCTTGCCGCCAGCGCACAGGCACTGGCAGCTTTTTGATGGAGAATGGTGTAAAAACGATGGATCAACCTGTTTAACGTCATGTTTAAAGAATCCATCTCACTCATGGATACATGCCGCAGCTTCTTTAGATAGGGATAACTATCTTCACTAAGCATTTTGCTTGCAAAGGAATGAATGGCGCTTTCAATATTCCAGTTTTCCTCAAAATCGGTCCGGGATTCTGTAAATTGGATCAGGGCCCTGGTCAATTTGGGGTCTTGTCCGGCATAGCCAATAAGCAGGTCAACTACACGATGTATGAACAAATCCCTGTCCAGTTCAACTTCAAAGTTGTACGGCAATTTAAGATCATGGGCAAATGTTTTTACGATGTTGTGAACAAAGCTGTCGATCGTTCCAATGGAAAATTCGGAATAGTTATGCAGAATAAGGCTCAGGGCTTGCCGGCTTTTCAGTTTGAGTACCGCATTGCTTTTTATGCCTGTCTGGGTTTTCAAGTCATGTATCAGAGCATCTGCCGGAGGCTTCCCGGTTGCCGGATATCCGGACAAAAAGCGCAATGTATGAATAACGCGTTGCCGCATTTCATTGGCAGCCTTGTTGGTAAAAGTAATGGCCAGGACCTTATTATATTCCTGTGGATTGCGCAACAGAATGGTCAAATATTCTTTGACCAGGGTATAGGTTTTCCCTGAACCGGCGGAAGATTTATAAATGTCAAAACTCATTTCCGTAAAGTTAAGCATTATCTCAGATCTTCATCAGCAGGCAAAAGGAATGGTTCGTCTTTTTCTTTTGCCGGCCCATGAATATCCAATGTATATTTGCAGAGAACATCCATACCTATGGGTTTCGTCAACCATCTCCAGGATGCCGGGAAACAATAAGATATATATCATTGCCTGCCGGAGGCTTCACAAACATTTCATCACGGGTTCCGCGAATTTCTTCTTCTAAAAAGATCGCCAAAGGAATTAAATTCTTTTTTGTAAAAAATGCCAACCCCCTGTGTATACGGGGCAATATCTTCAAGGTTATTGATGTTGTTGGACCGGTTAAAGGCCCGCAACCGGATACGGCCATCGCGTGTAAGCTTATATTCAATATTCACATCCCCGACGATGTTGCTCGCATTCTGAGAATGCTCCCCCGAGGAGACCCCCAGATTACCATCAATGATCAGACGGTCGTCAAACAATTGAGTCGATAATGCAACTTGTATCTCGTCCTCCGTGATCTCGTCACCGGGACGGTAATTGATGCCAACATCAAAATCCCTGCTTATCTGTGAGAGCCAATTGCTGAGCTGGTTGGAGATCAGATTGAAAGACGAAATGCCAACATTGCCCGAAGTAGTATAGCTGAATGAATTCAGAACGAGCAGGGAAATCATCTGTTGGTTCATAAGGGCCTGGTCATTCGTATCCAAAATAGAATAAATAACCTGTTCAACTTCCGTTTCCAGGTTCGGGAACTTCAGGCCAAACCGTATATCCGGATTCATAAGCTTTCCCTTCAAATACAGGATGCAATCCACATTAATTCTTTGTCCGGCATACGCATCATCCAGATCACTGCCCAGTCCGGCCAGGGTAGTTTTTACTTTATACAGGGCCTTCACGTTTATTCTGGCATCATAAGGACTACCGGTAAATACGATCTTACCCCCCCGCATGATCTCAAATCTTTTCCTGAGAAGATTTTGAATCTTAAACAGGAATGTTCCCCGTTCAATAATATAATCACCGACAATATTGAAATCCTCTGAAGGAGATATTCCCAGCCGGATATTTCCGCTTCCCCTGGAAACCAAATCCCCCATACCGTTGGGTAAAAAAATCTGGACTTCTGCATCATTGGTCACATTGATATTCAATTGCAGGGATACACCTTTTGCATGTACATCCCTTTCCGGCAACATACCGGAAATAGTATCCTTCTTGGAATCTATAAAAACAATATAATCGTTTTGCGTAAGGGTTACTGTATTTTTAAGCGGCATATAGATATCCGTACCCCTGTTCGTTGTGACGGCAATATCAAAGTTAAGGTTATCCAGCGGGCCTTCAATCGTCACATCTCCGGTCGCCAGCGCAGATCCGTAAAACGCATCGTTATGATGGCCCGTTGTATTCAGGCATAATAGGTTTTCCGGCCGGATATTCAGGTCCAGTGAAAAATCCCTGAGGTTCCGGTGGGCAATTTTACCATTCATTTCGGCGGTATTTCCGAGGGTATCGTATAGTTTCAATCCGTCGAACAAAAACCCCGACTGGTCAAACTGGACTTCGTGTGCAAATTCATATTTTGTATTGAGATAATCGACATAAAAAGATGTTCGCATAAATCTCATACTGCCCATAAGTTCGGGCTTCTGTATGGTCCCTTGCAGATGTGCGTATCCGGAGGCCACTCCCTGCAGACGGTTAAAAACACCATCAACAAAAGGACCAACGGCTTTGAGCAGGAAATTGCTGACATGTATATCAACATCAAAGTTCGTATCCGATCGATACGGATAATAGCTCCCATTAAGGTCCAGGGTTTTGCCCGTACCTGCATTTCCGACATGAATGATCTCTGCATCCAGGGTAACACGGTTGTGTTGCTGGTCCCACTCGCTCAGAAAACTTGCATCGCCCATCAGGACCTTGTTCATTCTGAGTTTTTGAACACCCATTTCGGCAGTGAATCCCGGTGAAGTAAAAAGCCTGGAAAACCCAACATGACCATCCAAAACACCATCAAAGTCCAGGCCTTCCTTATTGATAAGAATGTCAAAATTCGACAGACGCCATTTCCTGAAATCAATCATCAATGTGTCCTGTGGATTTTCAGATACAGAACCATTCAAAGCCATGTGTTGATCGTAACCGATAAATTCAAAATTTTGAAAATGGACCCTGCCGGAATCTATGGCAATGTGATTGTCCGGACTTACTGTCCAGGCGCTGTCGTTAATCACTACATCAGCATGGGTGATTTTAAATATACTCCGGTAGTCATCAATAAAAGAATAATATCCCTGAATTTCCCCTGTATTGTAATCAGCCATACTCCTGTCATTCCATTGCAGCATGTACAGGATGCTGTCGTGCCGGAGCCTGGCATGGAACATCACACTGTCCATGCCGAGTTCCACTGTATCCTGTTTAGATGGCTCCTTAAAAACAACGTTGTGACTTGACAGATTCACATTGAAATACCTTTTATGGGTTTCAGTATTCATCCGCAAAGAATCGAACCTTATCCCGCTGTATTCCAATTCGGGAGAATACACTTCAAGCGTCAGGGATTTACGGTCAGCCTCCAGCTTACCTCGAATGGTGGTTCCCTCAGAAACAGAAAGTGCAGGGAGGAAAAGTTCTGTCAGTTCATCGGTTTTCTTCAGCAGGATATTCAGATCCATATCCTGGTGTAATGTGCGTTTTTCCCCTTTCTCCAAACCTATATAATCCGGTTTGAGATACTGACCGATTATAGCAGTGAACTGCGCTTTTAATTCTGCAAATAAAAAATTCCCTTTTATGTCCGCTTCAATAAAATCCGATGTAAGCAGGATCGTCTTGTACAGACCAGTATCTTTCAGCGTAACGAGCGCAAAATGATCAACACTGTATCGCTTCCCATGTTCAATGTATCTGGTACTGTCAATTATAATACGGCCTTCCAGATCATCAAGCGCAGTACCAAGAAAATTACAACGCAATTTGGTGCTCAGTTTCATATCATCGGCACGGTTTCCGAGATGAAGCTGGTTCAACATGGCATTATGAACATCCGCATCAAAATCAAAGACGGGTCTGTCGCTGGAAAAATCTATTTTCCCATTGAAATCCAGATCAATAAATTCATCATCTATGTAACATTCCCCATTAAACTTCCGGTTAGCCAATTCCCCCTTTATTTCAATCCGGTTGAAATTATTACCCCTGAAATCCAGTGAATCCACGATACCATTCATCCGCACTTCTGCAGTTTCAACCTCAATCCCCTCGCCATCAACCAACACAAACATATTCAATTTGCCGAGGATATGTTCAATATTGAGAAATTTACCCATATCGAAACCAGTTGCTGTAATCTTTCCGTCATATGTCAAATCTACCAGGCTATCCTGCCTGACTATCAGATCTGTTGTAAAATCCCCGATGGTTGATTTATAGGAAGCATACGAAGCAAAATCATTATAGAAACCGGTAAAATATCCGGCAATTTGCATTACACCAAAAGCCTGGAATATTTCAGGCAGTTCAATACGGTTCTCTTCACCAGGAATGGAAAATGTTTCAACATCCTGCACCGACGCCTGCATATGCTCTATTGCCAGGTGAATAAACGTATTCTCAAAATCCGGCAAACCATTCATAGAGATCTCACCGCGGAAACGGGTGTCCTTTCCATAACTAAAACGAAATCCCCGGGCTTTCAGATTGTCGACCGTTCCGCTAAATTCCCCTTTAATCCTGATACGGTTGTCCATCACTTGAAGACCAGGGGCAAAATAACCAATATCTTTCAGGTTAAGCTGGGAAGGCTGTATGTCAGCAAGTATGTTGATCTCATGTATGAAATCATTATATGCCTTCCAGTGATCATAATGAAAGCTAAAATCCAACTTCACATCTGAATCCGGAGTTTTTAACTGCATTTTTTCAGCCACCAGAAAAGACGGGCTTATCCAGAACTTGCCAGTCAGCCGGTCGACAGTCATGCCGCTTTTTTCCTTGCATGTGAGGTTTTGGACCATGCACGAAACGGTATCCTTGTTAATGGTTATCCCCCGAATATCCAGGTCGGCAACACGTACATTCAAATCCGTGAAATCCATTCCGCCGGGTTTTCGTGGTTTTGTATCGTCAATCAGCCTGAATTGTACATTTGCCAGTTCCAGTCCCATGACACCCACATTCCATGGTTCCCTGCGGGGTCCCTTTTCTGCCGGGTCGCCTTTAAAGACATTTGCAAAATATGTTATGTTAAAAGCCGTATCTTCTTCATATTTATGCAGAAAAAAAGCACCTGTATGCAGACCTACCTTTCTGATCCGAATCAGCTTTTCCCCTATGTCCGGCATTCCCACATCAACAAAAATCCGGCTGGAATACAACAGCGTATCCCCATGCGCATCTTCCACATAAACTTCTTTTAGTTTCAAATCCATCAAGGGTGTGATCTGAAGGCGACCGATAAACACTTCAGAACCGAGAAGACCGGAAAGATAAGCAGCCGAGAACCTGGCTGTTACAGTTTGCACAGCCGGATCCATAAACAGGATGGAAATTGACACTGGTATGGCAAGAATAACCACCAGTGTTTGTATTATTATATGATTAAGCCTTTTTTTGATAATTTTGTCTTCTGAAAAATTAATATGAGCAAATTCATTTTGGGCATCGAATCATCCTGTGATGATACATCGGCTGCGGTTGTCAAAGATACCAAAATTCTTGCCAACATCATTGCCAATCAGCAGGTACATAAGGATTATGGTGGTGTTGTGCCCGAGTTGGCATCCCGTGCCCACCAGCAGAATATAATACCGGTCATACATCAAGCCATAACAACGGCAAATATAGCCAAAAATCAACTTGACGGGATTGCATTCACCCGTGGACCGGGCTTGTTGGGCTCCTTGCTTGTCGGCACTTCTTTTGCAAAAACATTTGCCCTGGCACTGGGGATCCCCCTTATAGAAGTGGATCACTTAAAGGCTCATGTACTGGCTCACTTCATCGATACCGACGGGAAATCATCCCCTTCCAGGCCGGACTTCCCTTTTCTTTGCCTGACGGTTTCTGGCGGTCACACTCAAATTGTCCGCGTTGACGATCATTTCAGTTTCCATGTTCTCGGACAAACGATCGATGATGCGGCAGGGGAAGCCTTTGACAAAGCTGCCAAGATTATGGGCTTGCCCTATCCCGGCGGGCCCGAAATCGACAAACTGGCCAAACAAGGGAACGCGGATGCATACCGGTTCCCCGAACCCAGGATCAACGGATTGAATTATAGTTTCAGCGGTATCAAAACATCCATCTTGTATTTTATCCGTGACAAGCTCAAAAAGGATCCGGATTTTATTCAACACCATAAGCATGATTTGTCTGCATCCATTCAAAATACAATTATCCGGATACTCCTGCAAAAACTGCTCCTGGCAAGTCAATCCACAGGCATCCGGAGAATAGCCCTTGCCGGGGGAGTTTCAGCCAATTCCGGACTGCGTGAACAACTAAAGCAAACCGCAAAGGATCATCACTGGGAAATATATATGCCCCGGATAGAATATTCAACCGATAATGCCGCCATGATCGCTATCGCCGGATATTACAGCTTTCTGGACCGTGCATTTGCCGGACTGGACACCACCCCTTATGCCCGGAGCCGAATGTAACATGCACCGTAATCCGTGATTATGAAGTATATCGAACTTCCAACGTACACATTAAATATTGTCAGGGCAGCCAAAAGCATGTCCATGAAAGAAAAACCTGCACCCCACCCCGGAAAGGGACAAGTCAGGATCAGGATCAGGTATGCGCCGTGCAATCCTTCGGATATATCTTTTATCCAGGGAAGATATGGATTTCAGAAACCATTGCCGGCTACTCCGGGATTCGAAGGAATGGGAACCGTTATTGAAACCGGAGAAGGGACAGAAAGCCTGGATGGCAAAAGAGTAAGTTGCTTTTCCCAATACGAAAGCGGAGGAACATGGTCCGAAGAGTTCATCACTTCAGCATCCAATTGCATTCCCCTGAAGGATGACATGCCTGACGAACAGGCCTCATGTTTTGCCATCAATCCATTTACAGCCTATGCCCTTTTTCATAGAGTCAAAAACCGGCATCAGGCGGTAATCCTTAATGCCGCCGGCGGACAGGTAAGCCGGTTGTTTGCCGCACTGGCATGCGAAGCCGGTATTGAGATCATAAAGATCGTGCGAAAAACAGAAGTTGATACGGGATCCGGTGACGAACAAAGGCATGTGATCAATCAACATGATGCGGATTTTCTTCCCCGCTTGAAAGCACTGGCCTCATCACTGAATGCCACCATAGCACTGGATGCGGTTGGCGGAAGCATGACCGGTGATATGCTCAATAATATGCCGGCAGGAAGCCAGGTTATCGTCTATGGCGGTTTATCCGGAAAACCACTCGGGAATATCCACATACTGGAAATTGTATTCGGAAATAAAACGATCACCGGATTTGATCTTAATCAGTGGATAGGGTCACTGGCAAAGGATGAATTCCATGATATATCGCAAAAGCTGCAGGAAATGTTCATCCGAAAGAAACTAACAACAAAAATCCAGGGCATTTATCCCTTGGGTAATTTTGAAAAAGGCCTTTTCCGGTATATTAAAAACATGTCTGCCGGTAAAATCCTCTTCAGCCCGGTTATTGATCCAGGGGTTCGAACCGGTCCTCCCCCGCAGGTATGAAATTATTCTTTTGCCGGTTATAATGATAAAATATGCCGGGCTCCTGGTTGGCCGGTAAATTGCTGTATATGTACATATTCATGATATAATCAAATGTATATCCGGCATATTTCTTTCCAAGAATGCCTGCAAAATTATAAACATTGCCTATACTCAGGGAATCAATCTCATACTGATGCGACACCTCCCCCGTGAACGGGTAATACCGGAAACTCCCCTGATATTCATCCATGGTATAATTACTGGCATACAATATTTTCTTATCATCCGAATTCATAAGGGAAAGTTCAAACCAGCAATTCAATCCCACAGCATTAAGATCAACATCCTTATAGTACCGGTATCCATCAAAAACTTCTTCATCACGCAGGGAATAATAATACTCCTCCATCTCCATCTGTGCCATATTGATCATAAAAGAAGGCCCTTCGCGAAGCAAAAAGGCATCCATTTGATATTCCCTGTACACATCAAATCCCAACTCCTGCAATTCCTGTATGTAAGCATGCTCAAATGTTTTCATAAATCGCTCATCTTCTATATTTTGCAAAAAACGGCTTTGGTAATACAGGGCTGAATCCAGGGCAAATTGATCCATTTCACCGGCCTGGCTGATGTCTTTTTCCTTTAGACTGGTTTTATATAAATAATCTGCCCCGATAAACATCAATGCAGGCTTTTCCGCCTCTTCGACAAAAGACCGGGCAAGCTTATATTCCAACGAACATCCGGATAATATAAGGATCAAAAAAAAGACCGCCAGGTTCTTATAAGGTTCCATTTGTATTTTCATAGAAAACAGGGTACATGATTTTACCTGTATGATAACTCTCAAGACAGGAATTTATTTTTTCGCCGCTGCAATCAGCCGCTTACCAAATTCCAGACCGTATTCTTCCGCCAGGGCCAGTTCATTCTTATCGGGGGTGAATTTTATAAACACACCCTCACCAACGTATTTCAACTTAAGGTTGGTCAGGTTTGATTCAATGATCTTCCTGCCCTCGCCACTCCATCCATAGGATCCGAATCCACCGGCGAGTTTTTTGTGGTCCCTGACCGGGTTGATCACGGCAAACAGCTTATAAACAGGCAATAAAATATTTTGATTGATGGTCGGGCATCCGACAACAACAGCATTGCTTTTGGTCATTTCGGCCTCCAGTTCACCAGGTCCGCACATTTCAATATCCATGACATGGACCTCAATATCCCCGGCCTTCCGGATCCCGTCAGCGATCTTCCCGGCCAGGGCCCCGGTTTTATGATAGGCGGAAACATAGGGTATGAAAACACGGTTTTTCCCTGGAAACCTCACGTATTCTTCAGCCATTTCCCGTGACCAATCCACCCATTTCTTCCAGTCCTTTCGAAGTATAGGACCATGTCCGGGACAAACAACGGATATTTCCAGGGGGCTTATTTTTTCAATGGCACGGAGCATATATTTGCTGTATGGCTTAAGGATCACATCGAAATAATACTTGAACGCATCACTGAAATCCCCGACCAGATCATCAAACATTTTTTCGTCGCAGTAGTGGGCACCAAAAGAATCACACGTAAACAAAATATTTTCTTCCTCCAGATAAGTATAGATGGAATCCGGCCAGTGCAGATTGGGTGCGCTGATAAAACGAAGGGTTTTATTGCCCAGATCCAATGTGTCACCGTCTTTCACCACCAGGCTTTTAAAATCATTGCCGATCAGATCCTTTAAGTACCGGATGGCATTGCCGCTTCCAACAATCGTGGCCTGCGGCGCAAGCGACAATAAATTCGGGACATTGCCCGAGTGGTCAGGTTCTGTATGATCCAGTACAATGTATTGGATATCTTCCGGATCTACGACCCGGCGGATCTTTTTTTCGTATGCATCCCAAAATTTTTCCTTGGTTGTTTCAATAATGGTTTTCTTATGTGCATTTATGAAATAGGAATTGTAGGTCGTGCCGTACTCGGTTTCCATAACTACATCGAAGGTCACAATATCGTAATCCAGGATTCCGATCCAATGCACATTCGGGGTAATTTCCAATATGTTTTTATCTGCTTTCATTGTTCTGTAGTTTTCATACTTAAAAATCTATGGCCATTTGTTCGGGGCCGGATGTGTCCTCATCTCCGGCATTATGGTCCATTTTTCTTTTTTTCAAACCATCACCCACCCCGTTCGCAGCATTGTCCATGCTCCCAGCGTCCTCTCCGTTATTTTCCTTTTCAGCAGCCGGCAGGGGCTCAAGCCATGCCAGGCGCTTAATTTCACAGTTGGCAATCCTTTTACCCCTGGCTTTGTGGCTTTTTACTTTGATGAACTCGTCGATGCGGATCCTGATGTTTTCTGCGGATTTGGCACCGCTCTTCCTGACAACTTTTATGGCTATACGCGGAGATAAATCCAGGCTGTACGTGATCATACGGGTTTTGGGATGGTCATTCAGGAATTCCATCCGTTTGTCCGACAATTTTGGCACAAACCGCTTAACATACGTATATCCCTGCACACCATCAAAATAGACAACGGTCAAGATCCTCCCAGGGTCAAATTTCTCAATATGGACCATATCCTCCTCAAAATGCGTGGACAAATCAAATCCTGTCATCATATACGCCCCCGATTCCAGGATGGTCAGGATCCGGTCGCTGGATTTAAAAGCACCCAGGTACTTCCCCCTTTCATCGGCATTAAGCCTCCTGACCGTATCATCATACCATATGTCCATTGCGCCAAGGGTAGACACGCCTTCCTCCTTCTTTACGATTTTTTGAATGGCATTTTTGGTAAGAATATTCCCTTTGGATCCCCTTCCTTTGATCGACAGATCACTAAAATCAAAATCCAGGCTTTTATGCTTTAAGCGGGGCCTGGGACGCAGATAGATCTTTAGTTTCTCAGCTTCCCCATTGGGATTGGAAGAAAAATACAAAATTCCGGATCCCTTGTTCCCCTGAGTAAGGTCATATTCCTTATCACGCGTTACGCCAAGCACAGCAAAACGCTTAACAAAGGCCAGGCCGGATTTTCCATCGCGGTATATCATATTATAAATGGTCCGGTCATCGTTTCGTTTAAAAACATCTATATGGACAACATTCCGCCCGGCAAAGAATTTTCCGGAAACCCTGGTTACGGTAAAAGTCCCATCCCCTCTGAATATAATAACATCATCAATATCAGAACATTCGCACACATATTCATCCCTTTTCAGGGAGGTTCCGGCAAAACCCTCTTTACGGTTAATATATAAGCGTTGATTTGCAACGGCAACGGAAGAAGCTTCTATGGTATCAAAACTCCGGATCTCGGTCTTCCGCTCCCGGCCTTTTCCGAATTTCTTTTTAACCTGACGGAAATAGTAAACGGCAAAATCCACCAAATGGTCCAGGTTATTTTGCACTTCAGCCATTTCCGACTCTATGCCTTTGATGGTCTCATCCGCTTTGAAAGAATTGTATTTTGATATCCGCTTTATTTTTATTTCTGTCAAACGGACAATGTCTTCGCCGGTAACATCCCTTTTCAGATGATCGATATATGGTTTTAAGCCCTTTTCGATCGCCTTTAAGACAGCATCCCACGTTTCACAATGCTCGATTTTCCGGTAAACACGGTTTTCAATAAAGATCTTTTCAAGGCTGGAGAAATGCCATTGATCTTCCAGCTCCCTCATACGGATCTCCAATTCCCTCTTCAGCAGTTGCAGGGTATTTTCGGTAGATCTCTTCAGTATCTCACCGGCACTGGTAAATACGGGCTTCCCATCATCAATAACGCATGCATTCGGAGAAATGGATATTTCGCAATTGGAAAATGCATACAACGCATCAATGGTTTGGTCAGGGCTTACACTGGGGCTTAAATTAATGATGATCTCCACATGTTCAGCAGTATTATCATCGATCTTTTTGATCTTGATCTTCCCTTTATCGTTAGCGGCTACTATGCTGTCGATCAAAGAAGACGTCGTGGTCCCGTATGGGATCTCGGTGATGGAAAGTGTTTTGTTGTCCAGCTTATTAATTTTGGCGCGTATCCTGACCCTCCCGCCCCGGGTACCATCCTGATACCTGGAAAAATCTGCCAGTCCCCCGGTCGGGAAATCCGGATACAATTCAAATTCCTTTCCCTGCAATATTTTTACAGAAGCATCGATCAGCTCATTAAAATTGTGGGGCAGTATTTTTGAAGCCAGGCCAACGGCAATACCTTCCACGCCATGGGCCAGCAAAAGGGGGAATTTCACCGGAAGGGTGACGGGTTCTTTATTCCTTCCATCGTAAGACAATTTCCAGGTCGTTGTTTTTGCGTTAAAGACAACTTCAAGGGCAAATCTGGACAACCGGGCCTCAATATATCGTGGGGCGGCAGAACTATCTCCTGTAAGCAAGTTGCCCCAGTTGCCCTGTGTATCGATCAATAAGTCTTTCTGCCCCAGTTGCACCAAGGCATCGCCTATGGAAGCATCCCCGTGCGGATGATACTTCATGGTGTGCCCTATGATGTTTGCTACCTTAGTGTATCTCCCATCATCCAGCTCCTTCATGGCATGCAATATCCTTTTCTGAACGGGCTTCATTCCATCTTTAATGTCCGGCACTGCACGTTCCAGGATCACATACGAAGCATAATCCAGGAACCAGTTTTCATACATTCCTGATAAGTGCACCGTTCTGTATTCTTCGCCGGGAAATTCCCCTTCCTGATTGAAAGGCTCCTCCCTTTCGAAAAAATCGCTGTCGTTTCCCATTCCTGTCATCCGGATTTATTATTTCACCAATTTGGAAATGGCCCTGAAGGTATCCGTTCCGGAAGTCCTGAGCAATTCAAATAGCAGGGATTCATAAGTGGTGATCACTGCGCCTTCCTTCCGCATCCTTTCCATGGCCACATTTTTATCATTCATGCTGCGGGATGCCACACAATCCTCAACAACCACCGGAACATAAGCCTGATGGATAAGATCGATCACCGTTTGAAGGACGCAAACATGCGTTTCGATGCCCGTAATGATCACATATCTTTTGGAGGAAACCGCAAGGTCTTCGTTGAATTCCGGCTCATCACAACAACTAAAAGACATTTTTTCAATGACCTCATACGCCCCCAGGGCATCGCGAATTTCCTCAACAGTATCGCCCAACCCTTTGGTATATTGCTGCGTGACCATCAAGGGAACACCAATCTCCTTCAACCCTTTGATCAGGATGCTCGCATTCCGGGTCAGCTTTTTATGTTCATGTATAAAGGGGTATAATCGCGATTGCATATCAATGACCAACCCCATGGACTCTTTCTTTGTTATTCTCATATTCGGATGTTTGAACGCGTTCGACCATTATGATCTGATGTATATAAAAATTTCCGGAAGGTTTGATGTACTGATCCAATCCCTCCCTGAACAGTTGTTTTTCTCATCTCATCTTAAAAACCTCAGCAATATTGCTTCGGCAAGCAGAAAAATCAATGCGAAAATAACGAATAATTTCCATAACCGGACACCCTGACTTAACTCATTTATGGTCTGGGAAACCGGCCGGGGGGATTCAAAAAGAAGGGAAATGTGCGGTTGATTATCAACATCGAGTATTTCTTTGATCTCGTTTTCGTTATATGCATCCAGACTGGATTCTTTCCTGTCATAATTATAAGCCAGGGGGAACCGGAACGCATCGTTATAATACACATCATAGATCCCGGCTTCCCGGATCCTGTCATGCACGGCAATATAAAGTTTGCCATTGCTCCACCCTGTTTCAGGAATGAACTCCCTGTCCGTTTCAGGATACCGGACAGTAAATACCTTGTCCTTGCCTTCATAGGATTCCGGAATATATACAGGCCGTCCCGAACCAATGGTTTGAAAAAGACTGTGATCCTTGTTGCTTAGCATAGCCATGCGGTACATCACCGGCACAAAAAGTGCATGCCTGAAAAAATCCCCTCCCGATCCAGACAAAGGGGAAGTAAAACAAAACAGCCGACCCTCTTCTACCGGCGCTGAAAAAAGAAAGGGATCATTATTCTGAAGGGTCATCAGGTTTTCAACGAGTGTCTGGACCCCTGTACGCACCGGATAATGAAAATAGGCATGGGGCATATCCATTTTTTCCGCTCCATTAAAATCGGGCGTTTCTTCGAATACTTCGTTAAAAACAGGATGGTTCAGGTTAATGGAAGAAACAGTGGAAGTTACGGTATCGGGAAGGCCAAGGGAAGCGGAAACCATTTCGCGTAAAAATGCATTATACGACCTGAGGTCCATCTCTTTTGCCGGAAAAAGAACCAGCGTGCCCCCGTTGAGAAGAAATTTTTTCAATTCAACGCCAAGACCAGAAGATATCTTCTCTATCCCTTCCAGGATGATCACAGGATAATCCTGCAACATAGCATAATTAATCTGTCTGGCATCCACCATATGGTATTTGAATGCAGAATCTTGTTCAAAAAGCCTCCTTAAATAAGGGTTCGGGGCTTCATCAAATATAGAAAGCACATCGGTTTGGGCATGAACCTGAAAAGTGAAGTAAAACAGATCGTCATAGGTCACCGGGTAATCAGAAATTTCCAGTCTGCCCTTTTTCCAACCGGCATCGGGGACAGAAAAGGGTAAACCAATAACGGAAGTGGATTTTGCCTGAATATCTGCCGTGGACAAACCCCTTTGCTGTCCGTTTATGATCAGCCTGACCGGTATTTTCTCCAGGTCCTCATCCGAACCGTTGGTAAGGGAAACGTACATACTCAAGGTGGATCCAGGCTGAAGGACGGGTGTTTGGAACCAGCAGGAATCAATGAATACGTTGTTTGTTTGCCGCGCCATCTGAGGCAACAAATATAAGGACAACTGAGTATCAATGATGTTGGGCTTCAGGTCAAAAACACTTTTTTGAAAATCTGACAGCAAAAAGGCCGAGCGGGCTTCCGTATTTTCACTTTCCAGGACATCTTGCTGCATACGATATATTTCCGAAAGATCCCTGCTGACAGGAGTGAAGGAAACCTCATTCAGCACTTCCAAAAATTCATCACGGGACAATAACCGGTCACGATTTTGATATAGATCATTGGTGATCAAATGAAAAACATCGGTGGAACGGAATGCTTCAACGATTTCACCGGCCATTTTTTTGGATTGCTCAAGCAAGGTCCCCGAACCCGAAACAGCCTCCATGCTAAAAGAGTTATCAACATAAATACTGACGGCATTCCGGGCATTGGGGCGGGCAGGAATATTGTCCGCAGGAATATAGGGCTGTGCAAAAGCAACAACAAGGAATATAATGGCCAGCATCCTGGAAATGAGCACAAGGATGTGACGCAGTTGCGAATGCCTTCGGGTTTCCTGTCTGACCTGTTTTATGAAGCGTACATTGCTGAAATATATTTTTCTATACCTCCGCAAATTAAACAAATGGATCAGCAATGGGATCGCAACGGCCAGCAAACCAAAAAGGAAAAACGGATGAACAAACTGCATAGACTATGTACGTATGAAAAACAGCATTATTATCAATACAGGCAAAAGTAATTATTTATATGATGCGGGGGTGTGGAAATGCCTCCGGGAGCCCCGGCATGTGAAGAAACAGGAGAAAATCCATCAACACCCGGAAAAGAGATCGGAAGTAAACAAATCGGGCACACAATTGTTTTAGATTTTATGCATACGTTAATCATAAAAACCAATTAATTATGAATGAAGAAATCCAAGGGTTTCCCCTTATCGGGGACAAATTCCCTGAAATGAAAGTTCAGACCACACACGGAATGAAAAGTCTTCCGGAAGATTATAAAGGCAAATGGCTGGTTCTTTTCAGCCATCCGGCAGATTTTACACCCGTATGTACCACAGAATTTGTCGCTTTTGCAAAGAGAAAAGAAAAATTTGACAAACTGGACACCGAATTGCTCGGCCTTTCCATTGACCAGATCTTTTCCCACATTAAGTGGGATGAATGGATCGAAGAAAAACTGGATGTACCGATCCCATTCCCCATCATCGCTGACTCCACCGGAGAAGTAGCCAAATCCATGGGTATGGTACATCCCGGAAAAGGATCCCAAACCGTCCGTGCTACTTTTTTGATCGATCCCAGGGGAGTGATCCGTTTGATCCTTTACTATCCCCAGGAAATCGGCAGAAATATGGACGAGATCCTAAGATCACTGGAAGCCCTGCAGATAAGTGATAAAAATAAAGTTGCCATACCAGCCAATTGGCCGGACAATGAAATTATTGGCAGGAGGGTCATCATACCTCCACCCACAGATGTTAAAACAGCCAGGGAGAGACTGGAGAAATTTGAGTGCTACGACTGGTGGTTCTGCCACAAAGAATTGTAGACACATCCGAAAACATAGCCCGGGCAAACACCGGGTTTTTTTTTTGAACATGCCCATGCCCCTTACATATCCGCTTGCCTCACACCCGTAAAATAGTATGCGTGAAACATTGAGCATTGGATAAAATCACATACATTTGTCCTGTACTCAGTACAGATTTTTATCAAAAAGCACTCGTGAACCATCATCAGGCAACCGTATCCCCCCGTCTTTTTAACGGACGGGCCATTCTTCTGGGCTCTTTCCTCGGAGGCCCCCTGATCACAGGTATGCTAACCGGTTATAACCTGATGATCCTTGAAAAAAAGACAAAAGCCTTTTGGGCCGTCATACTGGGAATGGCTTTGTCGGTTTTGCTGTTAAGCATTCTGATCCTGCTCCCCAATAAAGTTTACCACAGAGTGCCGGTTATCTTTATTCCCATACTCTATACCATCTTCTGCTACATCCTGTACGAACTCTTTCACCGCGGAGAAATTGTAAATTACCGGATCAATGACGGAAAATTCAAACCCCTGTGGATTGTCATTCCTTCCGGCATCCTGGGACTGCTCTTAAATGCAGGCATTGTCCTTTTGAATATGGATTATTGGGGTTATCATCAGAAGCACATGACCTTCGGTCCTGATCAATATGAAATACGGTATAGTCGCAACATACCGGACGATGAAGTTGAACGGATTGGCAGTTTCCTGGTCGGCAACGATTATTTCAGGGAAGACCTCAGTTCTCTTGCCCTGCTCATTGACAGCAAATCGCATTATACGCTGAAAATGGTCATCGTTCCGGAACTATGGAACAACCAAGACCTGGCTATGGATTTCAGGTTTCTGGAACCGGTACTTAACAATTCCGGATTCCGTAAGAAAATAAAGCTGTTGCTCACGGATATCTACCAGGATGAAGAGAAGGAAATTTATTAGTGTTGACCTGTCAAATGGAAAATAACCATGAAAAAAGTACTCAAACAACAAGCGGCATTTTCTGCCCTCACGGACGATGAGTTCGAATCATTCATCCCGTTGGCAAAAAAAATCCGTTTCATGGAAAATGAACTTGTCTTTGACAAAAACCATTTTGATCATTGTTTTTTTATTGTGGAAAGCGGGGAATTCCTTTTGCATCTGAATACCCGTGAAACCATGATCTTAAAAAAAGGGAGCCTCTTTGGGGAGATCGGGGTAATTAACGAACGCATGCGGGCTGGAATTGTACGGGCCAGAGAACCCTCGGATGCATTGGTTTTCAATAAAACAGATCTTTTAAACCCGGAACTCCTGCCACCGCAAACAGCGTTGAAAATTTTTCTCGGACTGGCAAAAAACATTACAAATTATCTGGGAAACAGGAATCATATCTCTACCCGGACATTGATCGAGACGGGCGAGACCGAACATGTTGAGTTCAAATCGACGCTGAGACGGAACCTGTATACGGAAAAATATGATAAAGCCATTGAACATTCGGCCCTCAAGACCATAGCCGCTTTTTTGAATTCCAAAGGGGGCACCCTGCTCGTGGGCGTAAAAGATGACAGAACCTTGCTGGGCCTGAAAAATGATAATTTCCCCAACAACGACAAGATGTTATTACACCTGAACGCATTGATCCGTGACCATATCAGCCAGATCCATACGGAATTTGTCAGCGCAAGCATAGAATCGCTGGATGACAAAAGGGTCCTTCGAATAGACTGCGAACCGGCCACATATCCTACATACCTGTCCGCCAGCGATAAAGAATATTTTTATGTACGGACCGGGCCGGCGACAACAAATCTCAATGTGAGCAAAATAGTTGAATACGTCAATAAGCGTTTTATTAAATAATTTCGTCGCAATGCCTTCCGAAATACAGTTATTGAAAAAGGTTCTATTCGTCATGTTGCTTTGTTCGACAGGATTTTATTCCTGTTCAACAAACAAAGAAAATGAAGAGATCAGGAAAGCCATCCGCCATGAACTTGACCTGCATCCAAAATCATCCCTGGCGGACATCTACAAGAATTTCTTCCAGGATGCTTTTGGGCCGGGACATATGATCCCCGATTCGGCACAGGCGATGAACTACCTGCTCCGTGAACTCGACATTGCCGGCGACTATGATGGCGTGGACTTCCAACCCCTGGGATACAAGAACCGGTATTACAGGGTCAACCTTTCGCTTGTGCATGACAGCATCCTTTCCACGGACCTCTTATTCAATGCATTTGTCAAAAGTGCCAATACGGCCTCCCCACCACCAATGGATGAATGGATCCGTACATGGAACCATATCCTGGGGATCATTGAAGAGATGGACCTGGAAATTCCTGATTTTGAAGAGGATAAAAAAATGCTGGACATACAACTACAGAATGGGGATCCGGTGGTACACCACAGCGAGGTATTTAAGAAAGAATATTCCCCCCATTACCGGATCGTTAGCAAGGAAATGTACCGGCAGATCAAATATTCAATAAAGAATAACTGACCGCGAAATGATGCGGTCAGATCATCCGGGACTTTTCTCAGTCGCCGGCATCAGCATCTGATTGAATGATGATCAGCGGGAACAACGGATCACACGCTTTCCACCCAGACATTAAACCCTTCCCATACCGGTGCATCTAACTAGCAACAAAGCGCTCTTGTTATTACAAATTCAATCAATTACTAATAAAAAACTTAAGAACAATGAACAGGAAAATAATCATCATGGTTTTGGCTTCCATACTGGTCACTTTGCAGTTGGGAGTGAATGCACAAAAATTCAATCGCGGACAAAGGGATGCGGACAACCGTCCCAGGCAAGACATGCAGAAGATGAACAAGGGTCAGATGGACGCCACATGCCTGCCAGGTCTTACCGATGAGCAAAAAGAAAAGGCCAAAACATTCAAAGTGGAATTTTTAAAGAAGATCACGCCTTATCAAGATCAGATTGCGGAAAAAAGGGCACACGTAAGGTCGCTTTCCAACCAGGAAAATCCGGAGATGGATAAAATCAATTCCACGATCGATGAAATATCGGATTTAAGGGCTGAAATAATGAAAGCCAAAGCAGCACATCATCAGGATATACGCAATATTTTAACAGAAGAACAGCGGATCCTGTTTGATTCAAAACGACACCGCAGATCGCATCAAAAAGGCGGATGCATGTCCGGCAAAGCAAGGGTTAATCCCAGCGTATGGCCTTAATGGGCGTGATTTTCGAAACAATGTAGGAAGGAACGATCAGCATAACCGTGCAGATGATCAACGCCATTGCATTAAGCAGCAGGATCGCCTCAAATGTCAGATTAACCGGAACTGCCTGAATATAATAGGATTCCTGGGGTAATGGGAGGATACGGCCGTACTTTTGAAGCAGGGCAAGACCTATTCCGAAAACATTACCCCAGAACAATCCTCTCAGAATAATATAAACGGATTGATACAAAAAAATTTTCCGGACACTCCAGGTGCGGATGCCCAGGGCCTTCAGAATACCGATCATATTGGCCCTTTCCAGGATGATCACCAATAAAGCGGAAACCATGGTAATGCCGGCAACAAGGATCATCAATACAATGATCACGACCACATTGATGTCCTGCAATTCCAACCAGTCAAAGATCTGGGGATAACGTTCCTTTATGGAAGTTGCTTTCAGATCGTATCCGATCATATCATTGATCTGATCCCTCATGGATCCCACGGATTCAAACGCATCCAGAAATACTTCAAACCCGGCGACCTGGTCCGCATCCCAGTTATTGAGCTTTCGGACATGGGCAATATCAGCGAGGACGAAATATTGATCCACCTCTTCAAACCCCGTTTCATAAATTCCGGTAATTTGAAATTTCCTTCCCCGCGGGGCTTTGCGCTCCTTATCAATAAAGTACACCCTCAGGTCGTCGCCGAGATTCAATTCCAGCTTATCCGCCAATGTTTTTGAAACAACTACAGCGTCCGTTTTGCCTGAATCGGCCACCGGAAAGATCCGGCCCGCAAGCAAATTATCACTAATAAAAGACCAGTCGTAATCGCTTCCCACGCCTTTCAGTACGATCCCTTCAATTTGATCTTCCGTTTTTATTATGCCGGCTTTGTTGGCAAACACCTGTATGTGTTTAATCCCTTCCAGTTCTTCCATGGAAGGATAAAAATCCTGGCCGGCACGCACCGGGGCAGCTTCAAATGACCGGTTGAAATCATAGGAAGTAATTTGTACATGAGCGGCAAACCCGGAAATTTTTTCCCGGATCTCCTTTTGAAAACCGGTAACAATACTGACAGCTAATATCATGACCACCAATCCCAACGCAATGGCTATGATAGCAATCCGGATAAAAGGACCGGAAATGTTCGCCGGATCCTTCCTTCGTAAATGCCTCGCAATAAATAATTCGTAATTCACGGTTTAAGGATTCTGTGTGCAAATTTATCAAAATACGAAGGATAATTGCATCATGCATCACCAATATTAAAAAATGGCAGTATATTTGCAGGTTTCCGGACGTCTGATACGCACACGATAATATACCAACAACCACAAGCTAAAAAAGCTCCTTCGCCAATGCACAAGTTCTTTTTGACAGTTTTGCTGATCTTTATGTTCACAGGGGTGCTATCGCAGGATACAACCGTTTCTTTTCCCGATCTTGTTCCCTGTGATAAAATAACCCCGGGTTCAGAACAAGTCCACAGGTATCTTCCCATGATCCGGGACAAACGTGCAGGCATTGCAGCCAATCACACCTCCCTGGTCGGGAAAACGCATCTTGTCGACACCCTGCTTGACCTGAACATTGCCATTGAAAAAATCTTTGCCCCCGAACATGGATTCCGCGGCATCCTGGATGCAGGGAAAAATATCCGCAACTCCCGCGACAGGATATCCGGGATACAGATCATTTCCTTGTACGGCAAGCATTATAAACCAACGCAACGTGACCTGCGTAATATTGAGATCATGATCTTCGACATGCAGGACGTTGGTGTCCGGTTCTACACCTATTTGTCTACCATGATCTATATTATGGAGGCTTGTGCGGAAAACGACATTCCCCTGATCATCCTTGACCGGCCTAATCCCAATGGCTTTTACATTGACGGGCCGGTACTTGAAAAAGAATTCCGTTCTTTTGTCGGGCTCCACCCGGTACCTGTGGTCTATGGAATGACCCTTGGCGAATATGCACGCATGGCCAATGGTGAAAAGTGGCTGGCCGGAAACCTGCAATGTGACCTTACGGTAATTCCCCTGACTGGCTACAATCACAAAATGATCTGTAAATTACCCATAAACCCTTCACCAAACCTTCCAAACTGGATTTCAGTGTACCTCTATCCTTCGCTGGCCCTTTTTGAAGGAACCATCATGAGCGTGGGAAGAGGCACGGGCAGACCCTTCCAGGTCATAGGGCATCCCGGGTACCTTACCGGATCCTTTATGTTTATGCCCGAAGCCCGGCCAGGGGCCAATGATCCAAAATACCAGGGGGAAGTTTGCTATGGATCAAATCTGACCAGTTATGCGCTCAATTTCAAAAATCAACCCGGAAAGATCAACCTTCACTGGCTAAAAGAAACTTACCGCTATTTTGGTAAAACCCATCGCTTTTTTAATTCCTATTTTAATTACCTGGCTGGTAATTCAACATTGCAGGAACAAATACGAACCGGAACCCCTGCAGATACCATTCGGAATTCCTGGAGGAAAGACATAGAAGCGTTTAAAAAGATCCGAAAACAATATTTGTTGTATGAGGATTTCCCGGATTGATCGCATGGTGTCGTCAGATCCTTCCCGGATAAATTTTCAGTGCTTCGTCCAGGCAATGCATGGCTTTTTTAAGATCTTCGACATTTAGCACATAACTGATCCTGACTTCATTCTGACCGCGTCCTTTCGTTGAGTAAAAACCGGTTGCCGGAGCAAGCATTACGGTTTCATTTTGGTGATGAAACGCCTCCAGGAGCCAACGGCAAAATCTGTCGGAGTCGTCTATGGGAAGACTGGCGACCACATAAAAAGCACCTTTAGGTTCCGGGCAATAAGCACCCTCCATGGCATTTATGGATTCCACCACTATCTTTCGGCGGGCATGGTATTCATCCAGTACGTTGGTAAAATAGGTTTCCGGAACATCCAATGCGGCTTCGGCAGCAACCTGCCCGAATGTCGGCGGGCTCAGGCGTGCCTGAGCGAACTTGAGCGCAGTTGCCATAACCTGTTTGTTCCTGGATATCATAAAGCCGATGCGAATACCACAGGCACTATAACGCTTGGAAACCGAATCAATAAGGATGACATTTTCTTCAATTCCCTCCAGGTTCATGGCAGAATGGTGCTTCCGGCCATCATAGCAAAACTCCCTGTATACTTCATCAGAGATCAGGAAAAGGTCGTGCTTTTTCACAATTCCCCGTAATACCTCAAGTTCTTCCTCCGAATACAGATAACCCGTGGGATTGTTCGGATTGCATATGAGAATGGCCTTGGTTCGGGATGTTATGGCCTTTTCAAATTCCGCAATGGGCGGCAGCGCAAAACCAGACCGGATATCGGATACAATGGGGCGTACTTCTATGCCGGCATTAATTGCAAAACCGTTATAATTGGCATAAAATGGTTCCGGAATGATCACTTCGTCACCCGGATCAAGGCAACTGTTCATGGCAAATAAGATTGCCTCCGAGGCCCCTGCCCCAACAATGACCTGATCGGATGTAATGTCAATTCCATGATCCGCATAATACCGGGTCAGTTTTTCCCTGAATAATGGAATGCCTGCAGAGTGGCTGTATGCAATGACAACTTCTTTATAATTTTTCACTGCGTCCATCGCGATCTGAGGAGTTTCAATGTCCGGTTGTCCGATGTTCAGGTGATATACCTTAATACCGTTTTTCTTCGCCAACTCAGCGAACGGGACCAATTTTCGGATGGGTGATTCCGGCATCCGCTTACCCTTTTCAGATATTGTGGGCATAAGGCTGAATAATTTGGTGAATAATTAAAAAATATTGACGGTTTGGCGCCAGGTATGTTGTATGCTATTTATTCACGGGGGTTGCACCATTTTCAGTTTCCTTCTCAGGCATGACCTGTGCAGGTTGTTTGATCACTTTGCCCTTTATCCGGAGAATCAATGGCGAGTTTGATGCATTGGAATAAATAGTAATGGTCTTATTTATCGGTCCGATCCTCCGCGTGGCATACGTTACCTTAACAACATCCGTTTTACCGGGAAGTATGGGTTGCTTGGGCCAGGTTGGAACGGTACATCCACAGGAGGATTTGGGCCTGGACAGGATCAGGGGCTCTTTCCCGGTGTTTTTGAACTCAAATTCACATGTCCCGTCCGAATTTTGATAGATCGTACCGTAATCATGGGTGGTCTTTTCAAATTTCATAAAAGGTTCGTTGGGATTATCCGACTTTTCCGAATCCTGAGCTGTTGCCGGACATATACCAATAAGGGCAACAATGACCAGTAAAGCGATCGTTTTCATAACTGTTGGTATTTTTGGCTTACAGAAAGCATATGATTTTCTGCAAATTTATTAAATAAATGAAGTCAAATAAAACATTGCAGGATATTTTCTATTATTGTAACATAATTACAAACTTTTTATTGCTGCAACCATGAGACACATCACAAAAGCTGTACCAGTTTTTATTTCTTTATTTGCCATAACATCCTGCCTGAATACCATGAAAGAAGGGAAGCAGGCGAGCAGTGAGCACACGGACAAAGACACCTTGTCTGAAAAACAGGTTATGGCCAACGCAGGACCGCCCAGGCCGGTGATCATTTACAAAACAAAAAAAGATTACTCCAGGAACGTTCCGGTGATCATGGACCCGGAAAAAGAAATGATCACCTCCTATCCGGCCCCCGGCGATCTGTTCTATAAGGACAGTTTTGCATACCCCACACCCCTGATCAAGGGCTTCCTTCTTGATAACCGTGGAATAAACGAGCGGGTCGTTTTCCTGAACATGACCTATGAGGAATACAGTGACCTCGACAGCACGCCCCCGGTAGGTATGCTGGACACCCTCATCATTGATAAAGATCCGCTGGAAACAATGTTCTTTTGCGGATCTGAAAGCCAGTTCAAGGACATGATAAAAGAGCTCAATCAATCCATTGAGAAGGGGGATTTTTCGAAATTTCGCAGGATGAAATAACAACATATTAAAAAGCTGCCCCGGTTTGCAGCCATTAAATCACATAACATCTCAGACAGGATCATGCCTTCAGCAAAACCTAAAAAATTCGGTGCATTTGCCGGTGTATTCACCCCGTCCATTCTCACGAGCCTGGGTGTTATCATGTATATGCGCCTGGGATGGGTGGTTGGCCAGGCAGGTCTCCTGGCTGCTTTGTGGATCATACTTCTGGCCCATCTTATTTCGGTTTCCACAGGCCTGAGCATTTCCAGCATTGCCACCGACAAAAAAATTAAGTCCGGCGGTATCTATTATATCCTCTCCCGCAGCCTTGGACTGCCCATTGGAGGATCCACAGGAATCACGATCTTTGTGGGTGCATCCTTCAGCATTGCACTCTACATCATTGGTTTTTGTGAAAACTTCCTGGGCATTGAAGCGATCAGCAATTTCCTGGATATGGAGCCCACAACACAGAACTTCAGGATCGTGGGCAGCATCGTATTGATCATGCTAACCGTTATTGCGTTTATCAGCACTTCCATAGCCATCAAAACGCAGTTTTTTATATTAGGGGCCATCGTCCTTTCCATCGCTTCGATTGTAACAGGGTTTTTTACAGGAGATAAATTTTCTTCAGAGGAAATATTATGGCTGCCCGCTGCAGGAGGAGTTTCAACGATCACCATTTTTGCCATTTTTTTCCCTGCAGTAAAAGGATTTAATGCCGGAGTAGCCATGTCGGGAGATCTAAAAAACCCTAAAAAAGATATTCCGAGGGGCACAATGGCTTCTATCATCGTGGGACTGATCGTTTACATTGGCCTTGCAACCGGCTTTTCCATTGGGTTCGAAAGGGAAATGCTGATGGAAGACACCAACTTTCTCATGAAAGTGGCGTGGTCCGGCCCCCTCGTGGTAGCAGGCATCTGGGGTGCCACCCTATCATCTGCACTGGCAGTTATCCTGGGCGCACCACGGATACTGCAAGCCATCTCTAAAGATAAGATCACACCTAAAGTCCTTGGCAGGGGATTCGGCGTTAACAACGAACCCAGGAATGCCCTGATATTTACATTTATTCTGGCCGAAAGTGGTATTTTGATCGGACAGCTGGATATGATCGCTGCAATTGTCACCATGTTCTACATTGCAGCCTATGGGTTCATAAATCTCGCTTTTGCCCTGGAAAAATGGGCCAGTACCGATTTCCGGCCTTCCTTCAAAATTTCCCACTGGGTGGGTGTTGCCGGATTCATCGCTTGCTTTGCGGTAATGTTCAAGATCGATACCCTGGCCATGTTTGGTTCCCTTCTCATACTGGGCGGCATTTATACCTATATCAAAAGGAAAAAAATCGCCCTCGCATACGGAGATGTATGGCAAAGTGTCCGTACACACCTGGTACGAAAAACCCTGAACAAGATCGACAAAAACAGGCTGGAAGAAAGAAACTGGAGGCCCAACATCATACTGTTCAGCGGAGGAACCATGATGAGGCCGCATTTACTTCAATTCGGGAAAGACCTGGCAGGGTATCACGGATTGGTTTCCAATTTCGACCTCATCCTTAACACATCGGCCAGCGTCTTATTCAAAAAACATCAACAATCACTTGATACAGATGAGAGCCGGACTTATGAGGGGATCTTTACGCGCAGGCATGAATGTAAAGATATTTATGAAGGAATTGAAGCCATTTCCAGCACCTACGGCTTCTCAGGGATCGAACCCAACACAGTGCTTTTTGGATGGGCCAGGCAAAGCGAGAACCCGGTCCGTTTTGTCCGTTTGATCAAAACGCTCAGCGACCTGGATCTGAATCTGCTCATGCTTGATTATGATAAAGAAGCGGGGTTCGGTAAAAGACAACGCATTGATGTCTGGTGCCGGGGTGGCGGGAACAATTGCACCCTGATGATGTCCCTTGTAAAATTCCTGTGGATATCAGAGACCTGGAAGAATGCCAGCGCCCGGATCCTGATCATTAACCCGATCAATGACCAGAAAGAAAAGCTGATACGGGATACGGAAAGGGTCCTTGACGACCTCAGGATGAATGCCGGGATTAAGGTCCTGAACAATCAGATCGAGCAAAGACCGGCCTATGAGATCATCCAGGTTGAGTCATCCAATTCAGACCTTGTATTGCTTGGCATACCCGAAGTCAGGGAAGGTGAGGAACACCTGTATGTTGAAAATGTGAACCACCTCAGCAATAATATCGGAACAACGCTTCTCGTTAAAGCATCTTCTTTCTTCAAAGAGATACAGATCGGTATGGTGAAGCCTTCAGGGATCCAACTAAAATCCGAATTTGCAGGTGATGGCCGTGAATCATCGGTCACCCGGGAGATCCGGCCACCCACGATCACTTATCCCATGAACCCCATCCTGGCGGAGCATGTCCATATCCTGTATGACCAAATCAAAAGAATGGATGAATGGATTTACAAAAATCACCTGGTGGAATTGTTCAGCCTGCATAAGCATCCCATCCGGGATATCCAAAAGATCACCACCGGCCACTTGTCCAAACTGAAGGAATATACGAATACCGGAATGAAAAAATCCGAATGGAAACAACACCTGTATAACGCACAGCAGGATATTATCCGTGAATCAAAAAGCGCACTTGAAAAGCTGGACGATGCAATATTCAGCGAACAGCATGAAATCATCCGGAAAGGCATATCGTATTTTCACGAACAGATCCTGAATATTTCCGGCAACATTCCCGGGCGCATCGCCAGGAACCTTGACAAGAATGACCTGCGCATCAACAAAGACGATTCCTTTTACCTCCGTCTTTTCAAACTGAAAAAGCAATTGGTTAAAAGATCCACCAAACCCATATACACAATATATTATAAGAAACTTGTCAAGGCATATTTTGACAATGCCATATACCAGCCTGTTTTTGAAGTCATGGAAAATTATGGTATGATCAGCCTGCAATATCTTATCAAGGTCCGTAAATTGAATGAAAACGCTTTCAATAGTTACATTAAGCTTGACAAGCTTTTGCAGGAACACGACATTGGCAATACGGACATTGATCGGGAAATCGCCGGTTCGGATAAAATTTACAATGAATTTTCCGTGCTGAATGAAACATCCCTGCAATCCATATATATATTACTGCTTAACAAAACCTTTTACGTTATTCAGCAGATCTCCAATGATCTTAAAATCCTCAATGTCAACCGGCATATAAAAAAGCGCAGAAAATCCAACGCCATCATTAACAGGACAAAATCAGGGATTGAACAAATTCCCGGTCACTGGTACCGCAACCAGAAGCTTCTGGGCCATATGAACATTATAGAGATTGAGCTCCAAAAATATGTGTTGGACCTGCGTATTAAGCTTGATACAATCCATAATGGCATGCAGGAAATTATCGGGAAGAATATCCTGAAAAATTACCATGACTTGATGCAAAACCTGAGTGACCGGAAAAACAAATTCCCGGCGGACATGAAGAAAATACGTGTATATCTTGATCCCGGTCAGTTCACATACCTCTGTGATGAACAAATAGAACAACAATTGGAAGCATTGCGCACAAGTAATGCAATCCTTCCGCAAACAGCAGAGGTCATGGAATATGACGTGTATGAAAATTTCAAGGAAAAACAATTCAGCAACCATAAACCCGTCAAATTGCAGCTTTCCGCCTTTGCATCATACATCACCGAACGTGAATTCATTGATCCGGTCATATCCGGAATGAAAGAAATGCAAATCCAACTGACACAATCCATGGTTACGGTACAAAATCTGATCAGCCGGTTTACTGAGGCCCATGCAACGAATGAAAACATGCCTGAATACCCTTCCCGGAAAAATGAATTCATGGCATCTCTGGAAAAGGAGATATCCCAGGTGGAAAAGGTCAGGTTCAAAGCATTAAACAAGATCAAAGAAAGAAAAAATGCCCTGTCGGATAATTTTTCCATCGCTGCCATCCTGCGAAAAACAAATACACATAAAAAATTCATAAGCAGGTAGAAAGATTGTTAACCCATGATCAAAATGCAAAAAAGGGCGTTCATCCAGGAGTTTTTTTCTAAATTAGCTGCGCTGTACACGGGATAATCCCACATTCAAATAAATCGTACTTATGATAACCGATCAACTGATCAATCCGGGAAGTATTGTTGTTATTGGGGCTTCCAATGACATCAGGAAACCCGGCGGGAAAGTTCTCAAGAACCTCCTGGACGGAGGCTTTGCCGGGAAAATCCTCGTCACCAATCTTAAAGAATCGAACGTTCAGGGAATAAAAAGTTACCGTAGTGCAACGGATCTTCCCCAGGTAGATCTTGCCATTATTGCCATAGCGGCCAAATATGTGCCGGGGACCGTAAAAATTCTTGCCCATCAAAAGCAAACGCGGGCATTTATCATACTATCTGCCGGCTTTGGTGAAGAAGATGCAGAAGGTGCCATGCTGGAAAAAGAGATTGTGGATACCATTAATGCAACCGGTGGTTGTCTCATCGGACCGAATTGCATTGGCGTTCTGACCCCCGCTTATCACGGCGTATTCACCATGCCTGTGCCCCGGCTGGATCCACGGGGATGTGATTTTATTTCGGGTTCCGGGGCCACGGCCTGTTTTATAATGGAAGCCGGGATCCCCAAAGGATTGCCTTTTGCCCGTGTCTTTTCCGTGGGCAACAGCGCCCAGTTGGGTGTGGAAGAGATCCTTCAGTACATGGATGAAACATTCGACCCGGAGACTTCACCGGGGGTCAAGCTGTTATACATTGAAAACATCAAAAAGCCGCATCTTTTGTTTAAACATTCGGCTTCCCTGATCCGGAAAGGATGCCGAATAGCCGCCATTAAGGCAGGTACTTCCGAAGCCGGAAGCCGGGCGGCATCATCACACACAGGCGCCCTGGCCACTTCGGATGCCGCCGTGGATGCCCTTTTCAGAAAAGCGGGGATCATCCGGTGCCATGGACGGGAAGAATTGATATCGGTTGCTTCCGTTTTCATGCATAAGCCAATGAAAGGCAAACGCATGGCCATCATCAGCCATGCCGGGGGGCCGGCAGTAATGCTCACGGATGTATTATCCGACAACGGTATGCAGGTGCCACCCATCCGGGGCAAGGCAGCGGACGAGCTGCTGGAAAAATTGTTCCCGGGCTCATCGGTCGCGAACCCCATCGACTTTCTGGCCACCGGTACAGCTGAACAATTGGGAACCATTATTGACTACGCAGATGAAAAATTCGACAACATAGACGGAATGACGGTGATTTTTGGCACGCCCGGACTATTCGACATTTTCGATGTTTACGACATCCTGGATTCAAAAATGAACACTTCCCAAAAACCCATTTTTCCGGTACTTCCATCCACCCTGACAGCAAAAGAAGAAGTGGAATCTTTTATCGCAAAAGGCCGGGTGTTTTTCCCCGATGAGGTAGTCTTTGGAAAAGCCCTGACCAGGATCATGAATACACCCCCACCGGAACCGGCCCGTCCGGAACTTCCTGAAATAGATAAAAAAACCATTCGCAACATAATAGACTCATGTGATGAAGGCTATATTTCAGCCAAAAATATACAGAAAATTCTGGACGCCTCCGGAATACCCCGTATAGAGGAATACATTGCCAAAAACCGTGAGGAAGCCGTATCCCTTTCCGAACAAGCCCGCTTTCCTGTGGTCATGAAGGTGGTCGGACAACTGCATAAATCAGACGTGGGAGGAGTCCGGCTGAATATCCCTGATGCATCCATGGCGGCTAAAACCTTCGATGAACTCATGGGGATAAAAGGAACCACGGGGGTGCTCATCCAGCCAATGATCCATGGCATAGAACTGTTTGCCGGAGCAACCTATGAAGATACATTCGGTCATCTGGTGCTTTGCGGACTGGGAGGCATTTTTATCGAGGTCCTTAAAGATGTCAGAACCGGCCTGGCTCCTTTCCCGGTCAGTAAAGCACTGGAAATGATCAAAAACCTGAAAAGCTACAAAATAATCCAGGGAATACGGGGGCAGGAAGGTGTTGATGAACAAGTTTTTGCAGAAATTATATCCAGACTTTCCGCCCTGGTGGTCTGTGCTCCCGAGATCGTGGAACTTGACCTGAATCCCCTGATCGGAAAAAAAGAAAAAATCCGGGCGGTTGATGCACGGATCAGAATAAAAGGACAGAAAATGAATGCCGGAAACCCTGTAAAAGACTGCGGATAAATGCTGATCAAAATCACCGTAATTGCCTTGTATGCCGTCATGATCATCACTATTGGCATTATAGGTCTTCGAAAAACCAAATCATTTTCTGATTTCTTTCTCGGCGGTGGCAATATAGGTCCGTGGATGACGGCCTTTTCCTATGGCACAGCATATTTTAGTGCAGTCCTGTTCATTGGTTTTGCCGGAAAGCTCGGATGGGGATTCGGCTATTCCAGCTTATGGATCGCGTTTTTTAATGGATTTATCGGCGTATTCCTCGTTTGGTCTTTGTTGGCCTGGAGGATCAAGAAAGTAACCTCCGCGGCCGGGGTATCCACCCTGAGTGAATTCCTTGAATACCGTTACGGGAGTCCGGCATTGAAACTTTTATCCTCCGTGGTCATCTTTGTTTTCATGATCCCGTATTCCGCAGCAGTTTTCATGGGACTTTCCTATCTGTTCACATCCACCTTTCACCTGCCCTATGTTTATGCCCTGGCCTTTATGGGCATCTTTACCGCCACATATATGGTGCTCGGAGGCTACAAGTCCATGGCCATGATCGATATGATCTTTGGGATCATTATGACCATCGGGGTGGTCATTCTTTTTATTTTTACATTGAACAAAGGGAATGGATTGGGCAACATCACAGCATCCCTGAACGCCCTGGACCCCAGGCTTACCGAAGCAGTGGGTCCGCCAGGATGGTGGCCGCTCGTGTCATTGATCCTGCTGACAAGCATCGCACCCATGGCAATGCCCCAGCTGATTCAAAAATTCTATGCGATAAGGGACCGGCGGTCCATCCGGATCGGCACTTTTGCATCCACCTTCTTTGCCTTCCTGATCGGTGGCGTCGCATATTTTATCGGAACCACGACCCGCATATTTCTCACACCGGAAAACAACCCGGAGGCGTTTCATGACGGCGCACCTATTTTTGACCGGCTGATGCCTGAATTGCTCGCCAATGTGATCCCTGAATCCCTTTCCGTGATCATCCTGCTGCTCATCCTGTCTGCATCCATGTCTACACTGGCGGCCCTCGTGCTTATATCCAGCTCATCGGTGACCAAGGACTTTTACCATGGTTTTATCAATAAAATGGCCGATGATCGAAAACTTACACAACTCATGCGCTGGACCAGTGCCTTTTTTATTCTGTTGTCCGTTATCCTGGCCTTTTTTAGTCCGGACACAATCGTCACCATCCTTGGAATTTCCTGGGGAGCATTGGGATCCTTCTTCCTGGGCCCATTTCTCTGGGGCTTATTTTATAAAAAGAGCAATAGGGCAGGCGGCATCGGATCCGGGGTTATCGGCCTGACGACATGCCTGACCCTTTATTTATACGGATTGCCATCGCCACAAGCCGGTACCATTGGCATGATCACCTCCTTCACCCTAAACCCTCTGATTAGTCTAATTCCAATACGAAGAACCCCTTGATGCAACGAGCCAACATATTGCTCGGTATTTTATTCCTGTTCTCATCGACTGGCTATTCGCAGGAAAGCGGAAAGGAAAAAGGATCCTGGGGTATTGGTTTTTCAGGTTTCGTCAATTCACAGGTATTTTACGATACACGGCAGGTAGTGCAAGCAAGGGAAGGCATGGTCATACTCTTACCGCAAAAACCTGAATATGACCGTGACGGAAACGACATCCACGCCCACGCCAGTCTAAACCAATTGTCTATGACAACCCGGCTGCGGGGGAACATAACCGGACCGGATGCCCTGGGGGCCAGGACCAACGGTGTGATCGAAGGTGATTTTACCGGCCAATCAAATCGCGACAACAACGGGTTCAGGCTCAGGGAAGCCTGGGTTAAACTTACCTGGCGAAACCGGAGTGTACTAACAGGCCTTTACTGGCACCCTTTATACACCCCGGAGGTCAGGCCCCATACCATTGCCCTGAATACGGGAGCACCTTTTCATCCGTTCTCCCGTCACAACCAGGTACGTTTTACGCAAGAGGTACATAACATAAAGATCATTGCCGTAGCGGCCTCCCAGCGGGATTACGCCAGTGACGGACCAGCAGGCCGGAGCTCGAAATATATGAGGGATGCCGTGGTGCCTAACCTTGACCTGCAATTCCAGTATTATCCCGGAAAGCATTTATTCGGATTTGGCATTGATTACAAAGTCCTTCAACCCAGGCTTTCTGCCGGCTCACATCCCGATTCCCTGAAGAAAACGAACCGTAAGATCCATTCCTTTGCCGCCATTGTATTTGCCAAAATAGACCTGCGCTTTGCCGAACTTAAATTCGGGGCCGTCTGGGGCCAGAATATGACAGAACATATCATGATCGGTGGTTATGTTGAAAAACCGGACCGCAGTCACCCGCATTCGTTCCACTATGCCAATGCAAACCAAAGCTCTGTCTGGACAGACATTTCTTCCAGGGGGCAAACATTCCGGGCCGGAATATTTGCCGGATATGGCAACAACCTTGACCGCCAGGAAATCAAGGCGCATGAGTATTACGGGAATTTCCCCGACCTGGTGTATGCGTTCAGGGTATCACCCCGTCTTCAATACTATGCCGGCAAACTGATGCTGGCCTCGGAATTTGAATACACGGCCGCTGCATATGCCCTGGACAAAGCATCAAACGGTCTGCCCGGAACCGAATTAACCGGAAATTTACGGATACTGCTTGCTGCATTTTATTTCTTTTGAATATATTTTATATTTTTGAGTATTGCATAAATGAAAGGAAGTACCATGAAAGAAACACCTATTAACCATGAAGTAGTGACCAGAAAGATCAAAGAGAGCAAGCTCGAAAGCGTTGGAAAAGCCTCCATCCGGGAAATAAAAAAACTTGTGGACACCATTGAAGAAGAGACCGGCGAGGCCTTCATAAGGATGGAGATGGGAATACCCGGGCTGCCTCCAACAAAAATAGGTGTAGAAGCAGAAATAGAAGCACTAAAGAAAGGGATAGCCGCACTCTATCCGGATATTTACGGCATCCCTCCCTTAAAAAAAGAAATTTCCCGTTTCGTCAAATTATTCCTTGATATTGATGTTGACCGGGAAGGATGTATCCCAACGGTAGGTTCGATGCAGGGAGGCTTTGCTGCCTTTATGACGGTCAACAGAATGAACCGCAAAAAAGACACCACCCTGTTTATCGATCCCGGATTTCCAGTCCACAAACAACAACACCGGGTCCTGGGTATTAAATACGAAACGTTTGACGTATATAATTACCGTGGAGACAAGCTAAAGCACAAACTGGAGTCATACCTGAAAAAAGGGAATATTTCCTCCATACTATATTCCAATCCGAACAATCCTTCCTGGATATGCTTTACCCACAATGAACTCAGGATCATCGGTGAACTGGCTGAAAAATATGATGTCATCATTATGGAGGATCTCGCCTATTTTGCCATGGACTTCCGGAAAGACTATTCAAAACCGGGCGAGCCACCTTATCAACCATCGGTCACCCGATACACCGATAACTATATCCTGTTTATATCCAGTTCGAAAGTCTTCAGCTATGCCGGCCAAAGGATCGGTATGATGGTGATCTCAGACAAACTTTACAACACCACTGCCCCGGACCTGCTGCGGTATTATACGACCGACGTATTTGGTAAAGCCATCATATTTGGCTCCCTTTATGCACTAAGCTCGGGGACGGCCCATTCCCCACAATACGGACTGGCTGCCATACTGAAAGCCGTCAATGATGGAGAATATGATTTCATCAAGGTAGTGAAAGACTATGGTGAAAAAGCCCGGATCATGAAAAAAATGTTTCTGGACAACGGATTTGACATCGTATATGACAAGGATGAGGACAATCCCATCGCCGATGGTTTTTATTTCACATTTTCGTACCCCGGATTTACCGGGGAAGAATTGCTCAACGAACTCGTATATTACGGCATCAGCGCCATATCATTGGCCATAACAGGCAGCGAAAGACTTGAAGGGATAAGGGCCTGTGTGTCACTGGTGAACAGAAAACAATTCCCGGACCTGGAAAAGCGTTTGCAACAGTTTCACCGGGATCATCCGGTGAAAAAATAGCAGCCAAACAGCCAATCCCATACCCTCTGACAATCAGCAGATACAAGGTGTTTTGCAATTTGTACTCATTATAAATTATTACGTGAAATATCAAAATATCTATGGTTTTCGGATGTGATACCATTAATTATTGTAATTTCGTCAGACAATTCATGACGTATTAACATTACTTCAATAAACTATTTAAGTATGGCAAAAGTTAAAGGAGCAGTTATTGTTGATACAGAACGCTGCAAAGGATGTGAAGTCTGTATTGATGCTTGTCCGACAGACGTACTGGCCATGTCAAAAGAGGTTAACAGCAAAGGGTACCATTATTCATTCATGGCAAATCCGGATGCCTGTATAGGCTGTGCCAACTGCGCCATTGTTTGTCCGGACGGTGTCATCACAGTATACAAGAAGAAACTTGATCAATAGGAACCAAAAAAACACAAATACATGGGTGAACTAAAACTAATGAAAGGCAATGAAGCGATTGCAGAAGCTGCGATCCGGGCTGGTGTTGATGCATACTTTGGTTATCCGATTACCCCTCAGTCGGAAGTAATAGAATACCTGTCCTCGCAAAAACCTGAAGAACGCACAGGTATGGTTTTGCTTCAGGCAGAAAGTGAAGTGGCTTCCATCAATATGGTATATGGGGCAGCCGGCTCGGGAAAAAAAGTAATGACAACCTCTTCCAGTCCGGGCATAAGCCTGATGCAGGAAGGGTTATCCTATATCGCGGGGGCGGAATTGCCCTGTGTTGTTGCCAATGTAGTGAGGGGAGGTCCGGGACTGGGAACCATCCAGCCATCACAGGCCGATTATTTTCAAGCCACCAAAGGCGGCGGACATGGCGACTACAAACTCATTGTTCTTGCTCCGGCGTCGGTACAGGAAATGGCCGATTTTATACCGCTTGCTTTTGACCTGGCATTCAAATATCGCAATCCGGCATTGATCCTTTCCGATGGAATGATCGGACAAATGATGGAAAAAGTCGAATTATTCGATCAGGTTCCCCGCCGTACAGAAGAAGAGATCAAAAAAACCTGCCCCTGGGCAACCACAGGCAAACCAAAAACGAGGGAAAGAAATATCATCACTTCCCTTTACCTTGATCCGGGAACGCAGGAACAACACAATTACAAGCTGCAGAAAAAATACAGAAAAATGGAAGAAGATGAGATCCGGTATGAAAAGATAGAATGTGACGATGCAGAATATCTGTTCGTTGCCTACGGATCCAGTGCCAGAATTGCCCAAAAAGCGATCCAGCTGGGTCGTAAAAAAGGCATGAAGATCGGTTTGCTCCGGCCAATTACACTGTACCCCTTCCCTGTTCCGCAGATCCGGGAAATGATCCCCCGGCTGAAAGGCATATTAAGCGTTGAAATGAGTGCCGGACAGATGATAGAAGACGTCAGGCTGGCGGTAGGAGATAAAATACCGGCCGAACACTTTGGCAGATTGGGCGGCATCATCCACTCCCCCACTGAAATTCTGGAAGCCCTGGAACAAAAAATAATAGGAGGTTAACACAATGAGAGACGAAATGCTTAAAGATATTATCAGCGAGGAAAATCTCGTGTACAAGAAGACAGACCTGATGACGGACAATGTATTGAGTTATTGTCCGGGTTGCGGACATGGAACCGCACACAGGATTATTATGGAGGTTGTTGATGAAATGGGTTTACAGGAAGAAACGATCGGGATCGCACCCGTAGGCTGTTCTGTCCTGGCCTATGAATTCATGAATATTGATATGCAGCAGGCCGCCCACGGCAGGGCTCCGGCCCTGGCCACAGGGATCAAGAAAACATGGCCGGAAAAATTCGTATTCACATATCAGGGAGATGGTGACCTTGCAGCCATCGGAACGGCAGAAACCCTTCATGCCTGCAACCGCGGCGAAAACATTTTGATCGTCTTCATCAACAACGGTATTTATGGAATGACCGGGGGGCAAATGGCTCCGACAACCCTGTCAGGAATGAAAACATCCACAACTCCTTTCGGAAGGGATACCGCCCTCATGGGAAACCCGTTAAAGATCACCGAACTGGTAGCAGAGCTGCCGGGAACGCAATTTGTCACACGACAAGCAGTACACACGCCCGCCGCAGTGCGGAAGGCCAAAAAAGCCATTAAAAAATCAATCGAATTGCAACGAAGCGGAAATTCAGGGACAACCTTCGTTGAAATTGTATCAAATTGCAATTCCGGATGGAAACTGCCGCCCGTACAAGCCAATAAATGGATGGTAGAAAACATGTTCCCCTTCTATCCACTGGGAGATATTAAAGTTAACGGAGAATTGGTAAAATAATTAAATTTCTGAACTATGACTGAAGAGATCATTATAGCAGGTTTTGGCGGACAAGGCGTACTTTCCATGGGGAAGATCCTGGCTTACTCAGGCATCATGCAGGATCAGGAAGTAAGCTGGATGCCTTCTTACGGACCTGAAATGAGGGGAGGCACCGCAAATGTGACCGTTATTCTCAGCGATGAAAGAATAAGTTCTCCAATCCTGACTGAATACGATACCGCCATTATCCTGAACCAGCAATCCATGGATAAATTTGAAGAAGCGGTAAAACCGGGTGGAACATTAATTTATGATGGCAACGGCATCAGCAGGCATCCTGAAAGGAAAGACATCAACATATACCGGATTGATGCCGCCGATGAAGCTTCCTCCATGGGGCTATCCAAAATATTCAACATGATCGTTCTTGGAGGATATTTAAAAGTAAAACCCCTGGTTAATCTGAAAAATGTTTCACTGGGATTAAAAAAATCGCTGCCGGAAAGATACCATCACATGCTTCCGGATAACGAAAAAGCCATCAAACGTGGCTTAGAGATCATTCAACCGGTACACACACTGGATTGATCAATCTGCCGCAAAGATTGTTATCCCGCGCCTCCTTACTTAGCCTGCATTATTCATAAATTTTGTAAAATATGAATGCAAAGCAGGTTGATCTTCATGGCTGTCGGAGACCCGAATAATTCTTGAATTATTCGGGTTATACCGATTCGGAACAGGTTTGCAATGATTGACCTTATGCTCCAATCGGTATAACTGAATCTAACAGAAAATGCTTTGCATTTTTCGTAAGATCCAGTATAAGTAAGGGGGTTTTTTATTATTTTGTGGAGATTTTCTAACACCCCCCTATGAGTAAACGATCCAAATATAAAGTGCCTCGATATTTTGGCTTTCGCATTTATTTTTTGGCCACATTGTTATACTTTTTTTTGGTGTTCCCGGTATCCGGCATCCTGACCTTTAAGTACGGGCCGGAATGGATGCAGGAAAGAGACGGGATGATCGGACAAAACAATGACAATAATGATCTTACCATATACCCTGGCGG
This sequence comes from Bacteroidales bacterium, assembly GCA_018400295.1. Classification (GTDB taxonomy): domain Bacteria; phylum Bacteroidota; class Bacteroidia; order Bacteroidales; family B18-G4; genus M55B132. The sequence continues at coordinate 114,443 of JAGYMZ010000001.1, read as the reverse complement.
TCGGGATACGCTTCATTCCATGGAACAAACCCGGGGCCCCATGCCTTCAAAATCCGGCACTGAGAACCCGGGATCTGTTGAAAAAGATGCCCCGCCACAGCAAGAAAACCCCGTTGAAAACACACAGGAATTTGCCGGGACCATCAGCCTTTTGCTCAAATTGCTCTTGATCAGTTTTGTGTTGGGTTTTATTTTTAACCTCCCATTCAAAATATATTTCAAAAAGAAAAGAAAAGGGAAAGAAATACCCCCAAGGCTATACAGGTATTGTAAAAAATTATTGCTCAAAACCCCAATCATTGATTCCGGTATATTATTTCTCGCATACGGCATTGTGATCATTTACATGGCATATACCCTTTTTATCAAAAGCAGTTTTGATAACATAACCCAAAAATTTTATGAGCAATTTTTCTTCATCACCCTCATGTCCTCCCTGTTAACCTTGATGTTTGTTTATTTCTGGCAAAAACACAGGGTACATATCCGGTATATTGAACACATCTTTTCCAGGGAAGAATTGCGCAAAAGGATATTCAGCCTGAAAGAGGGAAGGATTAAAAACAGGATGTGGATATCCAGCGCCATGACAACGCTCATCCCGCTGGCTATTGTGATCTTCTACCTCTTTATCAGCATTACGGCAATTAAAGAAATCAATATTGAAAAATACGATCCTTCTCATCTTGATATCCTTATAGGCAAATATGCCATGTACCTGGAAGATAGCGATGGCACACTGGATTTCCTGGACAGTCTTTTTTATGTGAATGCCTTCGATAGTTTGCTTATGTTCCTGGGCATTTTTACCGGCATTTTTATTGCCTTCATCTATATTTTGTTCTTCATCCGCTGGACAACCCAGGACATCGTTTATCCGGTCGGCGAGCTTCTTGAAAACATGCAACGGACAGGACGCGGTGAAATGGACAGCTACAGCATTGTTCGGACAAATGATGAGATCGGTGAACTTACCGAAGGCTATAACGACATGACCCATAAACTCAAAAATTATATCGTTAATATTTCCCGGATGAATGAGGCCAATGCACGTTTCGTTCCCCAACAGTTCCTGGATTTTCTGGGCAAGGACAATATTGCTGACATCCACCTCGGAGATCAGGTGCAGAAAGAAATGTCTATTTTATTCACCGATATCCGGAATTTTACGCAGATTTCCGAACAAATGACACCCAAGGAAAACTTTAACTTCCTAAACAATTACCTGGGATATATGGAGCCGGTCATCCGAAACAACAATGGATTCATCGACAAATTCATGGGGGATTCCATAATGGCCCTTTTTCCCGATAAAGCGGAAGATGCCATTAATGCCGCCATTGAAATGAAGATCAAGCTTCAGGAGTTCAATCATATCATGAGCCAGTTCGGACACCAAGCAATTACCACCGGTACCGGGATACATACCGGCATGCTGATGTTGGGCGTGGTCGGGGGAGAAGGAAGAATGGACGGCACGGTCATTTCCGATGCAGTGAATCTGACTTCCAGACTGGAAGGGCTGACCAAAATATACGGGTCATCCATGATCATCTCAGAAGACACACTCATAAATGTTTCCGATCCAACCCAATATAATTACCGTTTCCTGGACATTGTCCAGGTTAAAGGAAAGAAAAAAACTGTATATATATTTGAAGTGTTGGATGGGGACAAAGAAACGATCAAAGCGTTGAAAACCAAAACAAAATCCACTTTCAGCAAAGGATTGCAAGCATATAAAGACGGAAAATTCACCGAAGCCATCGATATTTTCCAGGCAGTTGTCGATGCAAACCCATCCGATAAGGCCGCACATTTATATATACGCAGATGTGAGCAATATTTGGACAAAGGATATCCGGAAGACTGGGACGGGATAGAGAAATTTTAGGTTCCGATATCATGGAGCCATTAATCAGGATAACAATCATATTGGATGGAATATAAAGAAGCTGAGAAATACATAAAAGATCAATTAAGGAATAAACTGAGTACAGACCTTTATTATCATGGCCTGGAACATACCTTGGACGTACTGGGGGCAACGAAGCAATATTGCCGGATGGAAAACATTTCAAATAATGAGCAGTTGCTGGTTCAGACAGCCGCATTATTTCATGATGCAGGCATGATTGAAACATACCTGGATCATGAGGAAGCCAGCGTTAAACTGGCAAAAGAATCCTTGCCCGGATTCGGATACACAGCGGAGCAGATTTCTGTGATAACACGATTGATCATGACCACAAAACTTCCACAAAATGCGGAAAGCATCCTGGAAAAGATCCTCTGTGACTCAGACCTTGACTACCTGGGCAGAAAAGATTTTTTTGTAATCGCCGAAAAGCTGAGGTATGAATGGAACATCCTGAACATTAATCCAACCACCCTGAAAGAATGGTATGAAATTCAGCTTGAATTTCTTTCCAATCATGAATTTTATACAGCCTCGGCCAGGATGCTCAGAAACAAACAAAAAACAGAAAATCTGAATCAGATCAAAGAACTAATGGCCCAGAACAAATAATTTTTAACAAGAAATACCCGGACATAATATTTTCTTATATTTGTGTGGATCATTTTAAAATTCAAACATGCATTCCTATGGAAACATTGCTTAAAAAGATCATTTTAGTCCCAACCGATTTTTCAGAAGTCTGCGCAAATGCCATTGCCCAGGCAGCAGATGCAGCCAAATTACTGGGATACAAGGTCACCCTTCTGCACGTGATCGATACCAATACCCGTTCCATGCTGAAAAGGGAAGGGGAAGACGAATCCTATATAAAAAAGAAGCTGGAAGATATTGCAAAAGATCTTGAAGAAAGCAAAGGAATAAACGCTGATTATGTATTTCGCCAGGGAAGTATTTTTGAAACCATATCCGAGGTAGCCATAGAAATTGACGCCGGACTCATATACCTTGGCACGCACGGTAAAATTGGTATCCAGAAATTAACGGGTAGTTATGCACTCAAAGTCGTCACTTCATCTCCGGTCCCCGTCATCGTTGTGCAAAAAAGGCCTTTTGAAGGCGGTTACAAAGACATTGTTCTCCCCATCACCAGTGATGCAGGACCATGGGAAAAAACAAAATGGGCAACCCATATTTCCAGGCAATTCAATGCCCGTATCCATATTTACCAGATACCCGGCGTGAAAATTGAAAGCACGGTCCGCGTGATCACCAATTATTTTGACAAAAACAATGTTGAATATACAAGCAAAACCGCAGGAAAATCCAGCAATTTCACGAAACAGGTAATTGAGTATGCCACCGCCAATAATTCGGACCTTATCATGATCATGACCAATCCGGAAAAAGGGTTGAAAACATTCATCCTGGGAAGCTATGATGAGGATTTGATCTTTAACACATCACAAATACCGGTAATGTGTATCAATCCAAGGGAAATGAACTGGAAAAAGATCGTTACCTATTGACCATGATAAAGATCCACACGAAAATCCCGGTCAATCATCTCTGATAACCGGGATTTTTTCAATTCTGCACATAAAGCGGGAGCCCCATGTGATTTTTTGACACGTTTTTCCTGACAATTTCCTATTTTTGCTTATGAATTAAAAAAAATACGTATGGAACAAAAATTAATGAATATCGTCCTGGTGCCCACGGACTTTTCTAATATTGGTCAAAATGCTGTTAACCACGGGGCTGAAATAGCAAAATTTTTAAATTACAAACTTTTGCTGCTGCATGTGGTGAACCGGGAAACCAGGGCAACCTTCAAAAAAGAAAATTCTACCGAACATGACCTTTTGGAAAAGCTGGCATCCATTGGCAAGGAAATGCAAAACACCTACGGCATCCAAACCGATCACATGATCCGTGAAGGAAGCATATTTGAAGCCATTCACTTGACGGCCAGTGAACAGGGGGCCAACCTTATGGTGCTCGGCACCCATGGCAAAAAAGGTTTACAGCACGTATTCGGCAGCCATGCACTTAAAGTGGTCACCAGATCGCCTGTTCCTACGATCGTTGTTCAAAAGAGAGGATTTGGAGAAGGATATAGAAATATTGTCTTTCCGGTCAATGATTTCACGGAAGCCAGACAACAAGTTCAATGGGCACGGATCATAGCCAATAGTTTTAACTCCAGGATCCACATTTTCAGGCAGCCATCCAATGATCCCGACATCGCCAACAAACTGGCCATTGTTACAAATCAGGTTGAAGAAGCCTTTCAACAAAACAATATTGATTACACCATTGTCCGGGCAGAAAAACGTGAAAAATTTGCCCGGCAATTTCTTTCGTTTGCAGCAAGCATACATGCAGATCTGATCATGATCATGACCGATGCAGATATCTTTTCTCCCGATTTCCCCGCCGGGCAATGGGACGAAAAAATAATGTTCAACGAAGCACAAATTCCTGTGATGTGCATAAACCCCATTATTACCGGCAAGGTGTTCTATGAAAAGATCGGATCGGGGCTTTAGGCAAATCGATCAATAAACGGCCTGATCATGCTAAAATCGATCCGATGGTACTGGAATAACGAGCCTCTGACACTTGCCATTTCCCTTGGGATGCTGTTTCGCCTGCTGGCAGTTATCTTTTCGAAAGGTTACGGCATGATCGATGATCATTTTCTGGTCATTGAATCATCACAATCATGGGTTGACGGAGAAGATTATAACAACTGGCTGCCATCAAGCGGAAATGACGAACCAAAAGGCCACAGTTTCTTTTATCCTGGAATACATTACCTCCTTTTCCGGCTCCTGGAATCTTTCGGATTCAATGATCCACAAGGTAAAATGTATTTCATCCGGCTTTTGCATGCTGCTTTTTCCCTCCTGACCATTTACTTTGGTTATAAAATCACGCGTCAGCTCGGTAATATGAAAATTGCCAGGCAAGCTGCATTTCTCATGGCCTTGCTGTGGTTTATGCCCTTTCTGAGTGTCAGGAACATGGTTGAGATCGTCTGTATTCCTTTTCTTTTATGGGGTGTTTGGATAATCGTACACGCTGAAAACAAAAAATCACTCCTACCCTATTTAATCAGCGGAATTATTTTGGGGATCGCATTCAGCATACGTTTTCAAACCATCTTGTTTGCCGGTGGTACAGGTCTGGCACTTCTCCTCAGAAAACAATGGAAACAATCCCTGATCCTCGGAGCCGGGTACATATTTTCAGTGTTCGCCACTCAGGGCATCATTGATATTCTGATCTGGGGCTACCCATTTGCCGAATTGTCTGAATATGTCAACCACAACATCATCCATAAAACCGATTATATTGTAAGCCCTTGGTATAACTACATCCTGCTTATCCTGGGCATTCTCATTCCACCGGTCAGCTTGTTCCTTTTGGTCGGGTTCTTCAGGGTGTGGAGGAAACACATGATCATATTTTTGCCCACCTTTGTTTTTCTGGCATTCCATTCCTATTTCCCAAACAAACAGGAACGGTTTATTTTGCCGGTGCTTCCTTTTTTTATTATTGCAGGCTTATTGGGCTGGTATTCTTATGTGAACAGATCCGGCTTCTGGCGAAGAAACCGCAAATTGTTGCATGGATGCTGGATTTTTTTCTGGTCCGTGAACCTTATGCTCCTGCCGGTCATTTCCACTACTTACTCAAAAAAAGCACTGGTTGAGTCCATGACTTACCTATCGGATTATTCCGGCGAAAAATTTCTTTTGCTGGAAAACTCAACCCGGTACGGTGTGCCCATGGTTCCCAGATATTACCTGGACGGATGGCCTGGATATATTGAAATTGATAAATCCCGCAAAATATCAGACCTCGACTCCGCCTTTATCACCAACCGGGATATCATACCCCGTTTCATCCTTTTTTTCGAGGAGAAAGACATGAAACAGCGGGTAGCACAAGTCAGGTCTGTGTACCCGGGAATATCCTATGAAACCACTATTGAACCGGGTTTCATTGACAAGGTCATGCATTGGCTCAACCCGGTAAACGCCAATCAGACAATCGTTATTTACCGCAATAATGATGTATTGCCCCCCAGCCCGTCAAACGCCACCGGAAAATCACCGTAAAACCCCTATATTTACATAAAAATATACCGTTGCTATGACCAGAGAGGAAGCTCATGAACGCATGAAAGAGCTGTCGGAACAAATTGAACAGCATAATTACAATTATTATGTGTTATCCAGTCCCACCATAACAGACTATGAATTCGACATGTTGCTGGAAGAGCTTTCGGGACTGGAAAAAAAATATCCGGATCTGGCCGGACCCGACTCCCCAACCCAACGGATAGGAGGACAGGTAACCAAGGACTTTAAGACCGTAGAACATAAATACCCGATGCTTTCTCTTGCCAACACCTATTCCAGGGGGGAAATTGAAGCCTTTGCCCGGCGCGTCCGGAAATCCATTCATAATGAGGTGCACTATGTATGTGAACTGAAGTTCGATGGAGTCGCCATCGGACTAACCTATGAGAAGGGATCATTAAAGCTGGCAGCCACGCGGGGTGACGGAATTCACGGAGACGATGTTACGGTCAATGTAAAAACCATCCGGAGCATACCTTTGAAGCTTAGAGGAAACTATCCAGACAACTTTGAGATCCGCGGAGAGATTTACTTGCCACTAAAGCGGTTCCGCGAGATAAATGAAGCCAGGATAAAAAAGGGTGAAGTACCTTTTGCAAATCCCAGAAATGCCGCCTCGGGCAGCTTAAAAATGCAGGATTCCGCTCTTGTGGCAAGACGCGGACTGGATTGCACATTTTACAATCTGCTGGGACCCTCCTTGCCCCATGACAATCATTACGATAATTTAAGGGAGGCCAGGAAATGGGGGTTTAAAACATCGGAACATATTTCCCTGTGCAAAACCACAGACGAAATATTTGATTTTATTGATCATTGGGAAACCACCAGGAAAGCATTGGATTTTGATATGGATGGAGTGGTGATCAAAGTGAACGCAAAGCAGCAGCAAGAAGCGCTTGGATATACGGCCAAATCACCCCGTTGGGCCATCGCCTATAAATACAAAGCCGTGCAGGGATTAACGAAACTTATTTCGGTCAGCTTTCAGGTAGGCAGAACAGGGGCAATAACGCCGGTAGCCAATCTGGAACCGGTTCAGCTGGCCGGAACGACGGTAAAAAGGGCATCCTTACACAATGCTGATATCATGCGGGAATTGGATATACACCTTGGCGATGTTGTGTACGTGGAAAAAGGCGGTGAGATCATTCCCAAGATCACAGGTGTGGATGCATCACGCCGGCCAAAAGGATCAAGTGCGGTTAGGTTCATTTCCACCTGTCCTGCCTGCAACACTCCCGTAATCAGAAAAGAAGGCGAAGCCGCACATTATTGCCCCAATAACAAATCATGCCCGCCACAAATAAAAGGCAGACTGGAACATTTTATCAGCCGCAGGGCCATGGATATAAACAGCCTGGGAGAAGGAAAGATTGAATTCTTATATGACCAGGGCCTTGTGACCAGAATCAGTGACTTATATGATCTGGATTTCAAAGACCTGTTCGGACTCGAAAAAGTTATCCCGGCAAATAAAGAAAAAAAAGAAAAAAAAATCAGCTTTCGTGAAAAAACGGTCAAAAACATTCTGCAGGGCATAGAGGATTCCAAAAGCAAGCCTTTTGAACGTGTGCTTTTCGGGCTTGGGATCCGGCATATCGGAGAAACCGCCGCTAAAAAATTAGCCAGGTATTTCGGCAGTATGGAAAAACTATCCGGTGCATCCTATGAAGAACTGGTCGCCGTTGATGAAATTGGTGATAAAATGGCAGGGGCAATCCTTGAGTACTTTAACGATAGTGAAAACCAACAGATCATCAATGCGCTGAAGAAACATGGTGTACAAATGCAGGTTATGAAGGAAGAAAAAGGAAGCGATGTGCTTCATGAAAAAACTTTTGTCATCAGCGGAGTATTTGAAGATCATTCCCGTGATGATTTAAAAGAAATGATTGAAAAACACGGGGGGCGCAACGTCGGTTCAGTCTCCTCCAAAACGGATTACATACTGGCCGGCAAAAATATGGGTCCGGGTAAATATGAAAAAGCCAAAAAACTCAACATCCCGGTGATCAGCCTGGAAGAATTCCTGTCCATGCTCAACACATAAAAAAAGAGGCTGTGTGTTCCAACACCAGCCTCCTTGTATCTATGTTTCCAGTATTCAGCAAAAAAAGCGCCAGGCAACCGTTTTTCCAGGCAAACAACATTCCATGAGGATTTAAAAGGAGAGGTAAAGACAGGATGGCTATGTTTATGATATCACAAAATCTGTATGTACTTTTGACTATAAAGAACGATAACATCTAACCCAAAAATTATGGAAAAAAGCGTAACAGCATGTTAAGCAAGCAACATCATAAACCAGACCCTGCGTATTAACCAAAACATTTACATTTCTGTTGTCAAAGAGCATTGTACAGGTCTTTTCGGAAAACAATTACCCAGGCGCGAACCAAAAATATGACAAAAAGAAAGGCTTGTCAATGAGAGGAAAACGCTATATTGGGGTAAGTAAATCCCGTAACAACCTGCAAAGAAACACTTAAAAAACCGGCGCATATGTTGATTGAGAAAATCCCGTCGCAGTGATCCTTTTTATCAATACTTTGACAGGCTGCCGGCACCGGAAACCGACATATGGATATCGGGATCACCCTTATAACGCGCAGAACCCGCTCCGGAAACAGTTACATCCAACTTTGTTTTTACATGCACTTTAGCGCTGCCGGCACCGCTGACATCCAGCCGGCAGTTCTGCACGAGCAGATCATACGCTTCCAATTCTGCAGCACCGGATACCGCGACATCAAAATCCTGCACCTCACCATTCAGGTCAATATCGGAAGCACCACTGAGATCCAATGTTAATGCAGGCACCCTTAACACAAGCTCAATATCCGAAGCACCGCTGGCATTGATATCCAGGTTGTCAAGTTCAAGGGTGTTCTGGCTCACTACATCACAGGCGCCGCTAATGTCAAGGGCTTTCAGGTCTGTCAGACTGATAAAGACATCCATGTCCTTCGTAGGCTCAAGTCCTTTTTTATTGTAAATCTTCAGTGTTCCGCCCCGGACCTCGGTAATAATATATTCCATAAGATTTTCTTCCGCCTCGATTTTCAGGGTTTCTTTGTTGCCCAGGGTAAGATAAACATGATACGCGCCACCCACTTCAATCTCATCAAATCCAGACACGTTCCTGTCTTCACTGACTACATTTCCATCACCCGGGATGTTATCAGCAATAACGCATCCGGACAGGATAAAAGAAATCATCATGATCATGGTAAATAATGCCGTTGTTCGTTCAATGTGTTTTTTCATCGTTACATTTTTTAAGTAATACATTGTTATTTAATGATTATGTTTGAATTGTTTACGGTTATGTTAACCCAAGGAGCGTTATCCCCGGAACCAACCATGCCCTCATACCAGGAGGAATGCCTGGTTTTTTCCTGTATGTTCACGCCGGAAGCAGCAGACGACAATTTAACATCGCTGAAACTTTCCCGTATCATCAACCGGTAAACCGCTGATCTGTCAATCTTCAATTCAACATCCACATAACTGCCCTGGATCGCCAACCCGGTGAATTCCCGGGCTACATGACCAGCCGAAATTGCCCCGTACGTCATCTGAGAAGTCAGTCCCGAATAAAGATCTGCAATCTTAAGATCACTGAATTTGGAAACAACATCCAGATCCTTGATGGATCCGATCCGGACATCGTCGTATTGAGATTCCAGGTTAAACGTTTCGATGGTTGAAATCTCTATATCGCTATACTGTGACCCCATTTCCAGTTCAGATATTCGCCCGATCACCACATCCGAATACTCAACATCCATGACCGCATTCCGGAGCGATCCGAATTCAGCAACTGCATAGCTCAAAAAAATATCATTGTGATCATTCCGGAGATCCCCGGCATTCATTTCACCATGGCTAAGCGAAATTTTCGCAGGTCCCTCCAACTCCGGAAGGGCCAGACTCCCGAATGTGACCGAAATATCCACCATCAGTGTTTTCGGCATCAGGATCTCATAATCTACAGAGAACGACAGGTCGTTCAGATCAGGATTATCGATCTCTGTAATGCCGGATACTTTTTGAGGATCCCCTTCCAGAAACACGGAAATCTTATCAAAAACCTTATTCGCTGTTTTTTCGTTACCTGCTTCTACGGTGACCGTCACCTCCACGGACACTTCATTTTGTTCCCGGATACTGCAAAATACATCGCCAAATTTGTTGTCGATGTATACCATCGCATCAGGATTAACACGGAAGCTTTTCTGTTCCTTCCTTTCATATGCTTCCCTCCTTTCATGTTCTTCTGCCGTGCAGGAACAGGAAACTGTTAAAAGGGCAAGCAATGTATAAGCAACGATTCTGTTCATAAGGTCATTTTTGAGGGTTATAGCTTACAAATCCGTTCCACCATTTTTTTGAGAATGATATTTTTCGACTGGAAATTATCGATCAATGCTTTTTCAACCCGTTCGTTGCCCGGATTAAGCTTGTATTCATCTTCCAGTTCCCTGGCCTGCCGGTCAATCTTGCCAAGTTCATCCCTTGCATAATCCAACAACTGGTCCTCCTGATCCGCTGAAATGGAACACGCACTGAGTTGTTCCATCGTTTCCTTCGCCTGTAATTCATAATACCGCTTGGCCTCCTTCAATTCATCAGGCAAGCCCGCCGCAAGCGCCTGGTTCCTTTCACCCTGAAGCAGGAAGATCAAAAGACCGGAAAGGGCGGCCAAAACCAGGGCGGTCGCGGCAATTTTTGTGATCCGGGCGCCCATTAACGGCGCCTTATTTTCCTTGCCATGCAGATCATTCAACCTTTGGTTGAACCGCTCAAAATGGCCTTCAGCCGGTTCCCTTACATCAAACGATCCGGAATTTTTTCGTATTTTGTCTTCAAGCATGCTCATTTGCAATTGTTTTTATTCCACACCGGGCGACCGCTCTTTCAGCAATTCCAACAAACGTTGTTTGGCCCGTGAATATAAGGTTCTGGTTGCGCCGTAGGAACGATTCATTATCTGCGATATTTCCTGATGATCATAGCCCTCAAGAAGATAAAGCGACAAAATGATCCGGTAACGGCCGGAAAGTCCTTCTATGGCTTTCCGGATCATATCAACCTTGTATGACAGGATCTCAATAGGGTTTTCACCGGTGGGTTCCTCAGCGGGGATATCCTGAATTTCTTCGGCGGATAAATCCTTCTGGTTTTTCCGGGAATGATCGATGGCATTATGGATCACAATGCGCTTAAGCCATGCACCAAATGAAGCAGATCCTTCATATTGATCGATTTTCATGAAGGCATCCAAAAAGGATTCCTGCATAATGTCTTCGGCTTCTGCCGTATTGTTTATAATTCTGAATGCGGTGTTATACATGGCTTTATAATACATTCTGTATACCTGGTATTGCGCCTTCCGGTCCTTTTCCCGGCAGGAGCCAATCAATTCCCCTATGGTACTTTTGGTCTTGATCTTCAAAACTTCACTGCTTTTTTGTAAAGACTTACAAGATTTCTTTTTGTTACACTTTTTTTACGGCTTATGAAAATACTACAGGAATTTCTCCAAATCAAGTAAAACAATGCCTGAACAAATCCTCCCTCTGGGTAAAAATTCATACTTTTATGGCCGGATAACATAACCGGGATGGCTTTAATACATTCATTTGAAAAGAGTGGGAATACATTGTTCAGGAACCGGAGCTATTTCCCCCTAATATTATTTGCGGCGGCAATACCGGTGATCCTGACCACGAATTATCAGGATATACACCAGACACTCCGGGATATACTGACCATAATTGCCATCATCACCAGTCTTTCAGGTTTTTTGATCAGGGCCGTTTCTATTGCCACTACGCCAAAAGGGACTTCGGGAAGGAACACCAAAAGCGGGCAGGTAGCCGAATCACTGAACCATTCCGGCATATACTCCATGGTACGGCACCCCTTATATCTGGGCAATTTCCTGATGTGGATCGGAATTGCCATCTTCACGTTTAACATATACTTCATCATTATTGTTTCCTTCGTATTCTGGCTTTATTATGAACGGATCATGTTTGCAGAGGAACGTTTTCTGGAAAGAAAATTCGGGGATGATTATTTGCAATGGTCCGGTCGAACACCGGCTTTTTTCCCATCCTTTAAGCATTATGAACCCAACAGGATGCCGTTTTCAATTAAAAGCGTCCTGAGAAGGGAATATTCTGGCTTTTTAGCCACCGTCCTCAGTTTTACGTTTATTGACTTTCTCCGGCAATATGCCATGCACGGATGGCCTTTTGAGTGGAACAGGATATCCTTATACGCCCTTGTAATTTCCCTGATCTTGACCCTGACATTGAGAACGTTGAAACACCACACCCGTTTATTGAACGAATCCGATCGCTCATGATATTGAACGGTAAAGGTAATATCCGGTTTTACGTGCATGCAGCTGCAGTGCTCTCCATGCTTTTCTGGGGACTTTCCTTTGTTTGGTCAACCCAGGTCTTTCAATACTACACCCCCTTAACCACCATTTTTTTCCGTCTTGCTCTTTCCTCCCTGATCCTGTATTTGACCCTGCATCTCTCCGGCATCCTGGAAAAATTACAAAAGAAGCATATTGGCTTGTTTTTGGCCTCGGCCCTTTTCAATCCCTTTTTTTATTTTATCGGCGAAAACTATGGCCTCAAATTAACCACCCCAACCGTCAGTGCAGTGATCATTGCGACCATTCCTGTTTTTACGCCGGTTTTCACCTTTTACTTCCTGAAAGAGCGGCTAACCATTTACAATTATACCGGGATCATCATTTCTTTTTGCGGCATTATTGTTATGCTTTTTAACAGGTCTTTGCAATTGAACATACCCTTGGCAGGACTTGGTCTTCTCACCCTGGCGGTTCTTTCGGCCATTGCCTATTCAATATATCTGAAAAAACTCACCCGGTTTTACACACCGCTCACCATCATCACTTACCAAAACATCATAGGGGTATTTTACTTCCTGCCCTTTTTCCTGTATTTTGATCTGACCGATGCAATACAGGTACAGGTGACCGGTGAATTGATCACTTCCCTCCTGCTGCTGGCTATTTTCGCCTCTTCCATGGCATTCATTTGCTTTACTTTTGTCATTAAGCACATCGGGGTCAATAAAGCAAATGTTTATACCAATCTTATCCCGGTCATCACGGCCATATTTTCATTTATTGTATTATCCGAGCAATTCACGCAAAATAAGACCATTGGTATGGGTATCGTGATCCTGGGAGTTTACCTCGCACAAAAGAAAGTCAGGAATAAAAAACTCATCAAATAGCATGAAAAAGATCATGATACTCGGGGCCGGACTGGTTGGCCGCCCCATGGCCCTGGATCTGGCGGACGATAAAGACATTTCGGTTACCGTGTTGGATCAAGACCCTGTACGATTGCAAACGTTTGATAAAAAGGACATATCAACCATTCGTGCCGACCTGAATGATACCGGAAATCTAAAAAAGATCCTTGATCCCTGCGATGCAGTGATAAGCGCCGTTCCCGGGAATATGGGGTTTAAAACACTTCAGGCCATTATCGGAACAGGTAAACCGGTGGTAGATATATCCTTTTTCCCTGAAGACATGTTCCTGCTGGATGACCTGGCCAAAACAAAGAACATAACGGTCATTTGCGATATGGGCGTGGCACCCGGAATGAGCAATCTGCTTGTGGGAAATGGGTATAAGCATTTCGACAGGACCGACAGCATCGAGATCTACGTCGGAGGTCTGCCCAAAGTCCGGCATTACCCATGGGAATATAAGGCCGTTTTTTCCCCATCGGATGTCATTGAAGAATACACCCGGCCGGCACGCTTTGTTCGCAACGGAAAGCTGGTGGTTAAGCCGGCCCTGTCCGATCCCGCACTCATCTACTTCGAAAAGCCCGGAACCCTGGAGGCTTTTAACAGCGATGGCCTCAGAAGTCTGATCAAAACCCTGAAGGTACCCGATATGATCGAAAAGACCCTGCGCTATCCGGGACATATAGAAAAAATAAAAGTTTTGAAGAAAAGTGGTTTTTTCGACACAGAACCGGTCCGCATCGGGCTCAATGACATAAAACCCCTGGACTTTACCTCGCAGTTATTGTTCAGGCAATGGAAATTGGCCCGGGGGGAACAAGATCTTACCGTAATGAAGATCATCATCTCGGGGATCAGGAAAGGCACACCGGAGACATGGGAATACAATCTCTACGACGAATACGATCCCGTTTCCGGTATCCATTCCATGGCAAGGACTACCGGTTATGCCGCCACGATGGCTTTGCGAATGCTGCTGGCAGGTAAGTATTCCAATCCCGGGATCAATGTTCCTGAAATGATCCCGCAAAGCGATGGATGCGTTGATTTTATTTTGAACGGACTCAAAAAAAGAGGAATTTCATATATCCTCGATATACGTTCATGATCCGGCGTAATTGGTAAAACACTTATGTTTTTACGCGCGGTGAGGTGAACATTTTATAAATTTTTATATCTTTGCACCCCTGAACAAACGTGGCAGTGTGCCTGATTTAACAAGTCAGGCACGGGTTCCGTTTTGGTCAGCTTTTTGCACCCGGCGAGGTAGCTCAGTTGGTTAGAGCGTCGGATTCATAACCCGGAGGCCGCGGGTTCAATTCCCGCCCTCGCTACAAAAAAGCCTGTTTATCTGTTGATAGACAGGCTTTTTCTTTTATAATGACAACAAAACCGTGACAAACTCGGTGGCATGACCGCTATATTTCATCCTGCAAGCATTTCACCGAACCCCTTTGTATGCTCAATCCGTTCAATTCCCAATATAGATCTGAAATCCAATCATCAGATCAATGGTCCCGAATTTAACATCGGTATCGTACGTTTCCATTTTGGTATAGGCAGCCGATTCCGGGTAGTCAGAATCATCCTGTGTGTCACCCTTGATCATACCACCTCCGTGACGGGCAGATACATCAAGAGCAAATTGTTCAGACAACCGGAAAGCAATGCCGGCTCCGAGATTGTATCCAAAACCACCGGCTTTGGTGTACTTGCGATATTCAAACTTTTGCTTTCCTTTGGCAGGGTCAAATTCGGCCTTTCCGGAAATATAATCGATCTCCCCGTACAAGCGATACCCAAAAGATGCTTCGGGATAAATGGCCACAATTTTTCCAATCGGGATGTAATAACGGACCAGCGGGCCGATAAATACACTGCTGCTTCCAAGGGATTCCTTATAATCATCGACCGCTAAATCCTGACCGTTGTACTGATACGTAAAATCAGACGCATAATCTCCTGTGGGCTCCCAGCCATCTCCTATAATATCCGTTTGAATGTCCAGGCCAACACCCAAATTTTCTATTACAAAAAAGGTGTTCCTTGTTCCGACAAGGACATCACCCGCAATGAGGTTTATTTCCTTCGTGGATGCAGGAGGACCAGGATACCGGGTTTCAATATTCAATCCCCCCAGGTTGACAAACACCGAACCGGAAAACATCCAGCTGTTTTTTTGATACTGGGCAAAAGCGGAGAAGCCCAGAAAAAGAAGCAAAAAAAGGATAAAAACTGTTTTTTTCATAAAATACAGATTTGATGGTTAATAATGCATTTTTTATATTGATCTCAGTTCCATTCTTCATCTTATGAATTCAGGAAACGGTAAATTGATTGCAGCAATTCATCTTCATTTACCGGTTTGGCAATATAATCATCACAACCGGATTTTAAAAATTTCTCCTTTTCTTCATTTCGGGCAAATGCGGTAACCGCTATGATGGGAAGCTCCGGGCGGTTTTTCTTGATCTCGATCGCAGCCGACAACCCATCCAGTTTTGGCATACTGATGTCCATGATCACCAAGTCGATGGATTCATTTTGCTCGCACATCCTGATTGCCTCCAGGCCATCCTTGACCCATAGTATCCTGGCTGCTGTAATTTCCAGGAGTTCTTTTACCAGTTCAAAGTTTGACTTCACATCTTCAGCCACCAGAAAAGTTTTATCCTGCCAGTCATATTCAACATTCCCAACAGCTTTTTTAGGATCGTCGTTTTCAACGGAACGGTGGTCAACTGGATGATATGCAATGGTAAAAAAGAAGGTCGAACCTTCATTGACCCTTGATTCCACCCACATATCCCCGCCAAGCATGCGAACCAGGCTTTTCGAAATAGAAAGCCCGAGTCCTGTCCCGCCGTATTTCCGGGTATAGGATTCTTCGGCCTGACGAAACCGGTCAAAGATCAACAATTGTTTCTCTTTCGAAATCCCTATTCCCGTATCCTTTACATAAAATTCCAGCACAGTGCCTTTGATCGTATATCCAATTTCAATATATCCCTTCTCAACAAATTTCAAGGCATTCGAAAGCAAATTGGTAATTACCTGACGCACCCGGTAAGGGTCTGTCCGCACAGAGAAGGTATCATCATCCACATATTTCTTAATTCTCAGTTCAACATCGTGCTTCCCCTGTCTGGTTTTTTCCTGGGCAAACAACATGGTTAGTTCCTCAAGCATTTTATTTACAGGCAGGTTTTCATCCTCCATTCTGATCTCTCCAACCTCAATCCTTGCCGTATCAATGATATCATCGATGATCTTCAATAAGGCCGAAGTATTGCTTTTGATGATATTCAGGTATTCATTCTTTTTATCGTCTCCAAGTTTTGGCTTAAGGAGCAGATTGGAAAAGCCTATAATGGCGTTCATCGGTGTTCGTATTTCATGAGACATATTTGTCAGAAAAGCCGTTTTTAAGCGGTCGGATTCTTCGGCTTGCTCTTTGGCTTGCCTTAGCTTATCTTCCGATGATTTCCTTTCAATAAGGATGCCAATCTGGTCTGCAATGAATTCAAGCACCGTAATTTCCCTGTTACTGAACGCATTTTCATTATCGTAATGTTGTACAACAAATGCGCCTATGATCCGGTCTTCCGACAATAACGGCACACCAAGCCAAACCCGGGGAACAGTACCCATCTGGTCAATTTCACCCGAATTGATCATTTGCAAAATATCGTTATGCTTGAGCAATAGGAGCTGTCTTTTGTTAATGACCAGCCAGGTGAGGGAATTCCCTTCGGGAAAATCCGTAAAATCATCCTTTTCATCGATAAAATAAGGCAGGGACAGGGAGTTGCTTTCCCTTTCATAAAGAGCGATATAGAAATTTTTAAGCTCCAGGATCCTTGATACTTCCTTGCGTACAACCTCTACCAGTTCCTTCAGTGAAGCAACGGTATTGGCAGCACGGGCAATCCTGAACAATATGCGCTGGATATTTTCCGCCTGCTTTCGTTCATTGACTTCTTCCTGAAGATTCCGGGTCCGGTCTTTTACCCGGTTCTCCAATTCACTGTTCAATTTTCGCAAATCACGGTTTATCTTATTTATCTGAATATTTTTATCCGTCAGCATGCGATTGGTTTTCTTTCTGCCGGCATACCTGCTGTACACAAAAATGATCAGGGCAATAACCAGCAAAATAATAATGCTCAGCAAATACCGGATATTACGCTCCCTGCTCAGTTTAAGATTTTTAATGCTGTCGTTTTTCCTCAGCAATTCAATTTCACGCTGTTTTTCTTCCGTTTCATACTTTATCCTCAGATCAGCTATTTTATTGCGGCTTTGCTCAGAATACAGACTATCTTTCACAATGCTGTAGACTTTATAGTATTCCAGTGCATTTTCAAAGTCGCCCACCCGTTCGTTAAGATCATAAAGGCTAAAATATCCGTTTCGCAGCAATGTCATTGCCTGTATCCTGTCGGAAAGCAACACCCCATCCTCAAGGTATATCCGGGCACTGTCATATTTCCCCTTCTCCATGAAAACATTGCCCATGTTAAGAAGGGTATTGGCAAACTCATAGGCATTTTCAGCTTCATTGCTGTATTGAAGGGACCGGCGATAGTAGTAAAGGGCGGTATCATATTCCGCCATAGACTCATATATTGATCCGACATTATTATAGGCCCCCGCCAATCTCCATGGCTGGCCAATTTCCTGTCGTATCTTCAGG
This sequence comes from Bacteroidales bacterium, assembly GCA_018400295.1. GTDB lineage: Bacteria > Bacteroidota > Bacteroidia > Bacteroidales > B18-G4 > M55B132. The sequence goes on along the minus strand of JAGYMZ010000001.1, from coordinate 96,358 downwards.
GCTTCTAAAAAGTATACCAGGGCAGTATCCGGTTTGTTAAGGCGATTATAAATAATTCCCACATTATTCAACGATCCGGCTACACCAATATTCAACCCAAGCTCCCTTCTTTTCTCCAGGGCCCTGAACTGATAAGCCAGCGCTTTCTCATAATTGCCTTGCACGCCATAAATAATGGCAATGTTATTTATGGTATTGTGATTATCCTCCGCACTGTAATCCAGGGATAAAAAATAATTCTCAAGCGCCCGGTCAAGATTGCCCAACTTCCAGTAAATCAAACCCAGGGTATTATATGCATCGGATATCCTATTGCTATCCTGGATCTGGAGATTGATGGAAAGGGCATTGTTTGCATAATTCAGGGCTTCGTCATATCCACTTATCTTATAATAAACAATGGCAAGACGACCATTCACCTCGGCCAGGCTTACCCGGTCGTTCATTGCATTATACAGTTCCAGGGATCTTTTATAATTATGAATTGCCAATTCATGGGTATTCATCAAATTGTATGCATGTCCAATGTAAAAATACGCCTTGGCCTTGCCTTGCTCATAATCAATGTCCTTAGCATCTTCAAGCGCCAGTTGAGCATATTTCAGGGAACTTTCAACGGAAGTATTCAAATAAGCCTCAGAGATCTCCAGCAATAGATTTATCTTGCTTTTGCCATGCCTGGAATCAATGAGATTGATCAGGCTGTCTGTCGACTGAGCAGTTGTCGCGTAGCAACCAAACAGGATGATACCAGCAAACGCAATAAAGAAAATCCGTTTTATTTGCATATTCGAAAATACCATTTTATTCGTTAACGTATTTCAGGATCTTATGATTTAATTCAACCGGATCAAAAGGTTTTGTGATGTAATCGTTCATCCCCACATCCATGACCTTTTGTTTTACTTCAAGCAATGCCGATGCTGTAAGTGCTATAATGGGAATGCTATTTTTTCCGGAATCAAGTTTCCGGATCTCAGCCGCTGCATCGTAACCATCCATTTCAGGCATTTGCAGATCCATCAGGACAACATCATAGGTCGACTTTTTCACTTTTTCAACGGCCACCAGTCCGTTTTCAGCCTCATCTACAATGCCCCCCCATTTCATCAGATACTTGCTCGCAATTACCTGGTTGATGATATTATCTTCAACCAATAATATCCTGATATTCCTGAGGGACCCCAGGGCCTTCTCACTGGGTTTGTCTTTTTTATCGCCGACATCCGATTTTCCAGGTTTGTATGGAAGACAGAACGTAAAAACCGACCCTTTCCCCTCTTTGCTTTCTACCGATATTTTTCCATCCTGCAACTCAACCAGCTTTTTCGTAATGGCCAATCCAAGTCCGGTGCCTCCCATGTTCATGGTATATGACCTGCCGGCCTGAACAAATGGGTCAAAAATATCCTGCAATTTGTCTGCCGAAATCCCAATGCCGGTATCCTCAACTTTAAACTGCAGTGTTAAGGCGTCCCTGGTCTTTTTTTTCATTGAGACATGAATGTAAATGCCACCTTCTTCCGTGAATTTTACAGAATTGCCAACCAGGTTGGTGATTATTTGATTCAGGCGAACATAATCGCCATTCAGACTTACAGGTACATCCCTGTCCAGCGCCACTTCCACTTTCAACCCTTTTTCAGCGGCTTTAATGGAAAACGTTTTCTGGATACTATTGACCAGTTCATGAAGATTGAAATCCGAGGTCTCAAAATCAATTTTACCGGCTTCGATTTTGGAAAAGTCAAGGATATCGCTAATTAACGACAGCAAATGATCCGCAGAAAAATTCAGTGTCTTGAGGTTATCTATCTGTTCCGGGTTCGGATCTTCTTCAATAAGCAGGTTCGTGATTCCAATGATGGCATTCAGTGGTGTCCTCATTTCATGGCTCATCGTGGACAGGAACTGTTGTTTGGCCAGATTGGCAGCATCGGCATCCTCTTTGGCCCTGATCAGTTCAAATTGTTTTGTCTTCAATTCCGTAATATCCCGGGCAATTCCCGTAATTCCGATCACATTGCCATCATCATCAAATATGGGCGATTTAAATGTCTCATACCATTCCCCTTCCGTAAGATCAGGCTGTTTATCCTCATAAAATAGCTGATTACGGGTTTCAACAACACGCTGATCCTGTTTTTCGAAAGAACGGGCAACATCGTTGGGGCAAATATCATAATCCGTCAATCCGATGATCTCCTCCGGCTCCATTCCAAAATAACGTGAAAAAGGTCGGTTCACAGCAATATATTCGCCTTTGACATCCTTAAGCCAGGCTTTGTATGGCAAATTATCCAAAATAGCATTCAAACGTGCGCGGCTCCGTATGATCTCGCGCTCAAAGCGTTTCCTCTCGGTAATATCCACCAGTACCGTAAGTACGGCCGGTTTCTCTCCAAAAGAGATCACAGACGACCGGACGATCACATCGTGTTTAACGCCTTGTGCATCGAGCAGTTTAATTTCATAATCCTTGACTTCCTGTCCGCTAAGCCGTTTCTCCAGTGATTCAACAACCTTATCCCGGTCCACATCAACCACATGATCCAGTGTATTGCTGCCAATAAGCGCTTCCTTACTCCGCTTTAGTTTTTTACAGGTCGAATCATTGACATAAATGATCCTGCCATCCTGATGCAACACAACATAATCCGGCAAGTGCCGTATGAGTGCACGAAACCGTTCTTCACTCTTTTTTAACGTCTCTTCCGTCATCTCGCGCTGCAGGATCTCCTTTTCCAGTTTCGATTTTTGATTGAAAAAATTCTTGATGAGCATGGCCAGCCGGCCAAATTCATCATTCTTTTCAGTCATGCGATCAAGCGGCCGGTGATCATTGCTGATGAGGGTATCGGAAAGGATTTTCAACGGATGATATAACCACCAGTTGATCATCACGGCCACGATAAAAAAGAGCAGGATGGCCAGGACCAGATATAACAGGAATAAATTATTCGCAAAATAATTAAACTTCTTGATCAACGGTTCCTCATATACGAATTCGATCTGTCCGATCTCATCCCCTTTCCAATCATAAACGGCTTTGACCACAGATATCAGGTACATATCCCCCTGCATATCCCTGCCCGTCAGTTCATAATTCTGGTGAAGGATGACCTCGCTGTTTGAGGCATCCTCAAGCGTTCTTATAAACCGCTCATCCCAAAGCCTCCCCGCGAAGAAGTACCCCCTGGCCTTATCAACACGCGAGTCATCCGATGGATGATTAATTGTTGCACCCCTAATTTCAAGCAACCCTCTGGATGATTGGTAAAAAAAATGAATATTGAACGTACTGCTCATTTTTCTACGGATCTGTTGGACAGAGATAGGAAAGCTGTCAAGGGCTCCATCCAGCAATGCATTTCGGGAATACAGCAACGTAAAATCCTCATCGAATATATAAAACACATCATAATCGTACCTGGTCACAAGAATATCAAAGTTGTCGTATGCAAAAGCAGAATCCGGTTCGTTAATGAAATGGATCATATCCCCCCAAAGGGTATAGATCTTTTCGACCAGATTTTTAAAAGGGGCACCTTTGATGGATAAGATCTTTTCCTGAACGTCAAAGTATTTTATTTTTTGTTCCTCATACAACCATTGATGCCTTTCCGCCTCTATCTTTTTCATGATAAAATAGCCACCTATGAATAAAACCAACATGATCCCCAGAATAAAAAATATCCTGTATTTAATATTGGGTGCAACATTCTTCATAAACAAAAATTATCCATTTGGCTCGTATGCAGGGATAAAGAAATAAAAGCCTTTCAATGTCAGACAAATTTACCGAATTTATTAACGCACAGGTTTTTTCAATACCAAATATTTAACAACCCCGTGTTGACAAACACAAGCGTATGTGTTTTGAAGATGTGCTTTGAAGTTACGCTTTCTTTTCAGATCTTTACCTACCATAAAATAATAAAAGATGAAAAAAATTTACCATGCACTCATGATCACAGCAGTCGCCACTCCCTTCATGTTTTCATGTGCAGGATATGACGGGGATGAAGAACAAAAGGCTTTTGCAAAAAAAGAGATCCACCTGGAAAGTGATCTCATGTCCCCGGAGGTACTGTGGTCCTTTGGCAGGATCAGCGACATCCAGGTTTCACCGGACACGAAGACAATACTTTTTGGGATCACCTACTATGACATTGGATCCAACAAGGGAAACCGTGAGCTTTATATCATCCAAACGGATGGTTCCGGTTTTAAGCGGCTAACATACACCCCTTTCAGCGAGTATAATGCACGTTGGAAACCCGATGGTTCCGGAATTGGGTTTTTATCACCTGAATCGGGTTCGGTGCAGCTCTGGGAAATCAGCCCGGAGGGAAAAAACAAAAAACAAATTTCCAGGATCCGGGATGGAATATCCGGGTTCAGCTATGCATCGGATCTGAGCAAAATTCTGTATACCAAAGAAGTATTGATCAAAAAACCCCATGAGGACTTATATCAAGGATTGCCCAAAGCTTCCGGAAGGATAATGAATGATTTGATGTACAGACATTGGGATCACTGGGTAGATTCATACAGCCATATTTTTATAGCCGATTACAACGGAAACAGTCTTTCCGGATCCCGGGATATTATGAAAGGGGAACCCTGGGGATCACCCCTCAGCCCGTTCGGCGGTATGGAACAAATAACATGGGGCCCCGGAAATAATCTGATTGCATACACGGCTAAAAAAATGCAGGGTCTGGAATACTCACGGTCCACCAATTCCGACATTTATGTATACAACATTGCCAAGGATACTACCTGGAACCTGACCGAGGGCATGATGGGATTTGACACCGCCCCTGTATTTTCCCCGGATGGCAGTAAGCTGGCCTGGGAAAGCATGGAAAGGGACGGGTACGAATCCGACAAAAACCGTCTGTTTGTCTATGATTTTAACAAAGATTTATATACGGACCATTCCAGGGATTTTGACCAGAATGTGCATGGATTGTCGTGGTCAGGCGATGGAAAATCGCTACATTTCATCAGTGAATGGCACGGCACCCAGGAAATATATTCCCTTCATACGGAAAAAGGTTCTGTGACCAAATTGACCGATGGCATTCATAATTACGTTTCGGTAACACGTGCCGGCAGCAAATTAATTGCCGCAAAACAATCCATGTCCATGCCAACGGAAATCTTTGCGGTGGATCCGGATAACAGGAAAAGCAAACAACTGACAACTATCAATGGCCACATCCTGGATCAACTGACAATGGGGAATGTTGAAAAAAGATGGATCAAGACCACAGACAATAAAGATATGCTGACCTGGATCATTTATCCACCGCATTTTGATCCCGGCAAGAAATACCCGACATTGCTTTATTGCCAGGGTGGTCCTCAAAGCATGGTAAGCCAGTTTTGGTCCTACCGTTGGAATTTTCAAATGATGGCAGCCAATGGCTACATCGTAGCCGCACCCAACCGGAGAGGATTGCCGGGGTTTGGACAGGAATGGAACGAACAGATCTCCGGGGATTACGGAGGTCAGAATATGAAGGATTATTTTAGCGCCATCGATGAAATGTCAAAAGAACCTTACGTGGATGAAAACAACCTCGGAGCCGTGGGTGCCAGTTATGGCGGGTTTTCAGTGTTCTGGCTGGCCGGCAATCACAATGGCCGATTTAAGGCATTCATCGCTCACGATGGCATGTTTAACCTGGAAGCACAATATCTTGAAACCGAGGAATTATGGTTCGTAAACTGGGACCTGGGCGGACCTTTCTGGGATTTTGACAATCCTACCGCCCAAAAATCCTATGCCAATTCCCCACATAAATTTGTCCATAAATGGGATACCCCCATATTGATCATTCATGGTGAAAAGGATTACAGAATAACGTATACCCAGGGAATGAGTGCATTCAATGCGGCCATAATAAGAGGGATACCGGCAGAGTTCCTTTATTTTCCGGATGAAAACCATTGGGTCCTGACCCCGCAAAACGGGATCCTGTGGCAACGCACCTTTTTCCATTGGCTGGACAAATGGCTGAAATAGTCCATCGGCCCCATGATGCCCCACGGCAAAGGGGTATTTCGTTCAACCCGAAATCTTAATCCCGGGATATTTTATAGGCCATCACCCTCCCATCGCTAAAGGTGGGAACATACAGCATTTGCAATGCAGTTTCAAACCAAATATCCGCTGCCCGGATACTTTCCGCAGAAGTGTCAAACAACAGGATCCTGGTATCAGGGGGGACAACGTACTGTACCTTTCCCCTCCAGTCGGAAACGATAAAATTTCCGGTCCCGTCAACATTCAATCCGTCAATGGTGCCCAATCCATGCATGACCTCCTTATAGCCCCTGTCTATAAGATTGATTTTTAATATCTTGTCTTTGCAGCCAACGTACAGCAAATCATCCCTGCAAAACAAACCATTGGGATGGTCGAGTACCGGATCATCAAAATACAATTCCATGTTCATGCCATCAAAGCGGTAAATTTTGTTGCTTTGACTGTCGGAAATATAGACATTTCCATTTCGATCTGTGGTAATATCATTCAGAAAAACCGCATCATCTGCAGCATGCCGGTTCAATATTTTTTGAGATGGGATATCAATTTCCACCAGTACATCAATATCGGAGACATATAACACATCCCCGATCTTACCCATACCCTTGGGGGCATTGAGCCCCCGGATCCATTTCAGCACTTCAACATCCCCATGCACACTCAACCGGGAGATAAATCCATTCCCATCCCTGGCAGCAGGATCTCCATTTATATTGGAAACATACATAACATCATAACCTGCATCATAGAGCACAGATTCAGGTGTCTGAAACACCCTTGGAGTTTCCCAGATCAAATCTGCCCGGACCTCCTGGGCCTGGGCCTGCAAAAACCAATTATTGCCGGCGGTGATCAATAAAAACAGGATGATTAATCTCGTTGCTGATCTCATAATTTAAGTCTTTTTTAATCAGGTATACAATATTTTCTATAAAATAAAAATCAAGGTTTAACAAATAAATGTACCCCGTTAACCCTGTAATTCCATCTGTTTTTCTTTCCAAAGATAATCAAAAGGCAGACCTGAATCAAAAATCCGGGTGTAAGCCTTTACAAATGATTCCGTACAGTGTATTTCCCGCATAGATCCATATACAGGATTTTACCCAGATTGCATTTTTTATGTATATAATAACCCTGAATACACATAATTTTAAACGTATACACATACATATGTTATTCTTTCAATATCGTATAGTACGTTATATAACAACGTTTTACCACAATGAATTATGAACAATAATATTTTCATAATTTATTATATCTGGACTTTTACTCTGTGTATCAATAATATACGATTAATGGGTGCAGGAAACCGGTAAATATCAGTAATTTTACCCATTAACACCCCTACCCTGATTTTGTATCTTTACCTTTCGAACACCGGATGCAATTTTGACTCAAATTATGAAACCCAAAGATTATCTAGTTGTTGGCATGGCAGCTTCTTATGGAGGATTGTATGCAATTCAGGAATTTTTCGACCACCTTCCTGAAGGGTCCGGAACTTCATTCATCATCATCAATCATCTTTCCCCGAATTTTAACACACTCATCCCTAAGTTGCTCAGCCGCCATTCCAATATGACAGTCTTTTCTGATCTGGAAAACAAAAAAATTGAACCAGACACCATATATTTTAGCAATACGACCAAAACGATATGCATTGAGAATGGCCACATCAAAACCCGCCCATCCGATAAAGGGACACCTGACCTGAACCCTGTTGATTCGCTGTTTTCCTCTCTGGCAAAGGAAGCAGGCAAGCAGGCTGTGGGAGTGGTGCTCTCAGGGATCGGGGAAGATGGTGCCCTGGGACTTAAACAGATCAAAGAAGGCGGGGGAATGATATTCGTGCAAGATCCACGATCTGCCCAGTTTGAGGAAATGCCAAATGCCTCCATTGCCAGCAATAAAGTGGATTATATATTGACCCCGGATAAAATTGCCATTGAAATTGCACAGATGGCCGAGAATCTATCGGGGTCAAAAAAAAACGCATCATCAAACGCCCGCCTGAAACCAGGAGAAAACGGATCAGAGAAAAAAAAACCGGAGATTGAACAAGGCACTCCGGAGGATGACAAACCGGATTATTTCAATCAGATCATCCGGGAACTTGCCGGGTACTCACGAATTCCTTTCCATCAATACAGGGAAGAAGTACTCAAACAACGGATAAAATCCAGAATGAGATTGGACAATCAGTCCGATCCAGACAAGTATCTAAAGAGCATTCAAGACGATGCAGCAAAAAAAAGGGAACTGATATCGGACCTGTTGAACTGGGGCGATGATTTTTTCGAAAATACAACTTCCTACCAGCAGGTTAAAAAAAGGGTATTGCCTAAGATCCTGGAAACAAAAATGGAAGGTGAGGTTGTCAACATTTGGATCGCGGGTTGCTCCGAAGGAAAAGAAAGCTATTATCTGGGCATTATACTGAATGATCTGATTGAAGAACAGCGCTCTACCGTTGATTTTGAGATCTTTTCCACAGATTTTGACCCCGAAGCGGTAAAAATGGCCAGAACCGGTTATCTTCCAGGAATTATTGAACGCATTCTTCCATATTCCTGGCTGAAATATTACTTTAATAAAACCAATGGCAAATACCGGATCATAGAAAGGATCAGGAATAAGTTCTCATTCGAAATTCACGATTTGAACCAAGCCCCCCCTGAAAAAGGCTTCGATTATATCTCCTGCAGGAACTTACTCCCCTTCCTTAAACAAGATTACCGCCAACAAATACTTCGAAATTTGATCGATGCCCTGAAGCCGGGCGGATATTTATTTCTGGATGACCCTGTCGGGGTCCCGGAAATTTCCGGATTAAATCTCATCGCTGAGCAACATCTTTTATACCAAAAACCAGATGCTGTTCCCGGAACTCCGGTAACCGGAAATAATAAAGCCGGGATACCGGAAGCACAAAAAACAATGCCATCACCCCGGGAAAACCAACCCATGGCAAATATCGCGGCAGAAAACCAGGTAAAAATCACCCAAAACGGACCGGAACAATTGCCGGAAGATGAGCCCGGAAATTCAGAAACTCCTGAAAAAGCCGGTGAACGATCTTTCCTTAATTGCCTGATTGATCTGTATGCTCCGTCCTGCATCTTTTTTACATATTCCTATAAAATCTTATTCCTCCGCGGAAAAGCCCGGTCTTTTCTTGACTTCCCGGATGGAATATTTGAACCCAGCTTGCTGAGCTTAACCAGGGGAAGCCTTGCTTCTGAAATAATCAAAGGAACCGGGCTTATTAAAAAAGGGCATACACGGTTTGAAACCTTGTATCCGCCGGATGGGGACAAACCTGTACCGGAACAAGTCAAATTGGTTTTCAGGCGCCTCCCCGGTAAAAAAGACATACTTCTTCTTGAATTTCACCAACCTGATGAAGAATTGGTTGGCAAAACCAGTAAACCGGGAAAAAACCGCGTCAGTCACCCCCCGCCCTCCACCCAGGACGGAAAAAGCAAACCTGCGGAAGAACCCCGGGGAAATAATGCGGAACTGCTCCTGGAAAACGATGCACTGCGAAAAAAAGTAGAAGAATTAAAAAATGTAAACAAGCAGCTTGATTTCCTGAACGAGGAATTGTATGATGCCAATGCAAGCATCCAAAACAGAAGCAATCAGTTGCGTGCCGATCATGAAGCCATGATCAGGACATTCACCGAAGCTTCCATTGGCTATGCGGTCATCGACGATAAACTGATCATCAAAAGCCATAACAGGATATTCCGGAGGTTCTTCGATGCCGGAGCGGAAGAGGAACCCATCAACAACGTCCTGATCGAAACATTCAGTAAAAAAACAGACATCGATCTTGAACAAGAACTGGAAAAAGTCTTCCGCGATAAATCACCCATAACAAAGAACGCCAGGATCAATGAACAAAAAACCTGCATCATCAGATTTGTACCAGTATCTGAAGAGGAACCTGAAGCAAATCGGGTCATCCTTACAATTCAGGAAACAGACAATTCCGAAAATGAAGCAGGCAGAAACCTGCTTGAAAATGAAGATATTGAACGCTTCCACCTGGCTTTCGGGGCAGCTGAACACGGCATCTGGGACTGGTTTACAGCTTCGGATGAAGCTTATTATTGCAAGCGTTGGAAAAAAATGCTGGGTTTTCCGGAAGATGCGACCCTGAATAAATACGTTTCCTGGCAAAACCTTCTGCATCCCGATGATTTCAGCCGGGTCCAGGACGAACTGGAAAGCTTTCTCCAAAATCCATCGGACATCTTCGAATCCCATTTTCGGATGAAGCATACCGATGGTTCCTACCGGTGGATCCACAAACGTGCAAAAGCAGTAACCAATGATGAAGGCATTGTGACACGCATGGTTGGCATATACCACGACATCACAATGCATAAAGCCGCTGAATATGAATTGCAACGCCTGAAACAATCCATGGACCAGGCACCTGTATCCATATCCATCACAGATCTGAACGGGGATTTTATTTATATGAACCCAAAATTTGCCGAACTGACCGGATATTCCAAAGAGGAACTGACAGGTGAGAATATTTCCATCCTGGAATCCCGTATTCACGACAAAAATTTCTATCAGGATCTCTGGAACAACGTCAGGTCCGGTTCAAACTGGCAGGGAGAATTATTCATAAAACGCAAAGACCGGAACCATTACTGGGAAATGGCCACCATTTCACCCATTAAAGATTCAACCGGAAGGATCACCAATTTTGTCAAGATCGGTGAGGACAACACCCGCAAGAAAAAAATGGAAGAGGAGCTGAAGGTGGCGAAGGAACGGGCAGAACTGGCCAATGTCCATAAAAATGTTTTCCTGGCCAATGCAAGCCACGAGATTCGAACCCCGCTCAACGGCATTATCGGTTTTTCAGAATTACTGAAGGACCCGTCAATGACAGAAGAAGAAAAAAACAAGTACCTTGAAATCATCAATGCCAATTCCAATCAATTGCTGAAGCTGATCGACGATATTATTGATATCGCCAAGATTGAAGCAGGAGAGCTCAAGATCAATAAAAGAAATACTTCCGTACACAAAATCCTGAAGGATATCCATTTGCTTTATGAACAGCAAAAGACCATCCTTGACAGGGAAAATATTGACATCCGGTACCAGCCCCCCAGGGATCATGAAGACATTGTAATTCATACGGATCCTATCCGCCTACGCCAGATCCTGAGCAACATCATTGGCAATGCACTCAAATTTACCAAGAAGGGCCATGTGGAATTCGGCTATAAAGTGCGGAAGGAAGAGGTTGAATTTTACGTTTCTGACAGCGGCATTGGCATACCGGAAAGCAAGCAGGAAAAAATATACGAACGTTTTCAGCAAAGCGATGCAAAAATATCTGAGGAGTATGGCGGCACCGGACTGGGACTGGCAATTTGTAAAGGACTGGTTTCCATCCTTGGTGGTGAAATATGGCTGAATTCAGAAGTAAATAAAGGAACGAGTTTCTATTTTACGCTTCCGTATGATAAAGACCTTATTGCTGACGAAGAAATAAAAACCGAAAAGCGTTACGACGCTGAAAAATTCGAGGGAGCAACCGTGCTCATCGCCGAAGATGAAGAGAACATCCACGATTATATTCACATTATCCTGAAGAAACACAACATAAACACTCTATGGGCAAAGAACGGGGAGGAAGCCATCGATCTGGTGAAGAAAAACCCGGAAGTAAACGTTGTGCTCATGGATATTCGCATGCCTAAAATGGATGGACTGGAAGCAACCCGGAAGATACTTGAAATCAACCCAGAATTGCCAGTCATTGCCCAAACAGCCCATGCAATGCAGGAAGAAGCGGAAAGAATCCTCAGCGCCGGCTGCATTGAAGTCCTCAAAAAGCCCTTCCTTTCCAACCAGCTCCTGGAAACCATAGGCAGGCATATATGAAAAAACCCCGGGAGTGTAGCCGCCCGGGGTCATCTGGTCAAGCGTTTATCAGATCTGGATGTCAGTACCAGAGGAAGTTGGCTACGTTTCTGTACCTTTGAATATACATCCCTGCAATATTTTTATTCCTGGTTAAAAACAACATGTACGTTCACCAGCTGAAGATTCAGGCCTCCTCCGGGAAGGGCCTGCCCCACGGGGATGGAATCCACCTTGGGTACCGGCAGGTTTGTGATGTCACCCGTAAGAATGTTCTGGGAAAGATCCACATCGTCAATGATCACCTGAAACGGTCCCGGGTTGGAAATATTCAAAAAAAGTTTTGTACGTGTGTCGCTTAAATCCCACGTACCCATTTTTAATTCGTTGGGTTCGTTCAGGCAGGCATAATAGGCCTCAAAATTATTTCTTAGCTCCAGTGCGGCGTTTTGAGGGTCCTGGCAGGGAGCAGATCCGAACAACCCGCCCTGCACATAAGGTGCAGCATCATCGCCCGGCACATAGTCTACCGTATCGGTATCGACAACGATCGTAATTTCCTCATTAAATTCAGCAGAAACAAACTGGTAGAAACCAACCAGCGGATCGTCGGTGGTGCCGCCATTCCCGCCGTTTGTGTTGGTATCGTCTTCGTCATCCTTACATGCCTGCAACAGAACAACAGCAATGATCAATGAAAAGGATAAAATCCCGGACAGGGTTTTTAAGATGCGTGTTGGTTTATTCATGGGTATGATGTTTAATGGTTTGGTATGCAATAATAGGAAAAAAACCATTATCCTTAACTTTTTGCCACCATGTCATGGTCATTTTTTTTACATTTGACGGAAGCAATTGCGGTATTTTCCGCATAATTATGCAAATACAACACCTGATGTATTAGGTTGTATCACATTATGGTTGCCATGGGGAATTGTCGCATCATTCTGATCATACATTGCTTTCTGACAATGATCCTTCCCGGCGTTCTGCCTGCGCAAGATACAAGGATAACGGGGATGGTAAAGGATTCCGGAAGCGGTGATCCGCTACCCGGAGTAAATATCTATATTAAAGAAAAACTCATTGGTACAATAACCGGTACGGATGGGACTTTTCAATTATCAACCTCAACCCGGCCTCCCTTTGTCGTTATCGCATCCCTTCTGGGCTATGCCAAACAGGAAATACAAATCACGGAAAAACATACCGTCCTTGACATACGCCTGGATGTGCAACCCATTCTTGGAAGGGAGATCGTGATCTCTGCCTCCCGCGTTGAGGAAAACATCATGGAGTCCCCGGTCACCATTGAAAAATTGAACATCAGGGAAATTCAGCGAACGGAAGCAGCAAATTACTTCGACGGTTTATACAAACTCAAGGGCGTGGACATGAATGTGCACAGCCTCACCTTCCGTTTTCCCAATACACGGGGATTCACAGGTGAGAACAATTACCGGCTGAACCAGCTAATCGATGGGGTGGATAATACGGCGCCCGGACTGAGTTTCCCCGCCGGTAATATATTCGGCCTGTCACCGGTTGAAGTGGAAAGTGTGGAATTGCTGGTGGGCGCATCGTCGGCATTATACGGCCCCGGAGGTATGAATGGCATTTTACTGATGAAAAGCAAATCCCCTTTCGATTATCCAGGCCTGACCCTGTCCCTGCAAACAGGGATCATGCATGTCGGTGCCGGTTACCGGGACGATCCCACGCCAATGACAGACTTTAATTTCAGGTATGCCAAAGTTTTTCGTAACCGGCTGGCTTTCCGGATTGGCGGTACATATCTAAGTGCAACCGATTGGTACGCGGCTGATTACCGCGATAAAAACCATTTGGATGAACCCTGGATAAACCGCAACACCAATGAGGGATACGATGGTGTTAATGTTTACGGGGATGACATCATCGCCCCGGTAAACCTGAAAAATGTCGCCCCCCAGGTGGCCGAAGGGATAGCTCAAGCCCGCGGGCTTGAGCCTGGCACACAGGAATACAATGAATTTGTCAATCATGTCATCAGCCTTTTCCCCGATCAGGTAATAACCCGTAGCGGTTGGAAGGAACATAACATTGTGGATTATAACACCCGTGTGTTGCGTTTTAATGCCTCTGCACACTACCGGTTCACGGAAAAACTGGAAGCCAGCATTAAAGGGACATACGGTCAGGGAAACAGCGTTTACACAGCACAAAACCGGTTTTCATTCCGGAACTTCCATATGCTGACACTGACCGGGGAACTGAAAAGTCCGGATTATACAATAAGGGCCTACCGCGTCAGTGAAAATTCGGGAGATACTTATAATGCGGGGGGGGCAGCCCTTCAGATCAATGAAGCATGGAAACCAAGCAAAACATGGTATTCGGATTACATATCTGCTTTTGCCCAACAGATACTTACCGACCCGGACAATCTGAACGGTGCCTATGATTTCGCCCGGCAAGTGGCTGAAAACAGGGACCCCCATGGAAACAAACTCAACAATTCCCAACCCGCCTTTCCGTATGCAAACACCCCTCGATTCAACGCTTTGCTGGACAGCATCATCCGTATACCTGTCAGCGAAGGCGGAGCCCGGGTCCTTGATAAAAGCCAGCTATATCATCTCGAAGGAATGTATAATTTTTCGCATATGACCGACTGGGCTGAAGTAATCGCAGGCGGAAATTACCGCATTTACCGAATCAACAGTGAAGGAACAGTCTTTATCGACCCCCCGGGCGACCCGCTCCTGATACACCAATACGGTGCTTATTTACAGGCATCAAAGGCGTTTTTTAACAAAAACCTCAAAATCACGGCATCTGCACGTTACGACAAGAATGACAACTTTAAGGGCAGGCTTACGCCAAGAATTTCCCTTGTTTATTCCCTTGACGATGAGAAAGATCACAATATACGTACCTCGGTACAAACCGCTTACCGGTTTCCATCCATTGCAGATCAATACGTAAACCTGAATGTAGGCCCTTTTACGGTCATTGGCGGATTGCCTGAGGTCCGGGCGCTGCACAACCTGGACCAAAATCCAGCCTATCCGCTTACAGGTCCCAACCCGATCAACGATGCGGCAGATACAAGTTACGGCTATTATCAATTCCCCGAATTCCGTCCGGAAAGGGTCACGGCTTTTGAAATAGGTTATAAAGGTTTGTTTATGAACCGTATGCTCTATATCGATGCATACACTTACCTTAACCGTTATAACGGCTTCCTGGCAACACAGGTTCTGGCCCAGGATCCTTTTACCGAAAATGAAAAACGCTACCAGACAACGGTCAGCACCGATGAACCCATAACGACCTTTGGATGGACCCTGGGGGCAGATCTGCTGCTCCCAGGCCGGTTCTATTTTAAAGGCAATATTGCATATGATGCCCTGCAATCGCTGGGAGACCGGCCGCCGGGATTTCAATCAAGGTATAACACACCACGATACCGTGCAAACCTCTCCATTGGCAACCGTACGGTTATAAAAAATCTGGGTTTTGGGATATCCTGGAGATGGCAGGATAAATTCCTTTGGCAATCCGCATTTGGAACCGCTGAGATCCCGCCCTTCCAGATCATGGATGCACAGGTATCCCTCCATATCACATCCCTTAGGTCCGTGATTAAAGCAGGCGCTTCCAATGTTTTAAATACACCCTATAATACCTCCTTTGGCAGTGCGCAGATCGGAGGCCTGTATTATATCACCATCATGTTTGATGAACTGATGAATTAAGCAGGGAGCGTGCCAGTCGGCGGACATTGTTCTAAGATCCCGCCCATGCTCAACCCAGGCATCAAAATTGGCATTCCACCCTGCGGTTTATGCAGGTTTGTATGAACACTTCATTATCATACCCAGCCGTTCCACAGCGAAAGGATCGTGGAAAAGAATTATATTTGCAAAAAATGATGTTGCCAATAAATATTTACATATGACCACCGGAAGAAACAGTTATGAAGAGGCCGTCCGGCTGATCCGGGCCTCGAAATACACCGTGGCTTACACCGGGGCGGGCATTTCGGTGGAGAGCGGCATTCCGCCGTTCAGGGGCAAGGAAGGGCTCTGGAACCGTTATGATCCCATGTTGCTTGACATTAATTATTTTCAACTCCATCCAGAAGAATCCTGGGCAGTGATAAAAAAAATTTTCTATGACTTTTTTGGGAAAGCCAAACCCAATACCGCCCATAAAGTACTGGCCCGCATGGAACAAAACGGATTGTTGAACTCGGTGATCACGCAAAACATCGACAATTTGCATCAGGATGCCGGGAGCCAAACTGTTCGCGAGTTTCATGGAAATTCAAGAAATCTTGTATGTATAAATTCAGGAAAACGATTTCCCGTTGATTCGGTCGACCTGACCAAGCTTCCACCCCGCTCGGAAGAAACCGGGGGATTGCTTAAGCCAGATTTTATTTTCTTTGGAGAAGGGATCCCCCAGGATGCCTATATGTCATCTATTCAGGATGCCAACAATGCCGATGTTTTTATCATCATCGGAACAACGGGGGAAATTATGCCCGCCAGCCAGATCCCTTTTCTTGCCAAACAAAACGGGGCAAAAATCATTGAAGTCAATGTGGGCGACTCGAATTTCACGAATAACATCACCGACATATATATTCAGGGAAAAGCAACAGAAGTCTTTAAAACCCTCGAAAATAAACTCTTTAAGAATTAATGTCGATCCAAGTCATGGATATTCTCTGGATAATCATTGGGACTTTATTGCTTATCATCGGTTTTATTTTTTGCATCCTGCCTGTTTTGCCCGGCCAGGTACTGAGCTATGCCTCCCTCCTGCTACTGCAGCTCACAAATAAAAAACCTTTTGAATCCGATTTTTTATTTATGATGGCCTTTATCATGATAGGCGTCACTGTCCTGGATTATATAGTACCTGTCGTTGGTACCCGGAAATTTGGCGGCACCAGGCGCGGGACTTATGGCAGCATGATCGGACTTGTAATCTCGGTGATCATTTTACCCATTCTGGGAATTACCATCGGCCCCTTTGGTATTCTTGGCTTATTGCTGGGGCCATTTCTGGGAGCATATATTGGTGAGTCCAGTAGCGGCCGTGATTCTAAAGAAGCCCTCAGAGCAGCTTTTGGCTCCTTCATTGGCTTCCTGGCCGGGACATTAATGAAAATCACCTTTACAGTGATCGTTGCCTTTTACTTTTTCACAAATCTCTAACCTTACATTTTAGGATAAGAAAAGCGTATACTGAGACACCGGATATGACGGCAGGTATGATCGTATTGACAAAACAGCACTTCCTGAAGAATATAAAGGAAGATGGAATTACCGGACATCCGTTCCAGAGACAAAGGAATTTATTATCTTTACGTAGCATCCGGCAATGAAGCCCTCATTAAAAAATGAATCATTACAGGAGATTAATTTTTATGGATACCGAAAAACTATCGGAAACATCCCGGGATATTCGAATTGATATTATCAGGAGCCTGTCCAAAGCCGGTTCCGGTCATCTGGGGGGGTCGTTGGGAATGGCTGACGTATTTACCATTCTGTATTTTCATGTATTGAACCACCGGCCCGAAGAACCGGATTGGCCGGAACGCGACCGTATGGTCCTTTCCGCAGGGCACATAGCACCGGTGCTATATGCCACGCTTGCCCATGCCGGTTACTTTCCGAAAGCAGAGCTTATGACCCTGCGCCAGCTTGGAAGCCGGCTGCAAGGTCATCCAGGCAGGGACCACAGATTGCCCGGCCTGGAGCTCTCCGCTGGTTCTCTTGGCCAGGGATTCCCTGTAGCAGTGGGCATGGCCCTTGCCGGAAAAATGGATAAACGTCCATGGAAGGTATATTGTGTTGCAGGTGACGGAGAACTGCAGGAAGGTTCTATGTGGGAAGCAGCGATGGCTGGGGGTTTTCATAAACTGGACAATCTCACCCTCATTATAGACCGCAACGGGGTACAGATCGAAGGCCATACCGAAGATGTGATGGATCTGGAACCGCTTACCGATAAATGGACCGCCTTTGGATGGCATGTGATCAACTGCGATGGCCATAATCATACAGATCTGATACATGCATTCGATGAAGTGGATACCATTAAAGGCAGGCCCTCTGTAATAATTGCCACAACCAAGATGGGCAAAGGCGTGCGAAGTATTGAGGACAATTACCGGTGGCACGGTAAACCACCATCAAAAGAAGAAACGGAGGATTTCATTACTCAAATTAAAGAATCCTGAAAAACCAGGAAAACACTATGGGCACATACAGAAATAAAGGAAACAAAGCAACGAAAGAAGGATTTGGAGAAGGAATACTCGAAGCAGCAAGACGCAATAAAAATGTGGTGGGCATTGGTGCAGATATTACCCACTCCGTAAACTTAAGCCTGTTTGCCGCAGCATTCCCCGAACGGTATATCTCCCTCGGTATAGCTGAGCAAAACTGTATGGGGGCAGCGGCCGGCCTCGCCCTGTCGGGAAAGATACCGGTTTTCCCAACGTACGCCGTTTTTTCAGCCATGCGGACCACGGACTTTGTGCGGATCTCTGTTTGTTACAATAATTTACATGTAGTGATCGGAGGAGGTCATGCCGGCATTTCCGTTGGACCGGACGGGGCAACACATCAGGCACTGGAAGATGTTGCCATCATGCGCGTAATGCCCAATATGACAGTTTTGTCACCATGTGATTCCACCCAGGCCAGAAAAGCAGCCATCGCCGCTGTTGAACAAATTGAAGGACCGGTTTACATTCGTTTTGGAAGGGCCCCGGCACCAAACTTCACGCCGGCATCCCTGGAGTTTATTCCCGGAAAAGCCCAGATAATGAAAGAAGGAAGCGATATCAGCATAATTGCTACCGGTGTTCTGGTATGGGAAGCGCTGCAGGCAGCAAAAATCCTCCGTAAAGAAGGGATCAACGCCCGGGTGATCAACCTCCACACCATCAAACCCCTGGATAAAGAAACCATCCTGGACGCTGCCAGGGAAACCGGCAGGATTATCACAGTGGAAGAACATCAAAAGATGGGCGGCATGGGGTCTGCAGTTGCAGAATTCCTGGCTGCCAGCCATCCGGTCCCCATCCATTTCATCGGTGTCGACGACAGGTTCGGCGAATCCGGTCAACCCGGAGAACTGATGAAGAAATACCGGCTTAACGCAAGTGCAATAAGCCGGGAAGCACGTTATTTATTATCACCGGATCAAGAACCTCCGGAATTATGACCCAGAAAATTATCCTGATCTATCTGACCGGCATACTTGGTATATGGAAAGCCGTTCCACTGGGATTCCTGCTGAAAGCACATCCGCTGATGATCTTCATCACAACAACATCCGGAAGCATTACCGGGATCCTGATAATTTATTTCCTTGGCAAACAGATAAAAAATTACCTCAGCAAACAAAAAAATAAGAAGGGACGTTTGCGAAGGGAAAAATATGCCCGTAACATCTTCAATAAATACGGTATTCCGGGATTAGGCATATTGGGGAGCCTTCTCATCGGCCCGAACATGACCATGATAACCGGCCTGGCCATCACGCGAAAAGTACACATGCTAATGTATTGGAACATTGCCGGATGCATTCTTTGGACGGGCGTTCTGATCATATTGGGAATATGCAGTATTGAATTGTTGTCCGATATTGCCAGCCATATGAGCCTGACATAATATATTTAAGCAATTACCTACACATCAATTGATTGCCAGGATATATCTCTTAAAACTTTTTACCTTTTGAAGTGTTGTATGTATATCGGGCAAGGCCTGATAAAAATCATTGCATATGCAAACAATTTTAGGCTCAAATGGGATAATAGGGCAGGAACTCGCCAAAGCACTACCACAGTATACAAATAACATACGCCTTGTCAGCCGAAATCCTGCAGCCATGAATATTGCGGAGCAGCTTGTAGTTGCTGACCTTACCAGCCCGGATCAGACTGACCATGCCGTCAGAGGCTCTTCCATCGTGTATCTTACGGCAGGATTGGAATATAAGACAAAGGTCTGGCAGGAGCAATGGCCTTTGATCATGAAGAATGTGATAAATGCCTGCAAAAAACACGATGCCAGGCTGGTATTTTTCGATAACGTATATTTATACGGAAGGGTCCGGGGATGGATGACAGAGGACACAGCCATCAACCCCCAAAGCAAAAAAGGAGCAGTGCGGGCAAGGATAGCAGAAATGCTGATGGATGAAATAGAAAAAGGACTGTTAACCGGCTTGATTGCCCGATCCGCAGATTTCTACGGTTTAACAAATAAGAGCCTTCTTTCCCCAATGGTTTTTTCCAAACTTGCGGCAGGGAAAAAAGCTCAATGGCTTGTAAATGAACAGGTTCCACATTCCTTTACCCATGTATCGGATGCAGGAAACGCCACAGCGATGCTTGGAAATACAGAGAATGCATACAACCAGGTATGGCACGTACCAACCGATAAAAACGCTTTGACCGGCGAAGCATTCATTCAACGAACGGCGAATGCATTCCATGTTCCGGCAAAATACATGGTATTAAAAAAATGGATGCTGGTCATGGCCGGCTGCTTTAACAAATTTATCAACGAAAGCATTGAAATGCTGTATCAGTATGAATATGAATATTTGTTCGACAGCAGTAAATTCACAACCAGATTCGACTATAAGCCCATAACTTATAAAGAAGGCATCATCCAAACTGCACAGTCATGGAAACAATTCCAGCAAAAAGCCAGCCAATAAGGATATTTATACAGATGTCTTGTTCCCAGGTATGTAAGCTGACTTCCACCGGTTATTCATTTGCAGTTTGATCGTTTATACAATTTTATTATATTTGCAAGTCTCGCTATGCCTTCCATTCACGAAAATAATCCGATCCGCACCTCAGGCAACATTTATGATATCCGCATATTGATCATCGACTTATTAAACAACATTTAAAAAGGAAATTTATGCTTGACATTAAAGTATTAAGAAAAGACGAGGATTTCGAAGACATTACAAGAGATGAATTCATTGATTTTCTGCATACGCACCTGGAAAAATTCGGCGACCCCAAAAAGGACATTAACAAATGCCTGAACTATGCCTTCTCCGGAGAAAAAGGTGAAGGCGGATTTGCACTTGCCGCTTTTTATGAAGGCAAGCTGGTTGGCGGCCTGATCATGAATAAAACCGGTATGGGAGGATACATCCCAGATTATGTTTTGGTATACGTTGCCGTTGATGCGTCATACCGTGGCAAAGGATTTGGGCGGCAGATCGTGGAAAAATCCTTTGAATTGTGCGATGGAGATGTGAAGCTACATGTAGAATACGATAATCCTGCCAAAAGGCTTTACGAAAGGATAGGGTTCACGAACAAATATGCTGAGATGCGTTATAAAAACAAATAAAGCATACATCCCAGGAAGAAAAGCCCCCATAAACAAATACCACCATGGCCGAACTCAAAATCAAGACTGATGAGATCAAAGGCAATATTCAAAAGATCTCTACCTACCTGAATCAACACAGCATTAAGTGGAGCCTCATAACCAAAGTATTTTCAGGGGACAAAGAGTTCCTGCGCAGGATACTTGTACCGGATGTAATTCAGGGGCTTCATTCTGTGGGGGATTCACGCCTTTCCAGCCTCAAAAACCTCAAGGAAGTTGATCCGGAGCTGGTCACCATCTATATAAAGCCTCCTGCGGAGATATATACCGAAGAGGTTGTGGAATATGCGGACATTTCCATGAACACTTCCCTGAAAACGATCAAAGCCCTGAACAAAGCTGCACGCAAGAAAAGCAAGATACATAAGATCATTATTATGGTTGAGCTGGGCGAATTAAGAGAAGGTGTGGAACGTGAACAGCTGATCGATTTTTACAAGCAGGTTTTTAATCTTTCCAATATTGAGATCATTGGCATTGGCTCCAATCTGGGATGTATGTACGGTGTTGAACCGACCTTCGACAAGCTCATGCAGCTTTCCCTTTACAAGCATTTGCTGGAGTGTAGCTTTGACCAAAAACTGGAACTGATATCCGGGGGCAGTTCCATAACCCTGCCGCTTATGGAAAAAAAGCTTATTCCCAAAGAGCTCAACCACTTCAGGATCGGTGAAGCCGTTTTCTTCGGAACAAGTCCGCTTGAAAACAAACAATTCTTAGATCTTTCCACCGACACATTTAATTTTTACGCCAACATCATCGAACTCGAAGAAAAAGGGATCGTACCGGATGGCATCATCAACGAAGCCAACATAGGACACACCGAATCCTTTGATGCGGAAGACATCTCACGCACCAGTTATAAAGCCATAATGGATTTTGGCATGCTCGACGTAGACTATCAAAGCCTGGAACTTAAGGATAAACGCATTGGTTTCGTGGGTACTACTTCGGATATGACTGTGTACGACCTGGGCGACAACAAGGATAAGAATGGAAAGAAAAAATATTCCATCGGGGATTCCATTTGCTTCAAACCCTCTTATATAGCGGTAGCCAGACTTTTAAACTCCAAATTCATTGAAAAGAATTTCGTTTGACCTGGTTTTCCTCAAATATTCCGGATGGATATTCAACAAATGTAAGATACAAACCACGCGCAGGGGCACTAAATCCGGCTTTGCTCCGGTCTTTTGCTTCAATGATCCTGCGGAGCTCATCCAGCGTCGTTTTTCTTCTTCCAATATTGATCAGGGTACCTACCACAGCCCTCACCATATTTCTCAGGAAACGGTCGGCTGTAATGGTAAAAACCAGCATATCCCCGGATTCTTTCCAGGCGGCCTTCCGGATCGCACAAATATTGGTTTTAACCTGTGTATGTACCTTTGAAAAACTTGTAAAATCCTCATATTCCAAAAGAATATCAGCACCCAGATTCATTGCCCCGATATCCAGCGGGTCAAATAAACAGTAGGCCAAACCGGGAAGAAATGGGTTTTTCTCCCGGATAATAACATACTCGTATGTCCTGGAAATCGCATCAAAACGTGCATGCGCCCTTGCATCAACCGCCAGCAGCTCATAAATGACAATGTCTTCAGGCAAATAACGATTCAATCTATAAACCACATCGCGCGTATCTTCCGGTGATATATACTGCAGATCTGCATGGACATAAAACTGCCTGGCATGAACACCGGCATCGGTCCTTCCGCACCCCGTTAGGATTGTTTTCTGGCCCAGGATATGGAAAACGGCTTCGCCAAGTACCTGTTGGATGGTAGGGGCGTTCGACTGCATCTGCCATCCGTGATATTTCCCGCCGTTATATGCAAGTTTGAAAAAATACCTGCTCACGACCCTGTTCTTTGACGATAATGCACCGAATCACCCCACTCATCAAAACCGATCTTAAATCCCTGATTTTCGATCTCCTTCTCCATAGTCAGCCGTGAAGCATTCGAATACAGGTCCACATAGGGTTTATTATCATAAAGATTATAATTACCGATAAATTTTGCCGGTGTAATGTTTGGCATGATCACATTGGCGCCGGCTTTCATTCCCATGATCTTACCCATAGGGTCAATAGCCGATAAGGCTGTGGTAGAAGCAATGTTCACATCCTTCATCATCAACCGGAGTATGGCGATCATTTTTAAAGACAGGGATATCCGGTCCTTCAACAGGGGAACCTCATGCCTGTGTTCAAACAATGGAGTATCCCGGTGCATAACATAAGGGCCCATACCGACCATGTCAATATCAAATTCCCGCATAAAAAGGAGGTCGTTGGCCAAATGCTCCAATGTCTGAAAAGGCAACCCAATCATCACGCCGGTGCCGGTTTGATAGCCCATCCTCTGAAGCCCGCGAAGGGCTTCCATTCTGCGATGCAGGTTATGTTTGTCATCCGTTGGATGAAGCTTTTTAAACAAATCAGGATCCGAAGCTTCAATACGCAGCAAATAACGATGTGCCCCGGCCTCCTTCCATTGCCGGTATACAGAATCCGATTGCTCACCGCATGAAAGCGTTATTCCGAGCCTGCCACCGGAAATATCCTTTGTTTTTGCAATTGCACGCGTCACAAATTCCGTAAAGGGTTGGGCCTCTATTTCCCCTGACTGGAACACTACGGATCCGAACCCTTGCTCGTAGGCAAACCGAACCGCTTTTTCCACCTCTTCCAGGGTCATCTTGTACCTGCGGATCTTTCGGTTTTCATAACGTATACCGCAATAATAACAGTTCTTGGAGCAAATATTGGATATCTCCAGCAAACCACGTAAATAGATCTTGTTGCCTATATACCGCTCCCTTGTTTGCGCAGAACGCTGCAGCATCATTTCCATCTCCGGCCCTTCCGCCTTGAGCAAGGTGATCAGGTCTTCTTTGTTCCAGGAATTTTTGTCGAGTAATGATGGTATCATTGTCATCGGTTCAGGATTTTTTTCATAGCTAAGATATGATATATATAGGAAACCCACAATCCGGCAGGATGATAATTTTTTTTGGTTCCAAACAAAGAGACCCTTAATTTTGTGCCACGTTTTAAAATATATTGCCACTATGCAGGTTAAAAGATTTGGGGTTTCCCTTGAAAATGAATTATTAAAGTCACTGGATCAACTGGTTATCAAACATAAATTCCCCAACCGGTCACAGGCCATCCGGTATCTTATCAACAAGAACATTGTGGAAGATAAATGGGAAGATAATGAAGATGTCGCCGGTGCCATCGTGTTGGTATACGACCATCACAAACGGGATTTGCAAAACAAATCCACGGATCTCCAGCACGATTATCACGATTTGATCCTGTCGGTACAGCATGTTCACCTGGACCATGATAATTGTCTTGAAACCATTGCCGTTAAAGGTAAAGCAACAAAATTAAAAAACCTTGCCGATCGTTTGATTGCACTAAAGGGAATCAAGCACGGCCAATTGGTCATGAGCACACCATAATTTTTTTACGCAAAAGGTGTTACCTATTTAAGTATATTAACACGATAAATTATGTCTAAAAAGAAAACCATCCTCACCCTATTGCTTTATTTCGCAACATTGATCACAACAGCACAGATCAGGGGAACGGTATCTGATGAAAATGGCGGGATACCCCTGTCCGGAGCACACATACTCCTCCTTGAAAATAAAAAATTGACAACCAGTGATTACAATGGCCGGTTCCGTTTTCGCGATGTTGAAGCGGGCCCATACACCCTCAGAGTCACCCACATCGGTTATCAGGAGATGGAACATTCCTTTGATTTTGATGGGTCCGTGTATTCTATTGATATTGGTCTAAAGCCCAGGACCTACGAAGCGGAAGAGGCAGTCGTCACAGGATCAAGGATAGAAGTGTCGCGGCATAATAATCCCATGACGGTTTCGGTAATTACGGCAGAGGAATTGAATGAAAGCGGAGAATCCGCCATACTGCCGGCCATCAGCAAAAGAGTCCCCGGGGTTTTCGTTACCGAACGCGGCATCACCGGTTTCGGTGTGTCCGGCGGTGCCGCCGGAAAGATCAGCATACGCGGGATCGGTGGAGACCCCAATACCCGTGTGCTGATGCTTATCGATGGGCAGCCGCAGTTCATGGGACTTTTCGGCCACCCCCTCCCCGACTCCTATGTTACATCAGATGCTGAAAAAGTAGAGGTCATACGCGGACCGGCCTCCTTGCTCTACGGATCCAATGCCATGGGAGGTGTGATCAACATCATTACCAAAAAACAAAGATCTGATGGGTTCACGGGAGATGCCAGGGCTTCCTTTGGTTCCTTCCTGACACAAAAATACATGGGAAGCGCAGGATATAAGAAAAAGAACCTGACAGTATTCGCTTCCGTTAACCATGACGAGACACAGGGACACAGAGACAACAGCGAATTCTATATCACCAATGGATTTCTGAAGGTGGGCTATCAACTGAGTGCGCACTGGAAAGCCAAACTGGATGGCAGTGTGGCAAAATTCAAATCCTACGACCCGGGTCCGGCCAGCCGGATCGACTCAAGCTACCTCACCAAACGCCATTGGGTTGACATACTGAGGGGAATGGGCTCCTTCTCCCTGGAAAACAACCACAGCCATGCGGAAGGCGCTGTAAAACTATTTTATAATTTCGGGGTACACGACATATACGACGGATTCCATTCCACCGACCACAACTACGGACTGACCGCTTACGAAGGGTTGCGGCTTTTTAAGAACAATACCATCACCCTGGGTATAGACTATAAGCAATATGGGGGGGTTGCCGAAAATACGGAAGCCATGATGGGAAAAGGAATTGAATTTGTGGATACCAGCGTGTATGAACTGGGAACATACATCTTTGCTCAGCAAGGATTTTGGGACAGGCTCGTGATCACTGCAGGCATTCGGCTGGAAAACAATGAGATGTTTGGCAGCGAATGGATACCACAGTTTGGCGCATCCTACCTCCCGTTTAAAACATCTACCATCAAAGCCTCAGCCTCCAAAGGATTCCGCAGCCCAACCATCCGGGAGCTTTTCCTCTGGGATGCAGCGAACCCGGACCTTAAACCCGAATCCATGTGGAATTATGAGATGGGTTGGATGCAATCCTTTCCGGACATCGGCCTGAATACTGAAATAACCGGATACCTCTCAGAAGGGGAAAACCTGATACAATTGGTGGGTCAATATCCGAACGTAACGAATGAAAACACGGGAGCATTTAAACATTACGGACTTGAATTCCAGGCCGGCTTCCAAATCACCCAGGCACTTTTGGTAAATGCAAACTATGCCTACCTGCATATGGATACACCCATCACCGGTGCACCGGTGAACCAGTGCTATGTCGGCGGCCGGTACCGGCTGGACAAATTTACCTTTCACGCAGACATGTCGTACATCAACAAGCTATACACCCGCGTTAATCCGGTAAAAAACACACAGGAATATTTTCTGCTCAACGCCCGGATATCCTGGCAGGCTTTTCCCTTTCTGCAATTTTTTGTTTCAGGGGAAAATCTTCTGGACCAGGCATACCAAATCAATGATGATTATCCCATGCCGGGGATCACCCTCTTTGGCGGAATTCATTTTTCATACCGGCCGGATAACAACCAATAAATACAAAAATGCAAAAGGACAACAAAAAAATATCATAAAGCTATGGGTGCTTACCGGAATATTGGCCGGCACCCTAATATGATAAAGATTTAAGAAGGAGAAACACATGAAACACGACACGGCAACCCTCCGTCACGAACACACACAGGAGGACAAAGTTTTCAAAAACTTTCCCGAAGATCCGGAATTCTACCACAAAGACATCCGGCCAAACATCGTCAGGATCATTCATGAACGGGGACTTGAGGAATGGAAATACGGAATACTGACCAATGAACTGCACGGTCACCTGGGCATTTATGCCATTATCGGGATGAAAATGGGGCTGTTTGCCCTGGAATACCTGGATGCTGGTGCCGGCCAGGTACAGATCCTTTCCCTGGCCGGATCTAAGCCCCCGGTAAGCTGCACCAACGATGGTTTGCAGGTCAGCACTGGAGCCACCATCGGTCACGGCCTGATCAAAATAATGGATGCGGACCCTCCCAGCCCCGCGGCCATTTTTTCTTACAAAGAAAAATCCATCCGGGTATTGCTGAAAGAAACATTCCGGCAACAGGTAGCCCGGCAAATTTCTGCGGCCAGGCAGGAAAATGGCGGACTGACCGACCGTTACTGGAAAAGCATAAGAGAACTGGCCATTGCATACTGGACCGGGTGGGACCGCAATAAACTATTTGAAGTGATCCCCGAAAATATTCGCAATTAACCAGAAATCACAAGCATGCACATCTGTGCTTCCGTTTTTAAGGGTTTTGCCGGGACATTCCCCCATATTTTTAACCTGTCGCCACAATTGATCCCCTTCTATACCTGCCAGATTCGCAACCGGGAATGTTATGGTTTCGGAACACAATCCAGTGCAGTGAAAAATGGGTGACCCATTGGATAATTCAGCAAAAAGCCATATCTTCGTTCACCTAAAAGTTATCGTTATGCGAAAGATTGATACTTCCAAACTATCCGGCACCGAATGCTGGGGGATCCAGATCAACGGAACGCAGCATTGTCAGAATTGTAAATGGACAGGAATAAGTAGCTGCGAAGGAAAAAACATTATCAAAACACACCGGAATGCCAAAGGGTATAAAATCGGGGAATTTGGCCTGATCGAGGACGACTACGATCCTGAACATGATCTCCGGTTTAAGGAAACAGAAACTATTTACAAATCACCCTGACCCGTATCTCATTATATATACATCCCCGTTATGCCACGTATGATCGGGGATTTTCGCTTTCATGCGAAATGGTAAGCCTACAGGCTTATTCTTCTGTAAGGGTCTTTTTCATGAATTGAACCCGTTCAAATGCAGCAAGATTTTCTTCCCTGCTGGCCACAGAACCCTGGAATTCGCCGATGCTTTCAACAGCATTCTTTTCCATCCAGTTTTTGATATCAAACAGAATGGAGCTGATCACACCAATGCCATTTTTGTAAAGGGTTGTGCAGATCTGGGTGGCAGATGCACCGGCATACAGCTGCTTGATTACGCCTTCAGCATTATGTATCCCGGTATTGGCGGCAATATCACATTTTACTTTATTGGAAAGCAGGGAAACCCAACGCAGGGATTGCGTAATTTCCTCAGGTGCGCTGAAATAATTATCCCTGTGAATTTTACCCGTATCTATGTCAATATCCGGACGGTAATATCTGTTAAACAGCACAACAGCATCCGCTCCAGCTTCGGAAAGCCTTGAAACCATCTGCATGAGATTTGTAAAGCAGGCACCAATTTTCACTGAAACCGGGATGCTCACATGTGCCTTGACCGCTTCAATGATCTCAACATACCTGTCTTCAATCGTCTTACTCGTAACATTGGCATCAAAAGGGAAAATTGAGATATTCAGTTCGAGCCCGTCAAGTCCTGCCTCTTCCAGATTTTTTGCAAATTTGGGCCATTCGTTCGGTGTACTGCAGTTAATACTCCCAAGAATGGGAATACCGGTCATTTTTTTGGCTTCACGGATCAGCTCAAGATATTCCTTTACGCCATATTCTTTGGAATATTTGTTTATAAAATCCACGGCTTCAGGAAACCAGAAATATTTATCATCCTGATCCATAAGCTTATCGGCATCGGCAAGCAATTGCTCTTCAAATAATGATTTCAGCACAATAGCTCCGGCACCCTGGTCAGCACACTTTTTGATATTACCAATATTATTGGTAAGTTTCGAGCTGCTGACAATAATGGGATTTTTAAGTTTCAACCCCATATACGTTGTAGATAGATCCATAATTATTTCTTTTAATTCTTAATGATCAACAAAATTTCATTTTATCATAATCATCCTGGATTTTCTCCGGATGCATCAACCATTTTTTTGCATATTCCAGGGCCCTCTCCAGGTTTCGTTCCGCCTTCTTCGAAATGCCTTCAGCAAATTCCCATGAATATCCCCTTATATGAATGAGCAGCACAAGTGGTTCAGCATGGAAAAGATCTTTGCACAGTTTTACAATATAACCTGGTGACGCAGCATGGGTTGTGAATGAGATATCTGCAGATCCATCCACCTTTGAAAAACAAAAATCATTGATCTCTTCCTGTGAAGCATCTGCAAAGATCACCAGATCTTTATCAGATATTGCATCAGCATCTTCGATATTCAGCTGATAGTTGTTTTCAAATTCAAAGTCCGGATATCCATGCTCAACAACCCAGGCTTTCATTCTTTCTACAAATGCAATCCCAAGTCCATCGTCCTGCCTTCCCGGGTTTCCATAACCATAAAGCAGTACCTTCACCAGCTCAGGTTCTTTTCCTGTCAATTAACGTTTTATGCGCATCGTACAGCTTCACTTCCAGGGGCATTTTCCCCAATGCATGTGTAGCACAGCTCAGACAAGGGTCATATGCCCTGATCGCCACTTCTACGGCATTCATCATAGGCTCGGTGATCTCCGTTTTCCCGTCCATCCAGCTATGGGCAACGCGGTTCACAGACTGGTTCATCGGCTCATTATTGTTGGTTGTAGACACGATCAGGTTCGCCTTGACGATCTCGTCACTGTCGTTAACCTCATAATGATGGAAAAGTGTCCCACGTGGAGCCTCCAGCAAGCCAACCCCTCTGTTTTGCCTGCTCCCTTTGGTCGTCAGCTCACCTTCCATGAGATCAGGATCGTTCAGCAATTCCTTCATCATTTCAGCAGCGTGCAATGTCTCAATCAGGCGTGCATAATGATAATGCATACACATATTATTGGGCTTGCCATTGGTCAGCGACTTATATGCTTCAAACTCTTTCTGGGCAAGAGGGGAAGGAATGAAATCACAAGTATTAAGGCGTGCCAACGGTCCAACCCTGTACCAGCCTTTCTCCTTACCCAATTTCTTGATGTAGGGGAATTTCATGTAACTCCAGGAGCGGACTTCTTCTTCAATATGATTCTCATAATCCTGATAATCCACATCATCCAGGATCCTATTCCCTTCTGCATCTACAGCACGAATGACCCCGTGATAAAGGTCAAGGGCACCGTCTTTTCTAACAAGGCTAAGGTGATTGGAGGGAAACTGTGCGAAATTATCGATAAAATCTGTATTCTTTTTGTAATAATCCTTAAGAAAATCAAGGGCGCCTTGTGACCAATCGATCATTTTATCGATGTTCATCGGATCCGGACCATTGATAAAAAATTCTTTATCGTCCGGCGTAAGGTGCTTATTGATCCCGCCGGGTATTGCACCGGTACCGTGGATCTTTTTCCCGGCTGTAGCCCTGATCACTTCCTGCCCATACTTGCGCATCATAACACCCTGCACGGCAAGATCCTTGTGTTTCATGGCCACACCAATGACATTCCGGATGGCCGGATCGGCATCAATACCAAAGAGCAGATCGGGTGATACCAGATGGAAAAAATGAAGAGCGTGCGACTGGAACATTTGTCCGTAATGCATCAACCTCCGCATTTTTTCACCCGTCGGGGTAAGTCCGTCGCCGGTCCCTGCCCCAACAATAACATCGAGGGCTTTGGCTGCGGCCAGGTGATGGCTGACCGGGCAAATACCACATAGGCGCTGAACCAGTACAGGTGCTTCCCAATAAGGACGCCCCTGGACAAAACGTTCAAATCCCCTGAATTCGACAATGTGTAAACGGGTTTGGTCTACATTATTTTGATCGTCAAGATGAATAGTAACCTTACCGTGGCCTTCAACACGCGTTACAGGTTCTATGGTTATTTTTTTATTCATGTTAAGCGCTTTTTATTAGTCAAATTTTACTACTTCATAAGGCAATTCCATTTCATCACCGGTGACCAGGGCTATTAGTGCATTCCAAATCAGGTCCGCCCTGGGAGGGCAGCCTGGCAGGTAATAATCGATCTTCACCACCTCGTGGCAAGGATACACCTTGTCTAATAACATGGGGAGCTCGTCATCATTGGGAAGTATCTTTTCCGTATTTTCAGACACCGTCGGACCATTCAGGTATGCCTCATCAATACATTCCTTGATGGGGATGCCGTTCCTCAATGCCGGCAAACCACCCATGATGGCACATTCACCCAGGGAAACCAATATTTTGCATTGTTTCCGGAACGCTCGCAGAACCTCAACATTTTCACTATTGCAACACCCTCCTTCAATCAATCCGATATCGCATTGCTTGGTAAACACTTTAATATCATCAATGGGAGATTTGTTAAATTCAACCAGCTCAATCAGGTCAAGGATGCGCTCATCTATATCCAGTAAGGACATATGGCAACCAAAACAGCCGGCCAATGATGTTGTTGCTACTACAGGTTTACTCATTATTTATAACCTCCATTAAATTTTTACTTTATTACACTTTTAATATCGGATCCAATGGCTTGCTTGTCAAACTTCCGGTGACCAATGGGTTGTTGAAATCCCTTTTCCTTTTTCAGGATGGACCCTACAGGACAAATCTCCATTGCTTCTTCAGCCAGTTCATCACTGATGTTTTCAGCCAACTCATGATCCAGGCTGATGGCAAGTTCATTGCCCCTATTCTTAAATGCAAACAAACTTCTTCCCTGTTCATCTTTCACTGCGCGGATGCAGCGTTTGCATAGGATACACCGGTTGCGATCAATAAACAACTTCTTATTGCCCGAGTCCGGTTTCTTTTCAGGAAAAAGATAAGGATAACGGGGTACCATCATGGTATACTTATAGGCCAGGGCTTGCAGTTCGCAATTGCCGCTCTTTTCGCATGCAGGACAAAAATGATTTCCGGAAACGAAAAGCATTTCTATGATGGAAACCCTTAATTCATTCAATTCGGGAATGTCATTTTCCACTTCCATTCCCATTGCCACAGGAGTTGTGCATGCGGTCATAAACCTGCCGGCCACTTTGACATTACAAATCCTGCAGGATCCGGCAGGGATAACATCCTTCAGATAACACAGCGATGGGATATATACTCCATTGTCCAGGGCTGCTTCCAGAATAGTTTGCCCGGGCTCGGCATAACACTCTTTTCCGTCAATGGTGAATTTTATTTTTTCGCTCATACGTATGGTTTTATTTTCGTGTTAATCATTTTTAAAGATTGGGGGTTCGGCCAACATGTTCGCAGGAATCGACCACAGCACTTGCCAGGTCAAAGCCTGAATCAAAATCAACATCCTTTCTGATCAGGCCTTCATATTTTTCCCTGAAATTCTTCAGTGTGCTAAGTACCGGGTTGGCAGCGGTTTGTCCCAAACCACAACGGTTGGCCATTTTCATTTTAGATCCCCAGTCCTGAAGATCTTCAAGATCCTGCTGCACGCCATGGCCGGTTAAGATCTTTGCGATCTTGTTTTTTAATATCGTGGGCATGGTCCGGCATACAGTACATGAACCACAGGATTCCTCAATGAAAAAATCCAGGAAGTTTGTAACTACATCACCGATCAGATCCCTTTTATTGCCAATAATAATGAAGGAACCTCCGGTGGGCAGATCCTCAAAACTAATCGTCCGGTTAAAATCTGCAGGACCTATACATTCGGCAGAGGGCCCACCAACCTGTACGGCCTGTATATTTGAAGCACCAGCCAGGTCCAGGATGTCTTTCACACGAATGCCCCATTCAACTTCATAAACTCCCGGGTATTTGCAATCACCGGATACACTGATCAGTTTTGTACCGGCACTTTCCTGTGATCCGAGCATGGTGTACCACTCTGAACCGTTCTTGAGTATTTTTACAACATTGCAGAGCGTTTCTGCATTGTTTATGATGGTGGGGTGATCCATATATCCTTTTTCAACAGGAAACGGAGGACGGTTTCTCGGCTCGCCCCGCTTCCCTTCAGAAGATTCGAGCAGGGCAGATTCCTCCCCACATACATAAGCACCGGCACCCATCTGGATCCGGATATCAAAACCAAATTCTTCCGTATCAAGGATACGGTCACCCAGCAATTTCTTTTCATGCATTTCCTCAAGCACACTTTCCAGGTAAGCTTTCAGGTAATCATATTCATTCCGGAGATACAACACCCCATGTTTTGCACCAATGGCATATCCGGAAATGGCCATGCCCTCAAAAATAAGATGCGGATATTCAGTCAGCAAAACCCTTTCCTTGAATGTTCCGGGTTCTCCTTCATCCGCATTGCAAAACACATACGATACTTCCTTATTTGCCCTGCGGCAAAACTCCCACTTCAAACCAGTAGGAAATCCGGCACCCCCGCGACCTCTTAAATAAGAATCTTTGACCTCACTGATCACTTTTTCCGGAGACATTTGCAAAGCCTTCGTCAATCCTTCTCCGGGAGAATATGCAGAAAACAAAACACTTCCTTTTTGCTTAATGTTATTGTGAACCATGGCACGGACCAGATCAGAACCGTTCTTTCCGTCGCCATAATTCCTTATCATATCCTCAACCTTTTTCCCATTACGCATACCCGACACAAGTTCCCGGACAACCAGGGGAGTCAGGTTGGTAAACACCTTCCCGTTAATGAGCGCGGCAGGCTCCTGATCGTTCATCCCAATGTCGGCAGTTTCAAACAAACCGATCCTGCCATCTTCTGTCACGGATCCGAATTTACACCCTGCTTCCTTTTCAAAGGCAGCAGCAACTTCAACCCGGCCCATCATGTTTGCAACCAGACTATTGTTAAGATATACCGTGTATTCACCCCTGGGTTCCTGTCTGAAAAAATGGTAAAACGAAAGGGTTTGTTCTACATCTACTCTTGAAATGCCCAATTCTTCAGCCAATTGATCGGTGACTTCACCGGAAACATATCCCAGCTCCGCCTGAATCTCCAGCAAAATGTCCATGAGTCTGCCTCGATCATTTCCGGCTTTTTGTACTATTTTTTGGACAGTGTTTCTCATAATAATTATTTGATTAGGTTATTATAACGATTATCAAAGAATATCTTCAACGCACTGTTAACTAATTAACAAGGCAAATTTAGATTGTTTTTCCCACTTATAAAAGCCGCCTGGCAATTTATATACAGACCAAATTAACAAATTTGCTCACTGCCATGGATCATCCGGCATGAAATATTCATGGCAATGCGCTGTTCATCATGTGTTGAGGCATATTCATAAATTTCAAATAAGATAGCCCGAAATCCGTTAATTTTGCATCGGTAAAAAAGTGAAAATAAATCAATCATACAAAATACATGTCCACGGACTTGTGCAGGGAGTTGGATTCCGGCCTTTCATATACAGATTGGCAAGGGAACACAGCGTCAGCGGCTGGGTAGAGAACCGGAATGACGGAGTCGTCATTTTGGCCCAGGGCAGGAATACCCACCTTACAGATTTCATTCACAAAATATCAACAGAAGCCCCCATGGCATCGGAAGTCAAGAATGTTCAAGCGATCCCCGTCACCGGCCATGCATACAACACATTTTCCATCAGAAAAAGTGAGCGCACTACAGAAGCCATCACCGATGTTAGTCCGGACATTGCCGTTTGCGACCGTTGCCTTGAAGACATGAAGAAACAACCACACAGATTGAATTACCCCCTGATCAACTGCACCCATTGCGGGCCCAGGTTTACCATTATCCGGGATTTGCCTTACGACAGGCACATGACGACCATGGCTGATTTCATTATGTGCAGTACGTGTAAGAAAGAATATACGGACATTAACAACCGGCGTTTCCATGCACAACCCGTGGCCTGCAACCATTGTGGCCCGCATTATGAACTTATTGCCCGAAACAGGCACCTTAAACAGATCAACAAGATCCTGGATCACACCTGCTCCCTTCTTGAAAGTGGACATATCCTTGCCATCAAAGGACTTGGCGGATTCAACCTGGTCTGTGATGCCATCAACCCTGAAAGCGTAAACAACCTCAGAAAACTGAAAGCAAGGGATGGCAAACCATTTGCGGTCATGTTCCGTGATCTCAACACGGTACAGGAATATACCAGGCTTTCAGAAAAAGAAGAACAATTGCTGACTTCCTGGAGGCGGCCCATCGTCCTTCTCAAAACCCGCAAAGAACTTGCACCGGATGTCAGTGTGGGATTTGATACGACCGGAGCCATGCTTCCCTATATGCCCTTCCATTACCTGCTCTTTGAAAAAACAACCCTGCCGGTCCTGGTCTTTACCAGCGGGAATCTTTCCGAAGAACCCATCATCACAGAAAATAAAGAAGCATTGCAGGTCTTTGGCGACAAGGCCCGCGCAACCATCTTTTACAACAGGGATATCCATAACCGTACAGACGATTCGGTCGCATTTGTCGTAAATGACAAAGAAAGACTTATCCGCAGATCCCGGGGATTCGCCCCATCCCCCATTGACCTGTCATTCAATGCAAACAACATCCTTGCAACGGGCGCTGAACTTGTCAATTGCTTTTGCCTCGGCAAAGAGCGGCAAGCCATCCTGAGCCAACATATAGGAGATCTGAAAAACCTCGAAACCCTGGATTTTTTTGAAGAATCCGTTTCCAGAATGCAAAAACTCTTCAGGGTTAATCCCGGATACATTGCCCACGACCTGCACCCTGACTATTTGTCCACCCGATACGCCCGATCCACGGGCCTGCCAACCATACCCGTTCAACATCACCATGCACACATTGCCTCTGTGATGGCTGAATACGGTCTGCAAGAAAAAGTTTCCGGCATTGCCTTTGACGGTGTCGGACTGGGTACGGATCATACCATATGGGGTGGCGAATTCCTGATCGCCGGCCTGAACGACTTTGAAAGGTTCTCAAGTTTTGAGCCTGTTCCCATGCCCGGAAGCGACCTCGCCACCAAAGAGCCCTGGAGAATGGCCCTTTCATATCTGTACCATTACTATAAGGAAGCACTTTTCGCGCTACAAATTCCGTTCGTGGAAGGATTGAACCGGGAAAATGCCGATTTGATCCTGAAAGCCATCGACCGTAATATAAACGCTCCGTTGACCTCCAGTGCAGGAAGATTATTCGACGCTGTCTCAGCCTTGCTGGGCCTTTGCCACAAAAGCAGTTTTCATGCGGAAGCACCCATGCGGCTGGAAAACATCATAGATACAAGCGAAACAGGATCCTATTCTTTTTACACCGGCAAAGAGATCGGCTTCCGGCCCTTGTTCGATGAGATCATACAGGATATCCGAAACAATACAGACCCAGGAATAATTTCCGCCAGGTTCCACCGCACCATTATAAACATTACTTTTGCAACAGCTGAAAAAATCCGTGCAGATTACGGCATTGAAAAAGTGGTTCTTTCGGGAGGGACCTTCCAGAACCGCTATCTGCTGAAAAACACAGAGAAGATATTGAATTTACATGGTTTCCGGGTTTATTCACCGGTCAAAGTGCCGGCCAACGACGGTGGGATTGCCCTCGGGCAACTTGCCATTGCCGCAGCAAAACTACGTTCGAAACAATTCAGTCAGAAAGGATAATTATGTGTTTAAGCATACCAGCCAAAGTCGAAAAAATTGAAGGAGAATATGCTGAAGTAACCGTAGGTGGTGTCACATACAAGGCCGGTCTTCAATTGCTTGATGATGTTAAACCCGGAGATTATATATTGCTCCATGCAGGTTTTGCCCTTCAAAAGATTAGTGATAAAGAGGCCCGGGAAACCCTCCTGTTATTTCAGGAATTGGATGCGCTGAATGAACAAACCGATGCACAGGAAAAGGGACACGGACACGATGATCTTATGTAAAAGCCATTAATCGGAGATATTCAGGGAACAGGAATGATCAGGTATATTGATGAATTCAGGGAAAAGCAACTGGTTCAGGTACTGGTTGACCAGATACACAAGCATTCCGGAAATAAAGTCCGGTTTATGGAAGTATGCGGCGGACATACCATGGCTATACAACGATATGGCATCCCGTCAATGTTGCCCCCGGCTGTTGAGCTTCTTTCCGGGCCAGGCTGCCCTGTGTGCGTATCCAGCCGGAATTTTATCGATATCGCCATAGCATACAGCAAACAGGAAAACCTTATAGTAACCACTTTTGGTGACCTTATTCGCGTACCGGGTTCATCCTCCACCCTGGAAAAAGAAAAAAGCAAGGGCCGGGATATACGCATTGTCTATTCCATTCTGGACGCAGTGAAAATCGCTGCCAGAAACCCGGAAAAACGCATCGTGTTCCTTGGTATTGGTTTTGAAACTACTGCCCCAACAAGTGCGGCCGCCATCCTCATTGCACATGAACAACATATTCCCAACTTTTTCCTGCTCAGCTCCCATAAAGTCATGCCCCCGGCCATGCAAGCAATCGTGGATGAAGGCATCAATATTCATGGGTATATTGCCCCAGGCCATGTCAGCACCATCACCGGATCATCCATTTACACCCCCATCCTGGAAAAATATGGGATCGGCAGCGTAATCTCCGGGTTTGAACCGGTCGACCTGCTTCAATCCATCCTTATGCTGCTTAAGCAAACGGAAAAAGGGCAACCCGGTGTGGAGATCCAATACAAACGGGCGGTTCATCCGGAAGGGAACCTTAAAGCATTATCCATGATGGATGAAGTATTTGAGCTCCGCAATGATTGGTGGAGGGGACTGGGCATCATACCATCAAGCGGCCTGAAATTAAAAACAAAATACAAGCGGTTTGATGCGGAAGAAAATATTCATGCCGCAGTAGAACCGACAAAAGAAGACAAAGGATGCATCTGCGGTGAAATCCTGAAAGGATTAAAAAAGCCTGTAGATTGTCCCTTATATCAAAAGGTATGTACCCCTTCAGATCCTGTCGGAGCGTGCATGGTTTCATCGGAAGGCGCATGTCACGCTTTTTTTAAATATGGACTTTAAGATTACGAATATGCCCGGAAAACACCCAAACATATTACTCGGTCACGGATCTGGCGGACAGTTAACCCACGAACTGATCGATGAACTCTTTCTGAAGTACTTTGATAATGATGTCCTCAACATGGGGACCGATTCAGCACTTCTGGACATCCCCGGTTCTTCCCTTGCATTCACAACAGACGCTTTTGTAGTGGATCCCCTGTTTTTTCCGGGTGGAGATATTGGTAAACTTTCGGTGTGCGGAACAGTAAACGATATTGCGGTTTCCGGTGCGAAACCACTTTATCTCAGTGCCTCCTTCATCATTGAAGAAGGATTGGATTACACAATTCTGAAAAATGTTGTAAAATCCATGGCCGCGGAAGCTAAAAACGCCGGCGTACGCATTGTAACAGGCGACACCAAAGTGGTTGAAAAGGGTAAATGCGACAAGTTATTTATCACAACTTCCGGGATTGGCATCCTGAACAAAAAACACCGGCATATTTCATCGGGCAATACCATCGTTCCGGGGGATAAAATCATCATCAACGGATCCATTGGCGACCATGGCATGTCGGTCATGAGTGCCCGCAATGAACTTGAATTAAGGGCCGATATCTGTTCCGACAGTGCTTCCTTAAACGATCTGATCCGGCATTGCATGGATGCCTCAGGACATATCCGTTTCATGCGTGATGCAACACGGGGCGGACTGGCAACGGTTGTTTCGGAACTTGCAAAATCACACTACCTCGGTGTACAACTCGAAGAAACCATGATCCCGGTTACCGACAAAGTCAGGGGATTATGCGAATTGCTGGGTTTTGACCCGCTCTATGTAGCCAATGAAGGAAAAGTGATCATGGTGGTTCCGGAAAATGAAGCAATGATGCTGTTGAAAACCATGCAGGATCACCCCCTTGGAAAAACATCGGCCATTATTGGAGAAATCGTCACAGAACATCCGGGAAATGCCTGGCTCCTGACCCGGATCGGGGGCCGGCGGGTTATCGACCTAATGGCCGGAGAACAACTGCCCAGGATTTGTTAGGTTTTATATGTCCCCGAATTCAATGTAAAATTTCCTGATGACGGTCTCGATATCTTCAAATACCATATAATGGTTTTTACATCCTTTCCTGGAACAAATGCTGACCCGCCCACCGATATCTACGGTAAATGAAACAATAGGTGCATCACAGAGTTCACACCTTACCCTTCGTTTTAAATTGCCCTTGCAGTAGGGGCATATAAAATTCACGATCTCCCCGTCTTTAATGGGAATATTGCTGGTATACGAAAAATCCCCATATATTGAACTCAGGTGCAAATTGCCTTTTCTATCCCCATTCATCGCAATATTCAACCGGACGCTTTGCTTGTTGTTGATCAGAACATCATTATCCATCAGGGATTTCCGGCATTTGGGACAACTGACTGATAATACAATGGGCTTTGATGCCATAATAACCTCCTTCTTTCTTCCTAATAAATGTACAAAATATTGCATCAAAAAACAAGTTGAATTTTTGGCGGGTGTTTGACAAGAAACAGAAATGCATACTTTTGTACTTTGAAAAATTCACCCTGAAATGCATGAACTATCTGTTGCGATGAGCATTGTTGAAAGTGTAGAAGAAGAGACACACAGGGCAGGAGGTTCATCCGTCTCAGAAATAGTACTGGAAATAGGCATATTGTCGGGCATCATAAGGGAAGCCCTGGATTTTGCCCTTGAAGAAGCCATCAAAGGCACGATCCTACAGGAGGCTGACATCAGAATTGAAGAGATCCCGGGCATTGCCAAATGCTCATCATGCGGCACAGAATTCCGCACCGGTGATCACTTCACCATTTGTCCGGAATGCATGAATCCATATACAGACATCATTCAGGGAAAAGAAATGAAAATAAAATCCATCAAAATAGCATTCAAGTAAAAACAATTGGTTTAATCATAAAAAACATAATACTATGTGCGGAACTTGTGGATGCGGTGAAACCGATCAAATAAGCATCAGAAAGCCCGGGGAAAATCAAGAACATGCTCACAGCCATAAACATACCCACGACGGCCACAACCATGACC
The DNA here is from genome assembly GCA_018400295.1 of Bacteroidales bacterium. Classification (GTDB taxonomy): domain Bacteria; phylum Bacteroidota; class Bacteroidia; order Bacteroidales; family B18-G4; genus M55B132. Next base: position 55,999 of record JAGYMZ010000001.1, on the reverse strand, counting down.
ATCATCACGACCACGACCATGCCCATTCCCACCAGCATACGGGAGATCATCATCATGGTGCGGAAATACAGCTGGAACAGGATATTTTGCAAAAGAACAATCTTTTGGCAGAAAGGAACCGGGGATTTTTTGAGGCAAAGAATATTCTGGCCATCAATCTCGTCAGTTCACCCGGCTCAGGAAAAACAACCATCCTGGAAAAGACCATAGAAAAAATCAACAAACACCACAATCTCTTCATCATTGAAGGAGATCAGCAAACCATGAACGATGCCGAACGTATTGACAAAGCCGGAGCACCTGTGGTGCAGGTTAACACGGGAGCCGGATGCCATCTGGATGCGTCCATGGTCAACAGGGCGGTTAAAAAACTGAACCCGGACGAAGGTTCTATGGTTTTTATTGAAAACGTAGGAAATCTGGTATGCCCCAGCATGTTCGACCTGGGAGAAACCTGCCGTGTTGTCATCATGAGTGTCACCGAAGGGGACGACAAACCCCTGAAATATCCCACCATGTTTGAAACTTCAGATCTATGCATCATAAACAAAACCGACCTTGCCCCTTACGTTAACTTCAGTACAGATAAAGCCAGAGAATATGCGCTGAAGGTTAACCATCACCTCGAGATCATTGAAATGTCGGCTCAAAACGACGAGGGTACAGAGCAGTGGATTTCCTGGCTGGAAAAACAAACAAGGCAATAGCGCATTTCGCCAATGAAAAATATTATTCTGCAGCCTGTTGGCATAACACACACTCCCTATACCGAAAAAGCCCCTTTCAGGCCGGATGAGAATGCCGATGGGGATTTTTTCATCGACCTTCATCCGGAATATTCAGAAGCGCTTTATAAACTGGATGCTTTTTCGCATATTATTGCGATCTTTTACTTTGACCGGATCAATGAAGTTCATCTGACTGCGCATCCTCCCAGGCTCAACGGAGAAGAAGTGGGCCTGTTCGCCAGTCGCTCTCCCTACCGCCCCAACAAGATCGGCTTAAATGTTTTGGGCCTTTTAAAAATTGAAGGATCCCGGATATTCACATCGCCAATGGATGTGCTGGATGCTACTCCGGTTTTGGATATCAAACCCTACATTCCGGATACTGATCTGAAAATTCATGCTTCCCGGGGCTGGCTTCCTGAAGGCCCATAAATAAGGCATACAGGACTTGAGTTTGTTATATTTTAACATTGTTAAATTCTTAACAATTTTTTTTGGATTTTGGTGTAGGCCATTGTACTTTTGCATTGTTATTATTTTAACAATAGCCTGCACGAATGAAACATTTACCTCATAAGACCATCGCCCGCTTAAGCCAATACAGAAGGGCATTGCTTCTGTGCCTTGCGAAGGGAAAGACGCATATATTCTCCCATGAAATAGCCAAAATACAGCACATTACGGCCGTTCAGGTAAGAAGGGATATCATGTTGATCGGTTACACGGGCACCCTTAGAAAGGGATATAATGTTAAAGAACTGATCGATCTGATAGGCAATATCATAGACAGCGAGAAAAGGATCGATGTATGCGTTGTTGGCACCGGAAATCTGGGAAAAGCGATCATTAATTATTTCAAAGGCAGAAGGACCAAACTGACCATTACAGCAGGGTTTGATATCGACCCGAAAAAAATTGGAAAAAAGATTACCGGTGTCCCGATCTATAATGTCGCGGATATAAAAAAGATCATACAAGAAAAGAATATCCGGATCGGGGTGATGACAGTTCCAGGGGAACAAACCACCGAAATTTGCGATATGCTTGTAGATGCAGGGATCAAAGGTATTTTAAATTTCACCCCCAAGCCTGTAAATGTACCCCACGGTGTTTTCCTGGAAGAATATGACATGATAACCTCCCTTGAGAAAGTGGCCTTCTTTGTCAAAACACAGAATGAGCTGTAACGGGGGACTGTTTTATCAAAATGCCGGGCCTAAACCATGGTGATCCGTGTACCTCCGTCATCCACACCCAATAGCGTAGTTTTTGTAATGATGGTGTCTTTGCCGCTGTTCTCAACAAAATGAACCGCAGCCCTGATCTTCGGGGCCATGCTGCCTTCGGGGAAATGCCCTTCTTCCAGATACTTTCTGGCCTCAGCAATGTTCATCTTATCGATGGTTCTTTCCTGTGGGGTATTAAAGTTCAGGCACACTTTCGGAACATCGGTTAAAATAAATAGCTTATCTGCGTTGATCTGGGTTGCCAGCAAAGCCGATGCAAGATCCTTGTCGATCACGGCGTCAATACCCTGAAGCTTGTTCTCGCGAACATAGAACACGGGTATTCCTCCCCCACCGGCCGCAATGACGATATGTCCCTCTTTGGCGATATTTCGTATGGTTTTAATGTTGTTGATCACCAGGGGCTTCGGTGAAGCAACCACCTTACGGAATCCTCTCCCGCGGGGATCCCCGGCAAAGTTTGAACCGGTTTCCGCAGACATTATATCGGCTTCCTCTTTCTCGTAATACGGCCCTACCGGTTTGGTTGGATGCTCAAATGCAGGATCATCCTTATTTACCAGCACCTGTGTTATAATGGTAATGATGTCCCTTTCAATGTCATTGGCTTTGAGAACATTCCTGAGCTGCTGCTCGATAACGTATCCTATGTATCCCTGGGAATACGCTACGCTGATATCGAGAGGCATGTCCGGAAGCCCATACATCTTATGCGCGGCATAATTGGCAAGTATGATGTTCCCAACCTGGGGACCGTTGCCATGGGTCAAAATAAAATTGTAGTTGCGCCGTATCAGCTTAAGCAATTTTTCACAGGTAATATAGGCATTCTCTTCTACCTCATCAATGGTCCCTTTTTGTCCGGCCCGGATCAAGGCATTGCCCCCAAATGCAACCACGGCTAATTTTTTCATAATAAAATCTTTATGAGAAAAGCAAAACTATAAAATATTCCGAATTGGCAGGAAAGATATGATGATTTTGTTTAAACCGGCATTTTTGTATATTCGCTCATTAATCCATCTCAATGTCCGCATCCATTTCTCCAAAACTGCATAAAGCCAGTCTTTTTTCCACAACCGGACTGATCCTTGGCCCGTCATCCGCTTTGGCAATCATGCTGTTTGGAAATCTGGCGCCGGAAAACCCAGCGGTCACCAATACCCTGGCTATAGCTGCATTCATGGCTATTTGGTGGATTACCGAGGCAGTGCCCCTGGCCGTGACTTCCCTCCTCCCGGTGGCCCTTTTCCCCATTTTTGGGATCATGGACGGTAAAGCGGTCGCTTCCACATATTTTAACCATATAATTTTTCTGTTTATCGGGGGATTTATCATTGCCCTGGCTATGCAAAAATGGGATCTGCACAAAAGAATAGCATTGCGCATCATGATGCTCACAGGCACGAGCCCATCGAGGATCCTGCTTGGATTTATGCTTGCCACGGCCTTCCTGTCTATGTGGATATCCAATACCGCAACGGCCATGATGATGATCCCCATTGTCATTTCCATCATCGGTGAACTTGAATTCCGCATTGGAAAATCCGAAATCCGAAAATACAGTTTGGGATTGCTGCTGGGCATTGCCTACAGTGCTTCCATCGGCGGTGTGGCCACACTTGTCGGAACGCCGCCAAACCTTTCTTTTGCCAGGATATTTCAGATCTATTTTCCCGAAGCGCCGGAAATTAGTTTTGCCCAATGGTTTATTTTCGCCATTCCCCTAACGATCGTACTGTTCTTGATTACCTGGGTTTATCTCCAGGTCCTCTTCCGGCCGGATAAGAAAAATTGGAAATATCTCAGTCCCACCACCTTTAAAGAACATTATAAAACATTGGGCAGGAAAACGTATGAAGAAAAAGTCGTATTGACCGCATTCATCAGTGTTGCTGTGCTGTGGCTGACCAGAGCGGACATTCAGGCCGGACCCGTGTTGATCCCGGGTTGGTCGGGATGGCTTAACCAGCCGGAATACATCAACGACGGGACGGTTGCTATTTTTATTGCCATCCTGCTTTTTGTTTTTCCGGCAGGCAAGCAAAGCAATGGAAGGATCATGGACTGGGAAACGGCCCGGCAGTTGCCATGGAGCATTGTCCTTTTGTTTGGAGGCGGTTTCGCACTGGCCAGCGGATTTAAAGAATCGGAACTATCTCTGTGGTTCGGCAATCAGCTAAAATGGGTTGGGGGCATGAACCCCCTGATCGTTATATTTTGCATTTCCATCATGGTAACATTTCTGACGGAGCTAACCTCCAACACAGCCACCACAGAGATGCTGCTCCCGGTTTTAGCCGGGCTGGCCGTATCCATCGAGATCAATCCGCTTTTCCTGATGATCCCGGCCACCCTTTCAGCCTCCATGGCCTTTATGCTGCCTGTCGCAACACCTCCCAATGCCATTATTTTCGGTACGGGAAAGATCCGCATTCCTGAAATGGCCAGAGCGGGTCTTGTCCTGAATTTTATCGGAGCGATCATTGTTACCTTGGCCGTCTATTTTATTGGATACCTTGTATTCGACATCGATCTAAATGTATTTCCCGAATGGGCAAGAATAACCGGATAAAAGATCAAAAAACAGCCATACTGCTGGCCTTGCTGGCCGTTACTTTCTGGTCGACAATAGGATCCGCTTTTAAAATCACATTGCGATACGTTTCATTTATCGAATTGGTGCTTTATTCTTCTTTTATAGCTGTCATCCTGCTCTTTCTGATTTTGAAGGCCCGGAATAAAACATATCCGCCCGCACGGACAACCGGCAAGGATGTCCTTAAATCAGCCCTGTACGGATTTCTGAATCCCTACCTGTATTACATGGTCCTGATCAAGGCTTATGACATCCTTTTTGCACAGGAGGCGGTCGTGCTGAACTATACCTGGCCACTGGCCCTGGTTTTATTATCCATCCCTTTGCTGAAGCAAAAGATCGGCATAAAGAGCATATCGGCCCTGTTGATCAGTTTTTTTGGCATTGTGATCATTGCCACCAAAGGAGATTTTTCCGGGATCCGCCTTTCAAATGAACTGGGCGTTATCCTGGCCCTGGGCAGCTCATTCATCTGGGCTACTTTTTGGATCCTGAACATGAAAGACAAACGGGATGAAATACCCAAACTATTGCTAAACTTTTTATTTGGCTTCATTTATATCCTCATAACAGCGCTGCTGACAAACTCCATCAGGATACTCCCTGCAGAAGGATACTTAGGCGTTTTTTATATCGGGGTTTTCGAAATGGGCCTCACATTTGTCCTATGGCTAAGGGCACTAAAACTTTCTTCCACAACGGCTAAGATTGGTAATTTGATATACCTTTCCCCGTTTTTGTCGCTTGTTTTTGTTTCCATTGCCGTGGGAGAAAAGATCATGGACACTACCTGGACAGGATTGATTTTTATTGTAGCCGGCATACTGCTTCAACAGATCAATGTAAGGAAAAGAAACACACCCTGATCAGTGATCCCAACGTTATTCATCGTATCTTTGGGGCCATGAACAAGGCCCGGGTCGCATTCAAAACATTCGGATGCAAACTGAACTTTTCCGAATCATCAGCCTTGTCAAGGGAATTGGCGGAGAATGGTTATAATCCCGTTGCCATTGACGAGAAAGCCGACATCTATGTGATCCATACATGCGCGGTCACCTCACAGGCCGAAAGCAAATGCCGCAAAGCCATACGGCAGGCCAAAAGAAAAAACCCGGATTCCATCGTTGCAGTAATGGGATGCTATTCACAATTACAGCCGGAATATCTTGCGGGTCTGGAAGAAACCGACATGATCATCGGCAATGCGGAAAAATTTGCCTTGCAGGAATGCCTGAAATTATTCAGGACGGCGAAAACCAAAGGGATGCATGTTTCGGACGTACAGACCCATACGGATTATTTTCCCGCCTTTTCATCCGGCGACCGGACACGTTCCTTTTTGAAGGTACAGGATGGTTGCGATTATTTTTGCTCCTATTGCACAATTCCCATGGCCAGGGGCCGCAGCCGCAGCCAGCCGGTTTCAGAAACCATGAAATTGGCTGAAAAAGCAGCGGCAACGAATGCCCGGGAAATTGTCCTTACAGGGGTCAACATCGGCGACTATGGAAAAAACACCAAGGAAAACCTGTCAGACCTGATGAGCGCAATGGAAAATCTGGATAACGCAGACCGGATCCGCATATCTTCCATAGAACCCGATCTGCTGACGGATGAAATAATAGACCATATTGCATCGTCCGGCAAATTCATGCCCCACCTTCATTTACCCCTTCAGTCCGGCTCCGATGCCATCCTGAAACTAATGAACCGCAACTACGATACGGAACTTTACCGTGACCGCGTCAGAAGGATCAAAGATACCATGCCTCATGCATGCATTGCTGCAGATGTCATCACAGGATTTCCGGGAGAAACTGATTTGAATTTCAAGGAAACCTGCAATTTCATTGATTCCCTGGATATTTCTTATGTCCATGTTTTCACCTATTCCGAGCGCCCCGGCACCAAAGCTGCCCGGATGAAAAACAAGGTGCCGCCCAGGGAGAAAAAATCCCGCAGCCATTACCTGCACATCTTATCTGCCAAAAAGAAACAATATTTCTATGGGAAAAACAGGGGCAGAAAGGTGCCGGTCCTTTTCGAATCGGACATACAGAAAGGCCATATGTATGGATGGTCGGACAATTATATTCGTGTTAAACGACCTTACAACCCTGATTTCGTTAATAAAATAATACCGGTAACCATAAACAGGATGGACAACAACGGGATATTTTTTTGCAACGAAACGTCAAGAGAATAATGCCTATGGATTTACAGATCATTACAGAAAAGGTTTGCAATATAGCCCGCCTTACAGGAAAATTCATTTATAAAGAACTTCATGAACTGTCGGCGGAGGATATTGAAACAAAAAGCAAAAATAATTTTGTCACGTATGTGGACAAAAAAGCGGAGCAAATACTGGTCGACGAATTGAAAACGGTAATACCCGGCTCCGGCTTCATTACAGAAGAAAAAACCGTAAAAAATGCCCGAAAAGAATACACATGGATCATAGATCCGTTAGACGGAACAACAAACTATATCAATCACATCCCTATTTATTCGGTCAGTATCGCGCTCATGCAACATAATGAACCAATAATGGGTGTGGTATTTGAGATTAATACCAAAGAATGCTTTTATGCATACAAAGGTGCAGGGGCCTATCTGGACGGAAAAGAAATCAGGGTGTCCAGGGTTGTCAAATTAAGTGGCGCATTGTTGGCAACCGGTTTTCCCTACTACGATTACAGAGCGCTGGACAACTACATACATCTTCTCAAAAAATGCATGAAATACACCACCGGTATCCGGAGGCTGGGATCCGCCGCGGTTGACCTGGCATACGTTGCCTGTGGGCGTTTTGAGATTTTTTTTGAATATGGCCTCAATCCCTGGGATGTTGCAGCAGGTGCATTTATTGTCAAGCAGGCCGGCGGCAGGGTTACAGATTTCCGCAATGGGAATGATTTTTTGTTCGGGCAGGAAATAATTGCTTCAAATTCAATAACACACAACGCCTTTATGGACCTTCTGCAAAAATCGTTTGCATAAAATTGAAAAATCCGCTATCATTGTCTTGGTTTACAAAAAATCGTTTATCACCATGATCAAGTTCCGAAAGGTTCCAAAAGAAGAGAAAAAAGCCAAAGAGAACCCTTTGCGAAGTGTCGTTAAAGCATTTAGCTGGAGAATTATAGCCTCTTTGACAACATTTCTCATCGTTTTTGTAATTTTTAAACGATATTCCGACAAAACGTTCGATGAAGTATTTCAAACAGCATCCTTCGTAGCCATCGTTGAATTTTTTTCAAAAATCATATTCTATTATTTTCACGAACGATTGTGGACAAACATAAGCTGGGGTAAAACCTGGAAAAGGAACTACTGGCAACGAAATGCCTGGAAAAAATTATACCGGCAAAAGCATAACAAACCCATCTGAAAACATGAAAAAAATCCTTTTGACGTCTTTTGTCCTGTTCCTGTCGTTCTTCACCGGGATGCTGCAGGCACGGCCAGACACTACCTTGCCTGGAAACCATACCTACAGGATCTATACTTTTGATATAAAAGAAAACATCGCTCCTCCGGTGTGGCGCACAACCAAAAAAGCCATGGAAGAAGCGCGGGATCTGGAAATGGATCTCATTCTGATCCATATGAACACCTATGGTGGCATGGTAGATGCGGCAGATTCCATCCGGACCAAAATATTAAATTCCAAAATTCCGGTATGGGTTTTTATTGATAATAACGCCGCTTCCGCCGGAGCCCTGATAGCCATCGCCTGTGATAAAATATACATGAACCCTGTAGCTTCCATTGGAGCAGCCACCGTTGTGGATCAAAGTGGCCAACCTGTTCCGGACAAATATCAATCCTATATGCGATCCTGGATGCGGGCAACCGCTGAAGCAAAAGGCAGGGATCCGGAGATAGCTCAGGCAATGGTGGATCCGGATATTTATATCCCGGGAGTGGTTGATTCGGGAAAGGTCCTTACATTGACAACCTCGGAAGCTATAAAATATGGGTTTTGCGAGGGTAAAGTGAATGGTTCACTGGATATCATGAAATTGAACAATATTGAAAACTATGAATTCAGGAAGCAAAAGATCACCACAACCGACAAGATCATCGGATTCCTTATTAACCCGGTAATCAATGGCATACTCATCATGATCATCATTGGGGGCATATATTTCGAACTGCAATCTCCCGGGGTCGGATTCCCGCTTATGGCATCGGTTATTGCGGCCTTGCTGTACTTTGCACCCCTGTATATCGAAGGACTTGCCAGCAACTGGGAAATTCTTATTTTTATTGCCGGTGTGGTCCTTATTGCGGTGGAAATTTTTGCCATCCCCGGATTCGGAGTGGCCGGGATCACCGGGGTCATATTTATCATAGCAGGGCTCATGCTCAGCCTTGTTGGAAATGTGGGCTGGGACTTCAGTCCGGTTTCATACAACAGCATCATCAGCTCATTCTTTACCGTGATCATTGCCATTTTCCTGGCCCTGCTCGGCGCTTTCTATTTAAGTAAAAAAATGTTTACCACACACCTTTTTGGCCATCTTGCACTCGATGCCATCCAATCCAGGGACGATGGATATACTTCCGCCGATAAGATTTATTCCGGTATGATCGGGAAAGAAGGAGCGGCTTTTACCGTCCTCAGGCCTTCGGGCAAAATCCTTATCGGTGAGGATGTATACGATGCAACGGCAATAAGCGGATATATCGAAAAAAATGATGCAGTTAAAGTAGTCAGCTACCAAACAGGGCAACTGTTTGTTCAAAAAATAGAACACGACGAATCCGCCTAGGAAAATCACAGATTCGATCGGGAAATTCGTTCCGGAAAAGTATCAACCGACAATGTTAATCCGTTCACAATTTGATACCTTTGCCTCTCCTGAATTCAACGTTATTGTCGTAATTAATTTCCCCATGCCGCTGAAGGGTATATGATGAAAAGAGTTATTGGGTTTTTTATGCTGTTTATCTTTTTCCTTCACGCTTCCGGGCAGGATGAGCGTAAAAAAGCAATAGCCCTGCGCATCAGCGCTGACATAAACATTGATGGAATGCTTGATGAACCGGCCTGGAAGAAAGCTTTTCCTGCGAGAAATTTCTTTCAGTATGAACCTTATAACGGAAGAGAGCCCTCCCAGCCAACGGTTGTAAAAATCCTGTACGACAATAAGGGATTGTACGTTGGTGCCATGATCTATGATTCATCCCCGGACAGCATCCTCACCGAACTGGGAATTCGCGATGCAGGCAATCTGAACGCAGACGTATTCACCATAGACATCACCCCTTATGATGATGGCCAGAACGCCTATGAATTCCGGATAACAGCTTCCGGTGTACAGGGGGATTCCAAATATGCCAGTGGTTTTCATGACCAAAGCTGGGATGCTGTGTGGAAAAGTGCCGTTTCCATCACCGACAGCGGATGGATCGCGGAAATAGAAATACCTTATTCTGCCCTGCGTTTTCCAAAAGAAAAGAAACAGGAATGGGGACTGAACTTCTGGCGAAATATCCGGAGATACAGGGAATGGTCAACCTGGAGCTACATCAACAATAAGCAGGAAAACGTATTCAATCAATCGGGACTCCTCACCGGCCTCAACGATATCAAACCTCCGTTACGCCTTTCTTTTGTACCCTACCTGGCCGGTTATGCCGAGAAAAACCCAGGCAATGAACATTGGTCCTTTTCGTATAACTACGGCATGGATGTAAAACTGGGGCTCACGGAAAGTTTTACCCTGGATGCAACCCTGATCCCGGATTTCGGGCAGGTAGAATCCGACGATGTCATCGTTGATTTGTCGCCATTTGAAATCTATTATCAGGAAAAAAGGCCTTTCTTTACAGAAGGAACAGAACTTTTCGACCGGGGAGGCATTTTTTATTCCCGCCGCATCGGTGGAACCCCAACGGAATATTACGAAATACGCAACAAATACAACGCTGAGGATATCATAAAAAACCCGGAAGAGATCCAACTCATCAACGCCTCAAAAATATCCGGCAGAACAAACAGGGGGCTTGGAATAGGTGTCTTCAATGCCGTTACTTCCAATACGTTTGCCGAGGTACGGGACAGCACCGGCAACAAAAATGAGATTCTGACCGAGCCGGCAACAAATTACAACATGCTCGTTTTGGATCAGTCCATAAGCAACAATTCATACGTCAGTCTTTACAATACAAATGTCTACAGAGGAAGGAACAACCATACCGCCAATGTAACCGGCACGGAATTCCGTCTTACTGAGAAAAGAAATATGTATTCTGTTTTTGGAAGATTGAACATAAGCCAGAAATATGATCCCAATGCCCCACCGGAATCAGGATTCTTATATCATGCCGAAATATCAAAGATCAGCGGAAATTTTCGTTTTGAATTATGGCAAAATTCCAAAAGCGATACATACGATCCCAACGATTTGGGATTTCTCAGAAAGAATAATGAATTTTCCAACGGCGGAGAGATCGAATATAATCTATACGACCCCTTTTGGAAATTGATCAGCCTTCATAACGAAATCTCCGTTCATACGACTTACTTATATGCCCCCCGGGAATATTCCTCGCTATCCGTTAACGTCAGCAGCAGGGCAACATGGAAAAACTACCTGACAACAGGCATTGATCTGGGCGGCCATCCGGAACGGCATGATTATTTTGAGCCCCGGATTCCAGGCAGAAAAGTCATATACCCCTCAGGCAGGAATGTATCCCTTTTCTTCTCTCCGGATTACCGGAAGAGGTTTGTGGTAGATCTTCGCGGAGGTTACTGGAGATCCGGCGATTATGATCAACATTCATACAATTTCAGCATTGCACCAAGGTTGAGGATCAACGACCATCTGTTCTTTAAATATAATTTTAGTGTCAACCGGAAATATAACGACCTGGGATATGTAACCGACAGCATCAATAGCTATAATGAAGATGTGATAATATTTGGCAAACGGAACATCAATATTATTTCCAACGTCCTGGATGCAAGCTATATTTTCACCCCAAGGTCCAGTCTTACACTGAGGCTCCGTCATTATTGGTTTACCCTTGCATATAAAGATTATTACGACCTGGATACAGAAGGCCATCTCCATCAGAACACCTATACAGGTTGTCATGATTATTCTTTTAATGCCTTTAATATTGACATGGTCTTCACCTGGGAATTCGCCCCGGGAAGTGAACTGCTCTTTGTGTACAAGAACAAACTGGAAATTCGCGAAAATGAAATCCCGGATGACTTCTTCACCAATTTCCGCGGAACATTCGACCATCCAATGATCAATTCGTTTTCGATCAAAGTAATGTACTATCTTGATTATCAATATTTAAAGAAAAGAAAAGGCATTTGACAATGCCGGATAAGTTCCGTTCTGCCAAAGCTCAAACCGGCACATTGAAAAAACCAGGTTGTTTAACGAACCAAAAACCCAGCACAGATGCATGCCGGCATGTTATCCCCACCACCGCAAAGGATATACGGGAAGGTATGCCTTACAGGGTGGACAGCACAGATTTTGCAAATTCCGGGGATATATAGTTGTCGTAGCGCATACATACATTTGAAGAAAAAGATATTCCGCTCCGGACGGCTTTTTCCAGATTTTTTTCACCGCGTTGGCGGATCAGGGAAAAAACCACCCCAGCATTAAAAGAATCTCCGGCTCCTATCGTACTTACCGGGGTGATCAAAGGGACTTCAAAATACCGTGCAGAGCCTTTTTCAAACAAATGCACACCGTTCTTGTTCTGTGTAAAAATCAATGCTTCTGCACCTGCATCGCGACAAATGCGCCAGGCATTTTCCGGGTCCGGATCACCATATATTGTCATAAAATCCTCATCCGAAGCCCTGACTAAATGAGCCATGGATACATTCGTTTTCACCCGGTTTTCCCAGGTTTCCATTTGATTTCTATGGGGGCTCCGGATATTGGGGTCATATATTACATAAGCACCGTTCTTCCGGGCTTGACGGACCATTCCCAGAATTTTATCCCGGACCTCGCTTGTCAATGAGTAAAAGGATCCGAAAAGAAGCATGTCTCCCGGATTGAATTCCGGCAGGGGAATTTGCAACCGCTTTTCCGGGTATGGCTTGTATAAAGAATATGACGCATCGTTATGCCTGTTCAGAAAGGCCAGGGCTACTGGTGTTTTGCCTTCGCGGTAACGGTAAACAAAATCGGTTTTTACACGGTTTTTATGAAGAAAATCCAGGATCATATCACCAGGCCGGTCTGCCCCCAGCTCCGAAACCAGGCTGACCGGCACCTGACAACGCCCCAGGGACACTGCGGAATTCAGCACGGAACCACCCGCCCGTGAAGCCACTGGACGGCCATCCTTAAATATAATATCCATCAGGGACTCTCCGAGCGTATAAACCATTCTGAAGGAAAATTGATTTCTAAACCAAAATACAAGCGCAACCATGATAAGCGGAAACCCTGATCACAAAAATAGCGGATTTCCGGGCATATCACAGGGGGAATCCGTAAAAATATGACAATTATACTTCCCTGGAAAATGGATCGGGATGTAAATCAAAAAACTGCAAGGAATATGCACTTCCCCGGACGGACAAACAAGCCATAAACATCGGTAAAATGCGCATTTTACCGCGTCTTCCCATTCGATATATTCATGGAAATACCGTGGCGGTGGATTAAGCAGGACTTTTGCACCAGGCATACCTGTGTTTTTGGCAAAAGGGACAACGTGTGAACTACGGCAAAGTGAAGTTTATGGGTGGTTTGTTGGCATAGATGAGAAAAGTATGGCCTACACGGATTTCCGGTAATACCGGATCGTATTTTCCAGGGCTTCCGCTTCGCTGTATTTAGGAATATAGCCAAAATCTTTTCTTGCTTTATTGGAACGGAATGTAAAATCAGTACATGTATATATTACGGCAAAACGGCTGAATTTCGGCTGATAATACTTGAACGGCCTCACCAGAATGGCCGCGAACTCCGACATTGTACCCAGGGAATAAGCCAGCCACCGGGGAAGCCATAAGTTCTCAGGACGTATGCGATAACCAGCTCCTCTGACGATCTGATCAAAAAAAGTAAAAAAATTAGTCCCCGGCCCGTCTGTGATAAAATAAGCCTGGCCGCATACCACACAATCATCGGCCATTAATGCCCTGGCAGCCAATACATGAGCATAGGCCATGTTCCGTACATAAACATGCTGGCATTTGGCCCGGCCGCCTCCAAGACGGACATAAAACCCATTCCTGGCCATATTTATCAGGGCAGGGATATGATAAGGATCCGCCTCACCGTAAATGTCTGAAGGCCGTAGAACACATGTTTTTAGCTTCTGGCCGTTTGCCTTCAGAACAAGCTTTTCAGAAAGGTATTTGCTGCGGCAATACATATTGGAATGTTTTTCAGGATATGGCCAGGATTCATCAATATCCACCAGTGGTTTGCCTGTGTGCACCGCATCCAGCGACCCCGTATAAAGCAAATGGCCTACCCCCTCTTCCCGGCAGGCCCTGATGACGTTTTCCGTTCCGGTTACGTTTACATCGAAGACTTCATGCTCCGGCTTCGTACCCCAATCCACGATCGCTGCAGCGTGGATTACCATGTCCATATCCCTGCATGCTTCCCGTACCTCTTTATAATTACGTACATCACCCTCCATAACTTCTACACGCCCATCCGGTAAATCACCGGGGTACGGGGTGATATCCAGAATTCTGATCTTTGTCACCTGTACAGGCGACTCCTTCAGTAAAAATTCAGAAACAACCGATCTGCCAAGAAAACCTGAACCACCGGTTACGAGTATTGAAAAGGCCCTGCCCCTGAGGGAAGTCATGGTATTGGTTTTAGATGAAGTAATAATATGCCTGCAAACAAACATCAAAGATATAATTTAACCCGACGTGTGCCTTAAAAAGGCAATGAATTCATAAAGGCACTGATGTAAATCCGGGCATGTAAAAGGAAGAATTTTTTAGTACCTTGTGCCGGCAAAAAAAAATACACGGAGATGTATAAGCAAATGTATCTGTTCCGGGGCGCCCCATCCATGTCCCGGTCATCGTTCAAGGAGCAAATTTGGGAAATAACGGAAAAGGCTGCTTGCGATGCCAGTCCTTGCGCCTTGAGTTTCACGGTGACCGAAACCAATCCGCCGGGTATATCGGTTATACCCTTTGGCAAGCAAAACATGGCATGCGTGTCGGTTTACCGGAAAACAAACACCCCCCTGGATCCGCTCATACATTCTTTGGAATGCACAGAAGCCTTTGCCGTTAAGGAAGCCAGGCCTGTAGACCATCAAAGGAAATGGAATTCCGGAGAAGCCACTCCGGGCTCCTGCCTTCTCACGCTTTTCAGGAAAAAAAGATCCATTGATTATCCTGTTTTTATCAAGCGCTGGCACGAAGGACACACGCCTTTGACACTTCGTGTACACCCTATATGGCATTATTCCCGGAATGTGGTAACAAAAAAACTGAAAAGCGGAACGAAATGGTATGACGGAATTGTTGAAGAGCACACAAGAAAACCTTCCGACCTATTGAATCCAGCCAGGTTTTTCGGAAATCCGCTCACAATGCTATACCACATGCTTGAAGTATTTGTCGATGTAAAATCTTTCATAGACTACGGAAGCATTGAAACATACCTGACAAAAGAATACCATATCCGTTAACATCCTTTTGAATGAATGGCAGGCCATTCCCTATAGTCCATCCAACACATCGGCTGATCGTCCGGTAGAAAAACAAAAAGCCCGGACTTTCAAATAAAATCCGGACTTTTTCATTTTTTAAGCGCTTTTAGATCTATTAAGCGTTCACCTCCACTACTTCGATCTCGAAAGTAAGATCTTCGCCGGCAAGGGGATGGTTTGCATCGATCATGATGCTGTCGTCGGCCACCTCAACCACCCGGACTACCATCTGCTGTCCATCGGGATGCTTGGAAACCAGTTCCATTCCTAACTCAGGCTCGATGTCTTCAGGAAGGTTGGATTTATTCACTTTTTGAACCAACTCTTCATGCCTGGGCCCGTATGCATCCTCGGAAGATATTTCGATCACTTTCTTTTCTTTTTCATTCATACCAACGACAGCCTTCTCAAAACCCGGTATCAATTTGCCTTCGCCCACCTTGAATTCCAGTGGTTCTCTTTCCTTCGATGTATCAAATACATCTCCGTTCTGAAATTTTCCCGTGTAATGTACCTTAACGGTGTCATCTTTTTTAATTTGTGTCATAATGTAAAACTACTTTTTGATTCTTAATTCCTTGGAGGTCTCGCTTCATTAACCCGTAAACTTCTTCCCATAACATCCTGGCCGTTCAACTCCTGAATAGCAGCAGCGGCCTCTTCATCATCAGGCATAATAACAAAGCCAAAACCCTTTCCGCGACCGGTGTCGCGGTCTTTAATAATTTTTACGGACTCTACAGTTCCGTATTCACTGAAGACTTGCTCCAAATCTGATTCCTGCAAGTCATAATTCAGATTTCCGACATAAATATTCATAATACTGAAAATTAAAAAATAATAAAATACGTGTCCGGTTTTTCATGTTCTCCGGAACATTTCCTGAAACTGATTTATAAAATGCAAGGAAAAAGAAACACCAGGAAGGGTGAAATAATTCATTGATCCAATAAACCGGTTTCCATGTTTTCGGGTCAAAGATAAGTAAAATTTATTACCCCGGCACAATAAGCCCTCATGTTTCCGGAGAATTAAATGATATAAAATTCTGTCTTTAAATCATATATTGCGTTTCAAGGACATTGGTGCCTTCCCTGCATCGCTCAAAAAAAGAAATGCCTATTTTTGCAAAAAATTAAAATCCTGCATCATGCAATACCTGAAGGCCAGGTTTCCATGTTTGATCTTTCTGGTCTTTGCCTCCGCCTGCTCAACGATTGATTATTCCAGGGACTGGAAACTGGAATGGGAAGCAGACATGTCCGGTGAAAGGGATGACTGGCACCTGACCCATGGCACTTTCCGTAATAACCTTTCAGGTTTTCATCCGCGAAACGTGGAATTCCTGGATTCGTTGCTGGCCCTTAACCTCAACTATGTTCCGGATGCAGACACACCGGTATCAGGAGCTGAGATCCGGACAGCAAAAGCATACCCCTACGGATTGATCGAGGTCCGCATGAAAGCCGCCAAAGGGTCCGGACTCATATCTTCCTTTTTTACGCTTAAAGACCCTGCCCGGCCCGGCAACGAAATTGATGTTGAGATCATGGGAAAAAATACATATTCCGTACTCACCAATTACTGGGATGCATCGGGCAGGCAATACCCCAAAACCAGGAATACGGGCTTTGATGCATCGGAAGGATTTCATCATTATGCCATTGCATGGGCTCCAGGAAAAATAACATGGTACATCGATGGGAAACGCATACGCACAGCACGCAAAAACATACCGGAACCAGGCCATCTGATCCTGTTCAATTTGTGGATGTCAGCCAATCACGAATGGGCAGGGCATCCCGACAGATCCGCCCTGCCTGCGCGTGCCTTTTACAAAGACCTGAAATTTTATCTCCCCAAATAATGTCCGCATGATAAACGGCTTCACGCACCTTGCCAAAATCACACCCTTGCACAGGTTGCCAACCAGGCAGAATACCGATGTATGTATCATACAACCAAACCTTCACCGGACAGGATGGTCAACACCAACACAACCGATACCGGAAGAAGCAACATGGCCCCGGCGGATTTCTTTTGGTCTTTTCCATGAAAAATTTTTGAATATAAGGGGGTTGTTGTATTTTTACGCTGCAGATCGTTAAAGATCCTGCTACAGTTTGTGAATTGAATATGAAATATTAAGGAAAAGGCATGGAAAATACCCGAATCAAAGTAAAAGGACTGTTGGTTACCCTGATTGCTTATCTCACCGCATTGATCTTCGTATTTCTTTTCTATCCGCTAGTAAGATCCCTGCATCCCATCCTGGCAGCTGCCATTCTGGATGCACTTGCCACGGTGATCGTTTTTATCTTCAGTATGGCCTTCAATAATTCTTCTGTGTATGACCCATATTGGAGCGTTGCCCCAATACCCATTTTGCTGTTCTGGAAGTTCAGCCAGCCAGCCGCAGAAAACCCGGTAGCCTGGATCATACTGGCACTGGTATTGCTATGGGGCACACGGCTTACCTATAACTGGGCGCGCCGTTGGACCGGTCTGCAGGATGAAGACTGGAGGTACACGAATTTCCGCAAACAATTTCCGGGAATTTACTGGCTGATCAGTTTCCTCGGCATACACCTCTTCCCAACGATCCTGGTATTTTTGGGCTGTATGGCAGTATATCCCGCCATAACCGCCAACATAAACAACATCAGTTTCCTGGATATAATTGCCATGCTCGTGACCCTGTCGGCCATTCTGCTGGAATATTTTTCGGATGAGCAATTGCGTTCTTTCGTAACCCAAAAATCCGGGTCCGGTGCTTACCTGAAAACCGGTCTGTGGAAATATTCCCGTCACCCCAATTATTTCGGCGAAGTATTGTTCTGGATCGGATTGTCGATTTTTTCCATGAAACCCATGCTGTTTGAATGGTGGATATTGTCCGGCCCCCTGGCCATGATCCTGTTGTTCTTTTTCATCAGCGTACCCATGACCGATGAACGAATGCTTGGCCGGAAAAAAGGATACGATGCACATATGAAGCATACTTCAGGACTGATACCCTGGCCTCCCAAACATACAGAGCATGAAAGATGAACACGGGCATGAGGGGTTTTCGATGCGTCAAAGGGGTAAAAGCATCCGTTTTGCCTTCACGGGTTTGATTCACGCCATCAAAACCCAGCATAACTTATGGATCCAGCTTGCCGCAATGGGTGCCATTATCCTGTTGGGCATCATTTATCCCATTACCGGAACAGAATGGGCCCTGCTTGCGTTCGCCACAGGACTTGTCATTTCAGCCGAGTTGGTTAATTCGGCCATTGAAGCGCTGACCGATCTGGTTTCCCCGGGCACGAACCCCAGGGCCGGAATGATCAAGGACATGGCCGCTGCCGCAGTGCTGATCGCCGCATTATCTGCCCTGGCTATTGGTTTGATTGTTTTCATCCCTTATTTTTTCTGAGGTTCATTGGCATAAGTCCACAAACCAGAAACAACCGGAAATATGAACAGCGGAATATTTCACATATGCGTTTCTTCGTTTTGTGAAGCCGTCTTTAAGATTGGTCAGACCAACCATTAAGGTTTTCACTACATTTGTAAAAAACAATTTACATGATTTTAATTGCAGATAGCGGATCCACCCATACCGATTGGGTTTTTATTGAAAAAGACGAACATGAAAAAAAATACCAAACAGCCGGTTTTAATCCCTATTACGTTCCTTCCCATGAAATGGTAAACAGTCTTGAAAAAAACCTGGTCCCTTTCGTAAATAATGGAGCCGTCAGGTACGTGTACTTTTACGGTTCCGGATGTTCAACGGATAAAAAACGGTTCATTGTAGAAGAAGCCCTGGGAAAAGTCTTCCCGAACGCCCATACCGAAGTAAACCATGATCTGCTGGGGGCGGCACGGGGACTGTTCAATGACAGGCCAGGTATTGCTTGTATTTTAGGTACAGGATCCAATTCCTGCCTGTATGACGGAACAGGGATTAGAGAGAACATCCCTTCCCTGGGATATTTTTTCGGAGATGAAGGAAGCAGCGCCCATATCGGAAGGTTATTCCTGACAGCACTTTTACGAAAGGACCTTCCGGTGCACATCCTGGAGGAATTCGAAGAAGCATATTCTTACAACCTGGAAGATATTCTGGATGCGGTTTACAATCAACCCCGCCCCAACCGTTTTTTAGGATCCTTCATGCCGTTCATTGCCGGATACCGTGAAGACCCCATGATCCACGCCCTGATATTCCGTTCTTTTGATGAATTTATACAGGAACAGGTTATCCGGTATACAGATTACCAGGACTATACGGTAAGCTACGTGGGCTCGGTTGCCTATCACATGAAAAACTTGCTCACAAACGTCGCCAGGCAATATGATCTAAGCATCGGCGATATACACGCAGACCCTCTGGACGGACTGATCAAATATCATCAGCCGGATATCCTCAGATATATTGGCATGGGTGATTTTGATCGATAATTTCCCTGTATTTCAGGATGACTTTTTTAAAATCTTCCCAGGCATCCCTTTTCAGGGAAGGATTTCTCAGCAGGGCCGACGGATGGTAGGTAGGCATTAGCATGCGGTTGAACCATAATCTCCACTTCCCCCTTTCCCTGGTGACCTTCAGGTTTTCACCCGTCAATCCCTTCAGTGCGGTTGCGCCAAGGGTTATGATAATGGCCGGATCCACCTTTTCGATCTGTTCTTCCAGGTAAGGCAAACAGGCCTCCATTTCTTCCGGATATGGGGTCCGGTTTCCGGGAGGCCGGCATTTCACAATATTTCCGATAAAAACATGCGCTTCACGCGTGAAATTGCAGGCCAACAGTATCTTATCCAGGAGCTTTCCGGACCGGCCCACAAAAGCCTCTCCGGCCTTATCTTCTTCATACCCCGGACCCTCACCGATCAGGAAAACAGAGGCCTGGTAATTACCATTCCCAAAAACAACCTTATTCCGGCTTTTATGCAAAGGACACTTGGTGCATTGTTCCACACGGTTTTTCAGTTCTTCCATAGGTGATAAAGATAAAAGATAAAAGATAAAAGATAAAAAGATAAAAGATAAAAGGATAAAGATAAAAGGATAAAGATAAAAGGATAAAGATAAAAGGATAAAAGATATACGTAAAAAGCAAAAGAAAAAGGGGGAGATGTCATGAATGCCAATGACAGGCCTGACATGTAAACATTGTATATTCAACCACCGGCCCTTGTCTTCTTTTCGATATAGCCTTCGATCAGGGAATGGTCTTTGGGGTGGAACCAAAGGATATCCGGGTCTTTACCCAGCCATGTAAGCTGCCGCTTGGCATAGCGGCGGGTATGGGTGTTGATCTTTTCAACGGCCTGCTCAAGCGTATATACACCTTCGAAATACCGGAAAAGCTCTTTATAACCCACCGTATTCAGGGAATTGCAATGGCGAAATGCGTACAGTGAACGGGCTTCTTCGAGCAAACCGTTTTCCATCATTGTCATCGTGCGCCGGTGTATCCGCTTAAACAGCGCTTGCCTGTCCATGTTCAATCCAATCATGATAAGCTCAAAATCCCGTTCTTTCCTTTTATCCAGGCGCTGGGAGGAATATGGCCTGCCGGTGACCATGCAAACCTCCAGGGCACGCATGATGCGATTCGGGTTATTCAGGTCAACCTGCTCATAATACACAGGATCCAGCTCCCTGAGCTTCTCCTTTAATGTCGCTAAACCGCTAACATCCAGGGTTTTTTTTAGATCTTTTCTGAGGGTTTCATCTGCATCGGGAAGATCGTCAATGCCGTAACAAACAGCATTGATATACAGACCGGAACCACCCACCATAATTACCATATCCTTATCTGTGAATAAACGGTCAAGGAGTTTCAGTGCATCCTGCTCGAAATCCGATACATTATAATCTTCCTCCGGTCTGAGATGTCCCAGAAAATGATGGGGTATCCCCTGAAGTTCTTCCCGGGCAGGCCTGGCCGTACCGATCTGCATACCGGAATAAAACTGCCGGCTGTCGCAGGAGATCACCTCTGTCTGGAAATGCCCAGCAAGCCGGAGCGCTGTCTGGGTTTTCCCGACGGCCGTCGGACCGGTGACCACAACGAGGTGTTTTGTTCTCTGATCAGCACTCATTGGATGGGGGATTTTCCGTGGGGTTCAGTCCGAGCTGTTTCCCTTTTTCAATCATAAACCGGTATGCCTCATCATATTCATTGTTTATCTCACCATCCAGGATGGCTTCGCGTATTGAATTTTTTATAATACCCACAACTTTCCCGGAAGGGATATTGAACACCTTCATTATAGTTTCCCCGGATATGGGGGGCTGCCAGTTCCTGATCCTGTCCTTCTCTTCAATTTCCTTCATTTTTTTTCGCACCAGGGTGAAATTTTTTAGATACCGGAGTACCTTCCTGGGGTTTTTGGATGTTATGTCAGCTTCACTCAAAAGCATAAGATCGTCAATATCCTCTCCGGCCTCGTACAATAATCTGCGGATGGCAGAATCGCTCACGCTCTCCTCAGAAAGAACGATGGGACGCAAATGCAACAAAACAAGCTTTTGAACGTACCTCATTTTTTCATTCATCGGAAGTTTCATTTTACGAAATATGACCGGGATCATTTTATACCCGACATACTCATGAGAATGGAAGGTCCATCCCGTTTCCGGATCGTATTTTTTTGTCGCCGGCTTGGCAATATCATGCAGCAGGGCGGCCCACCGCAACCATATATTGTTTGATTTTTCAGCGACATTATCAAGTACTTCCAAGGTATGCAGGAAATTATCCTTATGACCCTTTCCATCCACAAATTCTGCTCCCTTAAGGTCCTGCAACTGGGGGAAAATATACGCAAGCAATCCGCTTTTATCAAGCAAAACAAATCCCCTCCCGGGTTTATCGGATGCAATGATCTTTTGCAGCTCATCGTTGATGCGTTCGCGGGATATGATCCGTATCCGCTCTTTGTTCCGGATAATGGCATCAAAAGAGGTAGGATCAACCGTAAAATTCAGCTGGGTTGCAAACCGGATGGCTCGTAACATACGCAGGGGATCATCAGAATATGTAATACCGGGGTCCCTTGGCGTACGTATGATCTTCTTTTCGATGTCCGCCAACCCATTGAACGGATCGATCAATTCACCATAATGGTCAGGTGCAAGATCCAGGGCCATGGCATTTATCGTAAAATCCCGCCGGTTCTGATCATCCTCGAGTGTTCCGTTCTCGACAACCGGTTTTCGGGAATCCCTGCTGTAGGATTCCCGGCGGGCACCCACAAACTCTATGATCCAGTTCTGTTTTCCATCATCATACCGGAACATGGCCGTGCCAAAATTCTTAAAATAATGAACAGGGATCCGTTTATCTATCTTTGAGGCTACTTTCCTGGCAAGGTCAATTCCACTTCCGACCGTCATAATATCCACATCTACAGAAGGACGGCCCAGGATGAGGTCCCTCACATAACCGCCAATCACATAAGCCGGCAGGTTCTCTTCCTGAGCTACCCCGGAAATCGTCCTGAAAATATATTCATCTATTCTTCCCGCAAGATTCATTATACGGCAAAATTATAAAATTCCACCTTGCCGGGTAAATAAAATATCCCGTAATTATTGCCAGTCAACCAATGTATTGTATATTTGTTTACTTATCGTGCGAGATATACTTACTATTAAACTTGTTAAAACCAGACACATATGGCCAAAAGAACCATCGTTGCACTTCCCGGAGACGGGATCGGAAAAACCGTTTTAAAGGAAGCCATCAGGGTATTGGATGCATCCGGATTTGAAGCTGAATACGTACACGGAGACATTGGCTGGGAATTTTGGAAAACGGAAGGGAACCCATTGCCCGGAAGGACCCTCAAATTATTGGAGGAACACAAGATCGGCCTTTTTGGCGCGATCACCTCGAAACCCAAGGATGCGGCAGCCGAAGAACTTTCCCCTGGACTCAGGGAAAAGGGGTATGTATATTCCAGTCCGATTGTCGGACTGAGACAACATTTCGGCCTCGACATTTGCATGAGACCCTGTAAATCGTACAAAGGAAACCCATTGAATTTCATTCGCAAAGGGCCGGGAAATTCCATTGAAGAACCCGAAGTAGATGTGGTAATCTTCCGCCAGAATACAGAAGGATTGTATGGGGGGGTCGAATGGTCGGATCCGCCGGATATTGTTTACGAAGCTTTAAAAACACATCCCAGGTTCGTTAAGAATTTCAGTAGTTTCCCGAAAAATGAGATTTCCGTTTCAACGCGGATATTCACAAAAAAGCACACGGAACGAATTCTGCGCGCTGCCTTTGAACATGCACGGAATTACAAATACACATCGGTAACCGTTTGC
Source organism: Bacteroidales bacterium (assembly GCA_018400295.1). Classification (GTDB taxonomy): domain Bacteria; phylum Bacteroidota; class Bacteroidia; order Bacteroidales; family B18-G4; genus M55B132. The sequence goes on along the minus strand of JAGYMZ010000001.1, from coordinate 32,386 downwards.
GAAAAGCCAAACGTTATCCGCGAAACATCCGGGATGATGTATAAAATGGCCAAAGATATCCAGAAGTCTGATTATCCCGACATAGAGCTCTGGAACACCAACATAGATGCACAGATGATGTGGTTGACCAAAAACCCGGAAAATTACGGTGTCATTGTTGCGGGCAATATGTTCGGAGATATTGTTTCCGATGGGTTTGCCGGACTCATCGGTGGTCTGGGATTTGCTTGCTCAGCTCAGTTCAACCCCGATTCAGGCATCGGCGTTTTTGAACCCACACATGGCTCCGCTCCGAAATATGCAGAATACGATGTCTCCATCGTCAATCCCATTGCCATGTTTGAATCGGCCTGCATGATGCTGGAATTCATTAATGAAAATGAAAAAGCAAATTCCATCCGGAGCGCCATTGCAGAAGTGATATCGGAAGGCAAGGTGAAAACATACGATATGATGAAGATGTCAGGCAAACCCGATGTCATTGCGAAAGGTGCTGCCAGCACCCAACAAATGACCGATGCAGTAATATCCAGGTTATAACCCGGGAAGCGGAGATTGAACCCGCTTTCCTTTAATATAAAAAATCCTTAATTATGAATAAAGCAGTTTTAGCCCTCTGGCCGGAGCTTGAATGGATAAAGAATGAAGAACTCCGTGAAAATACAGCCAAAACCTGGGAGTTGGCGCTTGACAGAAGTGTTATGACCCCGGAAGACCTGAAGCGCATCCCTTTCACCCTGCTATGCGGACCTGATCTCAAAGTGACCTTCATGGATCATAAAAGGGCGGTGGTGCATATTGCACGGGAAAGCGGGAAAAAGATCAACGATTTTTTCGGTGATGCGCTTCCTGTAAATATGGATGTTCTTATCGCGGGAGCTATCCTGGCAGACGTTGGTAAGCTCCTGGAATATGTTCAAGATGAAAATGGCAACAGCATTCAGGGCTCATACGGGAAATACCTGCGGCATCCTTTTTCCGGCGTTTCACTGGCCGAAGAATGCGGACTGCCCCCCGAAGTATGCCACATCATTGCCACCCACGCCGGGGAAGGAAATATGGTGAAAAGATCAACAGAGGCATACATCGTACACCATGCAGATTTTATGACATTCCTCCCTTTCAAGGAAAGACTGCAGGTGTGATGCATTTTTGAAATTATAAAACTCAGGATATGAACATCACAGAAAAGATCATTCATAATCACTCCGGTGTTGCCGGGGTCCGTCCAGGTGACATTGTGGACATCACCATTGATGCCAGGGTGGCCCGTGATTTTGCCGGGGCAAATGTTGTGAAGAACCTGGAAAACAATGGCCTTGATGTAGATGACCCCGATAAAACCTATTTTACATTCGATTGCAATCCCGGGGGTTCTGATCAAAAATATGCGGCAAACCAGCATTATTGCCGGATGTATGCACGAAACAAAGGCATAAAGGTATACGATATAGATCAGGGCATAGGTACGCACATAGCCATTGATAAGGGACTCATCCTGCCTGGTGGCACATTCATATCCACGGACTCGCATGCCAACATTATGGGCGCCATCGGTGCTTTCGGGCAGGGCATGGGCGATAAGGATATCGCAGCAGCCTGGGCACATGGATCGGTTTGGTTTAAAGTACCGGAATCGGTTAAGATCACCTTCACAGGGAAAAAACCGGATGCCGTAACAGCAAAGGACATTGTATTAAACATGCTGAATAAATTCGGAGCCAGCACATTGCTGGGCCGTTCCGTTGAAATGTACGGGAATGCCATCGATGCGCTTACGCTGGATGAACGCATTACCATCTCATCCATGGCCACGGAACTGGGTGCCATCATCATTATGTTCCCCCCCAGTGAGAAAATCATCAGTGAACTGAAAAAGCGCACCGGAAAAGATTTTGAACCGGTATACGCAGACAACGATGCCTGCTATAAAAAAGAATATGAGATAGATATATCCCAATTCATACCCATGGTGGCGAATCCAGGCCATCCCCACGATGATGCCCCGGTAACCTCGGTCAAAAAAACCAAAATAGACTCTGCTTTCATTGGCAGTTGCACCAATGGCCGGATTGACGACCTCCGGATCGCCGCGTCCATACTAAAAGATAAAAAGGTGGCCCCCGGTGTCGTTCTGAAGATCGTACCTTCCACCGACCAAATCTGGAAACAAGCCCTCAACGAAGGGATCATTAAAATATTCAAGGACGCCGGTGTCCTGGTCTCCAATGCGGGTTGTGCGGGTTGTGCTGCAGGACAGGTAGGACAAAATGGCCCGGGTGAAGTTACGATCAGCACTGGTAACCGGAATTTTGCAGGCAAACAAGGCAAGGGCTCGGTTTACCTCGCTTCTCCGGCCACGGTTGCCGCCTCCGCCGTTGCCGGATACATCACCGATCAACATGACATTCCTGCGATCCCTGCTGAATTTGAAAAGGGAACATCAGCAGCACAGGAAAAAGTTTCCAAAGAAAAGCCAAAAGAAGACCGTCCCATTGAAACAGAAGGAAGGGTCTGGCTCATAGAGGTAGACGATATTGACACAGATATGATCTTCCATAACCGCTACCTTACCATTACGGATATCGATGAAATGGGACAATATACGTTTGACAATCTTGAAGGCTATGAAGATTTCGCCAGTAAAGCCCAGCCTGGCGATATCATTGTAACACGTAAAAATTTCGGAGCAGGAAGTTCCCGGCAACAAGCAGTGGATTGTTTTAAATCTCTGGGCATTAGCTGCATCCTTGCAGAATCATACGGGGCCATTTACGAAAGAAATGCCATCAACGCTGCATTTCCGATCCTGACATACGACCCGGAACTTCTGAAAGACATCGATTTAAAAAACGGGGATACCATCCGTGTAAACTTCAAAACCGGAGAAATCACCAATTTGCGTAATCATGTCTCCACACATATCAACAAATTCTTTGATGTGCAGATGGAAATATACCAGAAAGGCGGCCTGCTCTGACCAGAAAATTCTATACGCCGGTATTATCGTGAAGTGAATTCATTCCGAATATTAATATACCCCGGATAAGCCACAGGCTTTCCGGAAATGTAGATCACGGGTTTGGCTTTAAGCAATACGCGGGAAGGAACCTGGCCCTGTCCGCTGAGATTCAGGGCCAGGTTGATCAATGCATTTCCGGATCCCCCTTCCATGATCTTATATAGGTTCACGCTTATTCCCAATGGCATGCGTTCCACATCGCCCAGGGGGGCAACAGTTATACGCCGGCTCAGGCCGCCACGGGTAATTTCATGACCATCAATGTACAAAATCCAGTCCAGCGCATTCAACGCGGCCTGACGGGTGTTCGGATTCCGTATATCAAGCAGCAATGTCAACTCCAACGGCAGGTCACCCGCTGCCACCCCACCTGTGATCCGTGCAATTTCAATGACATTCAGGTCATCCAGACTGTTGACGTTATCGAAGGGAACACCAGCCAACCTTACATCCTCCGTACCGGATAACCGGAATTCGCAACGCGAAAAAGCCCTTATCTCAGATGCCTGGTCAAAAATGCCGCATCCAGCCAGGACCAGAAACAATGGAAAAACAAGAAGAAGCTTTGGTGTCCGATGAAAAAATGATTTCATAAGCTTTACAAAATAAGAAACGAAGACCATAACACCAACCCTTGAGTGCCGGATCTCCCATACCGGCCACAAAAATACTGAACATTTTTTTTCTGCATTCACTACGGAAAAACAATTCGTTATATTTTTACATCCATGCTTATCATAACGAGAGAAGAAACCGATCCCTTTATAAACCTTGCCACGGAAGAATACATCTTCCGTACTTTCGATGCACCGCTTTTTATGCTGTGGATCAACCGGCCAGCCATTATTATCGGAAAGCACCAGAACGCTTTTTCGGAAATAAACCACCGTTTCGTTCAGGATAATGGCATCCCCGTTATACGCAGGATCACCGGCGGAGGAACCGTCTACCACGACGAAGGAAACCTGAACTACACATTCATTTTGAAAGGACAACCCGGAAAACTGATCGATTATCCGGCATACACCCGGCCGGTCATTGATGCCCTGAAAGAATTGGGCATTGAAGCCATGCTGACAGGAAAAAGCGACCTGACCATATCGGGCCTGAAGTTTTCCGGAAATTCCGAGCATATATATAAAGACAAGGTCATTCATCATGGGACCCTTTTGTTTGACAGCAACCTGAATATCCTTAATAAAGCGCTGACCAGTAAGGGACTACACTACCACGACAAAGCGGTTCGGTCAAAACGCAGTCAGGTAACCAATATTGCCTGCCATCTTCCGGTCCCTATGGGTATCCATGGATTTAAAGTGTTTTTAGAAGATTATGTATCCAGGGCTTTTTCACCGGCAGACAAAGTAAGCCTGACACACCGGGAGCATCAAATCATCCGTGAACTGGCGGAAAAAAAATACACATCCTGGGAATGGAATTATGGACATTCACCCCCGTTTGTTTTTCATAAAAAAAACATAATGCCGGATCGTGACCTGGAAATGAAAATTTCCAACGGAATCATCCGGGAATTCTCATTGACGAACGGAGCAAACCGGAAAACCGAAAAAGATCTCAGAAAGGCACTCATCCATGCCCGGTTTCACCCTGCGGATATGCGCAATAAATTGAAAACACTTACATTTGCAGGATCAATAACAGCCAAGGATGCCGACAAACTCATTGACGAAATATTTTAGCCCCCGGATCTCCGGGAAGAAAGCATGATGACCTCCCCAACGCAACTGGAAAAATTAAAACGCACACTTGACGGAGACCTGTTTTACGACTACAGTTACCGCCTGATGCACGCAACCGATGCTTCCCCCTACCGTGAAATACCGGAAGCCATAGCCCGGCCCCGCCATACCGAAGACATCAAAAAACTTGTCCGGTTTGCCTCAGAACAAAACACAGCACTTATCCCGAGGGCCGCCGGCACTTCCCTGGCCGGACAGGTGGTCGGGAGTGGTATTGTCGTGGACATTTCACGATATATGACCCGGATCCTGGAAATCAACCCGGACGAACATTGGGCGAGGGTGGAACCAGGGGTCATCCGTGATGCGCTTAACAGGGAAGCGGCCCGTTACGGCTTGCTATTTGGCCCGGAGACTTCCACCACCAATCGCTGCATGATGTCGGGCATGGTGGGGAACAATGCATGCGGGGCTCATTCACTCATTTACGGGAATACGCGCGATCATACACTCAGCATCAAAGCCATCCTCTCGGATGGATCGGAAGCAATATTCGGTCCCCTTTCCCTGCAGGAATACAAAGAAAAACTCAGCGGTCAATCCCTGGAAGCAACGATTTACCGGGTCCTGGACAAAAAATTATCCGATCCTGAAAACCAGCATGAGATACGGAAGGAATTTCCGGACCCATCCATAAAAAGGCGCAACACCGGATATGCCCTGGACCTGCTGTTGGATACAGAACCTTTCTCTGACAATGGTGAAAAAATCAACCTTTCCAAACTTATTGCCGGATCGGAAGGAACGCTGGCCTTTATCACTGAGATCAAACTCAATCTGGTCCCTTTGCCACCCAACCGATCAGCCCTGCTTTGCGTTCATTTCCATACCCTGGATGAAGCCTTTCGCGGGAACCTTATCGCTTTAAAATACAATCCCGGTGCAGTGGAGCTTATGGATGACACCATCCTGAAACTCTCAGAAAAAAACATCGGCCTTAGAAAATCCAGGTTTTTTCTGAAAGGGGATCCGGGCGCCATCCTGATCATCGATTTTAGCAGGAATACCATGGAAGAGATCCGGCGCATTGCAGCTTCCATGGAGAAAGACATGCGGGCACAGGGACTGGGATACCATTTTCCGCTCGTTACCGGAGATGGAATAAACAAGGTTTGGGAGCTTCGAAGATCCGGATTGGGGGTTTTATCCAATATGCCCGGCAATGCCCGGCCCGTTTCTGTCATTGAAGATACAGCCGTAACCCCGGAATCTTTGCCCGGATACATGCAAGACTTCCGGAAAATACTGGAAAAACACCGGTTATCTTGTGTTTATCATGCCCATATAGGCACCGGGGAATTACACTTGCGACCCGTATTAAATCTGAAAGATCCGCACGATGTAGCACTTTTTAAAATCATTGCCACGGAAACTGCACAACTGGTAAAAAAATACAGGGGGTCACTCAGCGGGGAACACGGTGATGGCCGATTGCGGGGTGAATTCATTCCCCTGATGATCGGGCATAAAAACTATGATCTGCTGAGGGAAATCAAAGAAGCATGGGATCCGGCGTATATTTTTAATCCAGGCAAGATCATCGATACCCCGGACATGAGAACGCAACTGCGCTATGACCCGGGTGCTCCCGAACCTGAAATTAAAACTGTATTTGACTTCACAGCAGATCAGGGACTACTGCATGCAGTAGAAAAATGCAATGGATCGGGTGACTGCAGAAAAACGGAAATATCCGGGGGTACCATGTGCCCCAGCTACATGGCAACCAGAGACGAAAACACCACTACACGCGCCAGGGCAAACATCCTGCGGGAATTTCTCACCCGTGGCAGCCGGAAAGATCCTTTTGATCATAAGGAGATCTATGATGTTCTGGACCTGTGTCTATCCTGTAAAGGATGTAAATCGGAATGCCCTTCCAATGTTGATATAACCAAATACAAAGCAGAGTTTTTACAACATTATTACGATAAGAACGGGATCCCAATGCGTACCAGGGTAATTGCCAATCTGGCCCTGATCAACAAGCTGGGATCCCTGCTGCCGGGGATTTATAATTTTTTCATCCGGAACCGCATTGCCTCCGCGCTGATAAAAAAAGTACTGGGCTTTGCACCAAAACGTTCTATTCCGCTGCTCTGTAAAACAACACTGCATGCCTGGGCTTCCATAAACAAAGAAACGCTATACAATACCGCGTCAAGAGGCAAAGTGTATTTTTTCGCCGATGAATTTACCGAATATAACGATACCCATATAGGCATTAAGGCCATCAAATTGTTGCTCCGTCTGGGATATTCTGTGGAAATCCCCAGGCATACACAGAGCGGGAGGACCTTTTTATCCAAAGGACTGGTAAGGAAAGCAAAAAAAATTGCCAATAAAAATGTTGCGTTGCTCCATGAAATCGTTGGCCCGGACACCCCCCTGATCGGCATTGAACCCTCCGGAATACTCACTTTCAGGGATGAATACCCCGAACTGGTGGATACGGAGCTCGTTCCGGCAGCCCGAAAATTATCCGCTTCCTGCTTAATGTTCGATGAGTTTATTCTTCAGGAATTTGAACGGGGCAATATACAAAGGGATGCCTTTTCCTCAGCATCCAAAGACATCAGGCTTCACGGGCACTGCTACCAGAAAGCGCTGGCCTCCACAGAACCCACCAAAAAAATGTTATCCCTTCCTGTTAATTACACGGTTACCGAGATCAAATCCGGATGCTGCGGAATGGCAGGCGCCTTTGGTTATGAAAAAGAACACTATGATCTGTCGATGAATGTCGGGGAAATAGTATTGTTCCCGGAGATCCGGAAAACTACTGAGGACGTTCTTATTGCAGCGCCCGGAACAAGCTGCCGGCATCAGATCCTGGATGGTACTGGCCGGAAGGCCCTGCATCCGGTAGAAATTTTATTCGACGCCCTTCTCTGATGGTTCTTGTGGGAGGAGTATGACCTTGCCATCATCAGCCAATATTGTTTCCGGAAAGATCTCCGCTGCCTCCCTGCGCATTTCATCCAGATTTCTGTACCGGGCCGAATAATGACCCAACAGAAGTCTTTTAACCCTCGCTTTTTTGGCAATTGTGGCCGCTTCTGAGGCCGTGGCGTGAAATTTCTCCCGTGCAGCCTCTGCCATGTCCTGCATAAACGTAGACTCGTGATATAAAAGGGTAACCCCCTCAATATAAGGTATGATGGGTTCATGATATGCAGTATCGGAACAATACGCATAGGAGCGGGGTTCCGGGGAAGGAAGGGTAATTTCTTCGTTCTTAAAAACCCGGCCTTCCGGATCGGTATAATCTTCACCGGACTTGATCTGCTGAATTTCAGCATGACTGATCTTTCGCCCCCTGATAAAATCCTTATCTATATTCGGCCTTCCCTTTTCCTCCCTGAAAATGAAACCGGAAGCAGGAAAGTTGTGCTCCAGGGGAAAAGCCTCTATTTGCATATCCCCGGCATCGTATATCACCTGATGCTTCTCCGGATCAAAATCATGGTATATCAAAGGGTAACGCAACTCGGTCTGAGAAATCCGCAAATGCATCTCCATGACCTCCTTCAACTCTTTATGGGCATACAGGTGCAATTCCTTCTGCCGGCCCAGTAAATGATTGGTCATAAGAAATCCAATGAGCCCATAATAATGATCTCCGTGCAGATGCGAAATCAAAATGTGCTGAATACGCTGGAACTTAACACGGTATTTTCGAAGTTGCAGCTGGGTAGCTTCAGCACAATCCAACAGAAACAGCTTCTCGTGTACATTGACAACCTGAGCGCTGGGGTTCCTGCTCAGGAGCGGCAAAGAAGCGCCACATCCCAGTATGGTGATTGCAAAAGTTGTCATGTCCACAGTGTTTATTGCGTGATCAGCACCTCTGCAGGAAGACCTGCCTTAAGTTTGGCGGGTGCGTGTGAGTTTCCGCCGGATATTTCGCAGAACCGCAATGGTCAGAAAACAGGCCGCTTGTTCATGGCAGATCCATTCATTGAAACCTTTCAGCATAAAGGGTTGTCCACCCGGTTTACCGTTCCGGGAATAAGTCCGGACTGAAAACAAGCGGCCGTTTTGACAATTATTTGTCCTCCGGGTCCTTCTTTTTTGCGTCTTCTTGAGATCCGGACTCTTTTTTGTCTTCCGGTTCCTCTTTTCCTTCTTTTCCAGTCCCCGTTTCCTGCTTCTCAGCCTTGGGCACTTCCTTTTCGGCCTCGGGCACTTCCTTTTCAGCCTTAGGCGCTTTCTTTTCAGTCTTGGGCGCTTCTTTTTCAGTCTTGGGCGCTTCTTTTTCGGCCTCAGACGCTTTTCCGGCCGTTGGCTCCGGTTTCGGTTCTTCTTTCGTTGCCTCAGGCTTTTCTGTTGCTGCTTCAGGTTCCTTCTTTCCAGAAGTCACTTCTTCCTGTCCGTCCGCTTCCTTCTTCCCGGGTTTGGTTTCTTTTTTTTGTTTCGGACTGGTGGGTGTTTCCACTTTCTTTTCAGGCTGTCCCCTTTTCTCCCCGGTCTCTTTCTTCGCTTTCCTTTCTTCCGACTCAATCTCTTCTTTGAGATGAGCCAAAGCTTCCAGATCGCCAAGCGTAGTTCTTTCAAGGTTATCCTTGAGTTTTCTCACAGCCTTTTTGGTGTGCCGCTGGGCAGACTTGGTCCTGGTAGTTTCCCTGGCCCTTTCGGTATCTTTTTTATCCTGGAAAGTCCGGGTATGCGATAAAATGATCTTCTTGTTATCTTTGGAAAACTCGATCACTTTAAAATCCAGCGATTCTTCAGGCTTAGCAACAGAACCATCCTCCTTGTTCATATGCCGGTTGGGCACAAAACCTTCCACACCGTAAGGCAGCGATACGATGGCACCTTTTTCATTGGTATTTGTAATGGTGCCTTTATGGACAGAGCCCACGGTAAAAATGGTTTCAAATACATCCCAGGGATTCTCTTCGAGCTGCTTATGCCCCAGGCTGAGCCTCCGGTTGTCAACGTCCACATCAAGGACAACAACTTCGATCTCCTCACCTATCCTGGTGAACTCGGCCGGATGTTTGATCTTTTTGGACCAGGAAAGGTCGGATATATGGATGAGTCCATCCACACCTTCTTCCAGTTCCACAAAAATGCCAAAGTTGGTAAAGTTCCTTACAATGGCCTTATGCCTGGAGTTTTTGGGATACTTCTCCATGATATCCGCCCATGGATCGGGAATAAGTTGCTTCATGCCCAATGACATTTTCCGGTCTTCCCTGTCAAGCGTAAGCACCACAGCTTCAACCACATCGCCAACCTTAAGAAAATCCTGGGCAGTCCTGAGGTGCTGCGACCACGACATTTCCGAAACATGAATAAGACCTTCCACGCCAGGTGCAATTTCAATAAATGCACCATAATCTGCGATAACAACCACTTTCCCTTTCACTTTATCACCGATCTTCAGATCCGGGTCCAGCGAATCCCACGGATGGGGCGTCAGCTGTTTCAGACCCAAGGCAATTCGTTTCTTCTGGTCGTCAAAATCAAGGATAACGACCTTGATCTTTTCATCCAGATCGACAATCTCTTCGGGATGGTTGATGCGTCCCCATGAAAGGTCGGTAATGTGTATCAGCCCGTCCACGCCTCCGAGGTCAACAAAAACACCGTAGGACGTAATATTTTTCACGGTCCCTTCAAGTACCTGACCCTTTTCCAGCTTAGCCATGATCTCGGCTTTTTGCTGTTCAAGTTCAGCTTCGATGAGGGCTTTATGGGATACAACCACATTTTTGAATTCCTGATTGATCTTGACAACCTTGAACTCCATGGACTTATTCACATACATATCGTAATCCCGGATCGGTTTCACATCGATCTGTGAGCCGGGCAGGAATGCCTCTATTCCGAAAACATCCACAATTAAGCCGCCTTTGGTACGGCATTTTACATATCCATGGATGATCTCGTCCTTATCATAGGCATCGTTGATCCGTTCCCAGGACTTGAGGATGCGGGCTTTCTTGTGTGAAAGGATGAGCTGTCCACTTTGGTCTTCCTGGCTTTCCACGTATACTTCAATGGTATCGCCCACTTTAAGATCCGGATTGTATCTTAGCTCGTTGAAAGGTATGACACCGTCGGATTTAAATCCAATATTGACAACAACTTCGCGGTTGCTCATAGCCACAACCGTACCATCGATCACCTCATGCTCCGCAACGGAGCTGAGTGTCTTATCGTACAATTGCTCCAGCTTTTCGCGTTCATCTTTTGAATACAGGTCCTGTTTTTTCCCTATGCTGTCCCAATCAAATTCTCCGGGATCCTCCGTTTTATTTTCTTCAGCTGCCGTGGCTTCCGATGCTGCCGTTACGTCTTCAACCTGAATATTTTCGCCTTCCTTCAGTGTAGCCTTTTCTTCACTGATCACCTTTTCAACCTTTTCAGCCTTGTCTTCGTCCAGCGCTTTCAATTCATCAGAAATACCATCAGTGCCTTCCGCTGGTTCTTCCGTTGTTTGCTCTGCACGGTTTTCTGGCTTCTCTCCTTCCTTTTCTTCTGTCATGTCTTCCTTGCTTTCAGGCTCAGCCTTTTCATCTTTCTTGCCCTCCCTGTCAGTCTTCGTTGACTCAGGGTCCGTTGTATCGGATTTCGCTTCTTCGGCTTTTGGGCCTTCTGCTTGGGGTTCTTCTGGAACTTCCGTTCTTTCAGTTCCGGAAAGCTCCTGATCGGTCTTTTCATCCTGGTCGTTTACCGGCTGCTGATCGTTCGATTCGTCATGCAGACCTTCCTCCTTGTTGATTTTTTCCTGATTATCTGCCATTCAATGGTTTGTTTGTATGGGATGGTTTGCTTATGATTTAAACCAGCCCAGGGATTCATACTTGATTTAATTGTTCGATTAAAAAATTGAAAAACACCTGATTATATGTTTTTCTGCCCCGACAAATTGGCGTGCAAAATTACGAAACATATTTTAAAATAAAAAATAATCGGGCATTCAATGGCAACAATTCCCAAAGTAATATCTTTGCAAAGCGAAATGGTACACATAATTGCATCCACATGGCACTCAACTGCGGCATCATAGGAATAACCAACACAGGGAAAACCACCATATTCAATTGCATGTCTGCATCCAAGGCGCAATCATCCAATTTTGCTTTCAGTGCGACAAAATCCAATATTGGCATTGTAAATGTTCCGGACGACCGGTTATACAAGATCAGTCGCTTCATCAAACCAGCCCGGGTAGTTCCGGCCACGGTAGAGATCATAGATATTCCCGGTTTGGCCAAGGGGGCCAGTAAGGGGGAAGGCGTTGGGAACAAGTTCTTATCGGATATCCAGCAGGCCGATGCCCTGATCCATGTCCTCCGTTGCTTTGATGATGAAGATCTGCCTCATGTGGAAGGCAGCGTGAACCCTGTGCGGGACAAAGAGATCATCGATCTGGAATTGCAGGTAAGGGACCTGGAAATGGTGGAACGAAAAATTGAACGCACCCGGAAAGTTGCCAGGGCCGGAGAAAGATCCGCCCAAAAAGAACTGGAAATTCTGGAAGTCTATAAAAACCATCTGGAGAATTTCCAGTCTGCCCGTACAGTCCCCCTCAACAATGAACAAAAGAAGTTGGTCAGCGACCTTTTCCTGTTATCCGGCAAACCGGTCATATACGTCTGCAATGTGGACGAAAAATCGGCCGCTGAGGGCAATGCATACGCGGAACAGGTCAAGGAGGCGGTAAAAGCCGAGGAAACCGGGATGCTCATACTTGCCGGCAGGCTCGAAGCAGAGATATCCGAGTTGGAGGATGAAGCAGACCGGAAAGCGTTCCTGGAAGATGCCGGTTTATCCGAACCCGGCGTAAACAAACTCATCCGGTCAGCCTACGACATCCTGGATTTGCAATCGTTCTTCACGGCAGGGCCGAAGGAAGTCAGGGCATGGACCATCAAAAAAGGCACGAAAGCCTCCCGCGCGTCCGGAGTGATCCACAGCGACCTGGAGCGGGGTTTCATCCGCGCAGAAGTCATGAAATACAACGACTTTATCGCCCTGGGATCTGAACAGGCCTGCAAAGACAAAGGCAAATTCCATATCGAAGGGAAAAGCTACATAGTGCAGGATGGGGATATTTTACACATACGGTTTAATGTGTAATCCGCCTGCTAGCGTCCCAGATCATATAATACACCAACGCTGATGTTGAAGGTGAAATTATTTGCTTTTGAATAGTCTCCGGCAGAAACATTGAGAAATCCGGGGTTCAGTCGTAGTTCGGCCAATCCTTTCAGTCCTTCCATAAATTCATACGTTGCTCCGCCCCCAAAGGAGAATCCGAAATCAAACCCTTTGAAATCATCCTTTACTTTGTGATCGCCCGATATAATCTCTTCATATGCAAATGTATTGGGGTTGAACCGGTATTCAACGGTAGCAATTTCACTGCTTCCGTCAAATGCAGCCCCTAATAAAAAACCGAAATACGGACCGGCCAGGGCATACACGCCAATCCTGTCGCTGCCGATATTGAAATCTGCGCGGGCAAGCATCGGAAGGGTAAGATAGCTTAATCTGAGTTTTGCATATTTATAATAGCTGGAGATGTTTCCATGATACACGCCCGGATCGTAACCCCAGCCATAATATGTTCTTGATCCTTTGTTCTCATAATTCAATTCTACCTGAGCAGAGAACATATCCGTAATTTTATATACCCCAAAAGCTCCGATATGCATAGAAAGTTTTGCATCATATCCGGATTTTGAGAACGATGCCACCGATGGACCGAATTTTCCACCGATCATCAATCCCTGTGCCGATACGCTCATCCCTATAATTCCTGCAACAATCACTAAGTAGATCCTTTTCATAGTTAACTCTTTTTATTGGTTTTATATGTTGTAAATATACAAAATCAATCAACAATAAAAAAAATATATTCAAAGGCAGGAAAAATATAATCCATATCAAACCGTATTCGATCATACATTATCGAAAACCAGGGCGCCGTCCCTGTAGTCAATCACGATCTCCTTATCCTTGCTGACCTTGCCGGCCAGGATCATTTTGGAAAGCTGGTTCAGTACATTCCGCTGCAATACGCGCTTGATCGGCCGGGCACCGAACTGAGGGTCGAAGCCCAGCTCAGCAATATGATCCACGGCCGCACCGGTGATGGAAACATTCAGGTCGTTGCGGGCCATCATCTGCTTCACTATGTTGAACTGCAACCGTACCACATCCCGGATCTCTTCCCTTGTCAGGGGCCTGAACATGATGATCTCATCGATACGGTTCAGGAACTCCGGACGGAGGGCCTTTTTCAGCAGGCCAAATACCTCTTCCCGGGTCCGGTTATATACCTCTTCCCTGTTGTCCCCGGTTATTCCGCGAATTTTATCCTGTATGACGTGGGAACCGATATTGGAAGTCATAATGATGATGGTATTTTTAAAATCCACCACCCGGCCCTTATTATCGGTCAGCCGGCCATCATCCAATACCTGCAGCAGAATATTGAAAACATCCGGATGGGCTTTCTCGATCTCGTCCAGCAACACGACCGAATATGGCTTGCGCCGTATGGCTTCGGTCAGTTGTCCGCTTTCCTCATAGCCCACATAACCCGGAGGAGCCCCGATCAACCGGGAAACACTGTGTCTTTCCTGGTACTCAGACATGTCTATCCTGACCATGTTCTGTTCATTATCAAACAAGAATTCAGCCAGGGCACGCGCCAGCTCGGTCTTGCCTACCCCAGTGGTGCCCAGGAAAATAAATGAGCCTATGGGGCGTTTCTCATCCTGCAATCCGGCGCGGCTCCGACGGATGGCATCCGAGACGGCTTCTATGGCATCATCCTGACCCACCACGCGCATATGCAACTGTGTTTCCAGTTGTAAAAGTTTTTCCCTTTCACTCTGAAGCATCCGTTTTACTGGTATGCCGGTCCAGCGTGAAACGATCTCGGCAATCTCCTCTGAACCAACTTCCTCATTGATCATGGGTGAATCTCCCTGTATCTCTGTCAACTTCTCCTTCAAGTCCTGCAGCTGAACCTGGGCCTCCTTTATTTTGCCATAACGTATTTCCGCCACGCGGCCGAAATTGCCTTCCCGTTCGGACCGTTCGGCCTCAATCTTATAATCCTCAATGCTTTTCTTCACGTCCTGGATCTTATCCACGAGACCGCGCTCTTCTTCCCACTTCGCCCTTAATTTGCTCCGCTCATCATTCAGGTTGGCCAACTCTTCATTGATCCTGCCCAACTTAACCTTGTCTTTTTCCTTTTTAATGGCCTCCCGTTCAATTTCCAACTGGCGGACGCGGCGCTCAATGATCTCCAGAGACTCCGGCAGGGAATTGATCTCCAGCCGAAGCTTTGAGGCCGCCTCATCGATCAGGTCGATGGCCTTATCCGGAAGGAAGCGGTCGGTAATATACCGCTGTGAAAGCTCCACAGCTGCTATGATGGCTTCGTCCTTGATCCGCACATGATGGTGGGTTTCATATCTTTCCTTCAAACCCCTCAGGATGGAGATGGCATCCAGCGTGGCAGGCTCATTCACCATAACGGTCTGGAACCGCCGTTCCAATGCCTTATCCTTTTCAAAATACTTCTGGTACTCCTTCAGGGTTGTGGCACCGATGGCCCGGAGTTCACCGCGCGACAGTGCCGGCTTCAGTATGTTGGCAGCATCCATGGCGCCTTCGCCGGCACCGGCCCCGACAAGCGTATGGATCTCATCGATGAACAAAACGATCTGGCCATCAGATTCCACCACCTCCTTGACCACGCCTTTCAACCGCTCTTCAAACTCCCCCTTATACTTGGCCCCGGCGATCAGGGCACCCATATCCAGGGAGTAGATCAGTCTGGATTTTAAATTGTCGGGCACATCGCCGTTCACGATCCTATGGGCCAAACCCTCGGCAATGGCGGTTTTTCCTGTACCAGGCTCGCCGATCAAAATGGGATTGTTTTTGGTTCTCCGGGCAAGGATCTGCAATATTCTCCGTATTTCCTCATCCCTTCCGATGACTGGATCCAGTTTTCCGCTCCGGGCAAGTTCGTTCAGGTTCCGTGCATAACGGTTCAGTGAGTTGTAGGCATTCTCAGCAGACTGCGAATTGACCGTGGATCCTTTTCTCAGTTGCTTAATGGCCGTTTTCAGGTCCTTCTCGGAAACCCCGTTATCTTTTAACAACCGGGACGCCGTGTCCCCGCCGGCAATTATTCCCAGCAACAAATGTTCAATTGAAACAAACTGATCGTTGAATTCCTTCAAAAATGCTGATGCTTTTTGCAGTGCTTTCCCTGCATCACCGGATAAATATTGTTCCCCGCCGCTCACTTTCGGATAAGATTCGATGATCTTATCCAGCGCTTGTTTCAGTACCGGGATGTTCACGCCCATCTTTTTCAACAGGTATGGAACAACGTTCTCATCTACCAACAGCATGGCCTTCAGTAAATGGGTTGTCTCTATGGCCTGGTGTTGCCCGGAAGCCGCTATTTCCTGTGCTTTCTGAACAACCTCCTGTGATTTCAATGTAAAATCCTTAAAATTCATAGTGGTTCCTCCATTATTGTGGCTATGGCTGATCAATTATTTTGCCAAAGCCCATACCAGGGAAAATCATGAATTAATGGCATATACGAAACCAGGGCAATGCCTTTTTGTCCACAGGATGAAATTATCCCGCGCTCAGGCAATATTTTGCCAATTATCGCATTAATGGAGGTAGGACAGGATATTGCCCTTTTCACTTCACCTGTGTTCATTTTTTCCGTAATTTTGCAGCCTTGTAAGCTTTAAGGCTTAAAACACGATTGATGAGGTCAGGAATAATCATTCTATTTTCAGTACTTACAGCCTTCCCGGCATGGGCTTCCATTACAGCAGATACCGTTAACGTATTCCAAACGGATACAACGCTGCATTGCAATGTCGACAGCCTCGCCCTTGATGCCGGCGCAGGTTACGTCTCCTATCAATGGAACACCGGTGACACAACACGGGTGATCTTTGTAAAGGAAACGGACACTTACGCTGTCACACGCAACGACGGCACAACCAATGAAACCGCTGAATGTTATGTGATCAATGCCCGCATCATTCAGGAGCCCGATACCCTGTGCTATAAAACGGATTTTTTCTTTGAAGCCTCCCCAAACAACTTGTCATACCTCTGGAGCAACGGCGATACCAATTATTTCACGAATGCGGTCATCACAGACACCACCTTTTTCAGTGTAGAGATCTCCGACGGAACAAATTCATGCACAGATGAGATAAAGATCAACATGTATCCCAGGATATTTGTAGACTTTGAGCAACCCAACCTGATCTGCCCGGGCGGACAGGATTGTAAAGGACAGGTTAAAGCTACAGCTTCCGGCGGATTACCACCCTACCATTATCACTGGCAGGCAAAAATCGACCCGGGCGACTCATCATATGCCATAGGACTTTGTGAAGGCCAATATAACATCACGGTTACAGATGGTTACGGTTGCTCCTTCGACACACTCTACGAAGTGGAGTTGTTCGATCTGCCGGATATTGACATCGAACGTGACAAAGATACGGTTTACATTACCGATCCGCGGACAGCATTCTGGTTTACCAACAATTCCGTGGATTCAATTCAATTAACCGACTGGAGTTGGAGTTTCGGGGACGGCACCAAATCCGACCAGGAAACCCCCACGCATTTTTATAACAAGGTCGGTAATTATGAGGCCTTTTTCAAATATACCATACAACAGGGCGGTTGCCAGGATTCGATCATGATGACCGTACCCGTAAAGGAACTTGAACTGGATATCCCCAACGTTTTCACACCCAACGGGGACGGCATCAACGATCATTTCGAAATCAAAAAACTGGAAAACTACATCAGCAATGAAATTGTTATATACAACAGATGGGGAAGCAAAGTGTATGAACGTTCCAATTATAATAATGAATGGGACGGAGGCAACCTTGATGACGGGGTATATTTTTACGTGCTGAAATGCACGGGATATTTTGAAGACAGCGAGTTCTACGGCTCCATAACCATATTGGGGAAAAACTAAACATAAGCGGGGCGGAACAAAAAGGTTCACAACCATGCAATATCATATTATAAAGCAAAATATTATGTTCGGAAAAATGAAACTGATCCGGATGGTTTTGATAAGCGCAGCATTGATCCCTTTGTTTCTATCTTGCCAACATCAGGAAAAGGCGGGAGATATTCCCGCAGATGTGGTGACCAATCCCATCAGTGCTGACGGGGAAGCCAACGCGGGCAAATTACCCATGATCACTTTCGCCGAAACAGAACACGATTTTGAATCGGTGATACAGGGCGAAAAGGTCACCTATGGTTTCAAGTTTAAAAACACAGGGAAAGCAAACCTGGTTATCAGCAAGGTGAGCACCAGCTGCGGCTGCACAGCAACCGAATATCCCAGGAAATCCATAGCCCCCGGTGAAGAAGGGATTGTCAGTATAACCTTTGATTCGAGAGGCCGGCTCGGGTTTCAAAACAAAACAGCCACCATTATAGCCAATACGCAGCCAAATTCAACGCAATTGCGAATTAAAGCCAGGGTCATTACGCCTGAATCGTTAAATTAAATAAATTTGTCTATGTTACATTTCCTTTCAACATTGCTTTTTATGCCCCAGGAAGGGGGCGAAGGCGGAGGTTTTATGTCATTCCTCCCCCTTATCCTTATTATTGTGGTATTTTATCTCTTCTTTATCCGTCCTCAGATGAGGAAATCCAAAGAACAAAAAAAGTTCAGGGAAAACCTTAAGAAGGGGGATAAAGTGGTAACCATAGGTGGAATACACGGAAAAATCCTGGAAGTAAAAGATACGACCATTATTTTAGATGTCGGGGATCAAAACCGTATGATTTTTGAAAAGAGTGCAGTTGCCATGGATAATACCTCGCAGCTGGGCCGGAACAAATAAGCAAAATATAGTTTGAGACCATCATTCATTGGATTCTTACGCAAGGCCCGCAGGCCCAAAGACGTAACATTCAGGAAACAGCTTTACATTTTCCTGATATGCCTGGGTATTTCCCTTTTTATCTGGATCCTTATCAAAATGTCACAGGATTATTCCGCCCAGGTCAATTACCGGATCAAATTCAGAAATCCCCCGGCTGAAAAAGTCATCAGCCAGTCGACACAAAAGATAACGCTCACGATAAATGCCAAGGGATCCGACCTGTTCAGCCTGAAGTACATGACGTTCCGCTCACCTTTCGATATTGACCTGACCACCATCCCATATACAGAATCCACTTTACCTGGTCAGTTTTTCATGCACTCGCACCATTTGCTTACCGGGTTAAATAACTGGCTCGCCCCATCCTATAATATAACGGATGTATCTCCCGATACCCTGTGGTTTTCCATGTCGGGCATTGTCGAACGAAAAGTTCCGGTACGGCCGGATATGGACATCTCCTATGCAAAACAATACATGCTGTACGATACGATCCGTATCGATCCGCCGGAGATAACGGTCCGGGGACCTGAATCCTGCATTGACACCATAGAAAAGATCGGTACGCCGTACACGAAACTGGAAAACCTGGATGAAACCGTGACTAAAGACCTGAAAATAATAATACCGGTACATAGCAATACGGTTTCATACTCTTCGGAAGAAGTGCAGGTGACCATTCCTGTTGAAAAGTTCACCGAGACCAGCCTGCAATTGCCCATCCGTATCAAGGGCATATCCGACCGTTATCGTGTAAAGACATTCCCTGAAACCGTCAAACTGAAATACCTCGTTGCTTTGAAAGATTTCAAACGGGTTGACCCGGACATGTTCAGAGTAAGCACAGAACTTCCCGGGGAGAATCCGAACAATATCCGGAAGCTGAACCTAACCCTGACACAGTCTCCCTCGTTTGTAAAAGTCATACAGATCATACCGGAAAAAGTAGATTATATCATCATGAAACCATGATCAAGGCAGGGATCACCGGTATTATTGGAAGTGGGAAAACCACCGTTGCCAGGGTATTTGAATCACTGAATGTTCCGGTTTTTTATGCAGACCAAGAAGCCAGGAAGATGTACGGGGATAAAAAGGTTGTCCGCCGGGTAACCGACGCTCTCGGAACAAAGGTCGCCGGGAAGGATGGAGGCCTGGATTTTTCCGCACTGGCACAGACCATTTTTTCATCAAAAGAAAATCTCAGCAAAATAAATGCGATCATCCACCCCCTTGTTTACGAAGCATTGCAAAAATGGATCCATCGTTTCGAAAACACCCCCCTGCTGATGTATGAATCCGCCCTTCTTTTCGAAAGCGGCTTTCATAAAACCCTGGATGTGACCATTTGTGTTTCCGCTCCTGAACAAGCATGCATCCAACGGGTTATGCACAGGGACAACATCAGCAAGGTAGATATATTGCGCAGGATGCACTACCAATATAGCGATTCCGTGAAATGCCAATTGGCCGATCATATCATCATCAATGATGACAAGCATATGGTTATCCCGCAGGTATTGGACTTACACCACACGTTGCTGTCCCTCCCTCAATCCCAAAACACATAATCACATCTTTATACACACCATACCTCCTGTTGTTGATGAGCAGAATCTATTGGTTTTGTGATACTTCTGTATAAAAAATAAAAAAAGGGCAATTGACTTCCGGTCAAAAAATGCGTATATTTGTTGTGATGACAAGGTATATTTATTCTTAATCTTTTATGGATTCATTCGTTCTTTTTTATTGCCACAGGCAATAGGCACATAAGATCCATCTATTGCCGCCGGCAATAAATTCCCTTTATATAACATGCAGTGCGTCACATGTTATGGTAACAGCATTGTAATTAAAGAATTGTTATAAAAGCATTATGGATAAATCACAAATACGTTCCGAAGTAATTGAGGCCATTTCCAGGAGTGCAGACGAATCAGGATGGGCAAACCTGGCCAAGATCGGTGCTTACTTGCGAAAAAAAGAGATCAGGTACGGCCGCTTGTCCAGAATGTTAAAAGAATACGATGATGTCGTTGAACTAAAAATTGATGACTCCATCCAGCCACCCATTGCCTATGCCCGGATCAAAGAGGCCTGAACCACGTAAACAAGGCATGCACATCCCGTACTGAAAGACCCTCCTCGGCTTCCTCACAGAAGGGGAAAGCGGATTGTATCGGGAGTTTTGAACAGCGCTGCCGGCGTCCGTTTTCAAGATGCTTTTTCGTTAGCTACCGTCGCCGGGGGTCATATCCTTTTTTCTTTGCAGCTTCTTCAAGGCGTTTCTGGAATCCAGACTTGGTTTTGGGCTTTTTCTTCTTCTCCTGGATCTTCAAATAAATTTTCTTTTCGTTGATGGTCTTGCG
This sequence comes from Bacteroidales bacterium, assembly GCA_018400295.1. Taxonomy (GTDB): domain Bacteria; phylum Bacteroidota; class Bacteroidia; order Bacteroidales; family B18-G4; genus M55B132. The sequence goes on along the minus strand of JAGYMZ010000001.1, from coordinate 11,280 downwards.
GATAATAAACATTTGACCAAAAGTGATCAGGTTGGCCAGAAGATAATAATAACTTAATGCAGAGGCATAGTTGTTAAAGATCCCCAGGAACATGACAGGCATGATATACATCATCGTTTTCATGCCAGGCATCTGGGAACTTGATGCCCCCATCATCTGGTTATTGACCCGGGTATAAATTATGGTTGAGACCGTCATCAATAAGGTGAATAAGCTGACATGATCCCCATAAAACGGAATATCGAAGGGTAATTTCAAAATGGAATCATAGCTTGACAGGTCTGTGGCCCAGAGAAAAGGTTGTTGACGCAATTCAATTGATGAGGGGAAAAAACGGAACAATGCGATCAAAATCGGGAGCTGAAGCAACATGGGCACACAACCGGCCATTGGATTGACTCCGGCCTTTTTGTAAAGGTCCATGGTTGCTTTCTGCTTTTTCATTGCATCTTCCTTTTTGGGAAACTTTTTGGATATTTCATCCACCTCGGGCTTGAGCACCCGCATTTTTGCTGTGGATTTATACATTTTATATGCAACGGGGAAAAGTACGACCTTAAGCATGATGGTAAGCACCAGAATGATGATCCCGTAATTCCATCCAAAACTACCCAGCCAATTAAATACCGGAATAACAGCAAATCGGTTGATCCACTGAAGCAAAAAGAAGCTCCAGCCCAGCGGGATCTGTTTTTCCAGGTCCAGCTGGTATTTCCGCATGGTGGAATACTTGTTGGGACCAAAATAGAATTGCATATCAACCTGGCGCTCCGGTTCCCCCTGATAGGGAATGCCCAGTGTGAGATCCATGGTTTTCAGATACCGTTCGCTCAGGGGTTCCGGATGGGTATAGGTTTCCATCACCGGGTTTACAAAATGCTCCCCGGCAATGATGGTTGAACTGAAAAAATGCTGTTTGAAGGACGCCCATTTGATCTTATCCGTTAAAGATTCTTTATCGTCGCTACGTTCCGACAAATAATCCGTATCTCCGTCCTCGAATTTATAATAGATGGTCGAACCATTGAAACGGTCGACGGATTTTTCCTGTTTTCGCAGGTTGGTCCTCCATTTCAGATCCAAAATGCTGCCGGAGGTGGAAATCACATCCTGCATACCAACAATCTTTATGTCCATGGATATCATATACGCATCCGGCTCAACCGTGTATATGTATTCAATGTACCGTTCCGGACCGGCACGGGAGTCATTTACAGATGGTTTTAAGCGCATGCTAAGCGTAACCGGCTTTCCGTCTTCGGCTTGCAATGCATTGCCCTCAAAAGGAGAACCATTGAAATAAGGTTCAAAATGCAATGCATCGGTAAAGATTGTACGGTTTTGTGCAAAAAACTGCAAACCGAAGGCGGAGGTATCGGAATCAAAAAGGATCAGGGGAAGTGAATCGTAAGTCTGGTAATCCTTTAACCGAACTTTGTATATTTTCCCTCCTTCGGTGGTCAGGGTAAGTTCGAGGCGCTTATTTCCCAGGACTATATGCTTTTCGTCCTTATCCATCGCTTCGGCAAAAATGCCAAACATTTCCCGGCGATCCTTTCCGTGTTTTGCATCATCTGCAACAGCTTTTTCGGGCTCAACCGGGGCCTCTTCCGGAACAACGGGTTGTTGCTGTTGCTGCAATATTTTTTCGGCGATGGCAAGTGAATCACGGATCCGTTTTTCAGCAGCCATCCTGGCAGCATTGATGGAATCCGCCCGAACTATGGAATCCTGCCTGCGCTGCATTTTTTCCTGTTCTTCCTTCGAGGGGCGCATCAGAAGGCTCCAACCAATAAAAATTCCAAAGATCAGGATAAGACCAAGTACCGTGTTGCGATTCATCGTTGCTATTTTTCAGGAATGCGTTTGCAAAGATAGATTAATTAGTTCAATTATCGAAGGACCGGAACCGGCGAACGTACTTCAGCCATTCTTCTGTTCCATTCCGGCTTTGATAAAATCCACAAAAAGCGGATGGGGGTTGGCAACGGTACTTTTGTACTCCGGATGGAACTGAACCCCAACAAACCAGGGATGATCCTGCAGTTCCATGATCTCCACCAGGTTTTCCTTCAGGTAGACACCGGCGGCGACCATTCCATTCTTCTCATAATCAAGCAGGTAATGATTATTAAATTCGTAACGGTGCCGGTGTCGCTCACTGATGTTCTTTTCCCGGTAAATGGTAGCCACCCGGGTATCATTCTTGATATGGCATGGATAAGCCCCCAGCCGCATGGTACCTCCCTTTTCGTCTATCTCCTTTTGCTCCGGCATGATATCGATGACGGGACAGGGTGTATCCGGGAATATTTCAGTGGAATGTGCCTTTTCGAATCCCAGGATATTACGGGCAAATTCAACAACGGCACATTGCATGCCCAGGCAGATGCCCAAAAAGGGTATTTTATTTTCCCGGGCATAGGTCACCGCCATAATCTTCCCCTCAATGCCGCGTTCGCCAAACCCGGGAGCCACCAAAATGCCGTTCAGGCCACTAAGGAGGGCGGCGGTTCCCTTTTGTTCAATACTTTCCGAATGAATGAGTTCAACCTTCACGGCACATTCATTTTCCGCACTGGCATGAATAATGGCTTCGTTAATGGATTTATAGGCATCTTTGAGCTCGACATACTTACCCACAAGTCCGATACGGATCTTCTCAGCAGGGTTTTTCAGTCTTTTCAGGAATTTTTCCCAGCGGGCCAGGTCCGGATACGAATCGATCGGCATCTTTACTTTTTTCAATACCTCAACATCCAGTTGCTCTTCACGCATCAAAATAGGTACATCGTATATTGTTGTTGCGTCAATAGACTCAATAACGGCAGTTTTCGGGACGTTGCAAAAAAGGGATATTTTCGATTTAATGCTGTCGTTCAGGTGTTTTTCCGAGCGGCACACAATGATATCCGGCTGCACTCCGGATTCGAGCATTGTTTTGACCGAATGTTGTGTCGGCTTGGTCTTCAATTCCTGTGCCGCGGCAAGGTAGGGGATGTATGTCAGGTGAACCACGATACATCCGGGGCCCATCTCATTTTTCATCTGCCGCACCGCTTCGATGTATGGCAACGACTCAATATCCCCAACAGTCCCACCGATCTCCGTAATAACAAAATCATAATTCCCCCGGGTACCCAACACCTTTACGCATCTTTTGATCTCATCGGTAATATGCGGGATCACCTGTACGGTCTCTCCCAGATAATCCCCTCTTCTTTCTTTATCTATAACGGTTTGGTAAATACGTCCGGTGGTCACATTATTGTCCTGTGACGTAGGCACGTTCGTAAACCGCTCATAATGGCCCAGGTCAAGATCCGTTTCAGCCCCGTCTTCCGTCACATAACATTCACCATGCTCGTATGGATTAAGCGTTCCGGGATCCACATTGATATAGGGGTCCAGCTTCTGTATGGTAGTGGAATATCCTCTTGCAAGCAAGAGTTTTGAAAGGGAGGAGGAAATAATGCCTTTCCCCAGGGAGGAAGAAACTCCTCCGGTTACGAAAATATATTTTGTCTTAGCCATCAGCGGTTAAATTTCAAACACAAAATAACAGAAATATGAATAAACAGAAAAGAAAACGGCTTAATAGTACCTGTATCTTTTAACTTTGGCCACGTGTTTTGCCAGCCGGATGACCTGTATGGCATAACCAAACTCATTGTCGTACCATAGGTATAGCATGATATTTTTACCATCCGCAGAAACCTTGGTAGAAGGGGAGTCGTATATGGCGGCAACCGGATCCCCGATAAAATCACTGGAGACCGATTCATTGGAAGCCGAATAACGGATCTGTTCCACCAGTTTTCCCCTGAGGGCAGCATCCCTCATAATATTATCCAGGGAATCCCTATCGGTCTTCGTCTTAACCTGTAAGGACAATATGGCAAGGGAAACATTCGGGGTTGGCACCCGTACGGCGTTGGCGGTCAGCTTCCCGGCCAGGGAAGGTATGGCTTTCGCGGCTGCCGAACCGGCACCGGTGGATGTAATGACCATGTTCAGGGGCGCAGCACGTCCCCGCCTGGGCTTCTTATGATAGTTATCGATCAGGTTCTGATCATTTGTATAGGCATGGATGGTTTCAATATGCCCCTTGTCAATTCCGAGTATATTTTCGATCACATACAGGGAAGGCACAATTGCATTTGTCGTGCACGAAGCGGCTGAAAAGATGTTTTCTTTATCCAGATCAACATCCAAATGGTTGATGCCGTATACGATATTGGGAATATCCCCTTTGGCGGGGGCGGTAAAAATAACCTTGCTGATCCCTTTGGATTTAAGGTGACGGCCCAATCCTTCCCGGTCACGGAAAATACCTGTATTATCGATCAGTATGGCATCCCGAATCCCTTCCTGTTCATAATCCATCTCTTCAGGGGTGCTCCCTTCCATCATTTTAACAATGTGGCCGTTAATGTAAATCTCTTTATTATCCGTATCTTCAATAACGTTACCCCGGAACGGACCATGTATTGAATCATGCCGTATGAGGGAAGCACGTTTACGAATATCCTCAGCAGTAACCCTCCGGGTAACCACGGCCCTCACCCTGAGTTGTGTCCCATTTCCCTGAATGATCAACTCCCTGAGAAGAAGCCTTCCAATCCGTCCGAACCCGAACAGTACAACATCACGGGGCCTGTCGAAAGGCGGCTTTTTATTATGGATATGTTTCAGTTTGCCGGATATAAAATCATTATAATCCTTGAAATCATCCTTTTCCCTTGTCCATTCATAATTAAGTTTCCCGATATCCAGCCTGGCATTCTCAATACCCAGTTCCAGGATGGATTTGGCCAGGGCCAGGGATATCCGGATATCCAGGGCTTCCCCGATAACGGTTTTTGCATAAGAATGTTTGTACAGGATGACACTCGCACTGCGGTCTATCAATTGGCTTCTAAAAAAAATCAGCTCTACCGACTTATCATAAAAAAGTTTTCCCAATAAACCGATGAACTCAAGGCCCGCTTTTTCATCTTCATTCCACTTATGCAGGGAATGGTTAAATGAATGCTCATTTACTTCAAGGTTTTTGTCGTGTTGATTTGCCATACGATACCAGTTTTTTGTAAAAGAATATTAAACGCACACTATATGGAAAATATTCAAATATAAAAAAAAGGGATCACATTTATAGCAAATGAAATCCCTTTTTATCCAAAGAAATAAACAAATCATTCACCGAGGTAAGCTTTAAGAAGCTTACTCCTTGATGTATGTTTCAACCTGCGTATGGCCTTTTCTTTGATCTGTCTCACTCTTTCCCTGGTAAGATCGAATTTCGCCCCGATCTCTTCCAGTGTTAGTCCATGATTCATCCCAATACCGTAATACAGGTTGATCACGTCCCTTTCTTTTTCGGTAAGCGTAGACAGCGACCGTTGAATTTCCTTGTTCAGCGATTCCCTCATCAGGGTTGAATCGGTAGTTGGGCTGTCATCATTGACAAAAACATCCAGTAATTTTGTATCCTCATCCGGTGCAATGGGTGCATCCATGGAAACATACTTGGTGGTGATCTTCATCGCTTTATCCACCTTGTATTCAGGTAATTCCATCAATTCAGCGATCTCATCCGTGGAAGGCGTACGTTCGTATGTCTGTTCCAATTTTGATGAGGCCTTTTTGATCTTGTTCAAAGACCCGACCTGGTTGAGCGGCAACCGGACCAGTCTGGACTGTTCGGCCAGTGCCTGTAAAATAGACTGCCTGATCCACCACACGGCATAAGAAATAAACTTAAATCCCCGGGTTTCATCGAACCGTTTCGCTGCCTTGATCAAACCTAAATTTCCCTCATTTATCAGATCAGGCAAACTCAATCCCTGGTTCTGATACTGTTTTGCAACAGACACAACGAAACGCAAATTGGCTTTGGTTAGCTTCTCCAGCGCTCCCTGTTCTCCCTGCTTGATCCTCCGGGCTAATTCGACTTCTTCCTCAGCGGTTATAAGTTCTTCTTTTCCTATGTCCTGCAGATACTTGTCAAGAGATGCGGTTTCACGGTTGGTAATGGATTTTGTGATCTTTAATTGCCTCATAATCTCCTTTCTCTAAATCCTGTAAAAAATACGCTGTATCAGAAGAACTTATTTTTGAAAATAGCGTGCAAATATACAAAAAAATTTGCTCATTTAAAATATTTTAACGATAAAATCCTTCTGAAAATTGCATCATTCCTAAATATCAAGTTCCGTAACGCGCTTCCTCCAATCAGGCGGAAAAAACCATTCAATCCTTCTGCCACTGGCACCGATCATTCTATAAACCAAATTCATACGTGACGCGCATACCATTGGGATACACCCCCTGGATCTTGATGAAATCTTCACTTGATTTAATGGCACGATCAAGACTGGACTTATTACTTACCGGTTTATCGTTGATCATAACAATAATAAACCCCTTTCGTATGCCTCCGCTGCTAAGGATACCGTCCGGCTCAACTGAAGAAATCTTCAATCCGTTCTTGATCCTGTATATGCGCTTTTCCTCATTGGTTATTCTTTGAAGTGTGGCACCCAGTTTTTCCTGATAAAATTTCTCCTCTTTCTTGATTACCGAAGTGGTGCCATCTTCATTCTTAAGTTCAACATTAAACTTCATGGTCTTACGACCCCGGTATACATCAACCCAGACTTCATCGCCGGGGCGAAACTGCCCGACAACTTCCAGCAATTGCGACAGGCTGTTAACCTCTATGCCATTGATATGTGTAATCACATCTCCCCGTTCAATTCCCGATGCTTCTGCGCCGCCACTTTCAGAAATTGCTTCAACGTAAAGTCCTTTCAGGTTCTTAAGGCCCATTTCTTCAGCAAAATCACTATCAATATCCCGAACAACTACACCGAGATATGCGCGTTGAACATCCCCATAGAGCATAATATCTTCCACCACCTTTCTGACAATATTCACCGGAATGGCAAAGGAGTAGCCGGTATACGAACCGGTATTGCTTGCAATGGCGGCATTGATACCTATCAACGCACCCTTATTGTTCACCAGCGCGCCGCCACTGTTCCCCCGGTTTACCGCCGCATCGGTCTGAATGAAAGATTCGATGCCCGCCTGATTTCCCAGGATGTTAATATCCCTTGCTTTCGCACTTACAATGCCGGCAGTGACGGTTGATGTCAGATTAAATGGGTTACCCACAGCCAAAACCCACTCCCCTACCCTGACTTCATCGGAATTTCCATAGCGCACGAACGGAAGGCCCCGCTCTTTTATCCTGATAACAGCAAGGTCGGTGGTGGGATCCGTACCGACGATTTCCGCTTCGTACGTTCGCTTGTCATTCAGGGTAACTTCAACCAATTCTGCCCCGGATACAACATGATTATTGGTAACGATAAAACCTTCTGAAGAAATGATCACGCCAGACCCCCATCCGGATATGGGATACTGGCGCTGATTCGGTTGATCATATCCGAAATATTCGCGCAAAGCCCCAAAAAAATCATCATAGGTATTGCTTTTTCTCAAAAATTGAGAACGAATGTGAACCACGGCATTTACTGTTTTCTCAGCAGCAAGGGTGAAATCAGGACCTGTAACAGCCGTATGGCCGGTATACCCTGTTTTGTGAACCTGCATTTCGGGAAGTGGTTGAATATGGGGAAGATCTCTTTCCCTTTCATTTTTCATCTGGCTGGAAATCAATACAACAGAAATTCCGCCCAGAATAAAAATCCCTAATGTGATCAATGCTTTCTTAATCATATCCATATTTAAATTTTAACAATATATTGGCCGGAATGTTCAGAAAAAAAACGACATCCCCCTCTGAATTCTTATCTCCCATCCTGTTAATTTTTGTTAATTGCATACACCAACACCACAGAAAGGGAAGGGAACTTCATAATCGCTTCGCAAACACCTTCCCAGGAAGATTGCATAAGTGCTGCCACCAGCATACATTTGGACCTTTTATCTTGTATTTACTCATTTACACGATTATATTTGTGCAATGAAAATTGAATTTCACAAGTACCAGGGCACCGGAAATGATTTTATCCTGATTGACAACCGTACCAAATGCTTCAAAAAGGATGCCAGAGTGATCAGGCACCTGTGCGACCGCAATTTTGGCATCGGTAGTGACGGGATCATTTTTTTGGAGCATTCCCCCGAAGCTGATTTCGGCATGGATTTTTATAACCCTGACGGTACCCCTGCAGGTATGTGCGGAAACGGCGGAAGATGCATCGCAGGCTATGCCTTTTCACTGGGGATCATCGAAAAAAATACAGTCTTTATGGCCGGTGACGGTTTGCACGAAGCCCTGATCCTTGGCAGGGATAAAGGCATGTTCACGATCAGACTCAAAATGAAAGATCCTGAAATCATCCGCCGGGAAAAAGATTTCATGGTCGTTGATTCGGGCGTGCCTCATTACCTCTTGTTTCAGGAGAATATTGAAAGCAGCGACCTCATCGCCATTGCCAGGAAGATACGGTACTCCCCTGAATATAAGAAACATGGAATTAACATCGATCTTATTGAAAAGCAAAAACATTCCATTTTTGTCCGGTCTTATGAACGAGGTATAGAAGGTGAAACCCTCTCCTGTGGAACGGGTGTAACCGCATCAGCCATTGGTGCAGCCCCCGCTTATGCTTTCAAAAGCCCGATCCGGGTACAAACAAAAGGAGGAATTTTGCATGTTCATTATCATCATGAAACCAGTGGTTTTTATAATGTCTGGCTTGAAGGCAACGCATCGGAGGTTTTTTCGGGTGTTATTTCTTATGAATAAAATATTTTTCTAATTCGATAAAGATTGTTATATTTGTAATATGCTAATATTCAGTAAATTCAAAACAAAATATGTTGTCAGGTAAAAACCTATCATTAAGGGCACTGGAACCTTCCGATGTTGATCTGTTATACAAGTGGGAAAACGATGAGGAAGTGTGGCATCTCAGCAATACCATTACGCCTTTTTCCCGGTTTACCCTGGAACAGTATATCATGAATTCCCATCAGGACATCTATACCAACAAGCAATTGCGTCTGATGATCGATCTGCTTGAGGCCGGGAGCCCTCAGAAGAGCATCGGGGCCATTGACCTGTTTGATTTTGACCCGGCAAATATGCGGTCCGGCATTGGTATTCTGATCGTAAAGGAGGAAAGAGAAAAAGGATATGCTTCCGGGGCCCTGGACTTGCTGATCGACTATGCCTTTAACCGGATAGGACTGCACCAGCTGTATTGCAACATCCTGAAAGGGCACAGCATGAGCCTTGATCTATTCAGAAAAAAGAACTTTGAGGTCATCGGTATTAAGAAAGAATGGATACGTATCGGGGACAAGTGGGAAGATGAATATTTGCTGCAGCTATTGCATAAGAATTTTATGCGGTGACATGTAATAATTCCGGGCATCAGAGCGGGGCAACAGGCAACAGGCAATAACCAATACCAATCACCAATGCAAAATCCAAAACCATAACAATGGCTTATTACTATTCTAAAAGCGGATATGGCAGGAGAAGAAGGAAGTCTCCGTTGAGGAAATTTATTTTCTTTACACTTATACTATTCATCCTCCTTGCTGTCGCAACGGCCTTTTTTGTATACAGGGCCTTGTTCAGCAACAATGTATGGCTTGATGACCGGGAAAAAGTTTCGGTATATATTCCTACCGGTTCGGACTATGAAGATGTGAAATCTGAGCTCTATGGTAAAGGACTCATTGTGAACCGCCGGACTTTTGAATGGGTTGCCCGCCAGAAAGATTACCCGGTACTTGTCAAGCCGGGACATTATGTTATCAACAAGGGCATGAGCAACAACGAAGTGGTCGATATGCTCAGATCCGGCATTCAGGAACCGGTAAATGTACTGTTCAACAATGTAAGGGGCGTTAAAGAACTGGCATCCAGGATTTCCCTTCAAATCGAAGCCGACTCAGCCAGTCTTACGAACCTCATGACCGATTCCACATATCTTTCAAAAATGGGGCTTTCGGAAGCTACCGCAACCACGATCTTTATACCCAACACCTATGAGTTTTACTGGACTACCACAGCAAAACAGTTTATAGAACGCATGTATCTGGAATACAAATCCTTTTGGAATAAAGACCGTTTGGCAAAAGCAGCAGACGCAGGTCTGAGCATCACAGAAGTCATCATCCTTGCGTCCATTGTTGAGAAGGAAACAACAAAGGATGATGAAAAACCAGCCATTGCCGGTGTATACATGAACCGTCTGAAACGGGGATGGCGCCTGCAGGCAGACCCGACCCTCATCTATGCAATGCAGGATTTCAGTATACGAAGGGTCCTTAACAAACACAAGGAAATTGATTCCCCATATAACACCTACCAAAATCCCGGCCTGCCCCCCGGGCCCATTTGCATACCCTCCATCACATCCATTAATGCAGTGCTGAACTTTGAAGACCACGGGTATTTATTTTTTTGCGCAAAAGACGACTTAAGCGGGTACCATGAATTTTCCAAAACCACCATACAGCATAACCGGAATGCCCGGAAGTACCAAAGAGCACTCGATGCGATGGATGTCTGGAAATAACGGCATCAGCAGGATGAAACCGGATCTTTTTCCAGGGCGCTTGAGAAAAGGAATTATCCCGGCAATGCTGTTCGTGCTGTTCCTGGCCCCCACGGGCAGCCGGTCACAAAACCATTTTTTCACCCCGTCTGACACATTGAACAAAGCCCGGTTTACCGGCCTGCTCATCGGAGCCACTGCATCGTATTCCGCAGTGATGTTCGGGTTATACCAGTTGTGGTACAAAAACTATCCACAATCTTCTTTTCATTTCAAAAACGACAATTCTGAATGGCTTCAGATGGATAAGGCGGGGCATTCCACCACTGCCTATTACCTGGGCAGGGTTGGTTACAGCGCTCTGAAATGGGCCGGTGTGGAAAATAAAAAAGCCATTTGGCTCGGCGGATCCGCCGGATGGATCTTTCTCACCACCGTGGAGATCTTTGACGGCTTTTCCGGTGAATGGGGTGCCTCTGCAGGTGACGTCATCGCCAACACAGCCGGAGCAGCCCTGTTCATTGGACAACAATTTCTGTGGCAGGAACAGAAGCTCATCCTTAAATGCTCTTACCACCCCACCGGTTATGCACAGCATAACCCCGCCCAATTGGGTGAGAACCACCTGCAGCGCGTACTGAAGGATTATAACGGCCAAACTTACTGGATCTCAGCAAACCTGAAATCCCTATTCGCCCCCCGGAGCAAACTGCCATCCTGGTTGAATATTTCC